>CAWDWL010000014.1:0-371649 GCA_963805995.1 uncultured Pseudomonadota bacterium | reverse complement strand
CCCAAGCTGGACGTCACGGGTTCGATCCCCGTCGCCCGCTCCAGCGCGGTATTCTTTCGAAATAAACTGGAGAAAGTTTTATCCTGTAGTAGGGCGTGCGGAACCGGTTCTGGGCTCCGGGGTGGTGAATTGTGGCGGTATTGTGCCTGGCCCCGCTGCGTTCGCGCTTCTCAGACAGACTCAACAACGGTTTTTGAACGCGCTTCTGTTGGCGGTCGATCCGCTCAACTGGCGCGATCCTGAGACGTCGCCTGGTCGCGCAAGCGTACCAGCGTCTGCGGCCCTGCTCCGCCGCGCCTAGCTGATCCAGCGCGTGATGGTTGGGGCAAGACCCGGTGATCGCCGCAACGGGCTTATTCCCAACAGGCACCGTCGAGTGCCTCCATCCCATTTACAATGATCCTCTTCGTTCTATCGGAATCTTCAACCGGCTTGGCTTCGATTGCTGCGACGTTCTTTCCGCTTCCCGGCGTGCGAAACCGTCCGGCGTCGATAGCCAAATCGGCCTCCCGGAGCTTGCAAAAAAATGGCTAGTTACTTTCGCATACGAAACTTCGAGCGCTTTCAGCATTACAAAGATCGCAACCCCCCGTGGATCAAGCTTTACGGAGCGTTATGGCGCGACCGCGCTTTTTTTCGCCTGCCCGACGCTGCCAAAGCCCATCTGATCGGGCTGTTCGCGCTGGCCGCGCGCCTGGAGAACCGGATTCCCGATGATCCGGAGTGGCTCGCGCACGAACTGTGCGCCTCAGAGCCGATCGACCTGGGCGTTCTGGCCGCCTCCGCTTCTTGATCAGGGAGCATCAGGCTAGCCCTGCGAGTGCGGGCAGCGAGCGTCCCGCGCCGGCGTCTGTCTCTGATTCTGATCCGATCTTCCCGATCTCCGCCAACGAAAGCATTGCTCCTACGCAAGCGAATCACCAAGTCAGCGGCGATGCGGCGGAGCAACCGAGGGTCTGCCATGCCAGGGCCGAAGCGGAGCGGAGCCCGGAGCGCAAGGGCAAACGGCCGGAAACTAAGTGGTCTCCAGGCTTTGCGCTCGACCAGGATATGCGCCATTTCGCGCTCGAACTCGGGATCGATCCGGTCTCGAATTCCAGGCCTGGAGGGATGACTGCGCAGCGCACGACCGCCGGTACGCCGACTGGCGGGCGGCTTGGCGCGGCCGCTGCCGCAACGCGTTGCGCTTTGCCGGACGTGCCGGTGCGCGACCGCGCGCCTCTCCCGGTCCCGGTGAATCCGCGATGGAAGTGGCGCTACGGGCCTGCGCGAGGCAAGCCAACGCGAAGGATCGGGAAGTGCGTCATGACCGAAGTTCAAGCCAAGCGAATCGTCACCTTGTTGGTCGCAGCCTATCCAGCCTGGAAACCCAGCGAAGCCACCATGCAGCTTTACGAGCGGTTGATGCGACCGCTGGACGCAATGTTAGTCGAGCGGGCGGCTATGGAGATCATCCGCTCCCCGCGAGAATTCGCCCCGCCGGTAGGCGCGATCTGCTATCGGGCAGCGAGTCTGGAAATGGAATGTCGCGGCGAATCCGCACTCAGCGCGGAGGACGCGTGGGCCGAGTTGAGCGCGGCAATCCGCAGTTGTGGTTGTTACCGCGAGCCGAAATTCGTCAACCCGGCGCTGGCCCGTACCGTGGCTGCGATGGACTGGAGCGAAATCTGTACCAACCGCAACGTTGAGGCGACCCGAGCGCATTTTTTTCGTCTCTTTGCGGCGTTCCAGGAGGGCCGCATCACGCGCCGTGCGGCAGAGTTGAGCGCCGGCGTGCAATGCGCGCAGTTGACCGACAGTTGGTCGGCGGCCGTGGGGGCGCATCGGTTAGACCCGGGTCGTACCAGCCAAATCCACGAATAGGAGCATTCCAATGCAATACAGCGTTGTCAGTGAATGGCCAATGGCGGCCACGGAGGCGGGAGGGTTGAGGCAGGTGGAGGAGAGCCCCGAGCGGAGCAGAAAAACACGGTCAAAAGCGGGCGGCAAGGGACGGATGCGGCGGCCGCGCAAGCAGCACACCGCATGGGACAACCACGCGATGATCCAGGCCCTCGAAACGTTGGCGCGGATGCTGACTCCGCAAGTCATGCTGCCGGTGCAACTTAAGTCAGAGCCCGAGGATCTGCCGGAGTTTGGATTGCTGCGCGCGGTGTTGCTGAGTGCGGTCGTGGACTACGTCGATTCCTTCAAGCCGTCGCCCACCTCAGAGGTTGCGCAACGCCGGCGCGAGGCCCGACGAGTGGCCGAGAGCTGGTTTGCGGGCGATCCGGGAGCGCCGATCGAATTTGACCTGTGCTGTGCCATGTTTGGTCTCAGCGCCGACCAGATGCGGGCGAAAATCAAGCAGCTAACCAAGCGCTTGAGTGCGCCTTGGAATTGATTGCAAACGCCTTGTTCTGCGAACGGCTGAAGGTCGATCAGCGAGCCTCGGATTTGACAAAATGTAACCCAACTCATCGGCACGAATCGAGGTTTCGACACACGGGAAGAGATAACCGAAAACCGCCGTCGCAGTAGATTGCCAAATCGCCCACAAAGTAAGGCAACCCTGGTAAATCATGCGGAGCAACGAACCGAGCGCAAAATTAACGCTTGTTCCAAGCACTGCCAGGGTTTCGGGCAGTAGGCGGCCTGAATGCTCGGTTTTTTTGCAAGCGCGCAGAAGATAACTGGCTGTATACTTACTCTTCGGTTGGCACGCTGGGTGCTTCTAACAGCAACACATGCCGATCAGGGCCTGGAACTTTCAAGCAAATCGGGAAAATTTGAGTTCTTCGTTTCGCGAAATGACAATCGCGGCTCGCATAGCGCGAAGAACGCTCATGCAGAGATATCATTCTGCGGGAAACCAGTCGTAACAGTCGGTGGGTAAAATCGAGACGCAAGAGTTTTTGACAAACGCTAACTAGACCGAGCGGACAAACGTAATGGAATCAGAAAATCGAGGTGCGCTGCATGGCTGGCTTGAGTCCTCAATGTGGGAACTGCCGGCGGCGCTTCAGAAATGGATGCTGGGCCTAGGCAAGGATGGGAGCCACGAGGTCGAGGAAGCCGTGCTCAAGAGCTGCCAGGCGTGGACCAACTTAGCCAATGAAAGCGTGGACCGGGTCTATCAGGCCCATGGTTTTGTCGGTCTGATGACGGCGTCGGTGAAGAATTTCGTGCAGTGCCAGCGTATCGCACGCGACTTCATGGAATCGTTGGCGCCGGGTTTTGGCTTGCTCAAGAGCGCTGGTTCCGGGGCCGAAACCGAGGAATTGCGGGAGGCGTTGAACCATCTGCGCCGCGAGATGCGCCAACTCGCGGCGAAAGTGAATTTGCTGAATCGGCAAGATGAGGCCCGCAACGGAGTGAACTAGGCGGGTGATCGCTGCTGCGATAGCGGACATCGCAATCAACGGCGGCAAAAGACAGGAACCATTCAAGAAGGGAGCGAAAGTAGAGCGCCCGCCAAGCACGCGATTCCGGATGTCGGCAAGCGAGGGAGTACATATGGTCGCGGTATTAAATGATTTGGGACGGTATTGGTTGGAAGGCGCGTCGCAGGCGGCGGAGGGAGTATTGCGAAGTTTGCGCGATCCCTATCCGGTTCACGACGAACCCAGCGGCGCGACCCCGTTTGAGGTAGTGCACGAGGGTCAGAAACTCAGGCTGCGCCATTACCGGGCCCGGTCCCCGGTGAATCCGACACCGTTGCTGGTGGTATATGCGCTGGTCAAGCGCCCGTTCATCCTGGACCTATTGCCCGGCCGCAGCGTGATCGAAACCCTGACTCGCCAGGGTTTCGATGTCTACTTGACCGATTGGATACCGCCCACACGCGAGGATAGCTGGCGCGGCTTCGATGACTATATCAATTGCGAACTTCACGACGCGGTTCGCGCTGTGCAAGAACGAAGCGGCGTGAAGCGCATTAATGTGCTTGGATACTGTTTCGGGGGACTGCTGTCGCTCATGTGGACGGCCTTGTACCCGGAGACGGTCAAGAACCTGGTGACGCTGGCTACGCCGGTTGACGCGCGGATGCCAGACAATCCGTTATTCGCGGTTGCGGCGCGCATGTCGGAATTGGTTAATCCGATTATCGACACCTATGGCAACTGCCCGGGTTGGTTGATCAACGCATGTTTCAAATCGATGGCGCCGGTTCATCATGCGCTTTCCAAATATCTTGATCTCTACAAGAACCGCAGCGGTTCGGGATATGCCGAAATGTTCCGGCTGTTCGAGCGCTGGATGGACAGCGACGTGGCGATGACCGGCGAGGTATTTCGCGAGGTGACCGAGCAGCTCTTTCGGCACAACCTGCTGATGCGCTCCGAATTCCGAGTCGGGGGTAGCAGGGTCGATTTGAAGAAAATCAAATGTCCGTTGCTCAACGTGATTGGACAGTATGACGACGTGGTCCCGCCCCGTTCCAGCGCCGCACTGGGAGCGTCGGTGGGGAGTCAAGACTGGGGTGACCTGACCTATCCCGCAGGTCACGTCGGGACCGCGGTCAGCGGCGGAGCGCAGCGAAAGCTGTGGCCTCAGGTCGCTCAGTGGCTCGCGGCCCACAACAACTAACGACGACAGCGTAGCGACGCTGCGGGTCGTCGCTTGAGGTACCGGGAGTGAATCGACATCCAACGAAATCAAGGCGCAGGCCTTCAAGAAATGGGGGGAAAGAGCAGCTAATGAAAGGAGGAATGGTTATGGAAACAGGTGAACTAGGTGGCGTGTGGACGGAAAGTGCGAAGAAGGCAGTCGAACTTTACGTCGAAAATGGGGTGCGGATGGGGAAGATGATGCTGGAACTGCACGAGCGCTCGACCACTTGGGCGAAGGAGACGATGCTGGCGCCGCTGTTTGAAGCGCAACGCACCGCAGGCAAGCAGATGATGGAAAGCTCCATGGAAATGGCGCGCAAACTTTGCGGAATCGACAAGTAAAGCCCGATCTGACCGGCGTTGCGCGCGAATAGCCGGAAAACTTAGAACGCCGGCCTGCGTATGAAGGCGCAGGCCGGCGTGGGGCAGCCGGTGGTTGTTGGGCACCAGCCGCCAGCGAAGACTGCGATGCAGGGGGCTTTCAGTGTTTCTGACCGCTAGCCAGTGTCAGATGATTTCCAGCATACGCCTTTCCACCATAAGGAAGGCTTAAGATTGAGGGAAACGATGGTTTGGTTGCCTAATTTTTGGGCAATTGATGATTTTTAGACCGTTCCGCTTTCGTTTTCAGCACGCTTTTGTTAAGCCTCTGCTAAACTAGAGAGCGTGAGGTCTTGACTGGCGTGCTGTACGAATTGTTTCCCCTGCACTGGAGCGGTTTGGCGCATCGCCCGGAGCCGCAATCCGATGTTTCCAAGGTCCTGTTGATTCCTGGTTTTATGGCCGGGGATGCGAGCCTGTACCCGCTGGCGATGGCACTGCGCGGTATGGGTCATCGGGTCTTCTTTGCCGGTATTTGGGTGAATGTTGATTGCCCACGGGAGACCATTGGGCGGCTGTCACGAGTGCTGGAAGGCGCTTTCCGCAGCGACCACCGAAAAGTGGTCGTCGTTGGTCACAGTCTGGGCGGGATCTATGCCCGGGAACTGGCGCGACGTTTCCCGCGCTGATCGAGCGGACGATTCTGCTGGGCTCCGCGATTCGCGAACCGCTGGACAACAGTAATCCATTCGTACGGATGTGGTTTATGGCGACCCGCCGGCGCCATAACGAGGGCGACACCTGCCTGGAGCACATGAGTTCGCTATGTGGGGCGCATCAATCAGACCCGGCCCCTGAGATCGCCGAGACGATCGTTTACTCGCGCAGGGATGCGGTCGTGGACTGGCGCAGTTGTATCGAATCCGGACCAAATGTTGAGGCGATCGAAGTGCGCGCGGGACACAACAGCATGCCGTTCAGTCCCGAAGTGTTCGCGATCGTGGCCGAGCGGGCCGGACGCCCGGGTGATCACGCGGCTTACAGGAAGGCGCCCGCGGACGTGTCCGCAGGCGCAAGCCGACACAGGCCGGCGCGCGAATTGCATCCGTAAGTAGCTACCGGTGCGGGTACGGGCGCTCTTGCAGCGGCGCTACGCCAACTATCGTCCTGCTGCGGCAATGCGCAAGTGTTGCTCCCCTCTTGAGGCCTCTTGAGGGGTCAGGGAGAGGGGACAAAGAACAGATCTCAGTAATCCTTGTGCCATTGCAGTTTGATCTCGTTGCCGTAGTTGGTTGAGGCGGACGTGTCGAGACTGACGCTGGGGGTCAGGTAGTACTGAATCTCGGCCCTGCGGTCTTGCATGTTGGAGGCGGACTGCGAGGCGGAGACATAGAC
Organism: uncultured Pseudomonadota bacterium; assembly: GCA_963805995.1. Lineage (GTDB taxonomy): Bacteria > Desulfobacterota > Binatia > Binatales > Binataceae > JAJPJA01. The sequence continues at coordinate 365,341 of CAWDWL010000014.1, read as the reverse complement.
GTTCCTGGTCAGATAGCGGCCGATACCGACTCCGCTCGAATTGGTGGTGACCCCGAGTTCTCCCAAGCCCAGGGACTTAGCCACCGCTTGTCCGATCTGAGACGCGGCGTAGCCTCCGGCCATCGAAACCGCCTGGTTCTGAAGGTCCTTTTGCTGGCCGCCGCTGAGGTCGCTGGAGGTCTTGCCGAACATCATTACCGAGAGGATGTCGGCTTGGGGCAGTTCGGGAATGCTGCTAAGGGTCAGAACGGGTTTGTTCGCGGTGCCGGTAACGGTCGCGGAGAGCAGATAGTTTTGGACCCGGCGTTGCGCGACGATCTCGAGTTCCGGGTTAATCTCGTGACCGCCAGTGAACATGATGCGGCCGCGCGCGAGGTCGAATTGACTCTGGGCGACGACCAGGGTGCCGCGAACCGTGTTGATCGTCCCGGTGAGGATCAACTCCCTTCCAATTTTTTTGCGTAGGTTTACGTTTCCTTCCAGTTCGACGGCAAAATCCGCCGTTTTTATCCACGTGTTGCGATGGACGACGACGTCGAGATCAATCGCCAGATTGTGAAGGATAAACGTGGCTGAGGGCCGTCGCCTTACCGGCGGCGGTGGCGGTTGCCGGGGGCTTTCCGCGGTCCAGCGCTTGACCACTACGATAGTGCGGTCGGGACGCGGCGCGCTGCCGGTCATCGACAGATCGGGGCGAAAAACGCCATACAGGACGTCGATTTTTCCGCCGAGGCGCATCGCCGCCAATGGTCCTTCAAGGTCGATGCGCTCGCTGATAGTGGCCGCATACTCATGCGTGGCGATCGCGGGCCATTGGTCGAGCGTTACATGAACGCCGAGCTGGCCCGGAGCGCCATCGGGTCCCAGGGTGAGGGCGCCGCCACCGTTCAAGATTCCTCGGCCAGCTTTGGCGGAAAGACTGACCAGACGCACTTCGCCGGGCCCTAATTGGATCTCGGCAGAACCTCCGGTGACTTCGACTTTGAGTTTTTTGGCTAACGCGTGAGCGCCGCTCAAACGAATGAAGCCCCGCGGAATCGGATGTTGAAGTGGACCGTGCGCGCCAACGTCGAGGGTCAGCACGCCGCCGATGCCGCTCAGTTGGGGACTTTGGAACGCGTTAAGAACCGCAAGGTCGAGACCGCTGGAGACGGCGCGCAAATCGAGGTCTCCGGTCACGCGGGATTGAAAACCCTGTGCCCAGTTCACTTGCATCGGCAGGTCAACGGTGGCGTGGAGCGAATGGGTTGAATCCTGGGCGAGGGTGGCCTGGCCTTGCGCCCGTCCATCGGCGTAGGAGAAATGGGCTGAAAATCCAGCTTGAGGAATGTTGACGATTTTCATATCGGCGATCTGGCCGGCGATCGTAATGACCGGAGCGGCAGCGCTGCCGCGCACCTCAAGATCCGCCGACGCCAGACCCAGGAGCTTTACCTGATCGGGGACGAATTCAGAGAAGTCAGCGAGACGCAGGTGCTGGACCCGGAGGGCAATGTCTTGGGGACCGTTACGCGCGATGGTTGCGTTGAGCGTGAGGCTTTGGTTCTGGTTGACGGCTGAGAAGTGCCGGATGTCGATCGTGGGTCCACTCTGGGTGAGTTGAGCAGGGGTGGTGAGCTGCCAGGAACCGTGACTGGTCGCGACCTCCATCTGGGTGAGATTTGCGACCAACAGGCCGGGTTTGTAAGCGATATCGGCGCGCAGGCTGGCAGGATGGGAAAAGCGGTCCTCGGCGCTGAGGTTGATGGTCGCGGTCTGGGTAGCACCGGCGATCAGGTGGACGCTGCTCTGCAGCGATTTGAGCGCGATTCCGGCGTGGAGATCGCTGCTGCTAAGCTTCAGCTTGCCGTCGGGTCTAAACGGTTTGCCCAGCCCCGCGACGTCGTAGGTTAGCTGGGCATGCCCGACCGAATAACGATCGATCTTGACAGTTGTGAGTTCCGCCGACCCCCAGGTGCGTAACTGTCGAAGATTGCCCTCGGCCTGCCCCGCAAGGTTTATCCGGCCGGCGCCGCTGCGGCCCACGAGTTCGAGCCAATCGCCGGCCTGGGCGATCATCACTTGGTACCGGATACGGCCGCTGCGGTCGGAATCCAATGCCACCTGGCCGTTGACATCAACTATCGTGTTACCGGCCTTGAGTGAGGCGTCGGCGATTTGCACGATTCCCGATGCCACCTGCGCGTCCACTTTGCCGCTGTCAATACGTACTGAGCCAAGCTTGGAAGGGAGCCATCGGACCTGGGCTCGGGCGCGCATCGTGCGGGGCAGATAACCCGACCCGTCGATGGCGGCGGTGAGATTGAGATCGGCGGGCGGCATCGCGGCGGCGCGGATTACGTTGGCGGGCCGCAGATGGTCAACCGCGAGCGTCAAGCGGTAGGAGGGAACCTCGGCGATATCGACACGGCCGTTGACTTGGGCGCGTCCATTGGGACCGGTCAGGAGCGTCTTGAGATTGGCAACCTGGCGGTCAACCGCGGCGTTTATCGACAGGTTTCCCAGCTTCAACCCTTGCATCGCAAGGCCGTTAATATGCCCCTCGAGCCCGCCCTTGGTGGCGGCGAGCGAAGTCCCAACGCCGCTGGCGTGCAGGCTGGCGTTGATCTCGCCGCCGGGGAGTTCGTCCGGCTGTTTCCGCCTTAACAGCTTGGTCAAATCGACCTTGGCGAGATTAGCCTGTATCCACCAGATCGGTTGGGACGTGGTGATGTTGCCTCCGATCGTGGCTTGCAGATGGGCGGAGCCCGCCGCCAGCGCCATGACGCTGCGCAGATCCGACGCGTCGCCGCTGAGTTTTATCGTGCCCGATAAATCGGGGACTAAATTGGCCTGGGGCGCCAACGAATTAACGTCGGCCGCAGCCAGTTTGCGCAGGTTGATCGTGGCGTCGATGTTTTTGGCGCTGAGATCGCGCAGGGAGCCGCTTAGGTCGATCCGGGAGCGAGCTGTCGACAGGGAGAAATCGGGAACTTTGATGGTGGCTATCTGAGCCGACTCCTGGTACTCAATGGCGCCGTGCGCATGAACGGGCAAAATGCGGGGTCCAATCAGCGTAAAGGCCAGCGTATTCAGGTTGAAGCTCTGCCCTGACGGTCCAATTTTTCCAGAACCGCTGAAGTTGCCGTCGCTGAGCCGGTAAGTGCTGGCAGGGTCAATTGCGACGCTCACGTCAGCCTGTTCGATGCCGATTCGATGCAGGGCGATGGCGATATTGGCGGGTGGCGACGGATGGCGCTCAGCGATAGCCGCAATCAGGTTCCATTGGCCGTCGGCGTTTCGGGCAAGGTGCAGTTCCGGCTTGATCACGTCGATGTCGGACAGCACGATCTGTCCGCGCAGAGCTGGCAGCAGGTAATAGCCGACGCGCAGCTCGGGAATTGACGCAATATTCTCGCCGCCGTGACGGACGTTGATGTCGCGCAGCGTAAGGCTACCCCAGATCGAACCTTCGATAGTGCCGATAGTAATTTCGCCCCGATAGGTCTGAGCGAGGTAGCTGATGATCCGGGTTCGCAAGAGGTCGTTGAAGCGGGCGGTGCGGGTGAATATCAACGCCGCCACTGCGATGGTGAGGACGAGCGCGGCAACGACTGCCAGAACCCATCGCACGATTCGCATCACCCGGCTCATCCTCTCCCTCCCATCCCCGCATTCAGCTCAGAAGTATTGCCCAATGCTGAAATATACCTGCCATTGAGTCTGATTTCGCGGCTTTTTGAATGGGATTCCAAGGTCGATTCGTACCGGCCCGACGGGTGTGTTGTAGCTGAGCGCCGGACCGGCGGAAAAGTCGAGGTCCCTGATAGGTATATCGTAAGCGTGGGTCGATAGCTGGCCGAAGTCGAGGAAAACCGCGCCCGAGAGCTTGTCCCAAAGCGGCCGGCGCAACTCCAGGGATCCTTCGATATCGGTGAGCCCGCCCAGCGGAGTGTCGTCGGGCGTATTAGGTCCCAGGCGCCAGTAGCGGTAGCCGCGCACACTGCCTTCGCCACCGGCGTAAAAGCGATAAAAAAGCGGATAATTGCGTAACGTGCCAAAATAGTCGCCGGTGCCCATTTTGAAGCGCGTGGCCAGAATCGTTTTCCATCCGATCAAGTGATAGTGCTTGATCTGTCCCCAAAAGCGATAGAAATCATAGTTCCCGCCGAAAACCTCTCCGGCCTGCATTCCTTCCAGGTCCAGCACATAGCCGCGTGTGGGATTGAACAAGTCGTCAGTAGTGTCTCTGGTGAAACCGGCCCCAGGTCCCGAGAGGATTCCGCTCATGCGGATTCCGCCCAATGCATAGCCCACCTGGTAATCGACGCTGGTGAGTTTGTCGTATTCCAGGCGGTAGCCGATGAAGGCCTTGGTGGTTTCAGAAAAGGAATAGCGGATACTGGGAAGAAAGCGGGTGCTGAACAGCGTGTAGGTTGGCACCTGCTGGATAGCCTCCTCCAGATCCAGGATCCCGGTGATCGCACGGGTCTTGAACAGATAGGGTTGGGTGAGGGTGAGCCGGGCGGCACTATCGATATTTGAATAACGCAGATAGGCGGTGAGTTGGCGGCCGCCACCCATCCAGTTCATGTCGTGCCAGGCGAAGTTCGCGATGAACTGACTTTGCGTGTTATATCCACCGCCCACATCGATCGAATGCCTGGGCCGTTGCTTGAGCGTCAGGCGGATCGGAACTACGCCAGGATTTTCATCGTCGAGGTGAGGAGTCAGGCGAACCACGGAAAACAACCGAAGTTTCAGCAGGCGTTGCGTGGATTCGTCGAGGAGGCGCTGCGAAAACCGCTCACCGGGTGAGTAGGCGATTTCCCGCGTGATAATGTCGCGTTGAACCGTCTCCGCGCCTACGATCGTGGTCTTGCCAAACACGCCCCTGACGCCGAGCCGCGCGAAATACCAGATGCGGACCGCGTCGGCCGAGACGTTCGCCTCAGCCCGGCGCTGGGTCTTGACGAGGGCGTAACCCTGATTGCGATAGAAGTCACGAATGGCGTCCTCGCCGGCTTGATACGCGGCGTCGGCGAAAATGTCACCCGGCTTCAGCTTGAGTTGGCGGTAGAGCGGGTTGACGGCTGGAAGATCGTGGTGGTTTGCGACAATCGCGATCCGCTCGACTTTGAAAGGACGATGCTCGGTGACCTTGACCTCGGGCGTTATCAGGTCTCCCTGAAGCACCTTCAGATCGTAAGTGACCTTGGCGCGGAAGTATCCGTGAGCCCGGTAGAAGAGTTGGAGCCGCTTGAGGTCTTCGGCGAAAACGTCGGCATCAAAGGCCGGACGCGATTCCCAAAACAGATAGACGGGCCGCACCTTGGTGTTCATCTGGGAAAGGAGTTCGCTTTCTGAAATGGCGTGGTTGCCGGTAATTACAATCTGGTCGACGCGATAGGTGCGGGCGGAATCCAGATGGTCGAGTTGGAGCGCCCGGGCGGTGGCACAGGTCAGTAGCAGCATCAATGCGGTCCGGACAAAGCCCCGCGCAAATCCATGACGTAAGACCATACAAGCTATAATTCAGACCTGCCGGCACAATTAAGAGATCGAGCGATTCCCTTCCGAATCTGCTGATCATCGCGCTCGGTATCCCTGATCAAGTCTAGGCTGCGAGCATCAGTATCGACAATGAAGAAGGATAAGCTCACTCAATGCGCCAGGGCGGACGCGGCCGAGTCGTGTGGCGGACGTACCGCCTTCGCGCTTTGCCACATCCAGGCCACCAGCAGCGGCGGCATCACGATCACTCCGATTGCGAGCAACATCCAATAGATGTCGTTGAGCGATAGCATTGCTGACTGGAGCTGGATTTGGCTGTAAATCATCGCCAACCCCTGCTTTTGTCCCGACAGCTGATCGGGAAATGGCAGGAAGTGAGGAGAACCGGGCATCCGCGGCGAAGCGATACCCAAGCGCCAGGCGTCGAAGATCGAGAAATGTTCAGCCAGGCGGCTTTGATGAATCTGCTGGCCGCTGATCAGCATCGTACTGACAATTGAAACGCCGATGGCCGAGCCGGTGTTGCGAGTCATGCTGTAAATGCTGGCGGCGTAGCCCATGCGCTCACGCTCCACGCATGAAAGCGTGGCGACCGACATCACCGGGAAGATAAAGGAGAAGCCGGTGCTCAACATGAAGGTCGGGATCAGGATCTGCCAGTAGCCGATTTGCAGGTTCCAGGTTGCCATCTGCCACAGGGCCATCCACTGGAGAATAATTCCGCCAAAGAGCAGGTAACGGGTGTTGAAGCGCATCCGTTCCAACTGCCCGACGAGCCACATCGCCGCCATTATCCCGATGGCGCGAGGGGCGAGAACCAAACCGGTTTGCAAGGCCGTGTAACCCATGAACTCCTGGAGGAAAACCGGGTTGAGCAGGTTCACCGAGAACAGGGTGAAGCTCATCATCACCACGAAGGCGGTGGCCAGGGTGAAGGTGGGTTTGGCGAAGATCCTGAGGTCGAGGATAGGTTGCGGGTGGGTCAGTTCCTGGTAGATCAGCAAGATCACGCAGAGCACGGCGCCGGCGGTGGCGTAGATGACCCACGGCGAGGAGAACCAGTCGGCGCGCTGGCCGCGGTCGAGCACGATTTGGATCAGCCCGAGTCCGAGCGCGAGCATCACGATGCCCGGGTAGTCGACGCGGCCGCCTTGGATTCGGGTCTTGCGCAGATACGGAGGATCATGGACGAAGGCCCAGACCATCAGCATGGCCACGGCTCCGATCGGCACGTTGATGTAGAAGTTCCATCGCCACGACCAGTTGTCGGTGATCCAACCGCCCAGGGTGGGACCAATAATCGGTGCCAGGGTCATCCCGATGCCCCACCACGCCATTGCGAGGGCCTGCTCCTCGGGCGGAAAGGTCTCCATCAGGATGGCCTGCGATGAGGGCTGCATAGCAGCACCCGACAGCCCCTGGAGGAGCCGGAAAACCACGATCTGGCTGAGCGACCGGGCGGCGCCGCAAGCGGCCGAGGCGGCCACGAAACCGGTGACCGAAAGCAGGAAGTAGCGCTTGCGGCCAAAGCGGGCGGAAATCCAGCCGGTCATCGGAATCATGATTCCGTTAGCGACCAGGTAGCTGGTGACGACCCAGGTAATCTCGTCAACGCTGGCCGAGAAGCTGCCGCGCATATGCGGGAGAGCAACATTGACGATCGAGGTGTCGAGAACTTCGAGGATCGTCCCGAGCATCACCGCGACGACGATGATCCATTTGTAAACCGGGACCGAATCGACCGGCGGCGTGAGCTCGGCTGAAGCGGCGGATTGGGCGTCGAGCTTAGGGCTAGCGCTCACGGAACCCCATGACGATGATCAGTTGCGCGCCGCTTGCTCGCACGCGGTTCATAACATCCGTACCAGCTTCCGAACGAGTGAAGATCGCAGCCACTGCTGGAGACGCGGCTGGCTCGCGGCTTTCCACTGCGATGCAAAGTACGGAAGGGCGCCGGGTGAGTAAAGGAGAAGCGCGGCGCGCCGCGTCAGTGGGCCATGGCGGCGGCGTCGTTAGGTGAAACCTCCGGCCGCGCGGTTGCGTTGTTCGCCCACAGCCACGACAGCAGCAGAATCGGGGTGAGAATGGTGCTCATCCAAAACAGGGTCCAGTAGATGTCGTTGAGCGCCAGCATCGCGGCCTGGGCCTGGATCTGCCCATACACCATCGCAAAACCATGTTTGGCCGCAGCCATCTGATTGGGCCCGAGCATATGTGGAGCGCCGGGCATGCGTCGCGGCGCCATCCCCATCCGCCAGGCGTCAAACACCGAGAAATGTTCGGTGAGGTAGCTCTGGTGGGTTTGCTCGTTGCGCACCAGCATGGTGCTCATCACCGAGATTCCCATCGCCGCGCCAGTGTTGCGAATCATGCTGAAAAGGCTCGCGGCATAACCCATCCGTTCACGGGACACACAAGAAAGCGTCGCGGCCGACAGCGGTGGGAAAATCAAGGAGAAGCCGGCGCTGATCAGAACGGTGGGCCACAGGACCTGCCAATAATCGACTTGGAGGTTCCAGGTTGCCATTTTGTACAGCGCGTAGCACTGGAATAAAAAGCCGGCCACCCAAAAGGGCTTGGTCGGCAATCGGTAGCGGGCGAGCTGCCCGATCAGCAGCATCGCGGCTGCCGCCCCGAGCCCGCGCGGGGCCAGCACCAGCCCGGCGTCCCAAGCCGTATAACCCATGAACTCCTGAAGAAAGACGGGGTTGAGCAGGTTGGTGCCGAACAGCATGAAGCTCATCAGCACCAGAATAATAATCGCGATCGTGAACATCGGGATTTTCAGGATCCGCAGGTCCATGATCGGTTCGCTGAAGCTAAGCTCGCGCCAGATCAGCAGCACCGTCGAGAGCACGGTGCCAATGACAGCGTAGGTCACCCAGGGGGAGGCGAACCAGTCGGCGCGTTGGCCGCGGTCCGATACGATTTGGAGCAGTCCCAGGCTGAGCGCGATTAGCACGATTCCCGGATAATCGACCCGGCCGCCTTTGGCCCGCAACTTGCGCAGATAGGGTGGGTCGTGCAGGAAGGTGGAAACCATCAGGATCGCCGCGATCCCAATCGGGACATTGATATAGAAGTTCCAGCGCCACGACCAGTTGTCGGTAATCCATCCGCCCAGCGTCGGTCCCATCACCGGGGCCACCATCATCCCGATTCCCCAAAACGCCATCGCCATCGCCTGTTCTTCAGGCGGGAAGGTCTCCATCAGGATCGCCTGCGAGGAAGGCTGCATCGCGGCACCCGCAAGACCCTGCAAGAGGCGGAAGAACACCATTTGGTTGAGCGTGCGCGCGGCGCCGCAGGCGGCCGAAGCGAGCACGAAGCCGGTAACCGAGAGCATGAAGTAGCGTTTGCGCCCGAAGCGCGCCGAGATCCATCCGGTCATCGGGATCATGATGCCGTTGGCGACCAGGTAGGAGGTCGCCACCCAGGTGATCTCATCGACGCTGGCGGAAAAACTGCCCTGCATGTGGGGCAAGGCGACGTTGACAATGGAGACGTCGAGCACTTCGAGAATCGTCCCGAGCATCACCGAGAGCGCGATAATCCATTTATGCGCCGAGGGTGACTCCAGCACCGGAACGTGGGGCGGTGCGTCCGCCCCCGTGGCTGGCTGTGCCTTTGGGCTGGCGCTCACGGTGGCATTCTGTGCCGTAGGGCGCTGGGCTGGTATTGCGATTGGCGATTAGGGCACATAATCATTTCGTCCCCGCCGCCGGTGACGCTTTGCTGTCGCGGGAGGCTGAAAGCAAAACCTACGGCAGGGCTCGCGATTAGTAAAGTCAATTCGCGTCGTGCCCTGCCCTCAACCCCTCACCATTGTTTCGCGTCCGGCCGGCCTCGTTGGCTGGAATTAATGCATAGACCTCAGCGGCGCTGCCTTTCCTGAGCCTCCGAGTCGTCGCCTGACCCGCTTCGGCCAGCCCGGCAGGCTTCGAAGACGGTCATGATATCAGGTGCCGGCAGGCGAGCTGCGCAGCCCCGGCGGGATTGCAATATTCGGCAGCCTCAATAAATGGTGGAGAGACACCAAAAAAAATCGAGGTGGGCGAATGGCGCAACAACGGAATCTGACTGAAACCGAGCTGGAGGAACTGTTCGTCAAGCTCAGCAATTGGGGCAAATGGGGAAAGGACGACCAGCTTGGGGCATTGAACTACGTGACCGCGGCGAAGATCGCGGAGGCCGGTTCCCTGGTGCGGGCCGGAGTTACTATCTCGATGGCCCAGCCCTTATCGACCAAAACGTCGGCTGACAATCCTTTACCGGTCACGCACCTGATGTGCCATGTGTCTGACCTGGAGATGACCGCCGATTATTTCACCGTCTACAATCACGGGATGGGGATGACGCATATCGATGCCCTGTGTCACATGCATCGCAAGGGCAAATTGTACAATGGCTATCCACTATCCGACGTAAAGAGCGAAGGGGCGCTGGTGTGCTCAATCGACGGGCTGAAAAGCGGAGTGATCACGAAAGGGGTGTTGCTGGATATCCCGCGGCTCAAATCGCTGCGCTGGCTGGAACCCAAAGAAGCGATTTATCCTGAAGACCTGGAAGCCGCCGAGAAGCTGCAAAAGGTTACGGTTGGACAGGGCGACGCCTTGTTAATTAGAACCGGGCGTGCCGCGCGCAATCGGCAACTCGGAGGCGGAGACGCGGCGGGCGAAGGGCTGGCAGGACTGTATCCCTCCTGCCTGGGATGGATTTCGGAAAGAAGAGTCGCGCTGCTGGCTTCGGATGGGGTCAGCGACTTGATGCCCACCGGGTATGCAAGCATGCCCTTTCCGATTCACACGATCGCGATCGTCGCGATGGGCATACACCTGATAGACAACTGCGATTTCGAGGAGTTGGGGGATCAGTGCGAGTCGATGGCCCGGGCTGAGTTCATGTTCGCACTGGCTCCGCTTATATTGAAAGGCGGCACCGGCTCGCCGGTAAATCCCCTGGCGGTATTGTGACGATGTCGCGCGTGTCCGATATCGAAAGGCCGATGAAACAGGACGTCAGCTATCATTGATTCGGTTTCGGGGCGCGTGTAGCAACAAGGCGCAAAGCAAAGCCGTGCGCGAGCATGTGCGAGGAGAAAGTGATGGCAGCTGAACTGGTCAAAGTAGAGCGCTCCAGAGATTATCTGACGGTCAGGTTGTGCCGGCCCGAGAAGGGCAATGCAATCAACAACTCGATGCTGGCCGCCCTGGACGAAGTGTTTAAAGCGGCGGCGTCCGACCAGGGCGTCAGAGCGCTCGTGCTCACCGGGGAAGGCAAGCATTTCTGCGCTGGAATCGACCTGGCGGAAGGGCATCGGGTGGACACGACTGAAGTGGGCGGCGGGGTCAGCCTGGAGACGGTCTTTCGACGCCTGGAGTCTTTGGAGATTCCGACCGTGGCGGTGATGCGAGGAGCGGCGCTGGCCGGCGGGCTGGAGCTGGCGTTGCATTGCGACCTCAGGATCGCAGCGGAAACCGTCAGATTGGGGATGCCCGCCGCCAAGGTCGGTCTAATCCCGCCTTTCGATTTCACCCGCAAGCTGATCGAAGTGATTGGCGCGCCCGCCACCGCATATCTGCTGTTCACCAGTGAATCCGTCGATGGCCCACGTGCCCTGGCGATGGGATTAGTAAACGAAGTGGTTCCGGAAGCCGAGATTGAAGCGGCTGGCCGCAACCTGATTGAGAAGATTGCGAGCAACGCGCCGCTTTCCTTGCGCGCGATGAAGGCTACGTTAAGGCGTTGCATGAGGGATGCATTTCTGGGTGAGCATAAGGATCTCGACGAGATGGTGAAGGTGATTCTGAAGAGTTCGGACGCCAAGGAAGGGGCGCGTGCGTTTGTAGAAAAGCGCAAGCCAGTTTGGAAGGGACAATAGGGCAACATACCTCGACGAGCATTAGCCGGACGCCTCCGGCCGCGCCGAGCCGTAAAGTTGGGGCGGCGTCAGTGCTTGAAGTACACCATTGAGCTGCGCCGTCTTGCCCGCGTCGTGTCTGAACGTGAAAGCGGCTACCGGAATCCGGCCAAAATCCGGCTGCTTCAAAAATCGTCAGCGCGCCCAATCGACGGCAGCTTCGAAGACCAAATAGAGGCGGCCCATCGCGGGCGGCTGGCGGCGCCGGGTGCGCGACGGCTAGAATATTGATAATAGTCATTCCAGTGAGACAGTCGAAAGGTCACATTATATAGATGCTATAGTCAATACATATCCTGAAGAAGCCGGCCTGGAAAGCCTGTACGAGGACAAGGAGAGTCTGATTCCGCTGATCAGGGCAGACTTGGTGCAGTATTGCCTGGCACTAAATCCGCGCTGGCGCCCGGCACGCCATCTTTTGTACCTGGCGGATCGGTTGATGGCGGCTGAACGGCGCGAGCTGACCCGGCTGGTGATCACAATGCCGCCTCAACACGGCAAATCGTGGACCACGAGCCAGCATTTTCCGGCCTGGTACCTGGGACGCCATCCCGACCATTCAGTGATCACCGCCGCCTACAATGAGACGAAGGCGCTGGATTTCGGTCTGAGCGTCAAGGACCAGGTCAATGATCCGCTGTTTCGTCTGGTGTTTCCATACATGGCGGTCCGGCGCGATTCCAACAGCGCGCTTAAGTTCACCACCGTGCAGGGCGGCTCTTACTTCGCGGTGGGGCGAGGCGGATCGGCCACGGGGCGGCGCGCGGACCTGTTCATCGTGGATGACCCCTATAAAGACGAGGAAGAAGTACGTAGCGACGCGGTGCGCCGCCAGATCCGGAGTTGGTGGAGCAAGGTCATTTACACCCGCCTGGCTCCGGACGCGCTGGTAATCGTGATTCATACCCGATGGGACGAAGACGACCTGATTGGATGGCTGCTTAGCGAGCACGCGCAAGAGGCATGGAACGTGATTAACCTGCCGGCAATCGCGGAAGAGAGCGACCCGCTGGGACGCGCCACGGGAGAGGCGCTGTGGCCCGAACGATATCCGTTGGAGGAACTGGAGAAGCGGCGGATCAATGATCCTTTGGGCTTTCAGGCGCTCTATCAACAGCGGCCGGCAGGGGCGGGAGCGCGCATGTTTCGGCGAGAATGGCTGGAGGGGACCAACATGAACTGCCGCTATGATGCCGTTGCGCATCCCCCCAACCATCGCACGATGAACAAGCTGATGCTGGTCGATCCGGCTAATTCCAAGAGCCGCAGCGCCGACTATACCAGTATCTGGGTTCTGGGGCTGGCCGCGGATCGGAACTTTTACGTACTCGATATGGTGCGTGACCGCCTCAGCCTGACCGAGCGCGGTGACGCGGTCTTCGGCCTTCATCGCAAATGGCAACTCGCGCGCGGCCGCTCGATCGTGGCTTACGAGGATTATGGCCTGCAGGCTGACATTTCATATCTCAATGATCGGATGGCCCGGGAGAATTACCGCTTTCCAATCAGGGAGGTCGGTGGGCGGCTTAGCAAGCCGGATCGAATCGCACGACTGGTCGCGCTGTTTGAGCAAGGACGGATTCAAATGCCGCTGTCGCTTCATCGGACCAACACCGACGGAGTGGAGAATGAACTGGTTAAGATCTTTATCGAGGAGGAGTACGGGAACTACCTGGTAGGAGGCGGGGGTTGCCGGCATGATGACATGCTTGACGCGCTCAGCCGCCTGTTTGATGTCGATCCGATATGGCCGGGACCGGCTGCTGGCGAGGACGTGGAGGAGTTGCGACGCTGGCGCGAATTGCGCCGGGGAGGACGCAATCGCTGGATGTCGGCATGAGCGCAAAGGGCGGCGGATCGACGCCATCATCGCCCAATGGTCGGCCGGCCATCGCCGGACTATCGTGCCCAGCAGGTGGCCAAAATCCTTTTTTCCGCGGCCTGCTAGCGATTGGAAATCTGCACTTTTGGTTTGCATGTTGATAAAAAACTTTTTAAAAGTAACGTAGATATGGAGTGGATCACGTCAGTACACCAGTTCGGGCGTATCCTCGGGCCGGATTCAAGACTGACTGGACGAGGGTAAATATCCACAAGGACGCCTTTTAACCAGGGCGCGAGCGAGAAGATCCTTGCTGATATGGAAGTGATTCACCGGCGGGTTTGAAAAAGGGCTTGCCAAGCATGCTCTCTCTTCGGGCGAAGCCCGATTGGATAGAGGAGCCAGTCATCGCTCGGGAGGCGATGAAAGAGAAAAGATCTGCTGAAGGGTGGCGTGAAACCTCCGCCAACCCACCGGCTGGGGGAAGCGATGGCCGAAGAATCCTCAGTTGTTCTTATTGGCCTGGCGAAACTTAGGCGTAACTCCGACTGGCAGAACCTGCAGAACTGGCGCTGGCGTGGGCGTTTTTGCTTCGCCGACTACGGTGTCGATGGGACCATCCAGGTTACAGAACCAGCGGTGCTGGTGCCGATCAAGCTGCGGCTCCCGCCAGGATGGCGGCCGGTCAGGGCTTCCGAAAGCGGCCTGGAGTACTCCCTGGTGGTGGGAAATGAGGTCGCGCCGCCCAGACTAAGCCGCCTCAACCTGCTGTTTCGCGGCAACGGACTTATCTCGGCAGCCTATAAACTGGCGCCGGTACTGGGCGCGCTGGAATCGGATGTCGATCTTCAGGTCGCGGCGTTAGCCGCTCCCCAGCGCTTGTTCGTTCGCGCCGGCGTGGTGGGATGGCGAGGGCGGGCGATCGTGATTGTGGGCCGGCCGCAGAGCGGCACCTCAACCCTGGTCGCGGAACTGCTTCGCGCCGGAGCATCTTATTATTCGGACCAGTACGCGGTGCTCGACCGCGAGGGGCAGGTCCATCCTTTCCCACGGCCGCTGTGGCTATGCGCCGCGGCCGGTATTAATCCGGCACGGTATCGGCCCGACGAACTGCGGGCGAAGACCGGAACACAACCATTGCCAATCGGAGTCGTCGTGCTTCCCCAATACCGATCCAGGTCGCGGCCGCTGCTCGCATCGATAACGGCGTCGGCCGCGGCGGCTGACGTGATCGCCAATACGGTGTGCGCCAAAAGCTACCCCGACGAAACCTTGGCTGGAATTCGCAAGGCCCTGTCCGCGGCGTGGATTCTGAAGGGTGTTCGCGGCGAGGCGAGGCAAATCGTTCCGCTGCTCCTGGGCGTATCGGGATCGAAGCCCGCGTAGCTTAACGATTCCACCGCGCGCGCCGTTCTCACGACGCCAACATACCAACAAGCTATTGCGCTGACTCCTACTGAGTATATATAATCAATAGCCATTCGAAGCCACATCGGGGCTATCGCCGATGCGCTCTCAAACGGGCGAGCAGGGCCGGCGGCTGCGCAACAATCGCCGGGGCGGGTCCACTTTGGACCGGGTCAGCCGCTTCCGGGCTATAACGGATGCATCCCACCCAACGCGGGCGGATGAGCCACTCCTTCGGCGTTGAAGAAGGACGCTGGGGCGCGCGAGCGCCCGAAGTAACCGACTTTAACGAATGGGGTGATGGGCAGTGGCTAATACATTTTTCAATCCAACTGATCCTTCGACCAACAAGCTGTGGTCCAAGGAGCTATACCGTGAGACCCGTAAAAAGACCGTCGCGACCAAGTTTATCGGCGCGACCTCTGACTCGCTGATCCAGATTCTCGACGATACCCAGAAGCATCCGGGCGACAAGATTACCTACACTCTGCGCATGCAGCTCAGCGGCTCAGGCGTGATCGGTTTCGGAGTGCTGGAGGGGAACGAGGAGCAGATGACCTTCTACACCAACTCCCTGCTGCTCGACAACCTGCGTCACGCGGTCAAGTTGCAAGGCAGCGTATCGCAACAGCGGGTACCGTGGGATTTGCTCAACGAAGCGAAAATCGCGCTCTCAGACTGGTATGCGAGCCGGTACGACGTCGCCTTGTTGAACCATCTGGGCGGCAACGCGTCGCAGAGCAACGGACTATATACCGGCAACAACACGCCAGTCGCGCCCGACGCCGCGCACCAGATCTTTGCCGGCACCGCGACCAGCGAGGCGACATTGACGTCGGCGATGACGTTTACGCTGTCGCTGCTGGATCAGTGCGTAGCGATCGCCAAGACGCTAACTCCCGCGATTCGGCCGGTCCGGCTCAAGAACGGCGAATACTACGTCATGTTTCTGCATCCGTTCCAGGTGCAGGCATTGCGCAAGTCGACCACCGCGGGCGACTGGAAGGACATCCAGCTGGCAGCCATGCAGGGCGGTCAGATCGAGGACAACCCGATTTTCACCGGCGCCCTGGGAATGTTCAATGGAGTGATTCTGCACGAGGATGCACGGGTTCCGTATGGCGACAACACCCAGAACCTGTTGCATACCGATCTCGGCGCGCCCGCGGCCGGAACCACTTCAGTGGCGCGGGCGGTCTTCTGCGGCGCGCAATCGGCGGTGATTGCGTTCGGGCGCAATTACAACTGGCCCACCAAATACAAGTGGGTCACCCAGGCCGACGACTATGAGGACCAGGTTGGGGTGGCGGTGGGATCAGTCTGGGGTGCAACCAAGTCGGTCTTCAACACCGCGGATTTCGCCACCGTGGTAGTGAGCACCTGGTCGCAACTCTCCTAGTTGAAACTGCCTTGGCGGTGCAGGGTTACGCCGGCTGCCGGAAACCGGAGCCAATGCATGCCGGTTCGGTGACGGCAGCGGCGTCCCGGGCACCCACACGTAGCCTGTCCCGCAGCGGGTGCGGGACAGGGAGGACATGAGAGCCTCTCTCCCAGGACTGATTCAGGAAGAGGCGGGGAGCAAAGGGAAAGTGAAGAAGAAGCGAGACGAGGTTGCGGCAATGCCGCGAAAAAAACGGGAACGGGGGGCGGAGTCGACGGTGACCGTAGGGGGCAGAGGGTCGCCGGTCAGGCGCAAGACCAAGGTGATGAGCACGGTCCAGGCGTCGGATCGCGACGCGGCATTATGGGACATGCGCTTCGCCAAGGCGGAAATGGGAGGGGAAATCGAAACTGAGAGCGTCGGGAGTCTCTACGATGACGATCCGACGGGCTGCAAGCCCTCTCGGTCCAGGAAGCATCCGCGCGACTAGCGCGGCCGCCGGCTCGCGCTCGCGGTGCGGTTACGATGCTTCGGACCGCGAGCGCGAGCGCGCCGATGGTCATCGATTACGAGTAGCCTTGGAGAGAAACCAGCGTGGCTGATACTACCCTGGCCGATATGCGGGCGCGAATAATGGACGAGTTGCAACGGACCGATTTGGCGAGTCAGATCAACAACGCCATTGCCGAGGCGGCAGACTACTTCCGCCGCGACTCGTTCTTCCGCAATGACGCACAGGACAGCGCGACGATCACGGTGGCCGGCACCAACGCCTACTTGGCACCGGCTGATGTGGCCGAAATTCGCCAGTTAGCGATTACGGTAAACAACACCAAGTATCCACTACGGCTGCGGAGTTGGGACTATATCAACGTGGAGGACTCGAATACGCTTGACCCGGTGTCCGGGCCGCCGGTCCAGTACGCTGTCAACCTGCAAAGCAGCGGAATGAGTATACGGCTGTTTCCGACTCCCGACGGCGCTTACCAGCTTCAGTACGATTATGTCCAGATCGTACCGGCCCCGGTAGCTGACAGCGATAGCAACTTCTGGACCATGGAAGGGCGGGAGATGGTGCGCGCCTACGCCAAATATCTGCTGCGGATGACGGTACTCAACGATCCCCAGACTGCGCAGTCCGACAAGGAGCTGACAGACCAGTATTTCCGCAAGCTGAAGCAGGAGACCGGCGCCAAGAAATTTACCGGAAGGTTGCAACCGCACTGGTGATGGCCACGCTCAGCATCACATTCGATCGTGGCTTCGCGCCGGATCTGGACCCGGCTACGCGGGGACTTTTCGTGGACAGCGATCAGTTGTTCCCCAGCGCCGCCGGCTATCGCCCGTTCCGACAGCTACGGGTAGAGAGCACGGGGGGCTATTTGCCCACCTTTCCCTGTTATGGAGCCTTCTTCGAGCAGGACGCGGTGGACGCGGGGCGGGCGATTTTTCTCGCCTCGGCCATGAAAATCTATAGTTACAACCTCCTGGCGGACTCTTTTACCGACGTATCGGGCGGCCAGACTTTCAACGGGCCCGCCCATCCCGCCGGTTACCGCAGTCCACGATGGCGCTGGACCATGTTCGGGGGCGATCTGATCGTGCTCAATCCCGCCGACGCGCCCCAGGTGCTCAAGGCGCCCAACTACGATTCGGCGGCGGCGTTGGGCGGCAATCCACCGCGCGGCTCGATTGTGGAAGCGGTAGGGGATTTTGTTTTCATTTTCGACGCGGCGGGTAACGACTGGAACTGCTGCGGGATCGGGGACAACGCGACCTGGACCCCCGACATTGGGACTCAGGCCGCCAATGGGACGCTGGGAGACACCCCGGGACCGATCACAGGGGCGCATGCTCTGGGCGCCAGTCTATTGGTGTACAAGCAGCGTGCCACCTATCTGGCGACCTACCTGGGCCCGCCCGTCATTTGGAGCTTCCAGCTACTGGCCGACGACGCGGGAGCAATCTGCGACGAAGGGGTGGTGCCATTCGGCGGAATCCAGGTGTCGATGGGATTGGAGAACTTTTATACCTGCGACGGCAGTCCCCCACGAGTGTTGGACAGTCCGCTGCGCCGGTGGTTTTACGAGACCAGCCTGGATCGCACCAACGCCGTCAAGGTCTGGGGCGTCTGGGACAAGCTTCATAGTCTGATCGTATGGTTCTATCCATCGGTGAGCGCCAGTCCGGCGGGCAGCCTCGACCGCTACATCTGCTGGCATCCTGAGACCAACCGCTGGATGACCGGGAAAATTCCGAACAATGTCGAGGCCGTGGTTACGCCGTATGCTCCCGTCACGTCAGCGGGCGCTATTACCTATTCGGCAACCGCCGCGTTCGGATTGGTCCTGATGCTGGGCGACCATAACCTCTATAGCTATTCGGGCGATCCGGCGGTGGGCTACGTGACCACCGGGGACATCGGTGATCCGATGCATTATTCGCTGATGCGCGCGGTGCGTCCGAAATTCAAGATTTATCCGGAAGGCAACGCGGCGACTGCAATCCCGCTTTACCGCCACAATCTTGGGGATACGCAACTCGCCGGTCCGCAGGCGCAACTGACCCAATATGGCGCCTTCGCGATGAGACAGTCAGCCCGTTACCACGCCGTTGTGATCAGGACCGCGGCGGAGTGCGAGATCGTTGGGATGGATGTGGACTGGGAGCTGCAGGGGACGCGCTGATGCCGTTGAGGGTTCCATCCTTGCAACTGCCGCTGGCGCAGAGCGGGGCGGCGCTGACGACTAATCGACAGCTGACCTTATGGGCCACCCAGGTGGTGAGCGTGATCAACTCGCTTAGCGCCAACCCGGGGTTAAAGAGCAGCGGTAACCCCGGCTCGGCGATTACCACGCTCTCCTTCGACGGCGCAGACGGGACGATTGATATCTCAGCGACGATGCATTTCGTGGCGGGCGGGGAGTCATTGGCGAACGTCGAGCCGCCGTCCGGATTCACCGGGCCCTTTTTCATGATTGCGGCAAATCAATTCTCGCTGGTGGGCGGCGGCAACATTGCGATGCCTGGCGGCAGTATTAACCTGGAAGCCAACGAAATGGTCTGCATGGTTTTCGACGGCAAGAACTGGTATCCGAGCGTGCCGACCTCGTCCAATCTGCTTAATGTAAAGATTATCACCTATGCGGACTCCCCCTATGTGGTTGGGTCCGAGGACGAAATCATAATTGCGTCGGCGGGCACTGGCGCTGACACAATCGTCACGCTGCCCGCGGCGGTCGGTACTGGACGGCCGCTTGACCTGAAGAAAGTCGACGCGAACCCATACAATGTTGCCATTACACCGGCGGGCGGCGACACTCTCGACGACGCTGCCGGCCCGTTCAATATCCTGGCTCAGTACGGATCCTACACTCTGGTCGATTACGCGCCAGGTAAATGGGCGATTATATGATGAGAGAGCTGCGCGTGATTGCCGCGGTAGCGCTAAGCGCGGCGGTAGCGATCATCACGCTTGGTACTTATGTGCCGCCGAACCGGCCCGTGGCGCAGTTTTTTGACTATTTCGGGGACGGAGCGGAAGCCGATCCCAATCCTGCCGGAACGGTTTCGCTCGAGGGCGAACACAATTACGTCAATTTCACGCTGCAAGCCGGAGCGACGATCAATATCGTCGAGAATTTCAACCAGCCGCCGTCCTCCACGCTGGTAATCAGGTCGCCTGGAATCTGTACTATTGCGGGGACGGTCAATGGGCGCGGCGTAGCCAATCCTGTTTATACGATTGGAGGAGTCGGCGGAGGTGGCGGGGGTAATCCGTCGGCCGCGGGTTTGCAGGCCGTCGGGGTCATATCGGTAAGCCTGGCCTACAATGGCGGCGCCGGGGGCGCGGCCGGTAGTCCTGGTTTGCCGGGCCAAGACGCAGCGCCCCTGCCCGATCCGATCAGGACCTTCGTTTTGGACGAGATCGTTGGCGTCTATGACAGCTCCGGTGGGATGCCGGGCGGCGCCGGCGCCGGTGCACCCGATCCGTTTAACTGCCACAACGCAGAGGTTGGCAATGGCGGATGTGCCGGTGCGGGTCTGGTTCTCGTGTGCAAGGAAATCGACTTTCAATCCACCGCGGTGGTTGATTTGAGGGGGCAAGATGGATTTGCGGGCGCCGGAAGTCCAACTGCTGGCGGCGGTGGCGGCGGCGGTGGCGGCGGGTACTTCTTCACCTACGCACTCGCGTATGTGCATAGCCCCGCCAATACCGGAGTCGTGCGATTGGATGGCGGCCTGGGAGGGTCCGCCGGGGATAGCACGGCGGGCGCGGGGGGAACGGGATCGGCTGGATGGTCAAAATTCTTTTAGCGCAAAAGTGGCATCGGGGTGAGACCGTCCACTTTTGCATCGTTCAGGATCGAGCCTAATTGAAATTACTATCTTACTTAGCAGGGATGGGAGAGCTTTAGATGGCGCGGAGCAATCTTCAATTTGATCCTGGGGAACTGCCTTACGCTTACAGCAGCGGCGGCGCCCTGGCGGGTGGTGGCGTAATAGTCGGCGGCGGTCCCGCGCGCCTGTTTAACCTGACAGTGACCAGCACCAGCGCGTCGGATCAGTACGTATTGCTGTTCGACGCGACCGCGGTGCCCGCAGATGGAGCGGCGGCCGTGGCCGCTTTCAAGGTCCCCGCCGGGTCGACCGCAAGGATCGATTACGGCTGGCGTGGCAAGGCGTTCCAGAAGGGAATCTGCTGGTCTAACAGCAGCACTATTCCGGCCAAGACCGCCGGCGCGGGGGACTGCTACGCGGAGGCCAACTGGCAGTAGTGGGGCCCGCATGGCGCGTGCGGCAGATTCCGCACACCCCTGCGCCGCCAGACAAAGAGTGGATATTTGCACGCGCGTAGGGCCGTGACCAGTAACTTCATACAGACACTTGTTTTCAACGTGGAGCGTTGGAAGGGACGATGGGATGGACGTTGACGCAGATAAATTCCGGCGAGTTGCATTCATGGTGGCCGCTGGTGAAACCGGGTCTGGAGCGGGTGCGCATCAAAGCCAGGGCAAACTGGTTGTGCGAGGACATTTATTTAGCGGTGCGGACCGCCAGGGCCACGATGCATGTGGGTTACATCGATCAAGTTTATGCCGGTGTGCTGGTGCTCACGATCGAGATGGATCCTTTCACCGCGGAGAAGGCGCTGCTGATATGGGCCGCCTATACACGGCATCCGCTGGCCCTTCAATACGGGTTGGCGGATATCAAGACGATGGCGGCACAGGCGGGGCTGCGCAAGCTGAGTTTTCGTTCGCCACGGCGGGGATGGACCAGGCGGCTTGCGGGTGAAGGGTTTGAGGTTACGGAAATGAAGTTTGAGAGGATGCTGTAAATGGGAAGCGGTGGGGGACCTGGAAATACCACAGTAACTAATCAAGTGGCACTGCCGGCGTGGGCAACGCCATATGCCGGGGAATACCTCGGCGATGTCAACAAGTATGTCAACCAGGGGCTGGCGTCGGGTTATCCGTTCCCAGCACAACAGGTATATGGATTTACGCCCGATCAGTTGACGGGAATGAATCTGGGGAGTCAGGCCGCCATGCGGGCCAATTCGGGTTTGCTCAATCCGACATTGAGCAATATAGCGGCGACTCAGTCGGGCGCTTATCTTTCACCGCAGACCAATCCGTACCTGCAAGCGACTTACAATGCCGCGGCGGCGCCGATTACGCAGCAGTTCCGCGATGCTACCGAACCGGGTATTCAGGCGGAATTTGCGCGGGCTGGGAGCTTTGGCGGCTCGGCCCAGAATCAGGCCGAAGGAATCGCCCAGCAAAGCCTCGGCAACACGCTCCAGAACCTGGCGACCAATATATACGGTGGCAACTATGAGCAGGAACGCCAAAACCAGATCCGCCAGCAAGGACTGGTTCCGGGGTTAGTCGACGCCTCGTTCGCACCGGCCTCGGAGCTGATGGGCATCGGCGGGCTGCAGCAGCAATTGGGCCAGGAAACTGCGAACACGGCGCTCCAGAACGCGGAAAATCGATACAACTGGCCCCTCCAGCTTCTGGGGCAATTGGGAGCCGCTTTGCCAACCGCGGTTGGCGGCGCTTACACCTCGCAGCAGACCGGACCTAATCCAAATGCAATCGATCCAATCTCCGGAGGTCTGGCGGGACTGCTCGGAGTCGGCGGCTTGCTGGGCAGTCTCGGCGGCGGCGGCGGTGGTATGGGTGGTGGACTCAGTGCGCTGTTGGGCGGCCTCGGATCGATGTTGCCCTTCTGAGGCAGTCAGTATGGCCAGCATCCCGGCGCTGAGAGGTCATCTCAAATCGATGACACCACAAATAGCCGGCCGGGCGGCCGGCCCGGCGCAAGCCGCGAGAGCCATGCAAGGCGACGCCGGGCGTGCAACCGTGCGCAGACGAGAACCAAGAACGAATTTGCGGAGTTAGAGACGCATGAATCTGAATACGAATTTGCTTGCTCGATTGATGCTCAGTCAATTGCCGGGATTGGTGGGGGCGCTACAGGGAGGGGCTGCGGCGCCAGCAAACCCCAGCGACCAGGCACGCCGGCAGCGCAACCAAAACAACGCCGTCGCGATGCTCAGTGCCGCTTCAGGGCTCCTGACGCCAAGCCCGAACCGCTATCCACTGGGACCGCTGCAGCGAATGGGATCAGGACTCGGTGCGGCTCTGCAGAACTCCACCGACGGCGCGAACCAGGCATCGATTCTCGATGCTTTGGGGATGGGGGTGCGCCCGGGACCGGGCCAGCCAGCACCGGCGCGGCGACAGCCGGTGCCGGCTGCCGCCGCGCAGGGGACTGCGCCTGAGAGGACGGCGCATCGTCCCAAGCTGCGGCAATTTACCGGCACCGTCGCCAATCGCCTCGGCCATCCGCCGGTCCTGCCCGGGGGATGGAAGCTCTACGGTTATGAGCAAGACACCGGCAGCCCCGTTTACGTTGGGCCAGGCCAGCAGTTGCGAATTTATGTCTGACGCCGGGAGATTTGTTTTCGAGAACGCTGAACGACCGGGTATTTGTCGATCCGGATCGTAGATAGCGCACACTTGAGATAACCAGCATTCGGGAGTGCGGTGCAGGCCGACGAGACAGTTCGGCGCGGGGGGCGGTGATGAAAAAGGGGTGCATGCGGTGGTGGCGGATAACGATGCTGGCCGTATTCTGCGCGGCGCTTATGCGGGGCTCCTCAGGTGCGGTTAATCTATGCACGCTGACCGGCAATCTCACTTTGATTGATGGACAAGCTGGCGCCAATGCGCAGGTGTTTTTCAACACGGTGTCGACCCAGTCCTTCGGCGGAACAGTCATTCCACCATCCTCGTTCTCAATATTTACCGACGCGCATGGGAACCTGCCTGCGGGCGTAACGGTGCCGCAGGGCGCGATCGTTCAGGTGACGGTGGGAGCGAGCCAGCCCGTTCAGATCCAGATCCCGCTGGCGGCGACGGCTGATTTGGCGACGCTGATTCTGGCCAATAACGACCCGCCGTCGGTGGTTTCAGCGTTGGCGATCGGATCCGGTGGTGACTACGGACTGACCGTGACCAATCCAGGCACAGGAGCGATCGGGACCGCTATATTGCAACCGGGGAAGGTGGCGGCGATTCAGGGTTCGAACTTTTCGGCAACGGCACCGGTTGATGCGCAGGTGCCGATTTATAGCAGCGGCGCCCTTCAATGGCAGCCGGAGTCGATCAGCGGCGACGCCAGTATCGCCGATAATGGGAGTCTGTCGGTCAACGGGATCGCGGCTGGAGGAAACATCAGCGGGAAGGACACGGGCGGCCCATTTTCGATATCGGACTACAACGTAAACAACGAATTCAACCCGATGCAGTATGGGGCCAAGCTTGACGCGCGCCGGGTTGGCGACATGAGCGTGACCAATGGTTCGACCGCGGTCTCCTCCAACAGCGCCAATTTTACTCCCGCAGACGTTGGCAAGCTCATGGTGATCTGGAGCGCAGGTTCAGGCTCCAGCAGCGTACGAACATTCACCGGGACCATCACTGCGGTCGCAGCGCCGACCGCGGTTCTGAGCGCGCCTTATGGCGGCGGCAGCCAAACTAATGCGGCGGCGTTCATTGGGAGCGATGACGGAGCGGCGGTCAATGCAGCATTGAGCGCGGTGGCCTTGAATAACTCGGGCGTGGTGAAGGTTCCCGGCGCTGTCATTATGACGACCACGACGCTGGCGATTAACGGCCGCAGCGAGGAGTTTGCGGGCCAGGGCTACGGTGGAAATCTCAGTTCAAACGGCGCCAGTGGGACTTTGATTGTATGGGCGGGCGCGAACCAGCCAGTGATTCAAATCACGGACAGCTACGGTGCCAGAGTTCACGATTTTGCGATTATGGGTAGCGACCAGGCGAATACGATGCCCAGCGCTTGTATCGACCTGCTGAACAACACCGCCGGCAACCTTACCGGTCATCCCAACAGCTTTAACGTTGTTTACAACATCCAGTGCGGGGATCTGAGCGAACTGAGTTTACCGGGCGCTGGAAACGGAAATGCAACGGTAACCGCGGGAATCGAGGCGGACGCGGCAGGCAGCCAGAATGACCGCAACATAATTGAAAACGTGACCGTGCGTCACGGCATCTATGGGATCCAGTGGGGCCAGAGCCAGGCGGTGGAGTGGAGTGTCCGGAATTTTCATTGCATCCGTGACGGTATCTGCATCGATGCGCACGCTGGTTTTGGTCAGGTTGAGTTTACGCAGATTGAAGATCTGCAGTCGGCGCTTTCTTTCTTTGTCGGTCAGGCTGCTTACCTGACGGTACGCAACTATAGTGACGAGACCGATGGTCCCACGACTATCGCCCCGCCGTGGAGCGGTAATTTCACCTATCCGAAAAACTTCGTCATTAAGGATCCGAACGGAAACTTCGAGATCGGGGGATATTTCGGCGGGAGCAGCGGCAATTCCATCCCGACGTTCGCGCCGCAATCGACTAACTTCACGATTACCAGCATCTCGCGGACGTCGGGCGTGGTGACGGTTACCACCGCCGCCTCGCATGATTTCTCGGTGGGACAGCTGGCAGGAATTGCCAACGTCACCGACGCCAGCTTCAATGGACCGTTTACGATTACCGCGGTACCGGCGGCAAATCAATTCAAATATACTCAATCGGGAACCGATGCTACGAGCAGCGGCGGGTTGGCATTTCATGCGACCGCGGACAACCAGGTTACCTGGTTCAATACTGGAACCGCGACCGCGTTCGCGCAGCTCGCATTATTTGCCGGTTCGGGCGGCAACCCGGGCGGTACTCTGGTGCTTACCGATTCAATCTGGGACGCTACTAATCAGCTACCCTACAACGCAGACTTCATCGCCGGCAACGGCGCAAATTTCACTTTCATCGGCGATGATTTCAAAATGGTGAACTCGGGCGACGCTCCTCCCCCGGCTACGGTGGTGCCGGCCGTGGATTTGAGCGTATTGGGTAACGGATCCAGGAGTTTCTTGTGCCGGGGTTGCCGGGGAATTACCAAGCCGAATTTTAACGTCGCGGTAACCAGTGGCGACAACCGTCAGATCACTTACATCGATATGCAACGGTTGTCGGGTCCGAATGGCAATGCGGGCAATGCCGGGCTCGGCGAGTATTTTATCAATGCGCTGGTCAATGGGGACCCTGCGGGAGTCGATGATATTCGTTATGATTTTCCAGGTAAGATTCGCGAATTTGGCGGGCCGCTCAGTGTTAATCAGCTCTCCAATCCGACCGTCGCGCCGGTTCAGTTATCATGCAGCGACGGCGGTTCGCCCCCGACCAATACATACAAATACAAATACACTGCATTAAGTGGCGCCGGAGAGACAATCGCGACTTCCGCCGAGGGGTCGGTCAGTTGCACTGGCAACGTTGGCGCGGGCGGCGTCTCCATCATCGGCGCGGTTTTCCCGATCATTGGTGCCGACAGTTACAATATATATCGCACTGCGGCAAATGGCGCTTCCGGCACCGAAGGCCTTGCCCTCACCATTCCGGCCGATTCTACCGGAGCCGCATCGATTGGGGTGAATTCATTTGTCGACAACATCCCGGATGGGAGTCTGAGTGGCGCTCCTCCCAACGCGAACACTACAGGCAACGCAACGGTCGGCGGAGTGTTGGCAGCTGGAGCCGGTGCCGCGACCGGTGCCGTGGGCGGCGACATCTCGGCCTCCCGGACCGCGGCCAGCGGAGCACTGTGGCTGGGAAGCAACGGATCCCAGAGTCTGGACTTCGGAATCACCCATCCGGGCGCTTTTTCCTTACTTGGTGGCATCCTGTTCTCACCGGGTCTGAGCATGATCGGGAGCGGACAAGTGGTTATGGGCAGCACCACGGTGGCAGGCCTGCCAGCCTGCAATGCGTCGGACGAGTTTGCCTGGCTGGTGGTGACCAACCAAAACGCCGCGTGCACGTATGGCGCGGCGCCAACCGGCGGGGGCGGCAATAGCTGTCCAGTTTTTTGCGATGGCAGCGCCTGGAAAGTTCACTGAGTAGGTCCGGTCTCCAAAGTGGTCTGAGAGACAGGGAGCACGGCGCGCAGCGGCAATGGCATGGAAGCACTCGATCATATCGTAAAGATCGTCGAACAGGTCGGATTCCCGGCCGCATTGGTGCTGATGATGATGGTGTTGGCGCCCCGTTATGCGCTTCGTCTGCTCGAGGTGTTTCGCAAAATCATGGAGGAATTTGCCGACAAGCTCGTAACCGGCATTCGCCAGGTGGTGGAACGGCATGAAGCGGTGGTCAACCGCGCTGAGGCAATCACGTCGCGGCAGGAGGCCGCAGTAAGCCGATTTGAGGCGATTGCGCAAAGTAAATGGCGCAATGGGGAGGATGCAAGTGGGCAACACTGAGTGGACCCCGGCGGTGTGGCAGGACGAGGAAGCGCTGATCAGGATTGCTGCGGCCAAGTACGGCTTGGATTGGCATTTCGTCGCGGCAATACGAAAGGCGGAAAATGGCGGTCCGGGCAAGGAGTTCGGCGTGCTGAGCGTCAAGGCTTCGACCTACGTGACGCAGCTCGACGTGTGCTGCCAGACCGTGCGGCACCGTTTGGTGCAATACGACACGGACAATCAGGCACTGGAACTGCACGAAGCGCCGGACGGCAAGGAAACGGTGGTTTACCATCGTGATTTCATCACCTGGTTCGGCCAAATCTGGGCGCCCAACGGGGCCGCCAACGATCCCAATGGGCTTAACCGCAGCTGGAGCCGCAACGCGAGCTACTGGTATCTGCACCTGGTCGATCGGGACCACCCCGCGTGAGCCAATCGCGATGAAGGTCGCGTGGATGCGGCCGTTGTATGTCTTTCGATAGGGAAGGGGAGGATGAGGATGCTGTTCAACAATCCAAAAACCACGATAACCGGCTACTTCATGCTGGCGGCCTCGCTGTTCATGGTTGTCGCGCATGGGCTGACCGGTTCGCTCAGCATGACCGACCTGACGGCACTGTTGGGCGCGGCCGGCGGAGTCGGCCTAATCTCGGCCAAGGACGGCGGCCACTAAAACTGATGGGCGGGGGAATTGCGGTGATCGAACCCGTTCCCTCGCTTATCAAATTGTGGACTGGACGAAGCCCACGCAATTCAAAAAGCCATGAAATGCCGTCCATCGCGCGTTGCGTCCAGGTGAAGTAATATTTGTCCGCACGGTCATACCGGCCGCGATGACAAATATGAAGAGCAAAGCCTACACGCTGGAATGGTTTCGGACTGAGGGCGCGGCGTATCCTCCCGGTGCGGTTTGGATCGACGAAGAGCGCGCGTACAATTTCACGCTTTATTCCCGTCCGGCCACGGCCGTGACGCTGTTATTGTACGGAGAGGGCGATCTGTTCAATCCGCAAGCCCGTATTGCCTTCGACTATCTCAAGAACAAATCCGGCCGCATCTGGCACTGCCGCGTACCGTTGAGCCAAATCGCCAACGCCCGCTATTACGCCTATTCGATTGACGGTCCCTTCGAGCCACAAAATGGCGATCGCTTCGATGCTCAGAAGGTCCTGCTCGATCCGTATGCGCGCAAGATCTTTTTTCCTCCAGACTTCAGCCGTAACGCCTCCCGGGGGCCCGGTTCCAACGCGGGCAAAGCGCCCTTGGCGGAACTGCCGAGCGACGAGGCGTTTGACTGGGGCGAGGATCCGCGCCCGCGCCACACCCATGACACCATAATCTACGAGATGCACGTCCGCGGATTTACCCGGCGCGAGAACTCCGGCGTCAGCCCGCAGGCGCGCGGCAGTTACGCCGGCGTGGTCGAGAAAATCCCTTATCTCAAGGAACTGGGCGTCACGGCGGTAGAGTTACTGCCGGTCTTCCAGTATGACCCCAATGAAGGCAACTACTGGGGCTACATGCCGATGGGCTTCTTCGCTCCGCATCACGCATACTCCTCGAATGGGACCTGCGATGGGGCAGCGCAGGAATTCCGTGCGATGGTCAAGGCGCTGCACGCCGCAGACATCGAGGTAATTCTCGACGTGGTCTACAACCACACTACCGAAGAAGACGAAAACGGTCCGACCTACAACTTTCGCGGCATCGACAACAGCACTTACTATTTGCTCGAGCCGGATATGAGCCACTATCGCGATGACACCGGTACCGGCAACGTATTGCGTTCGGCTCATCCGAAGGTTCGCAAGTTGATCCTGGACAGCATGCGGTTTTGGGTGAAGGAGATGCACGTTGACGGGTTTCGTTTCGATCTGGCCTCGATCTTCACCCGCCGCAACGACGGCTCGATCGATCTGGGCCAGCCGGCGGTGATCGCCGACATTACCGGCGATCCGGACTTCGCCGACATCCGTCTTATCGCGGAGCCCTGGGATCTCAGCAGCTACGAACTGGGGCGCAACTTTCCCGGGCATATGTGGAGCCAATGGAACGGCAAGTTCCGCGATGACCTCAGGGCTTTCGTCAAAGGCGACGACGGCAAGGTTGGCGCCTTGATGAGCCGGCTTTACGGCAGCGACGATCTTTTTCCGGATGACCGTGCCGAAGCCTATCATCCTTACCAGAGCGTCAACCTGATCACCTGCCACGACGGATTTTGCCTCTACGACCTGGTCGCCTATAACTACAAGCACAACGAGGCCAACGGCCAGAACAATCAGGATGGCACCGACGACAACCTGAGTTGGAATTGCGGATGGGAAGGTGACGTGGATGTCCCCGCCGGCGTGATGGAATTGCGCAAGCAGCAGATCAGGAATTTTTGCTGTTTGTTGTTGCTGGCCGACGGGACACCGATGTTTTGCGCCGGCGACGAATTCATGAATACCCAGGGCGGCAACAACAATCCGTATAATCAGGACAACTATACAACGTGGCTGAATTGGGACCTGTTGGAGACCAACCGCGGCATGTTCCGCTTCTTCAAGAGCATGGTCGCGTTTCGCAAAGCCCATCCGTCATTGGGGCGCAGCCGTTTCTGGCGCGGCGACGTCAGCTGGTACGGTGCCGGTACGGACACCGACCTGAACGATTCGTCGCACACGCTGGCATTTTGTGTCCACGGCGCTGCTGTGCGCGACGAAGATGTCTACGTGATGATCAACGCCTATTGGGATAATCTGGACTTCACGCTCCAGGAGGGTCAACCCGGGCAATGGAAGCGCGTGGTGGACACCAGCCTGGCCAGCCCCTTCGATTTCGCCGCACCCGGAACCGAGCCGAAGCTGACGTCGTCGACCTATACGGTCAAGGCGCGGTCGGTAGTGGTCTTGTTACGCGCGGAGTAGGCGCGCTGTCCGGCTGCGTCAGTTACCCTGTAATTGAGAGTATAGGGCGGGCCGATTTTGCCTCAAAGCGAGAATAATTCTGGATAGTTGTTTCGCGCAAGGTCAGTGGCTGTAGGTGAAAATCTGAGTCGTGGGCCATAGCGTGTAATCTCTTCCTCACCCTCTCTCCAAAGAAACTGCCTTGGCGCGGCGCCAACCGCAGAGTTGCGCGTCGCGCGTCGCATACCAAAGTCTGGCTGTTTCCGGTCTGACGCATCGCGACCGCCGGTCGCGTGACTTGCTCCTAAGATAAGGCGAGGGAACAGAAAGGGCCTCTGCGCCAAAGTGCTTGGACCGCTCAAGACGCGAAATCATTGGTGATTAGGGTAAGGCTAACGAGAAGGGCAGAACGAGCTTATGCCCCAATGCGGATGTGCTCCTGACTCGTGAAACTATTCTCGCTTTGAGGTTAGGTTTGCGCGCGAATCGGTATCAATGCGCCGCGCCAGGCGGGCAGCGCCGCCAAGGCCGCGTACCAGCGAGTGATTTCAGCGTAGTTCGCCATCGGATATTGAGCCGGTTCCGCCATCGCCATCGCCGCGCCGACCGAGAAATCAGCAACCGTCAAGTTGGCGCCGGTCAACCACTTGCGCCCCTTCAAATGCCCATTGAGCACGGCGGCGAAGCGATGGAATTCCTGTTCCCCCTTTTCCACCGCGGCGGGGTCGGGACCACCCAACCCGAGCAGCATCCCCTTAACCACGCGCTCATACACCAGCACGCCGCATGCCTGCCCCCAGTGCGCCCCCTCCCAAGACAACCACCGGATTACGTCCGACTGTGATTTGGGGTCGAGCGGCCACAGCGTGCGATCTCCGCTTTTAGCGGCCAGGTAGCATAGAATCGCATTGGATTCCCACAGCACGAAGCCGTCGTCCTCCAGCACCGGCATGCGTTTGTTTGGATTGAGCGTCACGAACCCGGGCTTGTTTTGATCGCCCTTGCCGAGGTCGACGATCCTGGTTTCAAAGTCAAGTTTGAGATGATTGGCCAGCGCCAAAACCTTAAGCGCTCTTGGAGACGGCGGAAATACGTGAAGTATCATGCTATGCACCCCTCGCAAACGGCATGCTCAGCGCAGAGCTATTGGTCGGCGTTGCGGCGGCGGGCGATCTTGCGCCGGCGCTGACGTTCGCTGACGGAAAGCTTTTTGTCCGCATACTCAGTCAGCAACGCCTGCGCACTGGGACTGGTATCATCGGGCGACGCCAGCGGGGTATAGCTGCCGTCGGGGTGGAGTTCCCAAGCGCCGCGTCTGGTGTTGAGCTGAGTATCGAGGATCATGCGGAGGTCCTTGCGCTCGCCCGGATCCTCGATTGGGGCCAGGACTTCGACGCGGCTTTCGAGGTTGCGTTTCATGCAATCGGCCGAACCGATGAGATATTCTTCCGCACCGCCGTTGCGGAAGTAGTAGATGCGTCCGTGTTCCAGGAAGCGTCCCACAATACTGATTACGCGGATGCTATCCGATAATCCGGGCACGCCCGGACGCAGGCGGCAGGTGTCGCGCACGATGAGGTGGATTTTGACCCCGGCTTGCGACGCACGGTAAAGCGCGCGCGTGACTTGAACGTCCTCCAGGGCATTCATCTTGAACTCGATGAGGCCCGCCGGCCCCGCCTTTATTTCGCGCTCGATCTTGGCCAGTAGCGCCTTCTTGATTGCCACCGGCGCCGGCAGCAGCTTGCGATAGTTGCGCTCCAGCTTGTAGCCGGTGGTCAGGTAATTGAACAATTCGGTGAGGTCCTGTCCGATCGCTTCGTCGCAGGTCAGCAGTCCGAAGTCGGCATATAGACGCGCGGTGCCAGGATGATAGTTGCCGGTGCCGACGTGGGAATAGCGGCGCAAACCGTTGTAATCCTGGCGCACCACCTGGATGACCTTGGTGTGGGTCTTGAGCCCGATGACGCCGTAGGTGACGTGGATGCCAAACTCTTCGAGCTTGGTGGCGAAGCGGATGTTAGCGGCCTCGTCGAAGCGCGCCTTGAGCTCGATCACCACCGCAACCTGCTTGCCGTTGCGCGCGGCGTCGCACAGGTAATGGATGATCTCGGCGTCGGCGGAGGTGCGATACAGCGTCATCTTGATCGCGCGCACCTTGGGATCTTCGCTGGCCTCGCGCAAAAAGCGCGCCACCGAGGTGGCAAACGACTGATAGGGATGAAAAACGAATAGCGAGCCAAGGTCGCGGATAATGTGGAAGATGTTACGCGAGCTGCGCAGCGCCGGATGATCGGCGGGGCGATGCGCGGGATCGTGCAGCGCGGGGTTTTCGATTGACACCAGTTCCATCAGATCGCGCAGCGCCAGCATGCCGTCGGCTTCGAATACGTCCTCATGCTCGTCGAGTCCCAGCTCGAAGGCGAGCATGCCGCGGTGCGCCGGGTCCATCCCCTTGCCGACCTCCATACGCACGATCGGAGCGAAGCGGCGGTCGCGCAGCTCGGACTCGATCATCGCCAGCAAGTCGTCGGCCTCCTCTTCGTCGCGCTCGGTATTGGCGTTGCGGGTAACGCGGAAGAACTCGCAGGACTCGACTACCATGTTAGGGAACAGCAACTCGAGGTTGTGCGCGATTACGTCTTCCAATGGTACGAAATGCAAGGTGCTGCCGGCCCTGATGAAGCGTGGGATGCCGGCGCCCAGCGGCACCTTGATGCGTGCGATCAACTGGTCGCCCCCCTGCGAGTCGCGCACCGTGACCAAAAGGTTTTGCGACAAATTGGAGACAAAGGGGAATGGATGGGCGGGATCCATCGCCAGCGGCGTTACCAGCGGAAAGATGTTCTTGAGATAATGCTGACTGACGTCGGCGCGCTGCTCCTCGGTCAGTTGCTCATAGGTGACCAGGCGGAGGTCGAACTGCCTCAGGCGGGCCAGCAATTCGCCCAGCACCTCTCGCTGGCGCTGCTCCATCCGGCGGATTTCCGCGTAGCATTCTGTAATCTGCTGGCGCGGACTGCGTCCATCGGGCGTCATCTCCAGCATCCCGGCGACCACCTGCTGCTTGAGGCCGCCGATCCGTTTCATGAAGAATTCGTCCAGGTTGGAGGCGGTGATGGCGAGAAACTTAAGCCGCTCCAGCGGCGGATTGCGCGGATCCGCGGCCTCGGCAAGGACCCGCTGGTTGAAGGACAGCCACGTCAGTTCGCGATTGAGGTACAACTCGGGGCGCGACAGGTCGCCGACGGGAGGTATCGCCACCGCTTTCACCGCCGCCGAGTCGCCGGGCGATGACGCCGCCGTCAAATCCTCGGAGCGCTGATCGGGAGCGTGCACGATCGGTGAAGCCTGAACCGCCGACGCCACCGAAGCAGCCGATAGTGCCGGCGAGAACGTCGCCACGGGAATGGTTTGGGCGGGACCGTCACCGGCCCCATCGCCTGTGGCAGGGGCGCCGGGGCTCGCGGGCGCGATACTCGATTGACTCATCTGGACTGGTACCCTCCGTCGGCCGCGTGCGAAGAACTCTTGCGGCAGCCTTTTGCGCTCCTACTTCCTCAAAGACACGATATTATCGCAGATCTTCGAGATGCGGAGAATCCCTCGGTTCAGCGCGCCCGCGCGCGTTGCGGGCGTTTTACCGCGGCTGTTCATCCTGGCCCGCCGAAGACCCTGCAGAAGTATCGCTCTCCCGCTCGACGATTTCCTTGCCCTGACCTGGGACAGAAGCGGTGAGATTGACAATCAGCCGTGGTTTCGAACGCAGCATTGTCCTTGCGCGGCCAGGATTTTTCCAGCAGTCATCTTTGCCTCCGGGGCTGCCGCTCTTCTCTCCGAAATAGTCTTAAGCTATGGAAGGGCGAGGGCGAGCGGCCTTGACGTGGGTCGGAAGCGGCCTGCTCAGACCTCCTTGCTCATAGCGGGGACAATGATCCCCGCTGGTCCAATCGCGTCCGGGGCGCCAATTTTTTTGCGGCTGGTCCAAGTGCGCCCTTGGCAAGGACGCGCAATCTGTGAAAAAACTCTGGGACTGAAACGATCGCCCGCGGTCTTTATGATACGCCCAGCAGGAGGAAGACGGTTTGACTAATGGTACTGGTGTCGCATCTGCGATGGTTCCGAAGGAATTTATTGACGGCAAGGGCACGCGCAGGCGCGGCCGCTGGATGGTGCATGCGTGCGCGGCAGCCCTGCTGGTTGGTCTTTCCGGATGCACCTACAATCCGCTGCTGGGCAAATGGAAGATCGATCAGCGGACCAAGGAAACGTACGTAACTTACCTCGACCCGCTTTCCCACAACATCAAGAAAAAAACCGGCAACGACACCATCGAGTTTCTCAAGGATTCGATTGTCGTCAGCGGTGGACCCCAGGCAGTGACCGAGGAAAACATCCAGTACCGGATCCAGGAGCTGGAAGGGAGCGCTGGCACCGAAGTCAAGATTGTTCAGCCGCGCAAGGACGACCCCAATAACTATGACATCGATGTGTCACGGGTAGCTCCTGACGGCAAGTCCGCCCATCTGGAGACTCCGAGTGAGGTTGTTGAGCTGAAGCGAATCGAGCAGTAGTCTCCAACCAGCATCCCGCCCGGCATATGCACGGTGGTCAACCGCGTCTATTCCCTCTCTCACTGCGCAGGAAGGGGAGAGGGAACAGCGACCATTCGTCACCCGCCGAACAGTTCCTTGCTCAGCTCTGGCAGGGATCTTCGGCCGACCTGTTGAACGACGGTGAACAAAACGGCGGTTGAAAGCCCTATCAGTAGCATCCCGTTTAACCCTTCCAATGGACCCATAAATCGCCACCGCGGCGACATTACGATATCCCCATAACCCAAGGTGGTGTAATTCATCGCCGAGTGATAACAGGCCGGCCCGAAATGATGGAACTCGCCGCATGTCATCAGGACCGCGGCCCACAAGACGATCTCCACCAAATGGGCGCTGAGCAGCATCATCGCGGCCCCGGCGATGGTACTCGCGTCCCTGATGAAGCTCGGCCGGCGCCACTCCCGGCGCAGCAGCCGGGTAACGACGACAATCATGCTTCTGCCGGTGGCGCCATGGATAATGATGCTGCCCACAGTGGCAAGCGCGCCAACCATCAGGGGAGCGAACAGCGCTATCTCGTCAATGCTCTGGGGATTCGTATCCATGCCGGCATTTTGCCCGATTCGACCCTTTACAGGCCACGCCAGCAGGATGCTTGATTACGTGACGGCGCCTTTGTTGCCGTGCGATGCGCAGCCGGGGGGCATTGGGGGCGTCAACACTCACGCCTGTGCAAAAGATAGCCTTTCACGGTTTTGCGGGCTATGCTCACATCCGCCCTTACAATTTGTCGAGGAGGGCGGCCAGCGATCAAGCGGCCGAATGGTTGAGGCCCCGGCATGAACCGCCGAAAAGTCGCACAAGGGCAGTTCGGATGCTCTTTTCCGGCTCTGCCCATCCATGCGATTGATCCACTGGATGGCTGGCCGCTTGGGGGGCGCGGCGCTGACATTGAAGTCTCGAAAGAAGGTAGCTTTCTTCAGTGCCAAGGCGAATAGATACCGTTTCAAGTCCGAATGCGGATGACTCTATGCCACCCGCGGAACCCATTCCCCGGGGACAAACTGGAATCTTCCGCAAGGACGGGGAGTTCTGGACGGTTGGATTCGCCCAACGCCTGATCCATCTCAAGGATTCCAAAGGCCTTTCCTACATTGTCACACTGCTGCGCAGTCCCAACACGGAGTTCCATGTTCTCGATCTGATTGCAGCCGGAACCGCTGGAGTCCAGGCGTCTACGCCCGCAGCGGACGAATTCGCCCGCGGCTCGGGCATCGGCCGGATTGATGAGGGCCAAAGCCCGGGTGTCCATCAGGGGTTGGGCGATGCGGGCGAACTGCTCGACGACAAAACTAAGGTTGCGTATCGCCGGCGCTTGACCGAACTCCGTGAAGATCTGGACGAGGCGAAACAACGCAGTGACCTGGAGGGCGCGGCGGCAGCCGAGGGCGAGATCGATGCGCTAACCCGTGAGTTGTCCCGCGCGATCGGGTGGGGAGGCCGCTCGCGGCGCGCGGCCTCCGCGACGGAGCGCGCCCGCGTCAGCGTGACCAAGGCCATCAAGTACACCATCGATAAAGTCGACCAGAACGACCCATCTTTGGCCCGAATGTTGGTCCAGACCATCAATACCGGGACCTTTTGTGCCTACAATCCCGGCACGTTAGAACCCGTCCAGTGGGATTTCGGTGCTCCGGATGACCCGGTAATGGATTATCCGGAGGCAGTAACTCACCGCGCCAGCCTTGACCTTGACCCGCAGGGTAGCGGCGCGGGAGACATCGCGGCGTCGGTAATCCCGTCCAATCCGGTTCCCCCGGTGATCGCGCTCGGCAAGCGCACGGAGTTTGTGGGACGTCAGGCGGAGCGCGAGCAAATCGCCCTCGCCTTTGAAGCAGCGCAAAACGGCGTCGGTT
Organism: uncultured Pseudomonadota bacterium; assembly: GCA_963805995.1. Classification (GTDB taxonomy): domain Bacteria; phylum Desulfobacterota; class Binatia; order Binatales; family Binataceae; genus JAJPJA01. Next base: position 329,124 of record CAWDWL010000014.1, on the reverse strand, counting down.
CGGTGATTCTGATTGGCGGTGGAGCGGGAGTTGGCAAGACCCGGCTCGCGGTCGAATCCGCCCGCGAAGCCGTGGCCAAGGGGGCGCTGGTATTGTTCGGCCGCTGTTACGACACCCCCGAGCCGCACCCGTACATCCCCTTCGTCGAGATGATCGAAATGGCGCTGGCCCAGGCGCAAAGTAGGGAAGCTTTTCGCCAGGCGTTGGGTGACAACGCGCCGGAGTTGGCCCAACTGGTGCCGCGGCTGCGGCGGCTTTTCCCCGATATTCCGGCGCCGCTTGAGCTGCCCCCCCAACAGGCCCGTCGTTATCTGTTCGATAGCTTGCAGGAGTTCATGACGCGCGGGGCCCGCGCGCGTCCCGCCTTTCTCATAATCGACGACCTCCACTGGGCGGACGAGTCGACGCTGTCGCTGCTGGTCCATCTGGCGCGGCGGATCGCGCCGGTTCCGGCGGTTATTGTAGGTACGTTTCGCGACACCGGCGCTGAAACCGGCGCGGCGCTGGCCAAGTCGGTTGAAGACTTGATCCGCGAAGGGGTGCGGCCGTTACACCTTCAGGGACTGCCCCGGCTCGCGGTCGCGGCGATGATTGGCGCGCTGTGCGGCAATGAACCGCCCGGCGAACTGGTCGAATCGCTCTATTACGAGACCGAGGGCAATCCCTTCTTTGTCGAAGAGTTGCTTAAACATCTAATCGAGGAGGACCGGATCTTCGACGCCGCCGGACACTTCCGCACCAACTTCAGGCCGGGCGATTTCGCGGTCCCTCAAAGCGTTGGATTGGTGGTGGGCCGGCGGCTTGACCGGTTGTCGCAAGCCACGCGCGACGTCCTCGCTTGCGCGGCCGCCATCGGCCGCCGATTCAACTTCCAACTGCTCGAAGCGGTCGCCGCGTGCGATGGCGCTGCGACGTTGGCGGCGATCGACCAGGCGCTGAAGGCGGGCCTCATCCTGACCAGTTCCAACCGCGACAACATGCTCACTTTTGCTCATGAGATCGTCCGCCAGACTATCCTCAGCCAGGTTTCGCCGCCCCGGCGGCAGCGGCTTCATCTGAGCGTGGCCCAAGCCATTGCCAGAAAGCATCCGGACAGCCTCGACGAGCGGTCGGCCGAAATTGCCGATCATCTGCTGCGCGCCGGTCCCGACGCCAACCCGGTGGAACTGGTCCATTATCTGACTCGGGCGGGCAAGCACGCGATGCATGCCTCGGCGTATGAGGACGCGCTCCATCATTTCGAAGCAGCGCTGGAGCATCAGCCCCCTGCCGACGCAGCCGGCCGGGCTGAACTGCTGTCGGAATTGGGCATGACCAAGCGCAGCCTGGATCGCTGGGAGGAAGCGCTGGCGCATTGGCGCGAGTCCTTGAAGTTTTACGCTGCCGCGGGCGATCTCTCCGCCGTTGGGCGCCTGTCTTTCGCAATCGTCGAAGCGCTCAGTTGGGCTGGGAGACACCTGGACGCGGCCCAGATGGCGTATAGCGCGCTGGCGCTGCTGCAAGACGGCGTCAGTGCCGACCGCGCCCGCCTGTTTGGCGCGGTCGGCATGATCAACAGCGCCGCTGGGGTTTACCAGGCGGCCGATGACGCGCTGGCTGAAGCGGTGCATTTGGCCGAGGAACTCCACGACGACAAGGTCCTCGGCGCGGTCCTGTCCTATCGGGCGTTTCACCATTTTGTTTTCCTCCGCCGCGACGAGGCGATTGCCGACGGCATGCGCAGCGCTGAGTTGCTGCGCGCTAGCGCAGCCCTTTGGTCGCTTGCGCAATTGCTCGGTTTTTTGCAGACCGCGATGTTCGAATCGGGGCAAATAGAAGCTTCGCGCGCCCTCGCCGGGGAACTCGAGCCGCTGGCCGCACGTTTGAGCCATAGTGCGGCGCGGATGCTTGGCGTCAGGATCAGTGCCTGGTGTGACTTTTGCCACCAGCCCGACCTGGACGCGCTCCAAAGAGCATTTGCACGCGACCTCGAGATCACTCAGTCGGCCAAGCTGCCCTGGATTGCTACCTCTCATGCGCAGTTGGGCCTGGTCGATTTTCTTCGGGGCAACTGGGACGCAGCGCGAATTCGCTGCGAACAGGCTTGCGCCGCCGAGTTTCCCAACGCCTTCGACGGTTTTGGCGCCGGCGTCCTGTTCCGCCAACTGGCTTACATGGGAGACCGATCCGGCGCGCTGAAACTGCTGGAAGATAAACAGTCCCGCCTGCCGCGGCTGGGTTCACCCAACTCAATGGGCGCATGGGCGCTGCTGCTGCTGGTGGTGGAAGGGCTCTTCGTGCTGGGCGAACGCGCCCGCGCCGCGGAACTTTATCCTTTGGCACTACAGGCCGCGAATACCGGAACCCGGTGCCTGACCGTGATTTCGCGCTCTCCGCATACCGTGGCCGGGGTCGCGGCGTCCTGCCAACGGCAATGGGGCCGCGCGCAACGGCATTTCACACAGGCGATCGCGCAAACCGATGCGATGCCTCATCCGCTGGAACGGGCCGAAGCGCGGCGTTTTTACGGCCAGATGCTGATCGAGCGTGGCAGCGCCGGCGATGGGTCAAAGGCCCGCGCGATCCTGAACCAGGCGCTTCAGGATTACCGGTTGATCGGCATGCCCAAACATATCGCAATTGTAACGGCGCTATTGGAGCAGACGCGCGAGTGAAACAGGGCCGGTTCTGTTCCCTACGGCGTTTAGTATGAAACCACAATACGACGCGATCGTTATCGGCACCGGGTTCGGCGGCGCGGTGTCTGCCTGCCGCTTGGCGCAGGCGAACCTCCAGGTCGGAGTCTTCGAACGCGGCCATCGCCACCCGCCGGCGGCATTCCCGCGCGACGCCAAAGACATAATGGGCGGATGGCTCTGGCAATCTGGAAGGGGCCTGTTCGATGTCCGCGCGTTGAGCGAAATGACCACCGTGCAGGCCGCTGGATACGGTGGGGGTTCGCTGATTTATGCCAACGTCCAGATGTGCCCGCCGCGCTCCGTGTTCGATAGTGGCTGGCCCGCGGGCTACAGCCTTGACGCGCTCGCTCCCTATTACGCCCTGGTCTCTTACATGCTCGACGTGAAGCCGATCACTGCCGCTGCGGCGCCGCCGCCGAAAACCGCGTTGATGAAGGATGCCGCCCTGCAGCAGGGGCGCTCGGAACAGTTCTTCTATCCCAACCTGGCGATCGATTTCGGTACTCCCGGGGAGACCCATCAGAACCGATTCGGGGCGCTGCAAGCCGGATGCAACTTCTGCGGCGAGTGCATCATCGGATGCCGCAGCAAGGCCAAGAACACGCTTGACCTGAACTATCTGAAGCTCGCCGAGGATCTCGGCGCGGATATCAACACCGATTGCGAAATCACCAGGATTGAGCCATTGGAAGCCGGCGGCTACAAAATCACCGTAATCGATCATGACAGCGGCGCCGAAGTCTCCAGTCAGGCGGCCCAGGTCTTCCTTTGCGCGGGCGCAATCAATTCCACCGAGTTGCTGCTGCGATGCCGCGATGAGCACAAAACCCTGCCCAAACTGAGCCAGATGCTGGGGCATCGCTACTCGGGCAACGGCGACTTCATCGCGTTCTCATTCGATAATGCGCAGGCGTTTGAGCCCTCCAACGGTCCCACCATCACCAGCGCCCTGGTGTACGATCGCACGATCGGCGATTCCCCGGTCTGGTTCCTGGTGGAAGACGGCGGCTATCCAAAAGAGCTGTCGGCGTTGGTGCATCTGCTCCATCCCAAGGCCGCCGTGCTCGAAGAACTCCACGAGGCGCGGACGCTCGGGGAGATGCGTGAAGCCGTCAAAGCGGCAGTCGCGTCCATGCCGGAAACTACCGAAACGTCCGCTGCGCATGAACGCACCGCGGTGTTCCTGCTGATGGGGCGCGACCGCGCCGGTGGAGTGATAAAGTTGGCGTCACCGGCACCCGGGATATTCATTGACTGGGATGTGCATTCCAATCTGCCGTTTTATGATGCCGAAGCCGAATTGAGCGCGGACTTCGCCGCCGCACTGAAGGGGCGCCCTGAACTCAACCCAATGTGGAAAGTCCTGCATACTCCGGTGTCGGTGCATAATCTCGGCGGCTGTCCGATGGCCGATATCGAAGGGATGGGAGTGGTTAGTCCATTCGGCGAGGTCTTCGGCTATCCGGGACTGTATGTCCTGGACGGTTCGATCCTGCCGGGTTCTACCGGCGCCAATCCCTCCCATACCATCGCCGCGGTCGCGGAACGAAACGTCGAGGCGGCGATTCGAAAAATCCGCAACGATCCGCAATGGCAGGCGCCCCAAATGCCCGCCGCATTGCAGCACGTGATCCCGGAACCCCTGGACCACATAACCGTGCCTGTGGGAGGCACGCTGGCGCCGGCCAAGTCCCCGGTCCAACTCACTTTTAAGGAAACCCTGCGGGGCTACCTATCAACCAAAGTTGAGCCAGGTGATTACCTCGGCGGGGAGCGGGCCGGGCGCGAAGCGCGGGACAAGGCCGAAATCGTGCTTACCATCACGACCCCGGCGCTGGATTCGTTCATGGTCGATAAGCGCTATACGGCAAGCGTCCAGGGCGCCGTCAAAATCCCGGGAATCACCTCTCCCGAAGGCGGCGCGGTGCGCAACGGTGTCTTTCATCTGTTCGTGGCCGGGCGCGAAGGACACTTCTATCAGCGCACGATGCTCTACCATCTGCCGTTTCCCGGCAACGACGGCAACCGCTACGTTCTCGAGGGCTTTAAGGACGTTCGCGACCACGGCGGCTTCGACGTCTGGAGCGCGACGACCACGCTGTATACCTCGGTGCGGGCGGCGGACGGCAAAATCGTCGCGTCGGGGATTCTACGGGTCCTGCTCCCCGACTTTCTGAAGCAACTTACGACTTTCAGAGTAACGGGAACCGACAACCTCGTGGTCAAGACAACCGGCCTGGCGCGGTTCTTCGGGCTGTTCGTTGGAACCCTGCTCGAAGTCTTTGTCCGGCCCCGGATGCCCGGCGCGTAAACTTAACGACCAATTGCACACAGCTATGAAACTCCCTCCGCCTGAAGTCATCCGATTCACCACCCCGGACCATGTCGACCTCCTGTTGACCCGCTACAAGGGCGGAGACAAGGGGCCGGTGATGGTGGTCCATGGGGTGAGCGTATGGAGCGGGATGTTCACGATCCCGTGGGTGCGGGAGAACTTCGCCGAATTCCTGACCGCCCGCGGCTACGACGTCTGGCTGTTGGATTGGCGCGCCAGCATCCATCTGCCGCTGCGGGAATTCACTCTGGATGACGCCGCGCACAACGATTTTCCCGCGGCCGTCGAATGCATCCTGTCACACACCGGCGGCAAAACCGTACAGGCGGTCGTGCATTGCGTGGGTTCGATCGCGTTCTTCATGTCGATGGCGCAGGGGCTGCTTCCGCAGGTGCGATGCGTCGCGTCGTCGCAGGTTCAGCTCCATCCGGTGGTCGGCACGATAATGCACATCAAGGCGCGGCTGCGGCTCGCTTCGCTGCTCGCCGCAATAAAAATGACGCATGTCTCGCCGCTGCCCGACCCCGACTACAAGGTCATCAACGCGCTGCTCAAACTATACGCCAATTCGCTCCATCACGAATGCGCCAGCACCGTGTGCCATCGAATGACGTTTATGTACGGTCATATGTATCCGCACAACAGCGTCAATATGCCGACGCATGACAACATCCCGGAACAATATGGCCCCTGCAACCTGCTGACGCTCCAGCACCTCCAGCAGGCGGCCGGCCTCGGCCACGTCGAGAAATTCGACTACGGTGCGGAAGGAAACCAAAGGCGCTACGGTTCGCGAACCCCGCCGAGCATGGTCGCCAGCGCGCGTCATCTGAAAGTGCCGATCACAGTGGTTTCGGGAGCCCGCAACCGGGTCTTCATCCCCGATACCACGATGCGGACCTTCCAATGGCTATGCCGCGAGAACGGCCCCGACCTGTACTCCCGCACAGTTATTCCCAATTTCGGGCATTTCGACAACTTTGTCGGCGCCCAGGCCAACCGTTTTTGCTATCCAGCCTACCTGCAACAGCTCGAAAAATGTCCGTGAGTCCAAACCAAAGGTTTGGCTGACCTCGCCGTCAGGGAACTGTCGAAAAGAGCCGGCGCTGCCGTCGAACCTTGCGCGCGGCGGCCGCTCGATCCATGCGGGGAACAAGCATAGGAAATGTAAAAAACCGAAATTGCAGATAAAGCCGACATCACGTGGCGAAATACCTCATGAATTTGCGCAATGTCCGGGCCCGGTAGGTCCGTTGCGGCCATAACTGTTAGGATGTCGAGGATGGGTCAGCGCAGGCACGATATCGATTGGTTAAGAGTTCTGGCGACCTACCTGCTGTTTGTTTTTCATCCGGCACTGGTATTTTCCTATCCCCCATACCTCGCCGTCCATCCTTTAGTGGGGATCGGCTCCATCGTCGGCTATGTACACCAGATAGATATGCCGTTGTTCTTCCATTATCCTCCGTACTACCACTTGAAAAACGGCGAGCTTTCGCTCAACTGGGTAACTGGACAATCGCTGGCCGCGATGGCGGGATTTTGTCTGGTGGTCCTGGTCTGGGGTCTGGCCGCGCGATTTCTATCTTTCGGCAACCGCACTTTGCGTTATCTGAACGAATCGACCTTGCCCGTTTACGTTCTTCATCATCTTCCGGTGATCGCGTTCGCATACTTGATCGTGCAGATGCGCTGCGGCATAGGAGTTAAACTCCTGATGATGATAACTGGTTCATTGGCAGCCACGATGTTGATTTACCATTTCATTATCCGGCCTAATCCGACGCTACGATTCCTGTTTGGAGCGAAATCGGCGCCAAGTAGAGCCGAAAGCACGATCTTGTCATCAACCTCAGATCTCGCCGCCACTCGCGACTGATTGACTCAGAAGTGCAGCACGCACGCTAACTGCGATACACCCGCCGGCCAAAATGGCCGTACCGCCGATATTGCGCGCGCCGCTATCGCCCTCGTGGGAGCGCTGACGCTGATGATAGGGGCGGGTGGCTGTTCCATTGAGACATGGAAGAACGAAAGACCCATGAAGTGTGGGCCCTTTGGCGATCCGCCAGCAGTCACGATAAGCGACTCCAAACCCGATTGCCCGGGTGGCAAAATCCTTGGTCCGTGGAAAGATGGCAACGGTTTCGATCGCTACGCGTGCCTTTTTGAGCCGGACTCGTCCAATGGCCCTCGACCGTTGGTGATCTTCCTGCATCCGTCGTTATTAAGTGCTGATACAATACATCTGACTAATCTCTTGCATTACCGCAATAGCTACCCGCTTAGTGACGATAGCAATCACCCCGGGTTCAGCGTACTGGCGCCAGAGGGGCTAAGCCAGCAGCACCAGTATCCGGTTCCCGATGGCTAGGGGTAAGGGATGGGATAACTGGTATCGGCAGCTGAGTCCCAAGGGCTCCGTATTGAAGGGCGATTACCGGTACCGGGAAAACGTTGACGCCAGCACGATCGATCACTTTGTTGCGGACCAGGTAGCGGCCGGCAAGGTCGATACGCAGCGCGTCTTCGTGACGGGATGGTCTAATGGTGCTGCGATGGGACTGCTTTATGCGCTAAACCGGCCCACCATCGCCGCGCTGGCAGTTTATTCAGCCCCGGATCCGTTTGGCGCGTTCAACGACCCATGTCCGCAGACACCGGTAAAGAAACCGCCGGCCGACGACGGCGAGGTCCAGGTTTACAATCCCGGCTTGCCCGTAATGCACGTCCATAACAACTGCGATATCGCCGGCATCTGCCCCAACAGCGAGCAGTTGGCAATCCAACTTCGAGCCATCGGCGTCGAGGTAGAGGACACGATCATCAACTTCGCCGGACACCAGGTCAGCCAATGCATGCGGTCGTGTGGGACGAACCCCAACGGCGATACGGCCCCCTTATCCGATCCGCTGGGCTGGAGCCTGGGACTGGCCAACCATCTCCGCTGGCCGCTTAACTGGACGGCCGCCATGTTGGATTTCTTTCGCAGCCACCCGCTTAAGCCCAGGCGGTAGGGCGCGGAAGTCAGCTTATGCCGACCCCCGACATGCTGGTCTAAATCGCGCACTGACACCCGCTCCAAGGGACAGGTAGTCGCCCAGTGCGTCGGGCGCTCTTTATTTGACGGTCTGCTTGCCGGCCCTTCCCATAAATCGCCATATTCCCCTTTGTTACACCGATTCTCACGATTTCGTGACATTAATTGTTACGCCCTGATCGTGTGAGCCGCCTCTACACCCGCCGGGCACCTCAACGCAGCCGGGACAAGTCCAAACGGGATTTCGCCGTTGGTCACATCCCGGAAGGACTTTTCTCCCCAGCCTTTTGGGAAAACCTGCTGATTAACGGCGCGGCTCTGAAACGGCACCGAAAAAAACGCAGGAGAACAATCATGGCAGCGATCAAACACACAGTTGCAGGCAGCGCACGCAGGCCCCTGGCCGGGGCCAGCGCCAAAGGCGCCGCCGATCCCGGCGAGCGCATGGAAGTCACGATCATGGTCCATTCCAAATCCAAGGATGAGGCCAAGACCCACGTCAACGCGATGATCGAACGCCGGCTAAAGGGTCGGATTTCGCCCGAAGAGGAGCGCCGTGCGAATAGTAATTTCCGCGCGGTCCATGATGCCGATTCCGCCGATCTCGATAAGGTCGAGCAATTCGCGGGCAAACATGGGCTGATCGTGGTCGAAAAAAGCGCTGCGCGCCGCACCGTCGTCCTCTCCGGCACGGTCAAGGACTTCAACGAGGCGTTCGCCGTCGACCTGGAGAAGTACGAATATCCGGGAGGTACTTATCGCGGACGCACCGGACCGGTCCAGATTCCCACCGAGCTCAAGGACGTGGTTGCCGGAGTATTCGGGCTCGACGATCGTCCCCAGGTCAAACCCCACCTGCGCCATCACGGCCAGCGCGGCAACGTGCAGTGGCACGCCGATTCACAGCCGGCGTCGTTCAGCCCGCTCGATCTGGCCAGGCTTTATGACTTTCCTGACGGCGGCAATGGCGCCGGCCAGTGCATCGGCATCATCGAGTTTGGTGGCGGTTACCGGCCCCGCGATCTCAAAACCTATTTCGACGCCTTGGGGATCCAGCAGCCGCTGGTCAATGCGGTCTCGGTCGATCATGGCGGCAACCATCCGACCGGCGACGGCAATGGTCCCGATGGCGAAGTCATGCTGGATATCGAAGTGGCCGGCGCGCTGGCTCCCAAAGCCAAAATCGCAGTGTATTTCGCGCCCAATACCGACCGCGGCTTTATCGACGCGGTGACCACCGCGATCCACGACCAGACTCAGCGCCCTGCGATCATTTCGATTAGCTGGGGTGGCCCCGAATCGGAATGGACCCAGCAGGCAATGACCGCACTGGACGACGCCTTCCAGAGCGCGGCCGCCCTTGGAATCACCATCTGCTGCGCGGCCGGCGATAACGGCTCCACCGACGGGCTGGACGACGGCGCGTCGCACGTCGACTTTCCCGCTGCCAGCCCTTACGTGTTGGCTTGCGGCGGCACGCGGCTGGTCGCCACCGGTGACAAGATCAGCGACGAGACCGTGTGGAACGAGCTGCCCAACGAGGGCGCGACCGGCGGCGGCGCCAGCGCGTTTTTCTCGACGCCGGCCTGGCAGGAGGGACTCAAGAGCACCCTGGTTTCCGGTGAGCGGGTAGCGCTGCGCACCAGGGGCGTGCCCGATGTTTCCGGCGATGCCGATCCGGTGACCGGATACAAGGTGACGGGTTGACGGCAGCGATGCCGTGATTGGCGGCACCAGCGCCGTCGCACCCCTGTGGGCCGGGCTAATCGCGTGTATCAATCAGCTTAAGCAACACAACGTCGGTTACATCAACCCCACTATCTACAACCATCCTGAAGCCTTCAACGACGTTACGCGCGGCAACAATGGCGCCTATTTGGCCAACGATAAATGGGACGCGTGCACCGGAATGGGCACTCCCAACGGCAAAGCTTTGCTCGCGGTGCTCTGAACGCCTGATCGCCTCATCGGCAGTCCGGCCGGGAAATGCCGCCCCACTGGCCGGCCGGACTGCCGGAGTAAACCATGAAATCGTCCAGTCCATTGATACGCTTCGCCGCGAGCCGCGGCGTGACTTGGCTGATTGGTATGGTCTCGCTGCTGGTGGTCGGGTTTGAAGTAATCGGGCCGTCCAAGCCGGCCGCTCCATCGGCCCACTTGACCCTGAACCTGCCCGCCCAGTCCTCGCTCGATCAGCCGCGTATGGCAGGGGTCGCGGGCAAGCGACCGAAAATGCCCAATTTCAGGGCCGGAGCCGTGGGGGCGACCGGCATACGCGGATAAAAAATGTGGAAGGTAACTAAAGTCTCGCCAATCAGGCGCAAAACAGGCAAAGTCAGTTTTTGACCAAAAGGAATGTCAAGAGATTTGAAGTAACGCTGTTTCATACAAAACGAAATTCATTCGTGAAGGGATTCTACTTTAGCAATCGTTTGTGCCGATTTGCGGCCGTCCAGAGGAGAAAAACATGAAATCCCGCAAGCGCTCCGCGCGCGTGACCTCACCAAGTCTCAAATGGATACTCGCCATCGCGGGCTGTCTGATCGCCGCCGCCGCATTTTCACTCCGCGCTACGATGGCGCAGGTCGCGGACCCGACCGCGGCGAATCCGATTGCGGCCGACGAAGATGCGCTTCCCGGCCATCCTCCGCGGCTGGTCACGGACGGCACCGCCCTGTTGGTCGCTCCATTTGCCAGCGACCAGAAACTGCGCCTGGTGATCGGCCTGACCCCGCCGCACCTGCAAGACGAAGAGAAATTCCTGCAGGACCTGCAAACCAAGGGCTCCCCCCAGTTCCATCATTTTCTGACTGCCGACCAATGGAACCAGCGCTTCGCTCCCGCGGTCAAGGACGAGCAGGCCGTGGTCGATTGGGCCAATAGCCAAGGCCTCACGGTGACCCATCGCTACCCCAACCGGTTGCTGGTCGACCTCGAGGCGCCGGTGTCGGTAATCCAGAATGCGCTGGGCGTCAGGATCAATTCATACAAGGTCAACAGCGAGACCGTCTTCTCCAACGACAGCCCTCCAGCGATTCCGCCGGCGCTGTCGGGAATCGTGCATTCAGTGGAAGGGCTCAACAATATCGAGCGGATGCACGGGTCGATGAAGGGGGCCGGCAACCTCAGTCTGCCGGTTTATGTACCAGGCCCGGTGGTGGCACAAGGTGAAGCATTTCATGCCGACGGCAATGCCAAGAAGCTGCCCGCGTCGTTGAAAGCGCAAAATCGCGACCATTCCATCTCCAGCGAACCCAACATCACCAACGGTCTCTACGATCCGAGCGACATTTACGGCTCCAACGCCTACGATTTTAACGCGCTACAGGCTTTGGGCCACTGCTGCAATCCTTTGGGTAATCCGGGCAGTTCACCGCCCGACGCTTCCATCGCGCTGGCGACCTATGGCGATGTAAATTTTAGCGACGTGACCGGCTTCCATAATCAGTACTCGTATCTCGCCTACAACATTCAGAAGATTGCCATCGACGGGGGGCCGCCGAGCTGCGTCGTGACTCCGACCAATGGCTGCGGCGCCAACGCCGAAACCACTTTGGATACCGAATGGTCGATGGCAACGTCGAACGATTTCGGGGGTTACCAGAATACCGCCAAAATCTTCGTTTACGAGAGCAGCGGCAGCGCTACGGATATGTACAACCAGATGCTGACCGACGGCAATGCGCGCGTATTCAGCACCAGTTGGAGCTGCACCGAAACGTATGGATGCAGTGGCAGCACCATGGATACCCGCCATGCCATCTTCAACTCCATGCTCGGCCAGGGTTGGACTCTGATGACGGCCTCGGGCGATCGCGGCGCAACCGACGATTGCGCCCATACCAGTGTGTCATATCCGGCTTCGGACCCGGACGTGGTTGGGGTCGGCGGCACGCTGTTGTCGCTATTTTCCGATTCGACCTATGATAGTGAAGTGGCTTGGACCGGAGGCACCTACGCCGGAGCTTGCAGCCAAAACAATGGCGGCAGCGGGGGCGGTTGCAGCAGCCACTTTTCGGCTCCTGGCTTTCAGTCCAACCAACCTTGCGGATCGGGCAGCCGCGCGGTTCCCGATATCTCGCTCAACTCCGCTGGCGGACAAAACTATTACTTCAACGGTTCGCTGCAAGGGGTCGGCGGCACCAGTATCGCGTCGCCCGAAATGGCCGGCTTCTTCGCCCAGGTGAATGCCTATCTGCTCTATATCGGCAGCCTCACGGGCAACTCTTGTGGCAGCTTTCATGTTTCCTGCTCACCGATAGGCAACGGTAACAATTACCTGTACTACTTTGGGATAAACCCAAACTATCCTCCCCACTATCCCTTTTACGACATTACCTCCGGCTGCAACAGCAACGACATAACCAGTGCGCTCAGTTTAGGTTACTACTGCTCCGGCACCGGCTACGATGAGGTTACCGGATGGGGTTCAGCCAACGCGCTGCAACTGGCCTGGGCGATCAATACCTATGTGGCCGGTGATTTCGGCGCGCCGTCGGTGGCCTTCTCCGGGCCGGCCACCGGTCAATGGTATAATACCGACCAAACGGTAAACTGGACGGTGACCGACACGACGGCCAACGGCGGCAATCCAAACGGCGTATCCGGGTTCAGCCAGGCCTGGGACTTCGATCCGGGCGATGTCTCCACGGAACCTACTCCGGGCCAGGGCAACAGCTTCTATAATGGACCGCAATTTCCCAACGCCACCAGCGGCTTCCTCAACCTCTCCGGTGCCGGTGGCCAGGGATGTCACACGGTCAACGTGAGAACCTGGGATAACTCGGGCGTCAGCGGCAACTCAACCTACGGTTCATTGTGCTATGACACCGTGGCCCCGATCACCTCTTCGTCCGCGGCGCCCCTCGCGAATCTCCTGGGATGGAACCGGACCGCAGTCAAGGTAACGCTTAATTCATCCGATCCATTTCCCGGTTCGGGCGTTGCGAATACCTATTTCTCGGTAGACGGTTCATTTTGTTCCTCCGGCTTTCTGTTTGCTTGCGCGACGTATAGCGGACCAATCAGCGTCACCACCCAGGCCAAACACACTATCTACTATTTCAGCAAGGACGTGGCCGGCAACTTCCAGCTACGCCAGACCCGCGCGGTCAATATCGACGAAACCCCGCCCCACACCACCGCCGCGCTGGCCGGCACGCTCAACGGCACCAACTATTTAGGTACTGTGAAAGTAACGCTCGGTGCGACTGACAGCCTGAGCGGGGTCGCGGGGAGTTACTACCAGGTGGACGGCGGCGCGACGACTCACTACACCGCGCCATTCAATGTGACCGGCAATGGCTCTCACACGGTGACCTTCCATAGTCTCGACAACGCCGGCAACACCGAAGCCAACGAATCGTTGAGTTTTACCATCAAGGAATGGAGCGCTATAAGTCTGGGGTCATCGCTCAATCCCTCCACCTACGGTAAAGCGGTGACGTTTACCGCCAAGTTGGTCCCGTCGGGCGCCGGCACGCCAACCGGAACGATAACGTTCAAGGACGGCGGCAGCTCTCTCGGCGTGGCGGGGTTGAGCGGAGCAAAGGCGACCTTAACCACCTCCGCTCTGAGCGGCGGCGTGCATCAGATCACCGCCGTTTACTCAGGTGACGCCACCTTCGCCGCCCACACCTCTGCGGTTCTTCCACAGACCGTCAACCGGCTGGCGACCACGACCGCGTTGGCCGCTTCGCTCAGTACAACCACCTTCAATCAGCCGGTGACCTTCACCGCCTCGGTCACCTCAACCCTGGGTGTTCCGACCGGTACTGTCACCTTCAAGAACGGCGCCGCGACCTTGGGCTCGCCGGCGCTGGCGGCTGGAAAGGCGGTGCTGAGCATCTCGACGCTGACGGTTGGCGTCCACTCGATCACCGCCGTTTACAATGGCGACACTAATCACAGCCCCAGTACCTCGCCGGGCGTGTCGCACACGGTGAACAAGGGCGCGACTTCGACCGCGCTGTTGGCGTCGGTTAATCCTAGCGTGTTCAAGCAGGCGGTGACCTTCACGGCCACGGTGACACCGTCCACGTCGGGCGTTCCCACCGGTACTGTCACCTTCAGGGACGGCGCCACGACGTTGGGTTCGCCGGCGCTGACGGCTGGAAAGGCGATGCTGAGCATCTCGACGCTGACGGTTGGCGCCCATTCGATCAGGGCCGTGTACAACGGTGACGCTGACCACACCTCCAGCGTCTCGGACGCGCTGTCGCACACGGTGAACAAGGCCGCGACGTCAACCGCGCTGGTTTCGTCGCTGAATCCATCCACGGTGAGCACCAAGGTGACGTTTACCGCGACTGTTACCCCCGCCACTGGGGGCGTTCCCACCGGGGCGGTGACTTTTAAGGCGGGAACCACGACTCTTGGCAGCCCCGCGCTCAGTGCCGGCAAGGCAACGCTGTCGACTTCGACCCTGGCCAAGGGTAACAACACCATCACCGCGGTGTACGGCGGCAGCGTAAACCTGCTCGGCAGCACCTCGCCCGCGCTGATCCAGGTAGTGAAATGAGATAGCTCGCTGTTGGATGAAGATTGACAACGGAGTGACCGGGCATTTGCCCGGTCACCCGTCTGGAGTTTGTACATGGTCGCTGTAATTTTCTCCCGGACAGAGACTGTCGATAAACTCTAAAACTCCTCGCCCGCGGCTGCGGATCCGCAGCCGCACCGGGAGAGGTCGGACCACGATTTGCGCCAGCAGGTCGCGTGACGGGTGAGGGTGCAGGCGGCCCTCAAAGATGTGTCAGGCAAGCGAATCTCGCGATGCGCAATGCTTTTATCCTACTGAGGTGTATCAGCACCCTCACCCTCGCCCTCTCCCACAACTGAAGGTGGGCGAGGGAACAGAACCAAGCCGCCATTGTGCGACCGCGCTATCAAGCCCCAGCTTGCCTTTAGTAGTTTATCGATAGTCCCGGTCCGGGGGAGAAAATTAAAGCAAGATGTACAATCGGGGTGACCGGGCATTTGCCCGGTCACTCCGTGGTATGCACATTGCTCGCCCGCGGTGGGCAGAAAGTTCTTACCTAGCTCAGATCGACGCGATAGAGCTGGGCGGCGTTGTCGCAAACGATCTTGCGCTTGATGCTTTCCGACACTCCGGCGAAATCGCGTTCGATGACTTCGCGCGAATGGGGGAAAGTCGAATCCGTATGCGGATAGTCCGACGCCCACATGTAGCGATCCTCGCCGAAATAATGCGCGAGCATCGGCCCGGTCAGATCGTCCTGGAAGGTCGCCCATAGCTGGCGGCGCACATACTCGCTGGGCTTGAGGTCCAGCGGTTGTTCCAGACCGACGCCGAATTTCTCGAAGGCGTGGTCCATCCGATACATGAAATGGGGCAGCCAGCCGCAGTCGTTCTCCGCCGATACCAGCTTCAGCCGCGGAAACCGCATCAGCACGCCGCCCATGATGATCTCCGAAAACGACGCCTGCACGTCAGCCGACAACGTCATATAGCCGGTCAGCCGATGCAGCCCCTTCATCCGCGGCCGTTCCGGCTCGCGCCCTTCGGTTTTGCGCCCGCGGCTCTTGGGCCCGCCGGTGATTACGTGCAGCGACAGCGGCATCTCCAGTTCCTGCGCCGCGGTCCAGAAGGGGTCGTAGAGCGGATGCCAAAATGGCTTGTCCACCGGGGCGGAACCCCAAATCATCGCGCCGCGCAGCCCGATTTTTCGCGCCCGCCGAATCTCCTGCGCGCCCTGCTCGATATCCGCCAGCGAAACCAGCGCCATCCCGAGAAACCGCTTGGGGTTGTATGAGCAGAATTCCGCCGTCCAATCGTTGTACGACTTGAAGCAGGCGGCCTGCAGTTCCGCGTCCTCCAGCCCGAACAGCGACATCCCCAGCGTCGTGTACAAAACCTCCGCGCTGACCCCGTCGCGGTCCTGATCCTCGATACGCCGGCCCGGGTCGCGATAGCGCTCGGCGTCCTGCGCTCCCGCCTTGCCGATAAACTCGCGCAGTTCATTGCCGCTGCGGCCGGCCGCGAAGGCGACCGATATCGGATAGGGCTCGAGTCCCGGCGCGACGAACAACGGGCGGCTGCCGGCGTCCTGGGTGACCACCTTGGGTGCGCGCTCCTTGAACTTGTGGTCGAGCCGTTGGGTCCACAAATCTGGCGGCTCCATCATGTGCGAGTCCGCTGAAATCACTTTAAGCGATGCCATAAGTTTATCCTCTGGCGTTCTGATTTTTCCGTTCCTTAATATTGAACTTTATAGCTTCTCGATTCCGCGTTACAAACATCGCAACATCCCGCGAGGAGTCCGCAAATGGAAGTCAACGGAATCGCCCACGTCGACGTGACCGTCACCAACTTTGAGCAATGCGTCGCCTTCTACCGCCGCCTGCTCCCCTTCATGGGGCTCAAGCACGTGGTTTACGACAATGACGACTACTTTTACTGTATCGGCGCGCGCACCGGATTCGCGGTGCGCCGCGCCGCGCCGCAGTATCGCGCCGTGCATTTCGACCAGACCCGCCCGGGCCTGCATCACGTATGCTTCCGCGCGCGTTCGCGCGAGGACGTGACCGCCGTCTATGAAATGGCGCGCGACCTCGGGGCGAAAATCGTGCGCGCCGCGGAAGAGGGGCATTGGGCGCCGGGCTACTATTCCACGCTGTTCGAGGACCCCGACGGCGTACGCGTCGAGGTCAACTACGTCCCCGGCAAAGGTTTGCTGGCGCCCTGACAGCGTGTTGAGAAACTAATTTTGCTAGCGATGGGAAGGATGCTTGCTCTTTCCCCGTGGGCCCCGGTGGGAGAGATCAGAGAGTTGTCATGCAGCACCGTCGCATTTCCTGAACCGCGCGCCTCAAAAGGCGCGCTGAAAAAGGACCCTCTCCAGGGCGCCGCAGCGGCATCCATCTCCCCCGGTCCGAGGGAGATGGATGCCGCGCGACCTTGTCAAATTGGGCGCTTGGTGCAAGGCTTGGCAGACTGAATTGGAAAATCACAGCGGAGCAGACAAGCTATGGCCAATTACGAAACCGTCATTTACGAAAAAGTTGAAGAGAAAATCTTCCGCCTCACCCTCAATCGTCCGGAGAAACTCAATGCCCTGTCGCCCAAGCTGCTGACCGAACTGGAGCAGGTACTGGACGTTTATGAGGACGACCCCGAGGCCAGCGTGCTGATAATCCGCGGCGCGGGCCGCGCGTTTTCGGCCGGTTACGATCTCAACGCCCCAGCGGTGCCGGGCCAGAAATTCACCATCTCCAACGACCGCGTCAACATGCAGCGCCTGGTCACGCGATGGCAGCGGTTGTGGTCGTGCGCCAAGCCGACTATCGCGCAGGTTCATGGTTTCTGCCTGGCCGGAGCGACCGAGTTCGTCGGCCATTGCGATATCGTGTTTGCCAGCGAGGACGCCACTTTCGGCCATCCCGCCGGCCGCAACCTGGGCGTGCTGCCCTCGCTGTCGCTGTTCCCGGTCCTGATGGGTCCGCGCAAGTCCAAGGAACTGTTCTTCACCGGCGACACGATTTCCGCGGCGGAGGCGGTGGACTGGCATCTGATCAACCGCGTCTATCCCAAGGACAAGCTCGAGGAAGAGACGCTGGCCTACGCGCGCCGCGTCGCCCTGGTGTCGGTTGAGTTGCTGGTGCTGCACAAGGCCGCCGTCAACCGCTACCTGGAAGTGACCGGATTCCGCGCCGCCGAGCAGTCCTCAGCCGACCTCGACGTGATCGCGCATCAGACCGAGGCGGTGAAGGAATTCCTCAAGACCCAGCGCACCAAGGGCTTGAAAGCGGCACTCAACGAGCGGGATCGTCCGTTCGCGAAAAAACAGGCCTGACCTCGGCGGCGGGGTGTGGCGGTTGATCCGCTACGCCCCGGCTGCGGCGATCAGCCAGGCGCCGGCCGAAGCGCCGTCATGTCGAGAGGATAATGCGATGCTGGGACCGTTTTCCCATGCCTGCATTCAAGTGTCGGACGTTGACGCTTCGCTGCGCTTTTATCGCGACGTCCTGGGCTTCAAGGTCTCGCTCGACCGTGTCGAAGACCTCGAGAACGACCAGGGCGAGGTGGTGTTCACCCGCCGCGTCGCCTACCTGCGATGGGACGACAGCCCCAGCTTCATCTCGATTGCGCGGCGCCACGGGCCGCTGCCCACCAACAAGCCGCTCAAGAACGGCGACAACGGGCTGACCCATATCTCCTTCTGGGTGAGCGATATCGACCAGCGCTACCGCGAACTCGCCGCCAAGGGCGTGCGCACGCTCGGCGGAATTGTCGAGCAGGACGGCCTTTTTTATGGCCTGCCGCGTGAGCGCAAGATTCGCACCTTCCTGTTCAACGACCCCGACGGCACCGTCCTGCAGTTCGATCAATTGTATTGATTGTCCGGTGCACGGGGACAGTGGATTCGTGTTCGCTCTCCGGGCCGGATGAAGAATCGATCGCTGGCGCAGTTAGCGCCTCTTGACTAACGCGCTTCTCCGGTCTATTTCTGAACAAACGTTCCGAAAGAGTCTCGATCACCTCACTGCGCGCGAGCGCGCTGCACAAATTCCGATTGCGGAGAAAAAAAGCGATGAAGGACGGCAAGCACAACGGGGAACTGGTAATCGACGCCGACGGCCATATTATCGAGCCGCCCGATCTTTGGGAGCGTTACCTGGAGCCAAAGTATCGCGAGCGCGCGATTCGCATCAGAGTCGGCGCGGATGGCTGGGAATACCTGGAAGTCGACGGCCAGCCGGCGCAATGCACTCCCCGGGGCACGCTGGGGCGTCTCAGCAGCATGGGATGGCAGGTCCAGGAGATGAAGAAGCGCCGCGCGCAATGGATCGCTGGGGGCAAGCAGGGACCGCTGGCGTTCATCCCGGCCACGCCGGACGAGACCTATCTGAAGGGTGCGGGCTACGGCACCATGGATCCCAAGGAACGGCTCAAGAAGATGGACGAGGAGGGGCTCGACAAATCGGTGCTGTTCCCGACTCTGGGGCTGAATTGGGAAGCCGAGACCCGGGACCCCGAGTACGCTGACGCCTGCTGCCGCGCCTACAATCGCTGGATCGCCGATTTCTGCCGCGACACCGGCGGCAGGCTGGTGCCGGCGGCGCATATATCGCTGGGCGACCCGGCGCTGGCGGCCAGGGAGCTGGAGCGCGCGGTGAAGGACGGATGCAAGATCGCGTTCATCTCGCCCTACACGATCACGCGCAAACCGCATGGCCATCCGGATCACGACGTGGTGTTCGCCGCCGCCCAGGACCTCGGAATCCCGCTGGCGGTTCATCCCAATTTCGAGCCCAAGGAATTCAGCATCCACACCCGCTTTTTGCCGATGAGGGGTGCGGCCGGGGTCTGGTACGGCGACATGTTCACCAACCAGGGCCCGATCATGGCCTTCGCCACGATGTTCGTCTACGGGGTGTGGGACCGGTTTCCGCGCATGAAGTTCGTAATCCTGGAGTCGGGTTCGGGATGGATCGGATGGTGGCTTAACCGCGCCGACGCGCTGTTCAAGGAGACCATGCTGGGCGGGGCGCTGCCGCTGAGCGAGCCGCCGTCTTACTACTTCAACCGCCAATGCTACATCTCGGGCGACCCCGACGAGACCGTGCTGCGCCACATCATCGATTACGTCGGCACCGACAAGTTCTTCTGGGCCAGCGACTTCCCCCATGCCGACCATCCGGTCAACTATATGGAGGAGATTCACGAACTGGTCGAGAAGATGTCGCCGCAGGGCCGTCGCGGAATCCTGGGCGAAAACGTAGCCCGCGCGCTCGCGCTCGACTGACGCCGCCCGGCGTCCTTCGCCCGCGCCCTCTGTCACTTGGCCGGACGAAGGCGCCTTTTGTCTCCTATCCACCCTCAGTTGTGGGCGAGTCGGTCTCGCCCCTCGCCCGCAATTTGTTCTGTTCCCTCGCCCACATTCAGTTGTGGGAGTGGGCGAGGGTGAGGGTTCTGATACACCTCAAGCAACACTAAACGCTTTGGCGCAGAAGGTCCGACTCCATCCCCTATCTTATCCCAGCAGGTTATCAGCCGTCTCGGGAGACCTGAGTGAGGAAGTAGGCGGTGAAAAAGCGGACATGCCCTTTTCCGCAGCGCGTCAGGTCCGGAAGATGAAGCTTACCTCGCCGAGCCGGACTTGGCTGCCCGGGTTCAGGGGTACCGAGCCGTGAACCGGTTGGTCATTGAGAAAAGTGCCATTGGTCGAGTTCAGGTCGACTAGCTGATAGGCGCCGTTGCGGCGTTGAATGCGCGCGTGGACGCGCGACACGCTGGCATGTGGAACCACCAGGTCGTTTTCGGTGCCGCGTCCCAGCGAGACCTCGTCCTTGAGCAGGCTGTACTCGCCGGGGAGCGGAGCGGCCGCGTTGACGGTGATCAGCTTGGCCGGGCCGGTCCCGGTACGGATCGGTGTGACGGCTGCCGCAGGCGGCGCGGTCGGTCGGGCCGGCGGCACTGGCGGCGCCCGCGTGGGTATCGGCATTCTGGGCGGGGTCTGGGTCCGGGCCTCGACTATCGCCTTGAGTTCGTCGGCGGGCGGTCCCAGACCGGCGCGCGAGAGCGCCAGCAGGGCCAGGATCGCAAACAGCGGCACCGCCCCGTTCCACCATTGGAACGATAGTTGGTTGAGCCCGGTTCCCGACTCATTGGCGGTCGCCGCCGCTCCACCTTCCTCGGGGATGTTGATGCGCGCGCCGGTGATTCCGGGGACCTGGTATTCAGTATCGGCGACGGCGCTCTGGCCGTTGTAGTTGACTTTCAACTCCACCTTGCGCTGGGTCCCGTCCTCAATCGGCACCGGAGTGCGGTAGGTAAGGGAATACTCGGTCGCAATCGAATGGCCGATCTCGCGAACCAGCTCGTCGAAGCGGCCCTCCTCGGTGACGATGTTGTAGGAGCGGCCATGCGTTGAGCTGACCAGTTGCGCGTAATCCGGCGCGATGAAGGGCGGCGGCACCACCGCGTAAAGGGTCAGGCCGGTTTTCTTGAACATCGCCGCCACCTTGTCGGCGGTCAGGTCGGTGACGTCGGCGTCCTTATTGGGATGATGGTCCCAGAAGGCCTGATCGTGCTGGCTGTGGGCGGACCCGTCGCCGGCATGATGGTCGGGCGCGTCGGTGACCAGGATCACGATTCCCTGGGCCTCGGGGCGGAACGGAAAGGTTGACGCATAGGCCAGCGCGTCAAGCTGATCCTCGGGGATATCGCCGCCGCCGCCGGAGTGCAGCGATCCGACCCAATCGGTGAATTCGTGCACGTTGGAGGTCATCTTGTCGCGGTAAGCGCAGTTGCAGTCCGGCTCCTTGGAGACCACGTAATCCTCGAAGGTCACCAGCCCCAGGCGATAGTCGCGATTATTGGAGGCGAGGTCTTGGGCGAAGCTGATGACGTTCTGCTTGACCGCGTCGATATACGGCTGCATCGATTCGGTGACGTCGAGGACAAAGACGATGTCGACCGGGCGGCCCTGTCCCTGGCCGCGAAAGTCCAGGATCTTGGCGCGCTTGCCGTCTTCGTAAACTTCGACGTTGTCGGCGCGCAGATTCCCCACCGGCGCGCCGTTTTGGTCGGTCAAGCCGAAATCGATTTGGACGCCCCCATCGGTGTCGAAGTGTTCCAGGCTGGGGTTGCCGATGGAAACTTGCAGGGCGGCGCGGGCGGGCCGCGCCAGTGCCACCATCGCGGCCACCAAGCTTAGGACAAGAACTACGCCGGTTCTTGAAATCATCGTCTTTTGATTGTGAAAGTCCCGGCACCAGCTAGTCAATACGCGAGGCCCTTGCGATCCCCTCCAAACGGCGCTGTGCACGCGTCGGCAGCTACCTGCTTGCCTTCGCGCGCCCGGTAAGTTATCCAAGAGCGAACCCAATTTCGCGAAGATGGTCAGCGTGTGAAACGATTACCTGCCGCCTACAGCCTCCTTATTTTGTTTGGTCCCCTGCTAATCATCGCCGCCTTGATGGTAGGGCCTTTTGGTTGTGGCAGCGGCGGGGGCGGCCCGCTGGCGACGCCAACTTTCGGATCGGTCGAGATCGGCTTCGTCGACAGCCCCAACAGCGGCTTCCAGGCGATCTCGCTCAACGTGGTATCGGTGCGGCTCAATCCCAGCACCGACCCCAACGTGGTTGATAGCGATCCCAACTGGGTAAGTATCACGGCGCCGCCCGGATCGGGAGTGCTGACCAGCGGCGAGCTGAGTCTCAACCTGCTCGATTTTCAAAGCAACGCGATGGTTTTCAACACCGGCCAGGTGGTCGCGCAAAACTACAATCAGGTCGAGTTGGTTCTCGATCCCAGCTTCCCCGGCAACGTGATACCTACGTGTCCTGTGGGCAGCCCGGCGGCGTCTGAAGGATGCGTCAACTATCCGCTGAAACTTACCGGTAGCACCAATTTGCGCACCACCGCGTCGGGTGGGTTCGCGGTTAGCGGAAGCAAATTAGCCACGCTGATTATCGACATCAACCCGGCCGCTCTGACTGCGCCGACGGTACCAGGCGGCAACTACACCGCGACCCCCACGATAACGGTGGCCAGCACCGACTTCCTCGGCACCGTCCTCGGCACCGTCACCGGTGTGCCGAGCACCGGAGCGACCATCTCCGCGGAACTCACCGGAACCAACATGGTGGTGGCCACGGCGCCGGTCACGCCCACTACCGGTGGCTACACCATCCAGCTCCCGGCGTTGGCGACTATCGGGACGACCTATGATCTCTTTGTTGGCGGCGTGGGGGGTACCACCACGATTGATGCCACCGCGGGCGTGACAGTGACCCGCGGTAGCTTCATCACCAAGGACTTTACGGTAGCCGCCAAGCCCGCCGCCGGCTCAGTCGGCGGCACGGTCCTCAACGGGGGTCCGCCGGTTCCCAGCCAACCTCTGATCGCGGCAACCGTCAACCTGCTGCTGCCGAGCGCTGCGGGCATCAATTGCCAAAAAGAAATGGGGGTGGGATGCGTCGTCGTAGCGACCACGACCACCGACACCATTGGCAGTTACATCTTCTCGGGAGCGCAGGAGCCTGATTATTTCGTGCAGGCCGAGACCGCTGGCGCCACCACCGTAATCCAGCCGGTCACGTTCACCTCCGCGATTGGCATCTGCACGGGGAGTCCGAACGCAACCAACTGCAGTTTCACCCTGCCCAATGCCGTCATCTCGGGAACGGTTAAGGTGGTCCCGCCGCCAGGCTTTGGTTCCACCACGTCGGTGATAGTACTCGCCGAACAGCACAATACACTCAACCTGGTGGGAATCGAGCCGGTGGTTGTGCCCGGATCGGTGCCCGTAGCCTTCACGATGCAGGTGCCGACGGCGATTGGCGCCGACACCAGCCCCACCTTTGACCTGATCGCCACGGCCGCGGACACCTACCTGGGCGCCGGCAGCACCTTCACCGGGCATAGTCAGGCGGTAGCAGCGGATATCGCCGCGGGTGACACCGGCGTAGCGATGTCGGTTGAATGTCTGGGTCACGGCTCCGTCGAGGGCACGGTCAGCAGTCCCGATTCAGGTACCCACGTGCGGCTGTTTCAGAATACAGATACCCTGCCACCGGTAGCGGTGCAGCTCCAGGATTCGACCGTCGGACAAACCGGTAGCAGTTCCGCAACTCAATATTCATTCTGCGTGCCTCCAGGCAATGGCATTTACCTGGTTCAGAAGTTTGAACAGGCCGGACCCACGTCCAGCCCGTCCCCTGCCGGACCCCTGCAGGGTCCGTTCTCGGTGGTGACCCCGGCGGCGGCGCCGAGCCCCAGTCCGACTCCGGGTCCGACCGTGACCCCGACGCCCTGTCCGGTGTGCCTGAATAGCAACACCAAGCAATGTCCGGGTAACTGCATCGCCACCAGCGTGAACCCGCTATGACGCGCATTGCGAAGGCCAAATCGCACTTGACACGGTCCGTCCTGGCGGCATGTTTGTGCGCGCTCGCCCTGACCCAGTCGCAATGCGGGAACATAACCGGATGCGGCGGGCTGGGTGGGACCAACATCAACAGCCAATTCAACGGATGCAGCGGCGGCAGCAATATTCCGCCGCAGAGCTCAATCAATTTTTTGGGCAACATTGGAACCGTGTTCAGCGCGACGATCTCCGACACCAGGGCATCTTATAGTTTCAAGGCGACGGTGCCGCTACAGGTGGTTTACGTCAACAACATCCCGCCCCTGCGGGTAGTGGCAACCAATCTCAGCACGACCCCATCGCTGCTCGCAATTCAGGCGCTATCGACCTTCACCACCGTGGCACTGGCATCGACCAGAGCGCCGGGCGGCACCATATCGGTGAACGTGGGGGGTAACCTGCCCTTTATCGCGGCGCCCCCGGCCTGCGATGTGCGTTTTTCTGTAACGGGTCCAATCGGACAGTACTTTCAGAGCCTGCTCGAGCAGAATAACAACGCTTACGAAAATCAGACCGCCGCGCCCAACCTGTTACTGCTGGGCGGGGCCAGCGGCAGCGTGGATGGCGTGTTCGTCCTGGTGACACAACTGCTCGGGCCGATAAACGTTAACCTGATGATCAATGGCAAGCTGGCCGCGCGCGACTCGGGCACCAATTTCACGGTGAAGTCGGGTTGTCCCTGAATACTACTCCGCGCGCCAGAGCGCCCCGTCCATCAGCGCCTGGAAGCGTTCACGGCGTCCGAATCGGGAGGCTGCCCCTATCGCCTCATTATCGGGTTTGTTACATAGTGCGGGTTAGGGCACAGTTGAGCACGCACTTCAAGAGGCAGGATCAAGCGGCTATGGGACGCCTGAATGAATCGGTTCTTTCGTAGACGTTACATCGTGGCAGTGCTGGTGTTGGTTGGCCTGGCGTTCGCCACGAATCCGGCTATTCGCTACTACCGCTTCATGATCACTCACGTCACTACCGACGACGCTTACGTCGACGGTACAGTCGATCTGATCTCTTCGCGGGTGTCGGGCAACGTGAGCCAGATTTATGTCCAGGAAAACTGGATTGTGAAGGCCGGAGACTTGCTGGTCAGCCTCGATCCGGCCGATTTCCAGGTGCGGGTGGAACGGGCGCGCGCCAATCTCAACCGCTCCCGCAGCATGGTCGACCAGCAGTATGCGCAGTTGACTGAAGCGCAAGCCGGACAAAGTCTGGCGGAAGCCCAGATCAAGCAGGCCGAAACCGATTACAATCGCGCCAAGACTCTGCGCAAGGTCGGGGTGGTGTCGCAGGAGTTTTACGATCAGTCGGAAACCGCCTATCGCGCCTCGGCCGCCAACCTCTCGCTGGCCAAGCAGGAAGTGGCCCGCTCGCGCGCGGCGCTGGGCGGCGCCGACACCGTGGATCGGGATCGCTACGACCAGGCGATCGTCAAACAGGCGGAGGCCGAACTGAAATCCGCGGAGTTGGATCTGGCCTACACCAATCTCAAGGCGCCGGTCAGCGGCGTGGTTACGCGCAAGACGGTTCATGTCGGCCATCGCGTGCAGGCCGGGGAACCGCTGATGGCGATCGTGCCGCTGGACAGCCTCTACGTCACCGCGAATTTCAAGGAGACCCAGCTGACCTACGTGCGCGTGGGCCAGAAGGCCGAGGTTTCCGCCGACATCTATCCCGACTACCTGTTCAAGGGACACGTGGATTCGATCAGCCTTGGAACCGGCGCCGCGTTTTCGTTGCTGCCGCCAGAAAACGCCACTGGCAATTGGGTCAAGGTGGTGCAGCGCGTGCCGGTCAAGATCGTATTTGACGAGGCGCTGCCGCCCGATCGGCAATTGCGGCTGGGCCTTTCCGTCGACGCTTCGATCGATATCAGCAATACGCGCGGACCGCTGATTTCGTCGATACTACAGCGCGAATTCCGCAAGTTTCACCATCAGAACGACGGCGTTCCCGTGCAGCCTAACCAAAACCCCCAACCGCGCGATTAGAGCCAGCCTTGAATCGGATGGGCGCGGGCCGGCGGCTACTTGCGCCGCAGCGGCGAGACGTTTTGTGGACGGCGTGGTTTGCGCGGCCTGGCGCTATCGTTCAATTTGACCACTGGCGGACGGGCCGAACGCGCCGCGCGCCGGTGTCGGCGCAGTAGAAACAGCAGCGGCGCACAACCGGGTACGATCACCCAGAACGGCGCCACCGCGGCCGCCGCGTAGTTACCTTGGCTGACGAACTCACCCACCACCCGCAAGCCGAATATGGTGGCGGCTGCGGCCAGGATCGCCGCGATTGCCAATACCACCGTGTTGATCGAAGGAGGATTGGGCTTATCCGGGCCTGTGGGTTGACGCCGCCGTCGCCGGGCAGCGTCGATTGCAACTACCGCTTTTTTATTGCCCGGGAGGGCTCTCATGACTTTGCCCCGCCGTTTAGTCTCGAACCAGCTTAGCGCCACCGCCCAATCAGAGCTAGTGGAAAGGCGTCGTGACCCTCCATTTCCAGAATTTTTATTCGCCCATCACTCCATCCTGTCTGTGTCCATCATTAGTTAACCCCGCTGGACCCGTGTGTGATGAACGAATGTTTCGGCGCGTCGCAACGGGAAGTCCGCGGTTGCATCGGACTCCGCTGACAGCCTAAGCTGCCACGACAAAATGGCCGCCGAGATCCAGCTACAGGCGAAATTGGCCGACTATTTGGGCGCCCAGGTCGACCTCCTGCGCGTGCTGGCCAGCGGATGGGAGACGACGGTATTCGAATTCCGCTGCCAGTCCGGCGCCATGCGGGGGGAATTGCCAACTGGACGTCTGCTGGTGCTGCGCTTTTACCAAGGCCCCCAGGCAGCCACCAAAGGCGGCCGTGAATACGCCGTCATCCAGCGCCTGACGGCGGCGCATTTTCCGGTACCGATACCTTATGTTTTCGAGCCCGACCCGACCGCGCTCGGGGCTCCTTTCCTGATCATGGAACGTCTTGAGGGCGCCCCGTTGCTGCGCCTGGGAGGTCTCGCCAGCGCGGTCAAGACCTTTACCCTGGCGTTCGCGCCTTTCGTAAAGCTTCACACCCGGCTTCATCGGCTCGATCCCGCGGCTGCGGGCATCGCCGCGATTGGCCCGGCCTTCAGCCCCGACGGCGGCCCCGACGGCCGGCCGTTGCTGGATCGGATACTGGCGACCATCGCCATGCGCGTGGAGCGGGGACCGCTGCCGTGGCTCGGACCCGCGCTGCAGTGGGCGGTCACCGAGTCGGCGCACTTTCGCGGCGGCACCGGCGCCGTCCTGCATATGGACTACCATCCGCTCAACGTGCTGGTTAAGGGCGGACGCGTCACCGGAGTTATCGATTGGGTGAGCGCCGAGTGCGGCGACCGCCATCTGGACGTGGCGACGACGGCGGCGATCCTGTCCTGCCATACGGCGGAAAGTCCGCGCTGGCTGGGCGACAACCCCGCCGGCAACTCGCTGCGCCGGCTGTATAACGCGCTTTACCTCGCGCTGTACCACGCGCTGATGCCGCTGGATTTCCCGCGCCTGCACTACTACCAGGGGCTGGCGGCGATCGTGCGGCTGTCGACGCTCGGGATGATCGCCAGTCGCGGGGCGGAATCGGTCGGCTACCGCGGCGAGGCGTCGCGCGAAGTTACGGCTCCGGTGCTGAAACTGCTGACGCGCTACGCAACCCGGAAATGCGGCGTTCCCATCGTGGCGCCCGTTGGCTGATCGCAGGGCGCGCAATGGCGGCTTGGTGCTGTTCCCTCGCCCACCTG
This sequence comes from uncultured Pseudomonadota bacterium, assembly GCA_963805995.1. Lineage (GTDB taxonomy): Bacteria > Desulfobacterota > Binatia > Binatales > Binataceae > JAJPJA01. The sequence goes on along the minus strand of CAWDWL010000014.1, from coordinate 301,415 downwards.
CGGTTGTGGCGGGGGGTGAGGGTTCTGATACACCTCAAGTAGGATAAACGCATTGGCGCACCGCGAGATTCTGGCTGCGTGACACATCCTGGCAGGGCCCCCTGCACCTTCACCGGTCACGCGACTTGCTGGGGCAAATCGCGCGCCGACCTCTCCCGGCGGTGCGCCTGCGGTACCCAAGTCCGCAGGCGCCCGACGAAGTAGGTTTAGAAGTTTATCGACAGTCTCCTCCGGGAGAGATAAGAATGAGGGGCGGCGGCGGAAGCCTTTTTCGCGGCCTGCCGCGGCCAGTGGCCAATTGCGTCGCGCCGATGTAGGCTGCGTTTCGTGCGGCATCTTCAAGGAAATGTCCGATCATGAATCCAATCTCGCTTGAACAGCTAACGGTCGATGAAGCGACGCCGTTGGAACTGGTTGCGATCGCTGGGGCGCTGCAATGCCAGCACGTCAGCCTGTTTTTGCGCACGCCGGAGCGGCCCCCGCAATGGTATCCGCTGGTCATCGACGCGGCAGTCCGGAAAGAACTCGCCCAGCGGATGGCGGACCACGGCGTAACGCCATACACGGTCGAATTTTTTCCGCTTTCCCCGCGCGCCCAGGTCGAGCAATATCGGCCGGCCTTCGAATGCGCGGCCGAATTGGGAGCGAGAAAAATGTCCGTGCTGGTCAGCGACCCGGACCAGGAGCGGCGGCTGGAGCGCTTTTGCGAATTGTGCGACCGCGCGGCGGAATTCGGCTTGGGCGTCAACCTCGAGTTCGTCGCGATCACGCAACTGCCCTCGCTAAAAGATGCGCTGCGTCTGGTAACCCGCGCCAACCGGCCCAACGCTGGTATCATGGTCGATGCCTTGCATCTGACCCGCTCGGGCGGCACCGTCGCGGAATTGGCGGCGGCCGATCCGCGCTGGATCGGCGGCGCCCAATTCTGCGACGCCACGCTGACGATGCCGCCCGAGCGGCAGCTTTTCGAAGCCGTCAGCGAACGGATGCTCCCGGGCCAGGGCGAGTTGCCGTTGCACGAGTTCGTGCGCGCACTGCCGCCGGGCGTCCCGATCGGCGTCGAGGTTCCGATGCAATCCCTGAAGGATCGCGGCGTCGGACCGCTGGAACGCGCCAGGCTGGCAGTGGAAGCGTCGCGCCGGATTATCGCCGAAGCCCGCGCCGGGAAGCAGTCCTGAAACTTTCTGTTCCCCTCCTTATCCTGGGAGAGGGCGAGGGAGAGGTTACACGCTACGATTCACGAGCCAGATCTCGCTTTAGAGCCACTGACCTTGCGCGAAACCACCGCCCGGAATTACTTCGCTCTTGGCTAGAAGAGGCGAGGGCGAGGTCACACGTCCCGACCTAGCCCTAAAGCGAAAATAATTTGCGCCTTGAGCACACGAACCCATTGGCGCAGAGGCTCTTTCTGTTCCCTCTCCTTATCCTGGGAGAGGGTGAGGGAGAGGTTACACGCTACGATTCACGACACAGATTTCGCCTACAGCCACTGATCTTGCGCGAAACCACTACCCGGAATTATTCTCGCTTTGAGGCTAAGACGCACGTCTCGTCCACAGCCGCGGATATTTCGCACACCATCGGTCAGAGGTACCTTGGCTCGCAACTACTTGCGCGCTCCGCGACGCGATCTACGCCCAGCCCTTGCTCAACGGCACCATGTGATAGAAATAGGCGTTGCGCTCGACAAACTTCCACTGACCGTTCACGCGGCGAAAAGTGTCGTCGTAATAGCCCGAGCCGATCATGCTCTGACCGTTCTGGGTGATCCGAACTTCGATCGTGCAAGTCCCCCGCGCCGCATCGCCGTCGATTTCGATGATGTGGTTGTGAATGCACGGCAACGCCAAACCGCGCTTCAGGCCGGGATAAAACTTGTCGATTTGTTCGCGCCCATGCACGTCGATGGACTTGCCCTGGCCCTCCACGGTGGTGGTGAAAGCGCCGTCGTCAGTGAAGAGATCCTTGACCTTGGCGCCTTCGCCGCGCGCCACCCAGTGCGCGTACTTGGCGGTCAACTCCTTGATCTCTTCGCGATCGGCCAGCTCCCTGACCTGCTGCTCCAATGTCTTCATAAGTGCTCCCTGCCGGTCCGCGGCCCGGTATGGCGTCCCGACGATTTTGCCTTGATCGAACTTTCCGTGTAGCAAGTGCGAAATCGGGGCGTCAAGCCGAGCATCCGTTGAGCGTTGTGGCGGCCGGGGCAGTGGAAATGCTCAACCGGATTTGGTTTGAAATCCCGGGGTGCAATTAAATCGGATTGGCGATCTCCGATTATCGCAATGGCAGGTTAAAGCGTTATGATATCCTTCCGAGGAAAGGAAACGCATGGCATCGCGAATAGTTCGGAAAACGACGGCTAAAATCGTTCCACTGGTCATCTCTGTTGCCGCGTTGTTGTGCGTGCTCAAGGGTGTCGGACATCCACAAACATCCAACGGCGCAGCCGGGCAGAGCCCGCCTGCGCCACCAGCCGCTGGCGCCAGTCCGGCCGCGGCGCCCCAACCCGTATCCACACCGACACCGGCCAGGCACCATAAGCATCGGCACAAGCACCACCATAAGCTGCCGCAGATTCCCGCTGTTCCTCCTCCGGGCATGCCATAGCCGGTTGCTGAATTCTTCCCGGATGCGGGCGGCATGGCTGGCGTGCTGAAGCCTGCCGTTCACCAAAAATCCGGCCGCCATCGTTTGACGCTAACCTCCGGCTTAATTTCGCGGGGTATCCGTCCCCGGTTCCCGGGCGCTGTGCGGCATGCGCAGGGTCGGCCAAGCCCGCCTTCTGCCGTCCAGGGTGCGGGGCGGTTCCAGATCACGCTTGAACCCAACCGGAACGGGTCGCCAGGTCACTCGGACAGCCCGAACGGCTTAACCACGGCCCCGTCATGGACGGCCGAGGCGCAACCCTGGTAAAGAGACCGTTCGGCGAGAAGTACCGGGCTCAAGACTGCGTGGCGACCAGCCTTGCGAACCGAAAGGATCAATTCGGCCGCCGGTCGTCAATGCCCGACCGACGGCCGTAAATCCCGCCAGCCCGTTACCGGCCTATAGCCGTCGCCAGGGTCTGGTTTTGGTCGCGCATCGCTCGCGTCTGCTCCAGGGCCGCAAGGCGTTGCTCGAAAGATGTGCGCTCGGACTCTCGCTCAGCGTTGTCCTGGGCAACCTCCGCGCTCAGCTTCTGGATTTCGTTTAGCAGCATTGGGACCAACTCGTGATAACTCACGGTGACCACCTTGCCGTCCGCGTCATGACTGACCAGTTCCGGATACACCCGCGCCACTTCTTCCGCGATCAGCCCATACTGACGCCCCCCAGTCGGATCGTCTTTGTAGCGGAAGGTAACCGGACGCAGCTTCATCAAGTTGCTGCTGGCCGCGTCCATGTCGTGGATATCGCGCTTGTAGCGTGCCGATGAGGTCACAATGCCGAGCTGTCCGGTGTTGCTAACCACTACCGCCGCCGCGGCGCCGGTCACCGCACTGCCGAAGATGCCGGCGACGAAAGCCTTGGCCTGCGTGCCCTGAGCGCCAATGCGAATGATGTTAGATTCGGCGGCCACGCCGGCATTGCCGATGTCGATGTTCCTGCTCCCTGTAGTCAGGTTACTCGCCGGCAGAGAACCCTACCCCAATGTTGTTCTGGCCGGTGGTGTTGTTGGCTAGCGCCTGCTGCCCCAACGCGACGTTCTGGCTGCCGGTGGTGTTCCGGATCAAGGCGTTGAGCCCGGCGGCAGCGTTGCCCGCCCCAGTGGTATTGCCGAGCAGAGCCTGAAACCCAGCCGCGGTATTATTGAGCCCGGTGGTGTTGTGCTGCAGCGCCCCTCCTCCGGTCGCGGTATTACCGCTGCCAGTGGTCGTGCTTTGGAGGGCGTTCGCTCCGTCGGCGGTGTTGCCGGATGCGGTCGTGGCTAACAGCAGCGTGTTGATCCCGGTAGCGGTATTATTGCTGCCCGTGGTGTTGCCCTCGAGCGCGCCTAATCCGTCCGCAGTGTTAAAGGAACCCGTGGTGTTGTTTTGAAGGGCACTTACCCCAGTGGCCGTATTCTGGGTGCCGATGGTGTTGCTAAACAGCGCGCTATACCCATCGGCGGTGTTGTTGCTGGCCGTGCTGTTGTTGAACAGGGCTTGTACTCCGGTGGCGGTATTCTGGGTCCCGGCGGTGTTGGCGAAGAGGGCGGCAAATCCAGTGCCGGTATTGTTGTCGGCGTTGTTGTTGTCGAGCGCTTTGTATCCGGTCGCGGTGTTGAGGGAGCCGGTGGTATTGCCGAAGAGGGCGTCCGCTCCCGTGGCGGTATTCTTGTTGCCGAGAGTGTTGTTTAACAGCGCCTCCCATCCGTCGGCGGTATTAAAGCCGTTGTTATTGTTCTGGAGGGCTTCGAATCCGGTCGCGGTGTTAAAAAAGCCCGTGGTGTTGACCTCCAGGGCGTCCACGCCGACGGCGGTATTCTCGCTGGCGTTGTTGCCGATGAGGGCGTCCACCCCCACGGCCGTGTTGTCGTTACCGCCGGTGCAATTGGCGAGCGCACCGTCTCCAAACGCGGAGTTATCTACGCCTGTTGAGCTGAACGGAAACCCATTTTGCCCGGATGCCGTATTGTCGCCCGGTGAGCAGAAGCCACAGGTCTGTGCGGCCGCCATGCCCGCGCCCGAAAGTGCGATCACTACAACTGCCGCGAGATAGAAAAGAGTCGTTCCCGCCGGCCTTTTCAATGCGTGCGCTACCCATCATTTTCTCAGCCCTCCATGTTGCGGCTTGTCGCCGCTGTCGTTGTTAAAAAAAGAACGCCTGTAAACCAAAGACGATGTCGGTGGGCGCCAGTGATGTTACCCGGTGTCCGCACCCGCGCCGCCGGCCGTGTTCCCAGTGTCGCTCGCCGCCGGTTTCGGCGGGGGGCCCGGCCCAGTTCGATGCTGCTTGCGACTGTATGGTCTCCTCCCGAACATTGGTTGATGGCGATCAAACAAGGTCACGCGCATCTACCTGATTTTCATTGCGCCGATCTTTCATCCGTTGATCTTTCATTGCGGGCAGCGCGGGGGACCCCGAATGTGAAAATCACGGCAATGGGCAAAGAGGCGGCGTGGAGTCATCATGACCGCACTGTGTGAACCCGCATTTCAGCGGGTCGCATGGGACTCACAGCCTGCCGGGCTCTCCGCTTACTTAGGCATCAGACGCAGGCGGCTGCACAGAGAGAGGCGTAACAACGAGTGGCACGAAATTGTGAGATTTGATGGAACAATTGAAGCGAGCCTTAGCCGCGCCGTCGCCTGACAGCGCCGCCCAAGCGTAGAGTTTATTCGCGAAAGATACCGCGAGGCCCGCGCGGTCGAGCGGACCGCAAGCGGTCGAATCCAGCGACGAGAACCCGTCGCCGCGGACATTTCACAACCCGATGCCGGTCTGATCGATGCCGCCCTTCATCTCCGGGCAGATAGCGGCGAGCGCGCCGGCCGACTCGACAGTCCAGATACACCGCGCACCCCTTCCGCGCCGATTAGACCTCCATCAGCGATGCGGGAACCATCTATCATCGGCAAGGAAGCGAAATATTTTCCGCCTTGAGCGTCCAAACGCGAAGTTGTCTATGCCGCTGGAAGCGGCCGGGAGCCCGTTTTGCCCGGATGCCCTATATTATTGCCCGAGCAGAAGCCGCATGTCTGTGCGGCTGCCGTAGCCGCGCTTGAGAGAGCGGTCGGGGGTGGCGGAGGAAGAGGTAGGGTTTTACAAGTACGGGCGCTAAAAATGACCAGATCACTGAGACACATTGCCGATAACTGTGAGAGACCCCGCCGGCTTCGAACGCCTGAACCCGGTGGAGGTAAGAACGGGATGCCTAAAATGGGAAACAAACCGCGCGAAAGCGCAAGGCGTCGGCACCAGACTCTTCCGGCCGGCAATCCGATACCGAGGCGTAGCTGGCCTCGCTTCCTGCAGCGCTGCGGCGCGAGGTCGAGGAGCAGATCGGGTGCTTACATCCGCTCTGGATAAGCGCTTGCGCGTTTCACCCGCGCCGGTCCAATAACGTAGAATGTGCCCGGACCGCGCATGACATCGACCGCCAGCCAACATAAGGGCAAGCCAATGAACAATGAAGAGCTGAACAGATTTTGGATTTCTTTGGATCTAGGCCTGCGCGGGAACTATGAGGAACTCTACAAGTGGCTCGACAATTTGGCTGCCAACGAATGTGGTGAAAGTGCTGCGACATTCACGACCGAAAAGACTCGCGAAGAAATTCAAAGGGAACTCAAGAAGCTTCTCCCTGGTAGCGGTGCAAGGGTTTACATCATCGGACGACGATCTGATGGTGGATATGGAGGAAGATTTATAGTGGCAGAAGAAAACAGGCGCCATGGAGCGGATACGGAAACGGATCGACTCCAAGTGAGGAAGAGACATGAAGTGGATTTGCGCTGACGCCTGCTTTCTGATCGCGCTTTACAACGAAAAGATATTCCTCGCCGGCGCAAGGCAGAGTCCTGCTTCACGGAGTTTTTCGCAACCTCGCTGCACCGGCTGGTGGTACCATGGCCAGCGCTGTATGAAACCGTATCGACAAAAATGGCGAGACGGGCGCGTATCATCAGGCAAATCGACTCCGATTGGAAAAAGCTCCGTTCCAGGAATCAACTGGAATTTGTAGACGACAGTAACTTCCGGGATAAGGCGTTGACGAATGTCTGACGGAGGCAGCGAAGGACTCAGGAAGATATCGTCCTTTGAGTTTGGTCGACCGGGTAATTCGAGGGCTGCTCTCAGACCCGAACATCAAGATCGACGTTCTGCTAACATTCAATATTGGCGATTTTTCCGATGTCTGCCGAAAATTTCAGAAGAGATCTGTCCGTATAGGGCAGCTTTGCAAGTCAAACCAGCGACCTTTTCTTCGCCTGACGCCCTGATGCCGCAGCTTGGCCGGGAGATCGATCGCGCGGGAGTCATACTCATTGCGGCAGCTTTTTTCTCACTCCTGATTGATTCTAACGATGATATGGTGACGTTTAATGAAAGCGATCTCCTCTGTAACACTGATTTTCGCTGCACTCCTAGCCTGACTCCCGCCCTTTATGCGACTGACGCGGCCGAGATCGTGCGACAAGCGCAAAAGGGTGGATGTGATAAGCTCGCTGTCGGAGCTGCGGTAGCGTTGTCTCGCGACGGGGGAACGCCGCCTGTGTATTGGTGGAAGGCGATCGATAAAGCCATGGCCGAGGGTGATATAACGAGCGAAGAGCCAAAAATATGGAATTGGCAATCGTGCAAAGGGCCTACGTCCAAAAGGAAAGTCCGGAAAAGCTTGCCGCTTTTATCAGCGAGTCTTGCAGAAAGCGATCAGCAAAAATTAAATTGAAACTACCTGACATCAGTTCGGCCGGCTAACCATCATTCCGCGCCTGGCCAGCAGATCGATTGCGGGGCCGGATTCGGGCGCTCGGACCGCTAGGATGGCGTGCGTCGCGACGTATTCATAGCTGACCACGATGATACTCGCCGCGCTCAACAACTCCTTAGCATCCCCGGCTTCGTCGCCAACCTGGTAACCGTCGCGGGGCAGCAGCAGGATCTCGCCGATTTCAGCATCACGCTGAACGGCCATCTACTCGTTCTAATTTAACGCACAATCGCTGTGGAAGGTCCCCGTCGGGGTGACCTTTCGGCAGGGAATAGGTGGCTCGGTGCATGCGCTCGCGCGCGACCGCTACCGCATCGTCGAGGGACTGCGCGTTAGAACCTTCGCTGTGCGATTTCTGCAGCTCGTCATAGCGATCCCATCCGAGGAATGTTAATCCGAAAGCTTCCGACGGTGGCCAGCCTCGGGATATAGTAAGCGCGCGTCGCCCACGGCTCGCATGACATAGAAAAGGCTATCCGTGCTGAACGCTCCGATCGTAGCCGCCACGCTGTCCAAAGGATTCTCACGGTCCGACCAGGATCATCCCTTAACTGGTCTCCGATCCAGCGAATAAGATTGTCAGCTTGCTCGCGAGGCGCAGGCAATGGCTGTGAAATGATCCTTTCGAAAAGCTCCCGACTAAGGTTGACGAGCCGACCCTGCTGCTCGGGTCTTTTTTGAAGCCAATGGCGTAAGCGGGGCCTCACTCGTCGATCGTTCGCAAGTCGTTCCTGAACTTCAGCAAGGAATAGTTCATCAACTTGTAGTTTGCCGCAATTTCCGCAGTTAACCCGAATTAGGTCAATCCTACCATTCCTCGCGACGATCGCTTCCGATCCACAAAAAGGACAGTTGGGCATAATCTTTCCCCCACTTAAGAGGTACCGAGGCGTGCTGGGTTTGGCTAACAGTCGGGCCCCTTTTTTTTCGGAGGTGCCATCTTTTCTCCTCCGCGTTACCTACCGCCGCCGCGAGCCCGCGCACAACCGCGCCAAGGTGCGATGGTGTATCGGGAGCCGGGGCAGCAGGGCCGAGCGCTGCTGGAAAACTCACCGCGACGGGGAGTTTTAATAGCGCGCTGTGGCAATATGCGCGCCTAGTTCTCCAGTGGACGCCGGAACTGGCCAAGGCCGCGAACAAACCAGGAGGGTGATCGTAAATGACTGCTGTTGAGATTGTGAATCGGCTGGTTTCGGTTTGTGTGGACAGCGAAAAGCGTTATCGGCATCTCGACGATGCTGTTAGGACTGCTGGAGCCCGTAGGTGGAGGTCCGATAGACCGGAGGACGGGCAGCCCCGACCGACAGGCGCGGATCGAAACCTCTGGTCAGGACGGCAGTTTCAGGACGCATCCGGTGCGTGGCCATAAAAAACCTCCGGTGAGCGAGTTGCGGTTGCTGCCACGGCCGATTGCCGCGGCATCCGGTTATTGCGCGCGCGTGCGCGGCGGCCTTCGATCTATTGTCGCGCCGTGAACGGAGAGAGGCGTAACAACGAGTGGCACGAAATTGTGAGATTTGATGGAACAATTGAAGCGAGCCTTAGCCGCGCCGTCGCCTGACAGCGCCGCCCAAGCGTAGAGTTTATTCGCGAAAGATACCGCGAGGCCCGCGCGGTCGAGCGGACCGCAAGCGGTCGAATCCAGCGACGAGAACCCGCCGCCGCGGACATTTCACAACCCGATGCCGGTCTGATCGATGCCGCCCTTCATCTCCGGGCAGATAGCCGCGAGCGCGCCGGCCGCCCCGACAGCCCAGATGCACCGCGGACCCCTTCCGCGCCGATAAGACCTCCATCAGCGATGCGGGAACCATCTATCATCGGCAAGGAAGCGAAAATATTTTCCGCCTTGAGCGTCCAAACCCGAAGTTATCTATGCCGCTGGAAGCGGCCGGGAGCCCGTTTTGCCCGGATGCCCTATATTATTGCCGGAGCAGAAGCCGCATGTCTGTGCGGCTGCCGTAGCCGCGCTTGAGAGAGCGGTCGGGGGTGGCAGGGCCTGCGAATGCGACACACCAGCCCGCTTTCTGTGGTCGTTGATCCCAAACATGTAAGGACCCAGACAGCGTGGAGAAGTACGCTTTACTTTGGCGCCGTTTGCTCTCGAAGCAAATTCAGGACGAAGAGTATATCGCGCGAACCGCGGATTTCTCCCATCATGGCAAGACCCGAGAGGGTACTGAGTTCCTTGGGGGTGACATTGTGAAGGCGATGCAGCCGTTCATTCCTGGCAAAGCGTTCCCACGCTGAACCCAGCTTGGGCGGCCGGGGATTCACCATTGCCCTGGACTTTCTGGGTTGAGCGGGACCGCGATCGATTCGAACGGCCTGTTCTTCGGATTTGGACGAATCGATATTGAGTAGCTGCAGGACAGGCGCAGCTTTTATGCCTGCCGCAGCCGCGGCAGCTTCAATCTGTTCGCGGGCGCCGCACAAGCCAGCCTTCACCGGCCGACTCTTCGAGCAGTCAAAGAACCATGGGTCAGTCGGCTTTGGCTCATAGCCAAATTGCTCGCGAAAAGCGTTGAACCGATAACGGATGACCAGAACCAGCGAGCACTTGGGGCACGGTTGGGCGGGCGTGCAGTGCGGTTTCACGACGGACTTAAGCTCGTACGCAGTGATTTTGTCAGCATATTGGCCTCATTAGCTGGCGCATTAACCAGCTGACTAAAACACGCTATCCGATCACTGTATGCTAATGCAAACGTGTGGAAACAAATGTAAACAAGCCAAAGTTAGAAGGTCTCTAGTCAGTTTGTTAAGGTTCTATTCCGTGCAACGTTTGGATGAATAGTTATGTCGTAGCTAGGAGAAGTAATGATCGCATGCCGCACGATCGCCTAAAAGCCGCGCAAGTAAGTGCCCGATCGATAAGCGAGAGTGGGTCAGCCTGACCGGATCGCGAAACTTGGACCCTGAGCGCCAAGAGCTTGCTGATCGCGCCGTCAGGTATCCCCATGTCGAGGCTTTTTGACCGTTTTTAGGATGTTCGGTCTGCTAATTTATCGTTCAGGGGAAGGCTACCACCAGCAAGCGGCTTAAAAAACCTTAGATTTATTGAGGTTTTTGGCGCGCCCTGAGGGATTTGAACCCCCGACCCTCAGATCCGTCGTCTGAGATACCTGCAATCTGCTGAAACCAGCCGAAACATAAAACCTTTGGCAGAGAGCGGCAATCGCTCATTCTTTAGTTTCAGGCCATTACGTTCCATTACCCCAGGTTTCGGTTATACTGATTCCCTGCTGGTACCCAGGGCAGCCTGCGCAGGCAGCGGGGAGGAAACCCGATGAAAGCGACACTGACACACGCCATGATCGCCGGGCTCAAGACGGCGCACGGCCGGTTCGACTTATTGGGATGTGCGGACACCTTGGATTCGGAATCCGAGTTTCCGAGACCGGCGGCAAAACCTGGGTGCTAATGTATCGGCAGCACGGATCAAGCGGCGATATGTGCTTGGGCACTGTCCTGAAATGGGATTGGCCGACGCTCGGCTTGAGGCGCGAAAATACCTTGGTGAGGTTGTCAGCGGCGAAGACCCTGCTCAGGAGAAGGCTGACGCCAAAGCCGAGATGAACTTCGGGTTGACGGCGTTGTACCTGGAGCGCCACGCGGCGGTCAAAAAGAAGCCCCATTCCGCCCACAGCGACAAGCTGATGCTCGAAGCGGACCTGCTCCCCGCTTGGCGATAGCGGGCTTCGCGCCGGCGCCCTGTGCACCCGTGTGCGGACCGAGTTCCTCGACGGGGATGACACGGACGACGAGTTATTAAATTAGCAGGTAAGCCACTGGAGGCAAGTTTTGCTGTTCTAAGACTTCGGTTCATGAACGGGTTTAAGGAAGAAGCTCTCAGACCAGCGCTCTAGGGTTTTTGAAAGGAAAGGTCCGATATCGCCGACTTGATTTTCGGCAGATCGTCATCGAGGAATCTCTGCCAGCGCTCTTCAATCTGCCTGAAGAGTTGGTCTCGATTCGGACTTTTAGCGTCGTCTTCGCTGGCTAGGATGCACCCCCATGCGTGTGTCCAGCCATCATCCGGCCAGGGGGTCTGGAGAGAGGGCGGCGATTTGAGCCCGGCTCGCCGAACGCTCTCCACTAGTTTATCCACGTCATTCGGCTGAGCTCCTGGGACACTACTGAGCCAGAGCGTAACTCCACGGAGAGAGTCGCGAGCGTGTGTCGGATGATAGCCGACCCACATTATGACTAAACGGCCTTGTGCTTTTGCAGTACCAGCGTGTGTCAGTTCCGAGACGTCTTCCCACTCCTTACGAATAAACCATACCTCCGCCTCCTTCTCTGCTGGATCCGATGGGATCACGCTTAGCTGAGAGGAAAGGTCCACGAGTTCTTTGATTTCTCGAAGGATCTGTTGATCGGGCCTGGCTTCGGGCGATGCTAAATACATCGCGGCTTGCGGGTATTGTCTATAAATTCGCCATGCGATTCGTTTGAGTTCAGGATCGTCCACGAACCACCTCCTGATTGCTGATGCGTACTGCCTGACGAGAGTGGCGCCAGAATCAATTACCTCACGATTCTCAACGCTCTTGTCTAGTAGCTGCGCGATTGTTCCGTAGCTGACACGAACATAATCGTACTTACCGGCTGTTTTTGGCGGACGGCCATTAGGTGTAAGAAATATTCCACCGATGGCAAAATCTGGATGGGAATTTTCCGCATCCTCCCAGTACCTGGCGAGTTGGCGATCACTCTCACCGCTCAGGGTCTTGTTCTCGATCAAGACAACCAACTTCTGTTTCTCGTTGTATAGTTTGAGATCGACTTTTCCCTGTTCTGACACAGCCTCTCTGATGACGACAGTATCGGTGAGATCTCCGTGAGGTCCGGTCTCGCCACGGAGTCACATGTTCGATAAAAGTTCGCTTTGCCTATCAGGAGCTTGAGAAACGAATCCGAAAGACCATGCCCCCTTTCGCTGGGCTTTAGAAAGAACTCTAGTAACTTAGAATGGAGGTGTTCGCGATTTCGGGTTAACACTTCCATATCTTCCAAAATCTTGAAAACGGTCGGGCCGGGAGTGCTGCCAGCTTTTCATTCAGGTCAGCCAGATTCTGGACCCTCTTGAAGGCGCCCGAGCTCGGTAAGCAAGGCGTTGTGCTTGAACAGGCAGGCAGCCTCAAGTTCCTTTAGCTCACCGCTTGCCTCCAGACGTTGAAGGTCTGCCGTTATGCTGAAATCCTCAATTTCCATGTTGAAACTTCATAGTGCCACCAAAAACCGCCGTGTTCAAACCAGCCGTTTCGGCCCAACCCCCCGTAGCCGCGGTCCAGCGGCTGAAGCAAACGCTCAAGGAGGAAATGGAAGTCTTCCTCAACGGCGACGATGAGATTGAATTAATGGTGAGGTCATTTTCTGGGTGCCTAAGCTCAGGTTTGCCGCAGTGGCTTTCAACCGGACCATTGCCGGCAAAAGCCCTTTAGTTTATTAAGGTTTTCTGGAAATGACCCTCAATTGGACTCGATTGAGTCCTGGCTTGGACCCATCCGGCTGTTTTGGACGCGGAGAGCAGGCTCAGGAGGCCCAGGCTATGTTTTTATGGAGGTTTAGATAGGGCTTTTGGGCTCCCGGCAGCCCTCTTCTGGGCCTCCCCGGAATTCAGCCCAATTTCCGGCCCCCTGATCGCGTCCATAGGGCTCCGGCAAAAGTCCACCGTGCCAGGCCGCTCCGGCCTCCCTGGGGAAGGGTCTTCCGGACCCCCACTCCAGGCGGGGCCTGTCTTCGGCCGACGTGTTATTCGGCCTTCCGGCAAAATATAATCGCGCCGCAGACGAAGTGGATAGTTCAATGCGAGGAGAATGGGCAATGGCTAATAGCGAGGTTGGTTTCAACGAGAAGTTTTTGGCGTTCCTGGGCCAGCCTGGCGCCGCTGCCAAACTGGCAGAAGCGCAGGAGAAAGCTACGATGGATGCCCGGCTCGACCGGCGCCGGGAGCTGGTTGCCAGGAGGGCCCGCCTCCGGGAGGAGGCCGAGTCCAAACTGCCGGAGCTCCGGGCCGCCGCGGCCCAAGCCGACACGAAGACCGAGGCGGCGCGCCGGGCGCTGGCCGAGGCGATCGCCCAACAGCGCTCGGCTGAAGGAGAGGTCCTGAGCGCGTCCACGCGAAACTTGAACGCCATCGACCGCATCGACGCCGAGCTCCGCGCCGACGGCGACCCTGCCGGAGACATCACGAAGTTCATCGAGGGCCTGGACAAGATGTGGGAGGCGGAGCGCAAAGTCCCCTGCCGGTCGAGGAGCGGGCCACCGGCTCGTTCTTTCGAATTAGCGGCAAGCCCATAGTTTCCATCTGGTCGGACCATCTCAGCCGCGCCCGCCTGCTGCAGGCGATTCGGCGGGCCCAGTTCGAGGCCGAGGAGCTCAGAGTCGAGGCCGTGGCCCCGGAGGAGATTCGCGCCCGGCTGGTAAGGCTCGTGAAGGAACTCCCCGCGGTTGAAATGGAGCACGTATCGGCTCCGCCGGTCGAGCAGGAAGCGGCCCCGAGGCCCCGCCGCTCGGGGCGGGACGCGGTTATATCGGCATAAAGATGTCGAAGGAAATCGGGGCGGCCGTGGCGATCACCTCCCGGCCTTTCGGCTCAAAGCGGCATCGTCGCCATGCCGCCGCCTCGGGAGTTCCGGGTGCGCGAAGGGCTTACCTATTCCGGCCCAGTAGCAGCTCGGCCAGGCTGCCCCGATGAATTTAGCCCGCCTCCGGTCCTCCGGTAGCGGCAGGAAGAAGGAGACACCACATGAGACCACCCTGGGATTTGCCCGGCCTTTCGTATTCATACTATCGGATCAATTCCGCCCCGGTTCGTCACTATCAATTCGATGGCAACGGCCGCCCGGTCGAGGTTGACTGGAAATCACCCGGCCCCGCCGTAGCGTCCTTCCCCGCTCGGGCCATGATGCCCCGCCGCCCTCGCGGGTGGAGCACCCCGACCATCCGGCCGCGAGGGGGTTCCATATCTTTGGCAGCGCCGCCCCGTTCAATTCGCCCAGCAGGTCGTACTATGACGACAGGCCCGGCGCCGTCTATCCGGCTTACCGCCGTCAATTCCAGCCGGGATGCTTTGAGGATTCCTTGCGGCGCGTCCCGGTAGTCCTATGGCCGGGCACGACGGCCCGATTCTGGCCAGGACTACCGACGGCAGCCTGCGGGTAAGCGAGGCTCACGGGGCCTTGTCTTCGACGCGGAGGTCCAAGCCGATGTGCAGTGGAAAAGAGATATCCTGGAGCCCTTGCAGTTGCGCCACGGCGCCGCTACGAGCTGCAGCGATGACGACTTCCGGTGGAGCACCAGGCGGTGGCGGAGTGCTCAAGGTGGTTTCCCGGGAAGGCTCAGCCACGTCGCGCTGATCACACCCGGCTCCACGTTTCTTCAGACCAAGGCGTGGTGAATCAAGCACGCGATGATCGGCGAATGGGATGGACGCCGAAATTAGGCGCTGATCGCCGCCCGGCACCGGTTGGTCAGGTCCTCGACCTCGACGGCCTGGTGACGGCCTCGAAGTCGCGGCCTGGCTGCTGAACCAATTGCCGCTGCCCCGGACCTCGATCGCGGTGGTCGTGGATCTGTTCCACCGATTGGTCGGGCCGCAATTCCCCGGATCGAGCTGAGGATGCGGCGCGATCCGGCGTTCCGGCCAGGTAGAAAGGCTCCTACGGACTCAAATAGTCAAAACGATGCATCCCCGGGGACATCCTAACCGGGGACGCCGTTGTTGCAACCCGGCTCCGGATTGAGCTGGGGCATTGGACCCGCACGTTTTGCATTCGGTTCGAAGGCCGCGCAGTGAACCTCAAAGAAACTCGACGAGTTTTCAGGACATTTTCGATGCTGATGTCCAACAGACCGATAATTAGGACACGCGTTTCGCTGAATTGCGAAGCTGTCGAGAGTCCGCTACTATGTTTCAGTTGTTAATTTTGGCGAGCCTTGTGCAAAGGTTAAATCCTCCATGATGTTGGGAGATGAAGACGATCGTCAGAACGAAGTGCGCGTTTTGACCCAAGTACTGGAGTTATTTCAGAGCCTTACCCCCGACAGTCGAAGCCGACTTCTTGAGACTATCGCAACATATTTCAGACTGCCGGTTACGGGAGCTATCTCCCGGCCAGAGACTGCACGATTACAGCCTGAGAACCCACAGTCCACCGCCCTATCCACCATAGGAACGTTTTCCGAGGATCGCTCCATCCCGCCAAAACAATTTATTCTCGAAAAACAGCCAAAGACTGACGTCGAAAAGGTCGCTTGTCTCGCATACTATCTCACCCACTATCGCGATACACCTCACTTCAAAACTCTAGATATCAGCAAGTTAAATACCGAGTCGGCGCAGGTGAAATTCTCCAACGCGGCTGTCGCCGTTGATAATGCTACGAAACTAAATTACTTGGTGCCCGCCACAAGAGGCATGAAACAACTCAGTGCTCACGGAGAGCAATTTGTGCTTGCCTTGCCGGATCGGGACAAAGCTAGAGCCGCTATGGTTTCTGCGCGACCGCGTCGCAGGCTCCGCAAGCTCAATTCTATTGAGCCGACACCCGAGACAAACTAGGGGAGACCGGCCCAGTCGCACATGTCACATCAGTTCATACGCCTAGCGGTTTTTAACCATAAGGGTGGAGTAGGGAAAACCACTCTAACGGTCAATATTGCTGCCGCGCTAGCCTCTCTCGGCAAAAAGGTACTTCTGATAGATTCAGATCCACAGTGCAACCTGACGGCATATCTGATCGAAGAAACGGTGGTCGACGATCTTTTAGACCATTCCGATTCCGAAAATGGAGGTACCATCTGGTCTGCTCTTAAGCCTGTCGCCTACGCTGAAGGAGATATTCATTTAATATCCGCGATCGAGCGCTCGTCAAATATCTTTCTCTTACCTGGGGATGTGCGTGTTTCTGAATTCGAAGAAGAACTGCTGCCATTGTGGAACGACTGTTTTCAGCGAAAGTAAAAGGGATTTAAAGGGACTACCGCTCTAAGTCAACTGGTGGACTATGTCGCAAATGACCGAAAAATCGATTACGCCTTTTACGACGCTGGTCCGAATATTGGCGCCTTAAACCGAGTTATCTTACTGGACTGCGACTATTTCATCGTGCCGGCTGCCTGTGACTTGTTCTCGATACGCGCCCTTAAAACATTGGGTCAAACGCTCAAAAGATGGATAAATGATTGGCGGACAATTGCAGAGCTAGCCCCACCTGATGTCCGCCTACTCACCGGATTCCCCAAATTTCTTGGCTATATACCACAACGTTTCCGCGTCTATCGCGGCGACGTGGCAGCCGGTTACGCTAAGTACCTACCACAGATCGAGACGCACATTGAGACCGACATAGTTGCGGTGCTCAAAGAAGTGGACGCGCGGTTGGCTCCCGAATCTGTCGGGACGCGCGAACTTGGAGAAGTGAAGGATTTCGGAACTATCGCAGCAGCTTCCCAGAGCGAAGGGGTTCCTATGAAGGACGTGAAAAAAGCTGGTACCCAAATCCAGCGAGACGAGGCCGCAGAGAAGCTTTCTAGAGATCGCGAAGACTATCGTTGAACGGACCAAGGGCTAAAACGAAACGCCATGCCCGATGCACCTGAGAAAGACGAAGAGCAGTTGATCGGAGAACTCGTCGAGTACTACAAGACTAAGCAACACATGATCAATTTGTGGCTTCAAAGTTTACAAGCTCAGGTCATCGTCAGAATGTCGCAGCCGCCACTCTCCACACTCGTTCATTCCGTGAAGAGTAGACTCAAGGATGCTGAACATTTACGCGATAAATTGACGCGCAAACTCCAACGCTGCCGCGATGAGCAAACATCATTCGATATCAGACCTGATAACCTTCTTGAAAAGATTACTGATCTAGGCGGTTACCGAATTTTGCATTTGCATACGCATCAATTTGCGACGATCCATGAAGCCTTGATGAAACTTTTGGATGACGCGAACTGGGATCATCACGAGCCTCCTTCCGCTCACGTGTGGGACGAGGAGGCGCGTAAATATTTTGAGGACCTTGACGTTAAGACCGAAGTGAATCCGCGGCTATATTCGAGCGTCCATTATCTAATACGACCGAGGGGAAAGACTGAGCCTGTTGTAGAGATTCAGGTGCGTACGCTTGCTGATGAATTGTGGGGGGAGGTCGATCACAAGATTAATTACCCACACACGCATGAGAGTTTAACATGCCGAGAACAAATTAAAGTTTTAGCGCGAGTTGCTTCGAGCTGTAGTCGATTGGTTGATTCAATAATGGCATCACACGAAGATTGGATGGCAAGACGATCAAAGGAGTAAAAGAACGGCACGTTAACAGAGAGTCAGACCCGGCGACCTCGGCGTGCCTATCCTTACCGCGCACCAGGGCCATGATCTCGCTGCGGCGCCTGCAAGACTTTTTACAGTCTCATTTGTGTCTTAGGTGCTTGACCAGCTGTTCGAAACGATCCGGGTCGGTCCTTAACAATTCCTCGTAAAAATCCCGGTCCAACCTCTTTTTCGAGTTTCAATGTGAACTCGTTAAGTTAAACTCGTTATTCAAGGCCTAGCCCCGCATTATGCCTTTTTTAAAGCTTCGTCGTCGACAGGAGTTCGCCCAGGGCGCAATCGCCCGGGTGGAGCTGCTCAGGGCGGAGCTCAAGTAGTTCCTTTTGGTCGGCGAGTTGCCGCCTGTAATCGAATCTTTTTTCAAAATCCGGCCGCTGTCATACTTCGAAGGGTGGCCGCCAAGAAGCGCAAGCGTAATGGTTGGGTGATCCTCGCGGGCCTCGGTTCGCTAGCCCTCATTGTGTTGAACGTTTTTCCATCGTGGTTTTCCGTTCTTAAAGGTTGGTTCATACCTACGGTTCGCGTCACAGTTGGAGTTACCGTGGCGGAACGAGGAATCAGCGCATTTCCTAACCCACAGTCATCGGCACCAGTTCCACTAGGTCTTTGGGTTTTCATTACTGTTACGAACGAAACTTCAGCCGCTCTCACTGTCGAGGGCTATAGACTCGAGGTTCAACGCCCTGATGATAGTTGGGGTGAGATGCCGCGCATTATATTTAACTCCGGTGGGTGCGTTGGGACAGGGGATAGGCGGTTCGATCTACCGGACGGGATTTTCGATGAGCAGGCCGAGAATGCACTGAGGTCTGGCGGAATCGCTCCTGGACAGCGAATTCAAGGCTGGATGTTCTTCTCTCGGCCAGATTGGTTTAAGAGTTTGGATCAGGCCAGAAGGCTGGTAATCTACGACTCTACGGGACGCGAGACGAGGGTTCGTCTTGATATAAACGCCGCTCAGCAATCTCCTATAAACGCGTATCAGAGCATGATGTTGCACACGCCAGGGCAGCCATGCTCTTAGGCCGCTGAGAGGCCCTTTAGCCGCCTCCTGCGGCGCGGTTCTAAGGGCCTTTGACGAGAGGAGGTAGGAAGGGCAAGCCTCCTGGCCTCCGGGGGCGGCTGCCATAGCGGCAAGGGGCAAGGGGCCATGCTGCCGCGCTTTCCGAGAGAGTTTTCTGGAGGCAGTCGCTCCCTGACATGTCCCGCCCTGAGCTCTACTCTTTATCCACAAACGCGATTATTTGTCGATGGAAGCCGGCCGTTACGGATTATCCTTGGACAATTGATAAAGTTGCTCAATGCAATAAAACGTTTTAGGAGTAGTTTTCCAGCAGATAAGATACCCAAATGAGCAGGAGCAAACGCCAAATCATTCACCAGGCCCACGACGGGAGATTCCATGAGCAGTACAGGTGACAAAGCAAACAGTCCGAAGCCATTTTATAAAAAATATAAGTTTTGGATGCTGGTTTTCGTCATTGTTTATTCTGTCACCACTATCGGCTTGTGGTGCCAGACTAAACGGGCAACCGAAGCCTCCATGCTCAGCGCCAAGGCTCAGATTGCGACCGTCAGGGCCTGGATATGGCCGGTACAATGGCAGGCGCACCCCATTCCAGATAACTACTCTGCTGTACAGGCTGGAGAATGGACACCGATGACTTTCGTAGACATGAACATCGGACATACGCCAGCCATAAATGTTTTCCTCATGGGCCGTGGGCGACTCATTTACCATCCTATGAACAGTCCCATGCCATTCATAGAACGATGTCCGGACGCCCGACCAAAGGAAACCTCAGACTTTCGCGATATTCAAATCATCCTGCCAGGAGAAGGTCCCACTTTGCATCCGAGATGGATTCCCTCTGCTGACGAATATGATGCGTTGGTCAAGGGACACGCTACGGCCATTTTGCACGAATGCATCTATTACAACGTTGTTTCTAGTGAAGAATTGGGCGTTAGTGAATTTTGCCTCGAATGGCTGAATGCGTCGACCATGGTCATTTGCCCTAGCAGGCTGCGGAAAAACTCGCCTCCGGCCTAAAAGTCGGCGAGTACAGCATAATAACCGCTGTGATACCCTATACATGCACGTCCGAAAACCGCCCAAAAATCGTTTTTCCGCAGCCTGCTAGCAACAATGCGATGAAATAGCGCCCAGGCGGAAGCTTCGGATAGGTCGGAATAGGCTCCTGTTGCCGATGGTCCCCTTCGCGATGGTCCTCTTCCCTTGCGGCTTTTAAAGGCCCCTGCCAGGAGCTCGGAAAGTCCCCCCCGGCAGGGGGCTCCCTGGACCTCGCCCAAGGTGGCAAATGGCTAGGGTCGGCCCCATATTGGCTCTGGCGCGAATCCGGAGGGGGCGTCCCCAAAAAGGAAACCGGCCCGCCAGCATCAGCCCACGGACCTTTTTTTTCAAATCTTGCCGGGTGGTCCCGGCTATTTTGTCGCAGTCTTGATGGCTCCCGACGAAATCAGTCTAGCGCGGTAGAATCTGAAGACCTTCTGGACGCCCTGCCGGGTCGGGAACTTCCGCCGTTCGAGCTCGGCAAAGAGCTCCGGCTCGGTGGTCGCCCCGAGGTCCTTCAGGGCCTTGAGGATCAGCTCCACCTGGGGCGCCATTTTCTCCGGCATTTTACCGAACGCGACGACCCTGCCTGGGGCGAGCTCCGGGGCCTTTCCTGACTTGGGCACTGTCGGGGTCGGGGCCTCCCTGGTTACGGGTCTTCTTGTTGGTCTGCTTTAATATGCTCATTTAATATTTTCTCCGCTATCTCGCCGTTATTTTAAACAAATTTTTAACGGTAGGGCCACAAGAAAGCAGACTAGAAATGGCAGGTCTTTCTAGGGTTTGCTGTTACCTAATCGTTACCTAAAGGGAGGTCTTCCGCTCTCGAATCAAGCAAAAATCCTTGAAAACATTGGCGCGCCCTGAGGGATTTGAACCCCCGACCCTCAGATCCGTAGTCTGATGCTCTAATCCGCTGAGCTAAGGGCGCGCTGCGAAAGGCAGACTAACTCTATTATTTGATCGCCGCAGGTCTGGCAAGATTGCCCCGCCGGCCTATGACCGCGTGGCCGCGGGGATTCGTCGCGCAACTTCCCGCGCTTACTCCAGTTCCCAGGCGCGGCCGTCGAACGGGGTGTGCGCGATCGTGGACGGATCGACACCGTCCAGGCAGCGGATGTTTACCGTGAACTGGTTGGGGTTGCGGCGCGGCACGCGCACCGTAGCCACTCCGCACACCGGACAGAAATAGTGGCGCGCCTTGCCGGTGCCCCAGATATAAGTGGATAGGCGGTCCCACGGGGTGAGCATCCGCAACTGTTCGCGCTCGATCCGCCAATGCAGAAAGCCGCTCTTCGTGCAGATCGAGCAGTTGCAATCCACCGCGGCCGTCAAGTCGCCGTCGGCTTCGAAGGCGACCCGCCCGCAGTGACATCCGCCGCGATAGGTCATGGGTATCAATCTTACGGGGCGGCGCTGGAGGTGAAAAGCGCGAGTTTCGTGGTTGGAGAAGGCCAGGATTCTTAGGCTTTTGGCCCAAGGGAAGGGTTGGGGAGCGGTCGAAACGCTTTTGGGCTGATTTTCGACCGTGGCACGACAGGCTCTTTGTATGACTGTCACGGACGCCTCCACTCTGGCCCGTTGCGCGGTCGTGGAAGGCCGCGACCTTTCTTTAACCCTATAATTTTGCTTGACTGGAAGACCTATCAGTCTTAAGCCGCGCGGGTCCGGCCATATGCTATGGTATGGAGAGACGCGCAGGCTCGATGAGCGCGAAATCGAAGATCAGAAAGGCCAGATGAAAAAACTCACCGGTGCGGAGATTGTAATTCAAAGCCTGATCGCCGAGGGGGTCGATACGATTTTCGGCTATCCGGGCGGCGCTATTCTGCCGACCTACGATGCCCTGCTGGATTCCGAAATCCGCCACGTCCTGGTCCGCCACGAGCAGGGCGCCACCCACATGGCGGAAGGCTACGCGCGCGTCAGCGGGCGGCCGGGAGTGGTCCTGGTAACCTCGGGTCCCGGCGCCACCAACATCGTAACCGGCCTGGCCGACGCCTACATGGATTCAATTCCGTTGGTGGCGATCACCGGACAGGTTTCCACCACCATGATCGGCAACGACGCCTTCCAGGAGGCCGACGTCGTTGGTATCACGCGTCCCTGCACCAAGCACAACTACCTGGTCAAGGACATCAAGGATCTCGCCCGTATCATAAAGGAAGCCTTCTTCATCGCGGCCAACGGCCGCCCTGGCCCGGTCCTGATCGACCTGCCCAAGGACGTCCAGCAGGCGCAGCACACCTTCAAGTATCCCGACCACGTTGACATCCGCGGCTACAAGCCGACCATCAAGGGCAATCCGCGCCAGATCGAGCGCGCGGTGGACGCGATCGAGCAGTCCGAGAAGCCGCTGTTCTATGTCGGCGGTGGCGTCCAATGGTCGGGCGCGTCGCCGGAATTGATTCAACTGGTGCGCGGCCTGGGAATTCCGATGTGCGAAACCCTGATGGGCCTGGGGTCGTTTCCGGCTTCCGATTCGTTATGCCTGGGGATGCTCGGGATGCACGGGTCGTATGCCACCAATACGGCGGTGTGTAACACCGACTGTTTGATTGCGGTGGGCGCGCGGTTCGATGACCGCGTCACCGGGCGTATCGCGGACTTCGCCCCCAAGGCCAAAACCATAATCCATATCGATATCGACCCCTCGTCGATTTCCAAGAATGTTAAAGTCGATGTTCCGATTGTCGGCGATATCAAGCCGGTGCTGGCCGATATGCTGGAGATCGTGCGCACCCGCGAGAGCCTGGGGAAACGGCGTCCGATCTGGGCGAAGTGGCATCAGGAGATTCTCCAGTGGCAGCGGGAAAAGCCGCTTTACGAGCGCCGCAACGGCGACGCCAATGGCCACATCTCCGCGGTCTCGGTCATCGAGGAACTGCACAACCTGACCAAGGGCGACTGCATCGTCGCCACCGACGTTGGCCAGCATCAGATGTGGGTTGCGCAGCTCTTCCCCTTCGAGCGGCCGCGCTCGCTGCTCACCTCGGGCGGTCTGGGCACGATGGGCTATGGTTTGCCGGCGGGAATCGGCGCCAAATTCGCGGCCCCCGACCGCCGCGTGGTGGTGGTGTCGGGCGACGGCTCGATCCAGATGAACATCCAGGAGTTGGCCACCGCCGTGCAGTACAACGTCGACATCAAAGTGGTGATCATGAACAACCACTTCCTGGGGATGGTCCGCCAATGGCAGGAGAAATTCTACCAGGAGCGTTATTCCTACTCCGCGATGTCGGTGCCCGATTTCGTTCTGCTGGCCCAGGCCTATAACGCCAAGGGCTTCAGAATCGAGAAGCCCGCCGAGCTGGCCTCCACCATGAAGGAGGCGTTCGATACTCCCGGTCCGGTGCTGATCGACGTGGTCATCCCCAAGGAAGAAGCGGTGATGCCGATGATTCCCCCGGGCGGCTCGATGTCCGAGATGCTGTTCGCCTGATTCCAGTTTCCTGTCCCGCATTCAGTCGTGGGAAGATGATGGACCAAGGCCATGGCCTACGTTGAGGGACGCACCATCCATGACGCCGATTCCCATATCGTCGAGGCGCCGGATTTTCTGGATGGCTACGTCGAGGCTATGTGGCGCGAGAAAGTGGATGCCGCCGGATTTTACGGCAAGTACGGAAGCCTGATCATAACCACCGCCGAACTGCGCCGGCGCCATGACGATCCCGGGTATCGCGCCGAGCGCGCCCAAAAAATCATGACGCGCAAGAACTACAACGCGCTGGGCTCGTGGCGCGGGCGGGACCGCGGCGAAGCGCTGGACCACCTGGGGTTCGCCAGTCAACTGGTGTTTCCCACCTTATCGATGAAAATCGGGGATTTGGAACATGGCGACGACGCGGGTCTGGTTTACGCCGCGGCGCGGGCGGTTAACCGGGCGATGGTGGATTTCTGTTCCGCGGACCGGCGTCTGCTGGCGACCAGCTATGTACCGCTGATGGAATTTGCGGGCGCGCAAGCGGTCGCGCGCGAGGCAATCGCGCTGGGCGCGAAGGGGTTGGTGATTCCATCGCGATGCCCCAAGGCGCATTCGCCCAGCCATAGCGGATTGGACCCGGTGTGGGCCCAGGCGCAGGAAGCCGGGATACCGATACTGTTTCATGTCGGCGGCGGCGGTTCTCTCATGTCCGCGGCTTTTCTAATCAACGGTTTGCCGCCGATCCCCGATTGGCATGGCGGCGACGGCGATCTGCGCTCGCTGGACTACGTGGCGATTCCGTATCCGCCGATGCAGTCTCTCGCGGTGATGATTTTTGACCGCGTGCTGGACCGGTTCCCGCGGCTTAAGTTCGGCGTGATCGAGCAAGGCGCGTCATGGCTGCCGGGCTGGATGCGGATGATGGACGCGGCGCATCTGTCGTTTTACAAGAACGAGGAGCGATTGCAGAAGATGTCGCTCAAGCCCAGCGAATTCGTCTGCCGCCAGGTGCGGGTGACGCCCTATCCGGTCGAGGACACGGCCTGGATTGTCGCCAATTCCGATGAGCGCATCTGCATGTTCTCTTCCGATTATCCGCATATCGAAGGCGGCCGTAATCCACTCAAGCGCTTCGAATCGGCACTCGCCAATGCTACCGAATCGGCCCAGCAGCGCTTCTATCGCAACAACTTTGTTGACCTGATGAGCGAAGCTCTCGCCGCGGACCTGCGCTAGTCTTTTCGGACTCCCTCTCCTTGTCCTCGCTCTAAAGCGAAAATTAGGAGTTGTTGGGCGACCTTGCACCTCTCCTTGACGAAGGCACATGTTTCGCCCTCGGCCACCAGCGTTTCGCGCTACCTCTGTCCTTATTCCTGAAGCGCAGAAATTTCGGCAGTTTTTTGCGAAATTTCAGTGCTTGCAGGCGAAATCTGTGTCGTGGATCGGGGCGTGTAACCTCTCCTCTCGCCCTGAGGATCAGAAAGGCCTCTGCGCCAATGGGTTTGTCCGCTCAAGGTACAGATTATTTCGCTTTATGGCTAGGACTCTCCTAGGATAAGGAGAGGGGACAGAAAGAGCCTCTCCCCCAATGCGTTTGAGCGGTAAACTGAAAGGTGAAACTCTCAGCATGCCGACAGCGCATTTTGAAAGTCTTCGAGCAAATCCCGCCAGTGCTCGGTGCCGACCGATACCCGCACCATTGATTCGTTGACCCCGGCTTCAGCCAATTCGGTTGGCGACAGTTCGCTGTGCGTGGTGGTCAGGGGATGGCAGGCCAGGCTCTCGACTCCGCCTAAACTGACTGCGTTGCGGGCGATCGTTATACGGCGCAGGAACTCGAAGGCGGCCGCCTTGCCGCCCTTGAATTCGAGCGTCATCAGAGATCCGGGAAAGTCCGTCTGCTGGTCGCGGATGCGGCATTGTTCAGGATCGGTGAACAGACGCGGATAGATAACCCGCTGCAGCGCCTGATGGTCGCAGATCCGGGTCGCGATGCGCTCCGCGTTCTTGCTCTGGCGATTCATCCGCAGGCTGACCGTGGACAGCCGGGAGTCGAGAATCCAGCACTCATCGGCCTGCAGGATATTGCCCAGAATCGCCCGCAAACGCCGCAACCGCACCACGATTTCCTGATCGGCGGCCAGAATGGCGCCGGCCAGCAAGTCGCTAAAGCCACCCAGAAACTTGGTCGCGGAGTAAATCACCAGATCCGCACCGTGTGCCAGTGGATGCTGAAACGTGGGGCCCAGCAGGGTGTTATCCACCGCCAGCCAGGCGCGTTCGGAGCGCTGCCTGATTGCGCGCGCCGCGGCGGCGATATCGGTCATCACCAAAGTGGGATTGGCGGGGCTCTCGATCAGAACCAGGCGCAGATTGTCGCTTTCAACGATCGCCCGCTCGACTCCCCGGGTATCTCCCGCAGGCACCGCAACCGCGCGAATTCCCAACGGAAGGATCACTTGCTGAATCAGATGGTGCGTCCCGCCATACAACGGCAGCGTATAGACCACGGTCGCGCCCGGCTCCAGCAGTCCTAACAGCATCGTCGAGATTGCGGCCATCCCGGAGTTGAAGACCGCGGCGGCCTGCGCTCCGGGCTCCAGCGGCACCAGTTGATCCTCGACGATTTCGGCATTGGGATGCGACAGGCGGGCGTAAATGAGGTCGCCGGCTTCCATCGCGGTGGGCTGAATCCTGCCCAATGCAACGCCGAAGGCGCGCTCCGCCGCCTCAGGGCTGGAGAATACGTAGGTGGAGGTCCGATAGACCGGAGGACGGGCAGCCCCGACCGATAGGCGCGGATCGAAACCTCTGGTAAGGACGGCAGTTTCAGGACGCATCCGGTGCGTGGCCATAAAAACCTCCGGTGAGCGAGTTGCGGTTCCTGCCACGGCCGATTGCCGCGGCATCCGGTTATTGCGCGCGTGGCGCGGCGGCCTTCGATCTATTGTCGCGCCGCGAACGGATCGGCCGCAACCACAGAGGTCAGATAACGCCGAACCGCGACGAGCCGCTTCTGGCGTTTAAATGGCCGTAACATTTTTACCTTTATGCCGGGACGATGGCGGCAAAATTCATGATCAATTTCGCCTGACTTGCTGGCACGGCCGATGCTAATATTGCTCTGGCCATTGACCCCCCGCGGTCAAGTTCGGCAAACCAGGAGGGTGATCGTAAATGAATGCTGTTGAGATTGTGAATCGGCTGATTTCGGTTTGTGTGGACAGTGAAAAGCGCTACCGGCACGCGGCGGGGGACGTCAGCCGGGATGACCTGGAGGCCTTCTTCAACCAACAGGCCGAGATCCGCAAAAGTGCGGCCGACGAACTGCAGGCCGAGCGCATCCGGATGGGGATAGACAAGGAGGAATCCGGGACCTTTGGGGGCTTGCTCGATCGGCTTGAAATGGATTTCAGTGTCGTGATGAGCAAGGGCGACAGCGGAGTGGTGGAGTGGTGCCGTCAGGATGCGCAGGAAGTGGTCGGCGAATATGAAAAGGCGCTGGCGGAGACCTTGCCGGCGAACCTGCGGTCAATCCTCGAGCGTCAGATGGGCGCCGTCCGCAATGCGGTTTCCGAGCTCGAACGCGTGCTGAGAACTTACGGCGGTCCACGGTCGTAATCGCGCAGTGAAAATCATTCTGCGCAGCGAGCGCAGAAAACCCCGACCCAAGCCTCTCCCATAGGGTCGCCTCTGGGAGGGGCCTTTTTCTGTCCTCTCCCACGTTCAGTAAAGGGTGTCGACAACTCCTGAACGAACCTCGCCTGCGCCTGCCGACTTGGGTACCGCGCGGGCGCACCCCGGGGAAGGGTACAGGCGGACATGCAAAGTTGTAACGGGCATGCGCAATCCGCTTGTGCGCCAGTGCGTTTGGTGTTGCTCGAAGCGTCCGGAAACCCTCATCCCACCTCTCCCTTAACAACAAAGAGACTTGCGATTTTCTCCCGGGGACGTTTCTGACTGCCTCTCCCGGGACGGGACGCCTTGGGGGCGAGGTCATCCAAAGCCTGGATGCGATTATCGACACGCTCAAAAGAATGCGGGTACAGCGCCTCGCTTCAGGACCAACCCCCGGTCACAGCCGCTTGACCTCATTAATCACTTCGCCGAACGACGCGATGGTCTCCCTGTAGCCCTCGTACATGGTGCCGCGGCGCACCGCCGCCAGATTCATGCTGACGCTGGTAAATCCAAGCCGCGCGAATTCGCGCA
Organism: uncultured Pseudomonadota bacterium; assembly: GCA_963805995.1. Lineage (GTDB taxonomy): Bacteria > Desulfobacterota > Binatia > Binatales > Binataceae > JAJPJA01. The sequence goes on along the minus strand of CAWDWL010000014.1, from coordinate 273,961 downwards.
TCTGCGCCAGGCATTCCCGCGGCGTCCCGGCGATCGCGAACCGCTCGACGATATCATCACTGATCAGATCGTGGATTTCCTCAGGATAAGAAACGTCGGGCGCGAAATACCATCCGCTGGCGCGGCGCACCGCCGCTTCGATTCGGACCATCCGATCGGGGTCGATGCTGATTTCGGGGGGCTTGAGCAGGGTGAGATAATAGGCGGCATGCAGCTTGACGCTGGTGCGCGCCAGCGCGCCGTCGTGCGATACGCACAAGGTCAGGCGCGGGGCAATTTCGACATTGCCCGGCGGACGCCCGGCCCGCGCCGCGCCCTCGGCAACCCAGGCCCGATAGCTGCGCGCCATCTCCGCCGTCATATAGCGCGCGCCGACGATCGCCATGTCGGCCAATTCGCCCGCCAGGCGCATCGTTTGCGGACTGCGCGTCCCGATACAGATGGGCATCCGCCGCTCCGGCGTTCGCACCAGCCGGACCTTGGAGAGGTGGAACACGGACCCATGGTGGGTGACGGTTTTTCCGGCCAGCAGATCGTTGATGATCGCGATTGATTCGCGCAGCGCCGCCACCGGCTTGGGCTGGGCGATGCCGATCTCATTGAGGCCCGCGCCCCATCCGAGTCCGAGGAAGGCCCTGCCACCCGAAACTTCCGCGATCGTGGCGGCGGCGCCGGCCAACAGCACCGGATGATGGGAGTAGGGATTGGTGACCAGCGGTCCGATGTGGACGCGGCTGGTAGCCTGTGCGCACAGGGCTTGAAGCTGGAAGCAATCCGGATACAGCGGTACGTCCGAGATCCCCAGCCGGTCGAATCCAACCGCCTCCACCAATTGGGCGAGTTGGACCACTTCCGTCACCCGCATCCCGGGCGTGATCTCGGCCTCGATGGTCAGCACCGGGCGAATTATTTCACAGCGCTTGGATGCCCCGCTACGGGAGCGGTCGCCTGGACCACCGGTAAAAAGCGCTGCTTGAACTCCTGCGCTGATAGCTTGGTTTGGCCGGCCAGCGAGGACAGCGTGGGTTCTTCGAAGTCGGGCAGCTCCAGCCGAATCATGTAAGAGCGCGCCACGTGATACGACTCGGTATCGACCTCTACCATCCGGGTCCGCACGCGTCCGGTCTCGGGATCTTTCAAATCTTCAAGACTCACCGGGGTGACGCGTCCGCCGCTGATCGCGATCAGCGCACCGGAACCGCCGCCCAGGAGATAGCGGACCGCTCCATAGCCCAGGGTGCGGGTATATTCCACGTCGAAGGGCAGGGGTTTGGCGCAGCGCAATTCGTAGCCGATATCCTTGCTGACGACGGTGGCGTTCACACCCAACTCCGCCAGGGCCTTGATGATCTGCTCGCGCAACAACGATCCGATCGGAACGTCGGCGAGATGAACATGCCCGTAAGCGTCGCGTCCGGATAGTCCGGAGTCCAGGTGCGCCAGCGTTCCGGGGTCGAGTTTCTCGGCGATTCCTTCGGCGATCAACGCGACGCCGTCGTCACGGCCCCAGGCCAGCCGCTTGATAATCGAACCGACGATGGTATCGACCACCAGTCCCAGCTCGAGCGTGGGAGCGTGAAACTCTTCCGGAATCACCGCCAGGGTGGCGCCAGCCGATTTGCACATTCCCAGCGCCAGCGCGCCCGATTTACGGCCCATCGAGATCGCCAGATACCAGCGGCCGGTGGTCCGCGCGTCTTCCATCAGCGACTCGACGATGCCCGTTCCCACGGCGCGCGCGGTCTCGAAACCGAAGGTGGGGGCGTTGTCAGGGAGCGGCAAGTCGTTGTCGATAGTCTTGGGTACCGTCACCACGCCGATACGTCCGCGGCTGGCCTCGGCGATCTTGGACGCGCCGAAGGTGGTGTCGTCGCCGCCGATACACAGCAGGTAGCGGACGCCCAGTTTGGTCAATGCGGTAACCGCGCGCTCGGGTCCGCCCTCGTCGCGTGCGGGATTGGTGCGTGAAGTGCGCAGAATCGAACCGCCAGTGAAATGGATTCGGCTCACGTCGCGGATGCCGAGTTCGATCGTGTGAGAGGTATCGCCCTGCACCAGCCAGCGGAAACCGTCTCTAAGGCCGATCACATGCAATCCACAGTTGACCGCTTCGATCGTGGCCGAAGCGATAACACTGTTGATACCCGGCGCCGGACCGCCACCCACCAGGATCGCCAGCTTCTGGTTTTCGCTCGAAGCACTCATGCGCCTTTACTCCTGACACTCCGATGCAACGTCCCACCCACAAACTTCCTCGGGCGCGCCGCACGGTTTGAAATCGCCACTGGAGGCATGCAATTCCCCGCACTGTTTATGCTGTCACGATGGACAGGCAAGCGATAGCGGGAAACCGCCGCTATCGCTCTCTCACCAGACGCTGCCGTCTTTAGCTTGATTCAACCGAGCACGAAACATGCCATCGCGCAGGGCCAAGTGCGCGAAAGGAAAGGCCGTCAAAGGGGCGGACGATGCTCATAAAATGTGAGTTGATGCCTATGAAAGCGGCAATCCTCTGAAATGCCTACGAAAACGGCAAGCATCCTGGAATGACTTTCGAAAAGCCGCAACTATCGCGTCAGCACCGATACATCTTTTTCGTTGAACAGCAGGTGCGCGAAGGTGGACTTGCACGCCGCGGCCTCCTTTCCGGAGGGCCCCTCCAGCGCGTGATCCCACAAGAACAAAACTCCCGACCTGGCGCAGGACGCGGCGCTCAAGCCCGACGGATCCGAGATCACGAATCGTGAGTCCGGGGGCAGATAGTAGCGCACAACGTTGGCGCCGTATTCTGGAACGATCGCTATGGTTGCCGCCCGTGAGGATGTCTGGATCCGTTCAATCGCATGTATCCACTGCCTCGACGCGGGCTGGCGCAGAAACGCCGCCGCGTGTGCGATCGAAACCACCACGACCAGCGCCAGCGCGCCGATACGCACACGTGGCGAGGTCAAGGCGCCGACTCCCAGCGCCGCCAGGATCATGAAGGGAACGAAGGATGACAGCGCGTAGCGTTCCACCAGCAGGGGAGTGACCGCCAACGAGATCGCATAAAGCAAAAGTATCGGTCCGTACATCCAGAACAGGGCGAAGACGATGGCGTCGCGCAGACGACGCCATTGCGAAGCGATTCCCCACAACGCCAGCGCCAACAGGACCGGAAACGGAAACGTGCCGGTTCCGCGGTTAAAGAACGAGAAGACCTCCCATGGCCTGGGCGGCGAGATCCAGCTCAAGGCCCCGCGATCCATCGCGGCGACGCTGTTGGTGACGGCTGCCGCGAGCAGCGGCGCGAGCGCGATGGCGCCCGCGGCGAGCGCGGCGAGCGGCTTCCATGCGATGCCGTTGCGCCTTCCGGCCCTGGACAACAGCAGCCACGATCCCTGCGCGGCGAGCGCGAACACGGCGCTAAAGTTGGTGGCGATCGAGAGCGCGGTAAACAACGATGTCGCCGCGTAATTCGCAAATCCTTCGCGGCGATGCGCGCGCAACAAAAACCCCGTCTCGGATAGAATCGCGACCATCAGCAACGGATACATCCGGGCCTCGCGCGCGAACCGGAGCATCGTCAGGCTGACCGCGAAGATAACCGCGCTGACCGCCGCGGCGTAGTCGATATCGGCTTTAGATTGCTCGCGGACGCTCCCCAGCATCAGAAGTTCGCGCGCAACCCAGAACACCAGCACGATCGCGACGACTCCGAGTATTGCGGACAACGTGCGCATCGCGCCGACCTGGTCGCCGAACACCGCAATCCATCCATGCAATATCAGCTCATAGGCCGCCAGCTTGCCGGGATTGAACACCGCTTGCTGCCGGATCACGCCGGCGACGGTGGGAGCGGCGGCGGCGGCCCATGACGCGGCCTCGTCGGGGGAAAGCTCGGAAGCACCGAGACGGAAAAAGCGCAGCAGTGCGCCCAGCACGACCGCGACCGCGAGCAGCATGAGAATCCCGCGCCGGTTATCGCTTGGCTGCGCGCCGGCTGCGCCGCCCGGCAGGTCAGAGGGGTGGCTTGGAGGCGAGATAAATGACGTCTTCACCGGATTGATAAGCGTCGCGCTGCGGGCCAGTGAGAAATGACGAAAACCGCACACTGGTGCATTCCAGCCCGGCGGCGGCGATTCGTTGGGGCACGTCGTTTCCGTAAAGCCGCCAATGGTCGCTGAGCCGGGGCTGCGGCGCGCCGAACTCCAAGGTCGGCTGGGCCTCCCATCCCGGACGCATCGGCACCATGATCGCCGCCTGTCCGCCGGGTGCGAGCGTACGCGCGATCTCGGCCAGCGCCCCGGTGTCGGCCCGCAGATGCTCCAGCACATGGCAGCAGATAATCAACTCAAAGGCGCCGTCGCGAAACGGTAGCGCCCCGATATCGGCGCGCACGCTGACCGCATGCGGCGCCATATCCAGCGTCACATAGACGATTCTTGGGTTCGCCGCCAGCCGCGCCGCGATGGCGCGTTCGGGCGCGAAATGCAGCACCCGGGACACCCGCGTGGAGGCGTCCAGGTAGTTGCGCAGGAAGATCGCCATTCCACGATGGCGCGCGTGGCTGCCGCATCGTGGACAGACGTAATTGGCCAGCGTTTCGTCGTAGCCGACGTGATTGAGAAATCGCGTCCCGTGCCATCCGCAACACGGGCATTCGCATCGCGCCGGACCCACCAGGTTAAGCGGATGGATCAGGACATTGCTGAGCTGGCGCACGTAATAGCTCGCCACCGTCGTCCCGCCCATCTTCCTGAGGCGTCGTATTTCCCGATGCAGTCCCATCCGATTCTCACCGCCTGCCGCAGTCCCGCAATCCGCCCACTGGTCCGCCCGCAGTCATCATCGCGTGGTTCAGAGCATAGCAACGGCCCGGCCACGATGGCAGTCGCCGGCCAAGCAGGAGAGCGGCCAGCGGTGACCGCTCAGTGGGCGATGCCCTTGGCGACGGCGGCTCCCTGACCCGCCCCCATCATGTCGCACAGCTTGGCGGCGATTAGTTCGCCGGCCAGGCGATGGCCTAGTTCGTTCCAATGCCCCTCGCCCAGCTTGGTGTTCTTGAAGCCGTGCAGAAAAACGTGATGCTGGTCGGCATAGGCCGAAAGCGGCGGGGCCAAAGCCAGCACCGGGAAGCCGTCGCGCGCGCCCAGCGCCTGGATGCGTTGGTCCGGATATTCCAAATCGCTCACGCCCAGGCGCTGCATGTATTGCGCACGGACGGCGGGGTCGGGCCAGGCCTGGATTCCGTTGCTCAGCGTGAGGACCAGGAAGGCGGCGCCGCGGCTTTTGACCTCGCGATTCATCTGCGCGATCAGCCCATCGGTCACGCGCCACGCGTCGCGCCACGCCGGGTCGGTGGGGGCCTTGTAGATGATGTCGTTGATCCCCAGTTCGGAGCCGGTCGTTTCATGCCGCTTATGATGCTTGCCGGGCAGATGCTGCTTGACTACGCGCCAGCCGGTATCAAGGACCTTGATGAGTTCGGACTGATGCGTATCGAAGCGCAGGCGCGACTCAAAACGCATCCGGCACTGCATGCGCGTGATGGAGGAGTCCCATAACGGCCCGGCCAGCACCATCTCACCGTCGCGATAGACGTAAAACGGGCGGCATCGTTCGGTCTCCAGCGTCACCGAATTGTTCATGATGTCGTTGCCGGTGAACACTGCCAGCACCACGATATCCGGCGCAAACTGCCAGACCTGATGGCGCAGGGTCATCAGCTCCTGCGTGGTGCCATAGCCGTTGACGCCGAAATTGAGCACCTCGACCTTGCGCCCGCGCAGCGCCGGGCAACCGGCCACCGCGCGTGCGATGACCGCGCTGAAGGTCTGCCCCTCGGGCACCTGCTGCGCCTCGGTGAAGGAGTCGCCGAGCACGGCGACGCGCACCGTGCCGGGCGGCTTGGCGATTGTGGTTTCGGGACCGCGAAAGCCCTCCTGGTTGATGCGCACGTAGGCCTCGCCTTCTTTGACGTCCCATCCGCTGGCGCCCGGCCGCAGCGCCCATCCGCGATACTGGTCGTAGGTATAGAAGGCCGGCTTGGCCAGGCCCGCAAGCCGCAACCCGACTTCGCCAATCACCAGGGCCGCGATGATTCCGAAGGCGACCAGCGCGCACCCCGCGGCGATTCGCTTAAGCAGTGTCACATCAAATTTTCTAAAGGAATTCGCCGCTTCACGATAGGCGGTGGAAACCCTGTTCGCTCCCTTCGTGAGACTGTCAAAAAATACTTATGCCGTGCAATGCAGCGGTATTCGCGTGCAGAAGCTTGGGTTTATACCCGCTCCCTTTATTTGTAAGGGAGCGGGTAGGGTGAGGGTTTCTGGACGCATCAAGAAACGCCGGACGCATTGGCGCAGAAGCAGATTCTGCATGCCTGACACACCCTTGCGGGCCCGCCTGCACCCCTCCGACAAGACTTGCTGGCACAAATCGCGCGCCGACCTCTCCCAGGGTGCGGCCGCGCTACCCAAGTCCGCAGCCGCGGGCGCGGTTGGTTTAAGAGTTGAGTAGCGGCATCGCGCAGTTATACGCGCGCATCACGTTTTCGCCCAGCAGCTTCTGCCGCGCGGAAGGGGTCAGCTGGTCCGCGATTTCATCCAGTTCGGCGATATAGTTGCCGACGTGATCCGGATGCGGGAAGTCCGACGCCCAGAAGAACCGGTCTTCGCCGCAGAGATCGATCATCGCTGGCAGCGCATGCTCATCGGGATCGGCGGATATAAAGATGTTGCGCCCGAAGTAAAAGCTGGGCTTTTCCTTCAGTGGCAGCGCGTGGCCGATGTAGCTCAAGTAAACGTCGTCCATCCGGTCCAGCCAGTTGCTGATCCATCCGGCGCCGACTTCCAGCAGCACGATCTTGAGCCGCGGGAAACGGTCGAAGGTACCGTACTGCATGAAACTGGTCAGTGCGTGCCGGGTGGCGTCGCCCGTCGTAACGTTAATAAAGAAAAACTGCCTGCGCGTGTACTCATGCGCGTAGCGGCCCGACGCTGTCCACAGCGGCTGGACGGTCGGATGAAGTCCCAGCGGCACGTCCAGTTCCTGGGCCTTGGCGAATAGCGCGTCGTGGTCGGGATGGCCATGGGGCTTGCGCGTATGCGTGAACTGCCCGAACCATCCGCCCTTGCATCCGTCCGTGACCGCGCGCTCCAGTTCCCGCGCCGCCGCTTCCGGATCGAACAGCGACACGTGCGCAACCGGAATCAAGCGCCCGTTGCTGTCCGCGCACCAGTCCACGATCCAGCGGTTGTAAGCGCGGCACAAAGCCTGGGTCAGGTCGTTGTCCTCACATTCAGTTTCCCACGCCAGACCGATAGTAGGATAGATAATCGCGGCCGCCAGCCCTTCGGCGTCCAGACGCTGGATGCGCTCCCGGGCGTCCACGGCGCCGAAACCCGCGACCTCGCCCCATCCGCGCCGGTAATCCCATTGCCAATGGTCGCGCGACAGCATACCCATCGCGCCCAGAATTCCGATCGCGCCGCGCCGATTGAATTTCGACGGCTTACCGCCGATCTCCACGTATTCGTAGCCGCGGTCGTCCTTGCGGATCCGCACGGCATTGGGTTTGTGCCTCGCCTCGATATACTTCTCCCAGCAATCGGGTGCCTCCAGTACATGTCCGTCGGCGTCGACCACGTTGCTATATCTGGTTTTCTGAATAGTCTCTTTCAACAAGGCCATTTCATTTGCGTCCTTCGATGCTTCCGATTGGGCGATTCCCGATCGGCTCAAAAGTCTCCGATGTTCTCATCCAACATTGCCCGGCTTTCCCACTCGCCGCGACGATATCACAATCAGCGAGCCGAGGAGCAGTTTTTCGCTAACGCGCGGACGGCGCCGAAGGTGGGTGGCGCGCCTGCGCCGCTTGCGCCAGAATCGGCGCCGCGTCGGCCGCCATCCGCTGCGCCACGACGTCGTCGCCGGCCTCGGTGATGTGCCACGGGTCGATGAAGTAGGTTTGATCGCGGTCGTTGTCGAGGATCCCGCTGATATCCTTGATGCGGCCGCTTTGCGCCGCGTTCGCGACGCGTTTGTAGGTGCCGGCGAAGAATTCCTGGCGGCTGCGGGAGCCCACGAAATTGCGCTCCAGCGCGGTCAGCGGCTGCTTGCTGTAAATCACCGGTTGCCAGTAGAACAACACGCGGAAGCCAAAGCGCTGGCCCAGCGTTTCGACTATCTGCCGGTTGAACAGGTAGATGTTCACCACGTCCTGCTCCACCGCGTCGGTACCCTCAAAGTCGCTGGGCGGCGCCAGGTAAGAGATTATGCTCAGCGGCGTGGTCTCCTTGCGTTCAAGGTCGCCGGTGTCTTGTTTCTTGACCAGCTTGATGAGGTCGGCAAAGCCCGTATTCATCAAAAAAGTGCGGATCGCGGTGCTGTAGAGTTTCTTGCGGCCGGACGAACTGGCCATGATCCCGAACTCCTGCGCGCGCAGGAATTCGCTTTGGGTGAGCCCGGCCATGCCATTCTGGTAGCCGATAAAGGTGTCATTGACGCCATCGTAAAAGATCACCAGGTCGGGCCGATGTCCTCTTCTCAACAACTCGTAGAGATAGATTAGTTCCTGGCTCGTGACCCAGCCCATCTGGCCGAAATTGTCCACCTCAACGTCGTAGTCCGGATGGCCGGTCAGATGCTTGGCCAGCAGCGATGGAATCGTGTAATCGTCGCGCGCGCCGGCGCCCCAGGTGGTGGAGCCGCCCAGGCAAAAGACGCGCAGCAAGGGCCGCCCGTGGCCGCGCGGCGGCGGGTTCCAGGTGACGCGGTTGCAATGCTGATCGATATTGAGGTAGGCGCTGCGCATCGGCGCGGTTTTCCAGTACACGTAGGGGTACCATCTCATGCGCACGTTGTGCATCGCCTGGAAGTATGCGGCCGCCCACGAGGTGGCGGGGCCGGCATAGGCTGCCGTTTCCGCCGGCTCATGGCGCTGGCGCCAACGCCCGATCGCGCCGACCAGCGCTCCCGACGTGGCGCTCAACAGCCCGAACAGCAGGATGGTTATCCCGATTTGAATCCAAACGATGGCGGCCCAACGCGCCAGCCTCTGCAGCCACCATCCAACTCTCCGCGTAAACCCCGGTGCGTCAACCATTGCTCCTCAGCCTGACTCATAAAGAATCGGCCGGACGAATCCGTCCCGGCCGGTTTCTCATGATACGGCATTGCATGGCGAAGGCGATATTGAGGCTGACGGTCCAATCTGATCGGTCAGAGTGGACCGAACAATCAGGCGGCGCGGGCCTGGTTGGAAGCGCGCGGCCGGATACTGGATGCATCCGGCCGCGCGCACGATTTCAATCCGAAGTCGGTACCAACTCAACCCGCCGGTTCTCGGCGCGTCCCTCTGGTGTCGCGTTGGTCGCGACAAAGTGGGTCTTGCCGTACCCGTGCGTCGTCAGCCGGCTGGCGGCGATACCCTTGCCCTCCAGGTAGCCGGCGACCGCGTCGGCGCGGCGCTGCGACAACCTGAGGTTATAGGGGTAACTCCCGATTATATCGCAGTAGCCGTCGACGTTGATGGTCACGTCCGGATGCTTGCTGAGAATATCGGCCGCCTCGTCGAGGATCGGCGCGGCATCGGTCCTGATATTGGCCCGGTTGAAGTCAAAGTGCACGCCCCTCAACACGATGCGCTCCTTAACCGCGGGAGGTGGTGGGGGCGGCGGCGGTGGCGGTGGGGGCGGCGCTGGAGTTGCGGCCGGTGCCGGCTCCTGCGCGTATTTGTACCCGATTATTCCGCCGATTATGCCGCCGGCGATCGCTCCTACCGGGCATCCAATTCCATAAGCGGTGGAGCTGTTCCCTCCGCCGGCCCCGGCGGCGATGCCGCATCCGACTGCGCCGCCGATCATCGTGCCGGCGATCGCGCCGCCGACCACACCATTCTGTTGGGCCTGCGTCATTTGCGAATAATATCCGCAGCCCGACAAGAGCAGCGAGATCGCGCAAACGGCGCTCACCTTTTTCATCCATCCGGTCATCGAAATCTCCTTCCTCTCCACGGTGCGCGGCTACCCGCCGCCGGGCTGCGCGACTCCAATTGCGCGCAATTGCAGCAATTGCCTGAATACTGAGCGGTCAGTCGCTGCTACATCCAGTCAACAGAAACAGGCATCGATGTCTTTAACCATTCATAGATGGTCTATTCTGCTGTGTGCTACCTCAATGTGCCCACAAGGTCCCAAATGGAACTTTGCCACCTAAGCCAGTTTCGTGCCGCGATGCGGTTGCGCTGGATCTTCGGCCGATTAGAACGAATTGTGGTCCGGATCTGTGGGGAAGGGCCACCAGGATGTTGAAAAAAGGAAGACCAGTGCCATTGTCCGCAATGAGCAAATGGTGCTCGCTCCAAGACGCTCTGCGAGGATCTCATCCTGCGCTCTTCCACCCATGAACGGTGGAAGAGCGCAAGCGGGGAAGCTCATATCAAATTCGGCGGGTCACTTCAGCGTAGCCACCTCGCATGGATCGTTACCGCTCAGTGAAGGCCAAAAAGGGCGAATCGATCGCCTGCGGCATCATCGCACCCTTATGCAAACCGTTCGATGTCGATAAAATGTCGACGCCCGGTTTAAGGCCGGCGAGGGCCGGCAGGGCGAATCTTCCGGTAGCAGAAACCGGATCTATTCCTGGTAAATGCGGGTTAAAGCGTGGCCACGCGGCCACGCTCACGGTCGGCCATGCTGGGGCCGCCGTCGGAGCCTTTGACCTTTGCGGCGCTCGACGCGCTTGCAGGTTTTGCAGTCGCCGCGCTCGACCATCTCATAGATTTTTTTCACTTGGACACCGAGCAGGCGGGAGACTGCTTCGAGCGTGCCGAATTCAGGATTATCAGCAAGCAAAGTCATAATCGAGCGCCTTGAACGGAGTCTCATCTACAAAGAGTATAACTAATTAACAGGGCGAAATCAAGAAAGCTTCCGAAGCCAGGAATTTGTTTTTGTCATGGGCGGTTTATGCCATGTATCATGAGGCTTCTGTCCGGAAGAAGAACCTCCCTGTAAACGAAAGTTTCCGCTGTGACGTCTAAAAGGCAGAGCGATGGCCGGTCGCTTCCGTTGGCATAAAGAGCGATGAATCACAAAATCAATGCTGGTCTGGCTGCAATCGTCTCCGTGATGGTGTTGGCAATACTGCCTGCTTTTGTAAGCAGCGCGATGGCGTTCGCCCCTGGTGCGGGGAGCTATCTGGGCGGTTCCCCGGCGCCGCCACAGTCGGATGCTCCTGCTGCCGCTATAGAAACCGCACAGGCGCAATCGCAAACTTTTCAGCCCGGATCTATTCCGCAGGCGCCGTCTCAGGGAGCACCCCGGCAGACCCTCACGCTGCCGCAAGTAGTTCCACAGCCCCAGTCGCCGCCGGCGGCGAGAATCCCCGGACCGCAAGGTGAGGAGAGCTCGCTTGAATTGCCGTTGGAGCGCCAGCCTCAAACCGCCGTGGCCAGAATTTCGATCACCGCGACGGACGACAGCGGACGCTGGATTTCCGATCTCCGTAAGCAGGATTTAACGGTCTATGAAGACGGAACGCAGCGGCCGGTTCTTGGTGTTCAACGCGACTTCGATACGCCGGTCAGTATCGGCATTGTGGTTGATACCAGCGGCAGCATGGCGTGGAAACTGCCGGCCGCTAAAGCCGCGCTGGAGCATTTCGTCCGCACCCTGAATCCCCGCGATCAGGTTTTCATGACGGCGTTTTCCGACCGCGCTTACCTGCTGCAGGATTTCACCAACACCCCGTCTGACGTAACTCACGCTATCGCGATCCTGCACGCGTATGGCCGCACCGCATTGTATGACGCGGTGGTCATGGGCCTTCAGAAAGTCGAGCGTGGCCGATGGCCCAAAAAGGCGCTCCTGGTGATGACCGATGGAATGGACAACGCAAGCTCGAACTCGCTCAATAACACTATTGACGCCGCGCGGCGCGCTGGGGTTCTGATTTATACCGTGGGCCTCGGCACCGTGGGTGGGCCGGGGATGGCGCTGGGTCCGATGATGATGGCTCCGATGTTCGGTCGTCATGGGATGGGGTTGCGCGGTTTCGGACCTCCACCGGGCGGTGAAGACGAACAAGTCGATGCGTCAACTTTGAGGCACTTGAGCGACGAAACCGGCGCGACAACCTTCATCATAAATCCCCGCGTCACCGATCTGGCCGGGCTCGATACTTACTTCCAAAGCATTTCGGATGAACTGCGACAGCAGTACACGGTGCGTTACGCGTCCGCCGGCGGGTCCCGGTCGCATCAAATTCGGGTCGATGGTTTACGGGCAGGAATCCGCGTGCGCGCGCCCAAATGGACGGGAAGCGACTCCTCGAGCGGCGAGTCCTAATCCGGAGCCTGAATTAATTAAGGCGGCGAGGTCCCCCCGGGCCGTTGGTTAAAAGTGGCGATTCGGCGCACTCGTGCTGCGGCCAAGCCTCGGAGCAGCGCGAGCCGAGGTTGAAGCCGGCCTGGCCGCTGTCGCCGTGGGTCTCCATCAGCTCATCGCGGGCATAACCCTGCCTTTCAGCCGGCGATCTCTAACCACGCTTGCGCGGCGCCATCGGTCGCGGCCCTATGATCACGTCAGCCAGCCAGATGCCTCACCCGGCGCCGCGCGGTTTCCCGGCTGCTAACTTAAAGCAAAAATAATTTTGCGCCCTGAGCACACGAAGACATTGGCGCAGAAGCCTTTTCTGTTTCCTCTCCTTATCCTAGGAGAGGGCGAGGGAGAGGTTGCGCGTCCCGATCCTTGATCCATGTTTCGCCCTCTGCCGGCGGCATTTCGCTTCAAAATCCGGCCGGAATTATTTTTGCTTCACGGCCAAGGAAGCGGGTCCGGCCGGAATATTCAGTGCGCCTTACCGTAAAAAGATCGTTGATCTGCGGTATCCGCAGGTTTCCTCAAAACGGCAATAATTCCACGCCCAGACAAAATGACCTGCCTGGTCGCCTGGTCAAGTCACGTCTGACCACAGCTCTTTCGCGGCATCCGACTTGCATTAGTGCAGGGAGACCCAAGGTTATTGAAGTGAAAGTTTACAGGAGCAGTCAGAACAACTCCTGGTCTCGGCCTTTGAGAGCGGTCCGTAAGGGTCTGAATCACAAATACTAAATGGCTTGGCGAGGATAGTCAGATGGCGAATATAGTAGAGAAGGTAGAGGATTACGTAACCAGCGAGTCTTTCAGTCATAGTCTGCTGATGGACAAACTAAGCGAGTTTCTCGCGGTTGAAAAAGGCGGCATCAAGCTATACGAGGCGGCCCTCAGAATCGTTCAGGATAAGAAGGTGCGCGACAAATTCCAGGAGTTCCTGACCCAGACGCGCAGGCACGATCAGATCCTGACCGGGGTAATCCGCGAACTCGGCGGCGACCCGACCTACATGAGCACCGGAGCCGAGCTGGCGGATAAGAAGGCAAAGGCTTTGCTCGCAACGATGGAGGGGAATAACGGCAGCAGTGTGCTGTCGCCGAAAGACGCCGAGATTAACGCGATCGAGAACATCCTGCTCGCGGAGACCAAAGATCACGCCGATTGGGAACTGTTGGGAAAAATCGTCCGTCGGACCGACGACTCAAAGCTCAGCGACGTTTTGCGGCCGGCGGTGAGCGAAGTCGAAGCTCAGGAAGACGAGCATCTGACCTTCGCCAAAGAGCAACTGGGCCGGCTCGCTATTGAGTCCATGGGCAAGGTGGCGCGCTAAAGGGAGAGCATGGCAGTGGACCGCCGGGAATTTATGAAGTTCGCCGCTACCTCAGCGCTGGTGCCCACGATGGTTGCCATGGGAGACGCCGATCTTAGGGCGCAGGTCCCGGGATCGGCGGGCTCCCCGGGCCAAAAAACGCAAACCGGAGATGAGGAAAATGCCGCATCTCCTTCTATGATCAGACCGATGGTGGGCTTCATGTTGGCCCACGAGCAGTTTCCGGTTCCTGAATTGGTGCGATTGGGTGTCGCGGCCGAGGAGGCTGGGTTCGACCTCCTGGCGACGAGCGACCATCTGCAGCCGTGGCAAGCGAACGAGGGTCATGCGGGGGAAGCATGGGTCACGATGGCGGCGCTCGGTGAACGCACCCGCAGGGTCTGGATCGGACCGACTGTGACTTGCCCGACGTTTCGATACAACCCGGCGGTCGTTGCCGAGACCTTCGCATCGCTAAGCCTGCTTTATCCGGGACGGATATTTCTCGGAATCGGGTCAGGCGAGGCTTTGAATGAGGAGGCCGCCACCGGATCCTGGCCAAAGTGGCCCGAGCGTTCAGAGCGGCTCATCGAAGCGGCGGAGATTATCCGCCAAATGTGGACCGGACAGCAGGTCGTGCACAGTGGCAAGTACTATAACGTCAACGCGAAGTTGTATGACCGGCCCGCGGGGCATGTGCCTCTTCTGATGGCGGCGAACAATGGTCCAAAAGCGATGCGTCGCTCGGGCCAATATGGCGACGGGCTCGTCACTGATCCAGAGACCTGGAAGAAGCACAAGGGAGAATTCGAAGCGGGAGCCAAAGCCGCCGGTAAGGATCCCAAACAGATGCCGGTGCTGGTGGAGCAATTCGTCGTCGTCGGCGGGCAGAAGGATGCGGAAGCGTCAGCCGAGTTATGGCGGTTCATTCCCAAGGCGTTCAAGACCTACTTCAATATCCGCGACCCGCAGGCGATTGAGCAGCGCGCCGATGCGGAAAACCCGATTCAGAGCGTGTACGGCAAATGGCCCGTAAGCACCGATCCCGACGTACATGTAAAGGCGGTGATGGATCTGTTCACCGCCGGCGCAACTATCGTGAACATCCACTGCGGCCAGGCAGATCAACGCAAAGTCATCGAATTCTATGGCAAGCAGGTGTTGCCGCGCGTGCGCCAGCAACTGAAACAGAGCTAAGACCCGGCCCCGTTCCCGCCCGGAGGCATAACTCCTATCGGTGCCCGGTCCGGGAGGGCGGAAGTCAGTGGGAGGACGGCTGTTTATACTTACGCGATAACCAAATCTATCGTGCCTATTCTATAAATAAGCGGTTGTAGATCTTGACGTTGGCCTGATGGTCGCCATCCTCTGGCCTCTAGACCAGAACTGCCCCATATCGAACGCCATCGAACCATCCAGGCTGAGCAGCGCCTGGGCCGGGTTGTCGAACCCGGGGGCGGGGCAACTCGAATCAAAGTCGGCGATACTGAATCTGTCGCGGCGCGAGTCTCCTTAGGGCCCGTACTCGTCAGATTCAATTCTGCGAAAGTACGGAGTCCGGGGCCTCGGAAATGACCCGATAATCAATCGGCTTGCAGGTACCATTGTTCGTATGCTCCGACGCACAGGCTGTCAGACCAATAATCAGATCTTCCAGTGCGCACAATATAATCCGGTCACCGGCATTCGATGAGGGCGGTAGAATCGCCAGGTTGCCTGATGGGTCGACTTCCGCATTCATAAAGACATTGAAGGTGGCGTGAATCTCGTCAGCTGAGATTCCGAAACGTCGCAATACTTTGGTCAGATTGCTGTGGCAACTCGGATGATTGCGCGAGTTGCGCAGGATTTCGAACATGCGCGTGCTACACGGGGTCAGCAAATAATCATGCCGTCCGGCGTCATCACGCTCAATCCGGATCAGGGGCTGGCTACGATTGGAGAAGAGCACATCTCCGGTGGTCAAATAGATGCGCTGGTTGTAGTCCAGCGTTCGCCCCGCCGAAAAATATTCCGCCGGGTCCGCCGCACGAAAAATCGCCAGGTCGGCGACCTGCTGGCCCAGGGGATCCGTTATCTCCAGCGATTCCCGGGCCGCGAGCATAAACGCACAACCGCTCTGAGGCCGCAGCCTGCCGCTCAGACGCGAAACGGACATTTCCACCATCTCTCCACTTTCCTTCCAGCATACTGCCGCGCTTCGGATCGTTGTCCGAACTCGGCCAAACTGGGATTGAGCGAACCCTGAAACGAAATGTCGCGGCTGCGTACGATTCGGCCGAGCCGCTGGTACACCCCTTTGCGGCGCAGACTCTCAAATTGGTCATGGGGATTGAAAACCAGGGCCGGCCAGGCGAAACGTCGCGCCATCCGCGAGCTTCCGGGGTGCAAGCCGATCACAAAAAACGCGCAGCCGCCAAAGCTGAAAGCAAACCGGGAATCCTCGGGGTCGCTACTGACCGCAGGATCGTACGGCGCCTCATCGATATCGTGGAGCGCTTGCAATTGTTTCCACAGCCGGCCTTCGAAATCCACCTCCGAGCGGCAATCGGAATTATCGAAAACCGCAATCATGGTGGCAAAGTCGGTTTTCATATACGGCCGTTGCGCGATGAAGACTGACAGATCCTGTGCCAGTCGCGAACTGGCCCCGGCCGAGCCCATGTCAGAATAATGCCCCAGACGATAATCTCCGCCATTGAGCGCCGCCCGCGCACCGACGCATGGATATCCGTCGGATTTGATGAAGTCGCACAAAGCACGGTGAATGGAATATGCGCTCGACGACGGTGTCCGGCCGTCGAGGCGTATTAATTTGCCGTCGCTTGCAGTTTTGTAATTCTCTCGCGTTACTGACGAGCGGTATGAGCGCTCGCAGTACAATAATGAGTGCGTTTCGATCATAATGATTTCGGTTCAACCGCCTCACGGCAGCGGCATTGCGGAGCACCGCGATAGCGCACACCGTCTGAAGAAGGTTCGCTTCCGTTGCCTCACCTGGAATCCTTACGAATGAGCATTTGTCGTGCCGACAGACGATACCGTCGTCAGGGTGAACAAGCTTCAAAAGGCGTACAAAAACGCATGGGGAATCCAAAGATCCTGAAAAACGGCGGCGGTAAGTTTTACATCTCCGCCTGGCATTAGCCGCGGGCGAGATGGGCTTAGGAGTTTATCGACAGTCTCTGTCCGAGGGAGGACTAGAGAGAGGTTGCACGTCCCGACTAACGGCGCGCGTTTCGCCTATGTCCACTTGCGGTTCGCGAAAAACTGCCGACAAGCATTCTCGCTGCAGGACCAGGATCGGTCTTCCTCGTCCGCCTTAGCGGCTGATCGAGGTTCTTCTCAAGCTGGCGTCAGCGAGACTTCTGGCGACCTCTATGAGACCCGGATGGATGCTGTCAATCTTCATCGCCAGTCCAGCCGAGTTCGTACAGGTGCTCATCCAGTTCGGCAGGATCCTGATAAACGCGATAGGCGCCGGCTTGCGTCAATTCGCTTCGGCTCACCCCGCCGGTCAAAACGCCGATGCCAAGCATGCCCGACCGTTGCGCTGCCAGCATGTCCCAAGTTGCGTCGCCCACCACAAAACATTGTTCGGGTGGGACATCGAGGCGCTCGCGGCACGCCAGGAACAGGTCGGGTTCGGGCTTCGCATACTTCACGTCGCTTTTGGAAATCACTATTGCGTCGTCCGGCAGGCCGAGTTGCTGTAGCGGTTCCTTCACCCCCGACCGCTCGCCTGAAGTAGCAATACCAAACGGGATTTCCAGTTGATGCAGATGCCGCAAGAGCTCCCGAGCTCCGTCAAGAGGCATCGCATGCGGCATTAATTCCTTCATAACCGCACCGTGACGCTGGTCCAGGCTATCTGCTTGATCCGCAGAAACAGTCTTTCCCATCTCGCGAGCGATGGTTATGGCCAGCCGTTTTCCACCCAGTCCAATCTTTTGGTGAAGCTTCCAGGCTGGAACGACGATGTCGTCCGCGGCGAACGACTTCTGCCAGGCAATCACGTGGGCGTAAACAGTGTCGATGAGAGTACCGTCCAGATCGAATATAAGTGCGCGCATAGGTGTCATTTTAGAAGTGACATGACACCTTGTCGATACTTTGTCGTTCACCGGCAACACCGGCGATATCATATTGAGTTAGCTTGCTGTCCAATAACACCAGTCAGTGCGGCCGGGACGGGCCTGCCGGCAAGCCGGCAGAAAAAACCTGCCAAACCGCGATACTCATAGTATAATGTCGAGTTGTGGGTAGGCTTAAGGTCCCGGCGCACCGTGCCCGGCCCAAAGCCGGCGCGTTCGGAACATGGGTCCACGATAGTAGATGCATGAAATCATTCTGAGATTCGTGATTGGGGGAGTGTTCGTCTCGGTGTTTGCTGTATCGGGAGAGATAGTTCGGCCCCAGAGCTTCGGCGGAGTATTCGGCGCCGCTCCTTCGGTTGCTCTCGCAACGCTGGTTTTGACGATCGGGAAAGACGGACGTGTTTTCGCCGCTTTGGAAGCCCGTTCAATGATCGGCGGTGCGTTGGCGTTTCTGATCTACGTATGCTGCGCCAGCCGCGTTATGATGCGATGCCAAATGTCGGCCCTCGCCACCTCGACAGTTTTGATCGTGGTCTGGATAGGTTGTGCCGGGACGGCGTGGTTGGTCTGGCTACGATAGCGTCTTCATGAGAATTCGATTTAACTTCTCCCGCCTGCGAACCAGCGGCGTTCACGAGTATGCGATTCGTTTCCTGTTTGGGGGGCTCATTACGGTAATTGCTGGTGTGGTGACCAAAGCGTGGGGAGCCGGCGTTGGCGGACTGCTGTTGGCCTTTCCCGCAATATTCCCGGCCAGCGCGACGCTGGTCGAGAAGCATCAGATACAAAACAAGCACAAAGCCGGATTGCACGGGGCCAAGCGAGGCAGGCAGGCCGCAGCTCTGGATGCGGCGGGAGCGGCGACGGGGTGTTTCGGGTTGCTGGCATTCGGCTTCGTGGTGTGGCGCGCGCTGCCGAATCATTCGTCGTGGATGGTACTGACTGCCGCGGCGCTCCTGTGGTTCGCGGTCTCATTCGTGGCGTGGAGAATTCGCGAGGCGCTGTAGTCTTTGCCGGAGCCTGCCCCATGAACCCGGCTCGCGGACCTCATCTCCACGCGCCGCGCATCGCAGGAAGTCTGCCGCGGCCGACCATTCAGGATGCTGACCGGGCGGAGCTAAGAGAGCGGGCGCAGGCTGCGGAGACTTTTTCCGCAGCCTGCGCGTCGTGGCGTTGCTGATTGTACCGTTGCGGGTTTCTGCCGCTATTGCCGATTATAGATTTGGATAGGAGCTGCCGTAGCCACTATTGTAAGGATAGGAGCCTCCGTAGGAGCTATTGTTGGGATAGGGGCTCGTGTCGCCACTCCTGTAGGCGTAAGTGTTGCTCGTCGATCCTGGCCCGGCTGAACAACCTGCGGCAAGAGTCGCAATCAGCAGACCGCCGATTGCCAGTGCTGTCCGGAAGCTGAATAATTTCATCGAGATCCTCGCGTTTCGAAGCGCCCTTGGACTTGCCCTGGAAAGCTGAATCAGGCCAGAGGTCCACAAGGGCCTCTGCGAGCCTTTGGTGGTATCAATTTGGTTGGTCTAGCGGGCCGTGGTCAAAGGCGAGCGGAAAGGCCACCGTCGGGCTGGATCAAGATCGGACTCAACTCCTGTGTCGATCCCGATACTGTGATTGTCTACCCTCGCCAGATCAAATGCCACACCAATTCGCGATGCTCGTGCTTCAGATAACAAAGAAGTCTCGTGGGAAGCGCACTCATCGGCCATAAGCAGGCAAAGAGCGGCCTGATGCGACGCCGGCGTGGGCGAAAGCACGAGGGAATCAAAGCAACGGCGATTGAAATCTTCCGCGCTATCGCTGGCTCTGCCGCGATGCGCGAAGCCGCTGATCCCCGCGCCGGCGTTGAGGTTATGGAATCCGTGTATGCGGACCGCTCCCTGGATTGCTGGCAGGCGCATGGCCCCTCAGCGGTACAGGATGCCGCTCACTTCAGGGTAAACGCGCCGCAGGGGTCGTTACCGGAACTGGTGAAGGCCAGAAACGGCGGATTGAGCGCCTCGATGAACGCCGGTCCCGCGACCGCGCCGGCCGGCAGCGTGATAGTGAACCTGGTCGAGTTGACGAGCTTGATTGGAATCCGTGGCATGCCTTTGGAATTCAATCCGCCCAGATTGACCGCCGTCGAGCCGTGCAGGTTGAACAGGTTGATGACGGTCAGGGTCGAGAAACCCGTTCCGTCCACGGTCAGCGTGCTGCCGGTCTGGACCTCGTCGGTCACGGTTATCCGCGCTCCCAGCGGCACCGACACCGCATTGCTCTTGGCGCTGAAGGTCCCGCCGTTGGAGTTGCTGACGATGATCGAGCCCGGTCCGGTTGGCGTCGTGAGCGGCAGCGTGAAGGTGATCGAGTTGGATTTCAGGTTGGGATTGCCATGCGCCAGGAAGGTGGTCGGCAATTTGCCGCCCGGACACGCGCAGAAGACGTCCACCGCGGCGCCGTGAACGGTGTCGAAGCCGGTGCCGTTGATGACCACCGAGCTGCCCTGCAACAGCGTGGTCTCGACGTTGGCGACGGCGAAGTCGGGGTCGAGGCTAGTGGCGGCCAGCGGATGGCCATCAAACCCGGTGATGCTGGGCAGTCCCGCCGCCGCCGAACCCTGCAACAGGGCGAATCCGGGATTGGACTGGACGAAACCCGCGTCGGTATTGACCACTACGACAGACACGAACCCCTGTCCCAGCGTGATTGTCGAAGGCACCGGCACCACCAATTGCGTGGTGGTGCTGGAGCCGGCGATCTTGAGCGGTCCCTCGTTGATCGCGCCGGTGGGAGTACTGACGAAGAAGTTGACCTCGGACCCCTGGGTAAAGCCGCTGCCCTTGATGGTGAAGTTGGCCCCGGCCAACACCGGATTCTGGACCACGGTGATGCGCGGATGGCCCGGCAACGGAGTCGGCGTCGGCACCGGCACCGTCGGGACCGGCGTGGTCGCCATGCATTCACGCGGCGTCGGCGTGGGCGTCGCACTGCGAGTCGGCGTCGGCGTATGCGTCGGAATTGGCGTATGAGTCGGTATCACCGTCGGAATCGGAGTCCGCGTCGGCGTCGGCTTGGGCGTCGACGACCCGGTTGGCCGCGGCGTGAACGTCGGCACTGTAGTGGGCGGCGCCGTGACGTTGAACCCGACGGTGGCGGTTGACGGCAGCAACGCCGTATTCCCGGCGAAATTCGCGACTAGCGGCGTGATTCCAGCGGTCGCCGGCGATAGCGTGCACGCGGCGTTGCCTTTCGCGTCCGTCGTGCCGACGCAGGAGTTCCCCTCGAGCGAAAGTTTTACGCTGACGCCCGAAACCGCTTTCGCGGGCGTCGTCGAGACGTCGGTAAGAGAAGCTACCAGAGAGACCGGCTTGCCAACCATCACAGAAGTTGGACTCAGATTGAGCGTCAGGAAGCTGGTGTGCTGTCCCGAGGTCCAGGTAATTACCGCGTTGTTGGACGTCAGCTTGGTTGTTCCAAAAGTGCTGGCCGCGACAATCGTGTCGATACCCGGAAACAATGCCGTATAGCTTAAAGGGGCCTGGCCATTTGCATCCGATCGCACCATTTGAATTCGTGGGTTGGCGCCCGTTATCCGGAAAAAGACAGGCGTGCCCGCAGGCGCGTTCACGTAGTGGAAACTCGCGGTAAGGGTCTGGGACGTGCCCTGAGCCGGATTTGGAGCAACGGTGGGAGGCGCCAGGACCAGTGACGGGGGCTGACTTGGAGCGGCATAGTTGCACGCACCCGTGGCATCGGTGATTTTGAACACACCATCGCCTGCCGCGGCGTAAACGCATCCGTCAGGGCCGGTGATGAGATTGCCGGCGCCGCTGCCAGTGGCCAAGGTGACGCCGGTTCTCGGCGGATTGGTCGTGAGATCGGCGGTGCCGATGCCGAGACTGGTCTGGGTTGTGGGATCGAATGGATTGAGAAACAGGTATTGGGCATCGGCGTTCGCCTGCTTTCCCATCGCCAGCATTCCGAGTTGCGCCAATTGAATATTGGGCAAGAGGCTGACTGTTGGGGTCACGGGACCGTCAGTGCCGCTGATCTGAGCCACGCGAGGCACGCCGGCGCCATCGAGCCCGCTGAAAGCCCAGGCGTAAATCGTACCTGAAGGTGCGAATGAGATATTGGCGTTAGGTGTTCCTAAAAGAGTGGTATATACCGCGGTCTTCGGTGCGCCATCGGGATCGGCGATACGCCACAGGTCGGGATTGTCGGACCCGGCTCCCGAGCAGGAGTCGTCGGTGAACAGATCGCCGCTCAGTGGATCGACGGAAAGCGCGGTTGGGCAGGTAAGGTCGGACGCAACGGTACTTAAGATTGTACCGTTGGAAGGGTTGATCCGGAATACAGCGCCGGTGAAGAAGTTCCCGGTGGTCGCGTCGCGACTGGCGAACAAGTTGCCTTTCGTGTCGAAAGCCAACCCGGCCAGCGACGGACCAAGCGCTGTGGTGGTGAGCAAGGTGGTGGCATCGGCCACGCCGCCCCCGGGCTTGAACTTATAGATATCGCCGGTGGGTCCATAGGACACGTAGAGGTTACCGGTGGCGTCAAACGCCATCCCGTAGGCGCCGGCGCAAGTGAAGTCAACGTCACCAAAGGAATAACTCCGTGCGATAAAACCGGTAGCGTAGGGCGTTACCAGGAATCCGGGAGCGGCGGGAGGAGCGGAGTTGCCGCATCCGTTGGCGGGTCCGCCGGTGAAGTCCACCTTTCCTGTAGTAGGAAACGGCACATTGCCATCGGTAACATCGACCGCCGAATAGGTCACGGATTCCGCCACCTGATCAACAGCAGTGAACCCCACCTGTCCGCCAGCGTTAGTCACACTTGGAATCGGTCCCGTGATCACGGAGTGACCGCTGCCTTGGGAAATGCTTACCAGCTTGCCCGGCGACGGACGGCCGAGCGAATCCTTGAGCGTCACCGTGATGACCGCGTTCGTTACTCCGTCCGCAGCCACGCTGGCCGGAAAGGCGTCAAGGCCTGCGGCGGTGGCAGGTGGCGTGACGAACGGTATCTGCGTGGTCCGCTCCAAAACCACGCCTTCAGTGGTGTCAGTAGCCGTAAAAGTGGTTTTTTCCGCCTTGAGGTCCGTGACGCTAAAGATGACCGAGCCGTTGTCGGTGCTGGTGATACCGTTCGCGGGTTTAATCAAGGCGCTGCTGCCCGGGTTCGAGGCCAGCGTTACATTCTTGCCGCTTACGGTGTTACCCTTGGCGTCCCACAGTGTGACGACGACGAAGCCCTGGGTTTTTCCATCGGCTGGTACAGTGGAGCTAAGGTCTCCAGACGCTGGAATCTGAGCAAACAGGCTAACTGTGGAGGAAGTGGCGCTGGGAGTTCCGGGGGTTTGCCCCAGCAATTCCAGGTCCAGTGCGTTCATGTTTGGCGAGCCGAGGCCCACATGCGCAAAATCACTTCCGATCGAGGCGGCGTTGTGAAAGGCGTCGGTGTTGGCCAAGGGATATAGCCGCGGATTCAAAGCGCCAAGATTTTTGCCCTGCGCCTCGTTTAATATCGCCACGAAACTGGCCCAAACCGGCGCGGCCAGGCTGGTTCCCCCATTCAGAGTTCCATTGGGGCATCCGGCCGCGTCACAAAGAACCACACCATTGTGCGGATCTGCATTGATCACCACATCCGGAATCGACCGCATCGGGGAGCTGCTAAGACCATTTTGGTAGCTCGGGCGGGAAAAAAATTTGCTGACGCCGAAGCCGCCTTGGCCGGTCGGCGGGGTCTCGGCGGTTCCGTTCCACCACTTCTCACCGTCGTAGGTCAATCCGGGGCCAGCCGTTGCCAACGTGCCACCCACGGCGGTGAGGTTGGGCGAATCAGCGGGGACTGCGGCCGTGTTCACGCTGCCGTCCAGACACGTGCTGCCCGTATCACCGCTGCCGGAGACCACCGTGATGCCCGACGCCGCCGCGGTTTGAAGAATCACGTCGATACTCTCGACGTCGGCGGCCGTCGTCTGGTTCTCGCAATACGCCCAGCTATTACTGATGACGTTGACGCCGCCGTCGATCATCGCGTTCAACAGTGTCTGAAAGCTCGCGCCGGGGCTAGTGAAGGGTGCTTCGTACACGACAGTGCGTGCGAAAGGAGCCAGCGTAAGGGTGGTGTCAATGTCTAGTAAAACCTCATCTTGATTCGGACCCGTAGGGGCGCCGCCGTTGACGTGAACTTGGCTAAGCTGGCTAATAGTGTTTGCTGGAAGCCCGATCAGCGCCAGGTAGTCCGCGACATCGCTGGTCCGAAACGTGTCGAATTCCACAAGCCCAATTGTCTGGCTGGGTGTGCTCGGTCCGGCTCGTTCCACGAGTGGCAACGCGTTAGGTAGATGAAGGCCGTTGAGGTAATATTTAATCGTGGTTATACATTGACCATATGTTAAGGGTGGTTCCGTCTCAGATATGAAGGCGGAGATTTCATAAAACCCGCAAAATATAATTGCATAGGCCTCCGCGATTGCCTGGTGGGCAGCTTGCGGCTTGGGGAAATTCGAGAGTCCGACGATTGACTGCACGTGGCCGCCGAGGTCGAGCGGCAAGGCGGGATCCGTATTATTGGCGAAAAACTTGCGGGCGCCGAGGCGATAGTCAGCGATTCTCACATCAAACGCACGCTCCGCGGCGGATTGAGAGCCTTGTACCGTAAGCGTCAACCTGTTCCTGGAGCCGCGTACCAGCCGAAATCCCCTGGCGCGAAAATACCGCAGCATCCGACGGTATGTGCGCGGCGACGGCCCGAACTTACTCGAAATCTCGGCCTGCTTAAGAAACTTGCGAAAGTTTGTAGAGTGAGGGTCGTAAAGATTGTGCAGATAACGAGCAAACCCCGCGGGATCGTCGCGCTTGAGGACGATCGTCAAAGTCAATGGCCGGCTGCCCTCGGCGGCTTCGGCTTGCCTGTCCGCCGACATGTCCTCGGTCGCGTTTGCAAGCGCCGGCAGGACGTGGCCCGGCAATCGCCTCATTCCACCCGGAGGACGCCCGGTCTGCAACGTATCGGGTCTGTACGCAGCTGCTTCATTGCTGATTTGCTTTAACGTTCGAGTGGCCGCGGATTGAACCTCATCAATGGTTTCTTGCTGCTCCGTTGGGGCAGGTGCGCTAACGATTGACCGGCGGCTCAGAGGCACCGTGCTGGTGTCAAGTCTCCGCTGGATGGCATCGCTTTGAGCCGGATCCAACAGCAAGGAAAGGAACAGGATGCCAAGAGATATGCCGAGCGCGATGGAGAGCAGGTTGCCGGCGAGGCGCTTTGAGGTGATCCGACGTGAGCAATTACCGGCCACCGGGTCCATAGGATTGAAAGCTAGCGGCATGTTTCACCCTCCGGGCGGCCGAATTGCTCATAAATGCGATTAACGAATAGAGAACTAGAAAAATTATGACAACCATAACAGTGAATAGCACGCCTCTTCAATCCTAATCCTTGGATTGGCCGGACATGACGCAAATAGGGACTAACTTCACCTCAGCGTAAACGCACCGCAGGGGTTATTGCCGCTGCTGGTGAAGGCCAAAAACGGTGGATTGAGTGCCTCGACGAACGCCGGTCCCGCGCCCGCGCCGGCCGGCAGCGTGATAGTGAACCTGGTCGAGTTGACGAGCTTGATTGGAATCCGTGGCATGCCTTTGGAATTCAGCCCGCCCAGGTTGACCACCGTCGCCCCGTGCGCGTTGAACAGGTTGATGACGGTCAGGGTCGAGAAACCCGTTCCGTCCACGGTCAGCGTGCTGCCGGTCTGAACCTCGTCGGTCACGGTTATCCGCGCTCCCAGCGGCACCGACACCGCATTACTCTTGGCGCTGAAGGTCCCGCCGTTGGAGTTGCTGACGATGATCGACCCCGGTCCCGTCGGCGTCGTGAGCGGCAGGGTGAAGGTGATCGAGTTGGATTTCAGGTTGGGATTGCCATGCGCCAGGAAGGTGGTCGGCAATTTGCCGCCCGGACACGCGCAGAAGACGTCCACCGCGGCGCCGTGAACGGTGTCGAAGCCGGTGCCGTTGATGACCACCGAGCTGCCCTGCAACAGCGTGGTCTCGACGTTGGCGACGGCGAAGTCGGGGTCGAGGCTGGTGGCGGCCAGCGGATGGCCATCCATCCCGGTGATGCTGGGTAATCCGGCCGCCGCCGAACCCTCCAATAGCGCGAAGCCGGGATTGGACTGGACGAAACCCGCGTCGGTATTGACCACCACGACGGACACGAAGCCCTGACCCAGCGTGATGGTGGAAGGAACCGGCACCACTAATTGAGTAGTGGTGCTGGAGCCGGCGATCTTGAGCGGTCCCTCGTTGACCGCGCCGGTGGGAGTACTGACGAAGAAGTTGACCTCGGACCCCTGGGTAAAGCCGCTGCCCTTGATGGTGAAGTTGGCCCCGGCCAACACCGGATTCTGGACCACGGTAATACGCGGATGGCCCGGCAGCGGAGTGGGCGTCGGCACCGGCACCGTCGGGACCGGCGTGGTCTCCATGCATTCGCGCGGCGTTGGCGTCGGGGTTGGCCTTGGGGTGCGAGTCGGCGTCGGCGTATGCGTCGGAATTGGCGTGTGAGTCGGAATCACCGTCGGAATCGGAGTCCGCGTCGGCGTCGGCTTGGGCGTCGACGAGCCGGTTGGCCGTGGCGTGAACGTCGGCACGATGGTGGGCGGAGCCGCAACATTGAAAGCGCTCGTGGCGGTTGTGGGCAGCAAGGTCACGTTGCCGGCAAAGTTCGCGCTCAGCAGCGTCACTCCGGGTACAGCGGGCGTTAGCGTGCACGACGCGTTACCCTTGGCGTTGGTAGTGCCGGAGCAGGAATTGCCCTCGAGGGTTAATTTAACGCTGGCACCCACAACCGGGGCGGCCGGACTCCGCGAGATGTCGCTCAACGAAGCAATCAAGGTGACCGGCTTGTGCACCGTCGTACTGGTCGGGCTCAAATTAAGAGATATGAAGCTCGAATCTTGTCCCGACGCCCACGTGACGATTGCTTGATTAGAAAAGAGCTGAGTCGTTCCCAGCGTCGCCGTTGCCGTTATCGTGTCCTGACCCGCATTCACCGCGGTATAGCTGAACGCGGCCTGTCCGTTAGCATCGGTATGGACCATTTTGATCTGAGAATTCGCGCCTATCACGTCGAAGAACACCGCCGTGCCAGTGGGCGCGGTAATGTAACGAAAACCGGCGGTGAACGTCTGCGAATTGCCTTGCGCGGGGTTGGGCGAGACGGTGGGCGGGGACAGCACCAACGACGCGGGTTGCTTGGCCGCGGCGTAGCCGCAGCCACCCTTGTTGTCGGTGATTTTGAATACTCCGTCACCCTGCGCGGCGTAAACGCATCCGTCAGGCCCGCGAACCAGATTGTTGACGCCGCCGCCGGTCGCCAAGGTGATGCCGGCGCTGGGAGGATTGCTGGTGAGGTCGGCGCTGCCGATGCCCAGGCTCGAATTGGTCGTGGCATCGAAGGGATTAAGGAACAGCGACTCGGCATCGCCGTTGGCCTGCCCACCGTTGGTCAACACACCAAGCGCCGCAACCTGCAAATTGGGCAGGATGGCGACGGTCGGCGTCATCGGACCATCGGTGCCGCTAACCT
This sequence comes from uncultured Pseudomonadota bacterium, assembly GCA_963805995.1. Taxonomy (GTDB): domain Bacteria; phylum Desulfobacterota; class Binatia; order Binatales; family Binataceae; genus JAJPJA01. Next base: position 246,608 of record CAWDWL010000014.1, on the reverse strand, counting down.
GCACGATCCGGGCGGCGGCGCCGCTGATTCCCCAAGCGTAAATTGTGCCTGAAGGCGCAAATGAAATATTGGCATTCGGGGCTCCAGGCATGGTCGCGTACGGCGTGGTTTTGGGAGTGGCGGTGTCCTGACCGGAGATGCGCCACATCGCGGGGTTCTCCGATCCCGCGCCCGAGCATGAATCGTCGGTGAACAGATTGCCGCTAAGAGGATCGACCGCCAGCGCGGTTGGACAGGTCAGATCGGACGCGACGGTGTGGAGGATGGTGCCGTTGGCGGGATCGATCTCGAATACCGCTCCGGTGGTGAAGTTGCCGGTGGTGGCGTCGCGGCTGGCGAACAGCCGTCCGCTCTGGTCGAAGACCAGGCCGCCCAGCGACGGCCCGATTGCAGTGGTCGTGAGCAAAGTCGCGCTGTCAGCCACCCCGCCGCCGGGCTTGAATCTGTAGATGTTGCCGGTGGGTGAGTCGGAGACGTAGAGATTACCGGCGGTGTCAAACGCCATTCCATACGCCCCCGGGCATCCGGCGAAATCGATATCGCCGTAGTTATAATTCTGCGCAATGAAGCCGGTGGCATAAGGCGTCACCAGGAAGCCCGGTGCGGCCGGCGGTGCGGAGTTGCCGCATCCGTTGGCCGGCCCGCCGGTGAAGACCACGGTCCCGGTGGTGGGAAATGGCACGTTGCCATCGGTGATATCGACTGCGGTGTAAGTCACCGTCTCCGCCACCTGATCAAACGCGTTGAATTGCACCTGCCCGGCAGCATTCGTCACGCTGGGAATTGGTCCAGCGATCACCGAATGGCCGCTTCCCTGCGCAATGCTGACGAGCTTGCCGGAGCTCGGGCGACCCAGCGAATCTTTGAGCGTAACGGTAATGACGGCGTTGCTCTTTCCATCAGCCGTAACACTGGCCGGAAAGGCGTCGAGCCCCGCGCCGGTGGCTGGCGGTTCGACGAATCCCAGCGACGTGGTTTGTTTCAGCGTGATGCCGTCGGTGGCGTCAGTAGCGGTGAAAGTTACTTTCTCCGGCGTTGCATCGGTGACCATAAAGGTCACGGCGCCGTTGGCGACGTTGGCAATTCCGCTGGATGGGCTGATGGTCGCGTGGCTGCCTGGGTTTGCGCTCAACTTCACAGTCTTCCCGCTAATCGTGTTGCCGTTGACGTCGCGCAGGGTGACCAGGACTCCGCCCGGCGTGCTGTTATCGGCCGCAACGTCTATGGAAGCTCCGGGATGCACCAGGGCAATGGTCTCAGACCTGGTGGCGTCAACCGGCCCCACGGCCTGACCAAACATCGAACGAAGCAGAATATTGAAATTTGGAGAGCCCAGGCCGACGTGCGCGAAGTCGGTTCCCAATGCAGCCGGACCGTGAAAAGCGTCGGTTTTCGCCAATGGATAAAGCAGCGTATTATATGCACCCAGATTTGTTCCGGCCGCGGCATTGATCAACGCGGCAAACGCGGCCCAGATCGGAGCGGCCATACTGGTTCCGCCATTCAGGTAGCTGTTCGGGCAGCCGCCGTCGTCCGCCTGACAGATGATCGCTCCCCGCGCCGGATCCGCGTTAATCACTACGTCAGGCACCGAGCGCGCCGCGGACGTGCTCAGGCCGTTCTGATAACTGGGCCGGCTGAAGAATTTGCTCACGCCGAACCCGCCCATCCCGGTTGGCGGCGTCGCGCTGGTGCCGTTCCACCAGGTTTCGCTGCCATAGGTGAGTCCGGGATTCTGGGTAAGAGTGGTGCCGCCGACCGCGGTTGCGTTGGGTGAATCCGCCGGCACCGAGACCGTATTCGGACTGCCGTCCAGGCACGTGCTCCCGGCGTCACCGCTACCGTTGAAGACGCTAATTCCTGAAGCTGCGGCGCTTTGCAGCACCGAGTCGATCGATTGCGCTTCGGAAAGTGAGATCTGATCTTCGCAGGAAGCCCAACTATTGCTGATCACCGATACGCCGCCGGTGATCATCGCATTAAACAGTTGCGTGAAGCTGGTTGCCTGGCCGCTAAAGGGGGCTTCGTATACCGCGACCTTGGCGCCCGGTGCGAGACTCATCACGGTGTCGATGTCGAGGAGCACCTCGGTCTCACCTGCGCCCGGGGTGGGGACTCCGCCGTTGATCGGCACCACACTGAGATTGCCGATGGGGGCCACTGTGGCTTGCGCCATGGTTGCCAGGCTCACGTAATCGCTGACGTCGCTGGTGTGAAAACCGTCAAACTCCAGCAGGCCGACAGTCTGCCCGGCACCCGCGGCAAAGGGCAGCAGACTGATCGAGTCGCCGGCTTTCGCGGTCTCGGGTGAAATGCCGGGCGTTGAAGGTTGGTCCGGGGTGGACGACGAGCCATGGAACGGACCGTTGGGGCCGAAAGGATTATACGGGCCGAACGGATCCTTGTAAGGCGTTCCGGGCTCATGATTCAACGCGTCGAGAATAGTTTCGAACATCCAGCACAGGACGATCGAGGCGATTATCGGAATTGGTTCGATCACGAGCGTGAACGTGATCAACACGAAGTCGGCGGCGTGGATAGCATGGCAAAGCGCCTTGAGGACTTTCTCTCCAGCTCGTGCGGGTTGGGCAAGATTCGAAAGCCCCAGGACCGCTTGCACGAGCGGGGCCAGTTGGGCTGGAAGGGCTGGGTCGGTGGCGTTGGCGTAAAATGTTCGTCGGCCAATCTGGTAGTCGCCGATCCGCACGCCAAAGGTGCGCTCGACGCGTGCGCGCGTACCGCGCACCGTCAGCGTCAGCCGGTTGGACGAACCTTGCACGAACTTAAAGCCGCTTTTATGCAGGTAACGCGAAAGCGCTTCATAACTCCGCAAAGACGGGCCAAAGCGATCGGACACCGCGCGCGGGGTCAGAAAATGATGGAAATCCGGAGAATGTGGATCGTAAACATCGTGCAGGTAGCGGTTGAAGCCCGCCGCATCGTCGCGCCTAAGCACTAACGTCAGCGTTAATGCCTGCGCCCTCCGTTTGCGAACATTTTGGTGCGGCACAACCAAACTGGCGCGCTCGAGGATGCGCGGCAGATGGCCCGGAAGGCGGATCATCGGGCCCCGGCGGACGGGAACGGCAAGCAGCGAATCGTCCGGCGAACCGGTTTTCTCAACGTAGCGGCCGTCCGAGGTTGCGGTGCGCCGGGGCTCGATCCTGGTTCCCAGTTCTTTCCGGTAGGTCGAGGGCATTGCAGCTTGACCAGGCTGCGCGTGTGCCGCATAAGCGGCCACGGGGGTCAGGACCAGCGATACAAAAATGATTGCGGCAGCCGTCCCGGTCGCGAAAGAGGAAACATCATTCGGTCTTGCTCTTGAGATCAAACCGAACACGGAACGCGCGGACACGCGAAAAATGGCACAGGCTGCTGACGTCTGGGACATTAAAATCGCTCCGGCTTTGGAGGCCACGCCAAATTGCCATAAGGTCGGTGGCTGGTCGTCCCCGGATGGCTATATTAGGGCAATTAGCACTTTGCACGCATCCTTTTCAAGATCTGGTCGAATTCGGTGCCAAAGCAGTCTTTGACTTGAAACATTGCGATTTCCCAAGTCAAAAGCTGCAGCCGGATTGGCAACACCGATCTGGGGAGATTTGTTCAGAGGTTGCCAGTTTTGCATCCCCGGATTGCTCACTTCAGGGTAAACGCGCCGCAGGGGTCGTTACCGGAACTGGTGAAAGCCAGGAACGGCGGATTGAGCGCCTCGATGAACGCCGGTCCCGCGACCGCGCCGGCCGGCAGCGTGATAGTGAACCTGGTCGAGTTGACGAGCTTGATTGGAATCCGTGGCATGCCTTTGGAATTCAATCCGCCCAGATTGACCACCGTCGTGCCGTGCGCGTTGAACAGGTTGATGACGGTCAGGGTCGAGAAACCCGTTCCGTCCACGGTCAGCGTGCTGCCGGTCTGGACCTCGTCGGTCACGGTTATCCGCGCTCCCAGCGGCACCGACACCGCGTTGCTCTTGGCGCTGAAGGTCCCGCCGTTGGAGTTGCTGACGATGATCGAGCCCGGTCCGGTTGGCGTCGTCAGCGGCAGGGTGAAGGTGATCGAGTTGGATTTCAGGTTGGGATTGCCATGCGCCAGGAAGGTGGTCGGCAATTTGCCGCCCGGACACGCGCAGAAGACGTCCACCGCGGCGCCGTGAACGGTGTCGAAGCCGGTGCCGTTGACGACCACCGAGCTGCCCTGCAACAGCGTGGTCTCGACGTTGGCGACGGCGAAGTCGGGGTCGAGGCTGGTCGCGGCCAGCGGATGACCGTCAAGCCCGGTGATGCTGGGTAATCCCGCCGCCGCCGAACCCTGCAACAGGGCGAAGCCGGGATTGGACTGGACGAAACCCGCGTCGGTATTGACCACCACGACGGACACGAAGCCCTGTCCCAGCGTGATTGTCGAAGGCACCGGCACCACTAATTGAGTGGTGGTGCTGGAGCCGGAGATCTTGAGCGGTCCCTCGTTGATTGCGCCGGTGGGAGTACTGACGAAGAAGTTGACCTCGGACCCCTGGGTAAAGCCGCTGCCCTTGATGGTGAAGTTGGCCCCGGCCAACACCGGATTCTGGACCACGGTGATACGCGGATGGCCCGGCAGCGGAGTCGGCGTCGGCACCGGCACCGTCGGGACCGGCGTAGTCTCGACGCATTCGCGAGGAGTCGGCGTCGGGGTTGGAGTCGGAGTGTGAGTCGGCGTCGGCGTATGCGTCGGAATTGGCGTGTGAGTCGCGAATCATTGTCGGAATCGGAGTATGCGTCGGCGTAGGCTTGGGCGTCGAAGTGGCGTCCCGGTCGGCCGCGGCGTGAATGTCGGAACTGTAGTGGGCGGCGCCGTGACGTTGAACCCGATAGTCGTGGTCGCCGCTACTAGCGTTGGGTTGCCGGCGAAATTCGCTGTCAGCGGAGTGATTTCCGCGAGCGCCGGCGTCAAAGTGCAGGACGCGTTGCCCTTGGCGTTGGTGGTGCCGGAGCAGGAATGGCCCTCAAGCGTGAATTCGACGCTGGCGCCTGAAACCGGGGCGGGTGGATTAATGGAAACGTCGCTCAAAGAACCCACGAGCGTAACCGGTTTCCCGACCGCCACCGTGATCGGACTCATATTGAGGGTCAGGAAGGAGGAGTGTGGCCCAGCGGTCCAGGTAACCACGGCCTGATTCGATTGCACGGTGGTAGCGCCGAGCATCACTGACGCCGTGATGGTGTCAACCCCCGCAAACAGAGCGCTGTAGCTGAAAGTCGCCGCGCCGCCGCTGGTACGGAACATCTTGAGTTGCGGATTGGCTCCGTTGACCTGGAAGAAAACCGGCGTGCCGTCGGGTACCGTGACGTAATTGACTCTCGCGGTGAAGGTCTGGGCCGTGCCCTGCGCCGGGTTGGGAGAAATGGTTGGGGGTGACAGCACCAGCGTTGGCGGCTGCGTTGGCTTCGCGTAGCCACAGCCGCCGTTGGCATCGGTGATTCTGAATACACCGTCACCCTGCGCGGCATAAACGCATCCGTCAGGCCCGCGAACCAGATTGTTGACACCGCCGCCGGTGGCCAGTATGACGCCGGCGTTGGGCGGATTGGTGGTGAGGTCGGTGGTGCCGATGCCAAGGCTGGCATTGGTCGTGGCATCGAAGGGGTTAAGGAACAGCGACTCGGCGTCGCCGTTGGCCTGCGTGCCGTTGGCCAACACTCCGAGCGCCGCCACCTGCAAATTGGGCAGGATGGCGACGGTCGGCGTCATCGGACCATCGGTGCCGCTAACCTGCGCGATCCGGGCGGCGGCGCCGCTGATCGCCCAGGCGTAAATTGTGCCCGAAGGCGCAATTGAAATATTGGCATTCGGGGTTCCAGGCATGGTCGCGTACACCGTGGTCTTGGGAGTGGCGGTGGCCGGGCCCGAGATGCGCCACATCGCGGGGTTGTCCGATCCCGCGCCTGAGCATGAATCGTCGGTGAACAGATCTCCACTCAGGGGATCGACCGAAAGTGCGGTTGGACAGGTAAGAGCGGACGCAACCGTGTGCAGGATCGTACCGTTGGCGGGATCGATCTGGAAAACAGCTCCGGTTGAGAAGTTGCCGGTGGTGGCGTCGCGGCTGGCGAACAGCCGTCCGCTTCGGTCGAAGGCCAAGCCCGCCAGCGACGGCCCGATTGCAGTGGTCGTGAGCAAGGTGGTGGTATCGGCCACCCCGCCGCCGGGCTTGAATTTGTAGATGTTGCCGGTAGGCGAGTCGGTGACGTAGAGGTTGCCGGCGGCGTCAAAGGCCATTCCGTAGGCACCCGGGCAACCGGCGAAGTTAATGTCGCCATAGAAATAGTTTTGCGCGATAAAGCCCGTGGCATAGGGCGTAACCAGGAAGCCCGGCGCCGCCGGAGGAGCGGAATTGCCGCATCCATTGGCCGGGCCACCGGTGAACGCCACCGTCCCGGTGGTGGGGAAGGGTACGTTGCCATCGGTGATGTCAACCGCGGAATAGGTGATGGTTTCGGCCATCTGGTCGACCGCGTTGAACTGCACCTGACCGGTGGCATCAGTGACGCTGGGAGTGGGTCCGGTTAAGACCGAATGGCCGCTTCCCTGCGAGATGCTGACCAACTTGCCCGGGGCGGGATTACCCAGTGCATCCTTGAGCGTGACCGCGATGACGGCGTTGCTTTTGCCGTCAGCCGTGACGCGTGGCCGGAAAGGCGTCCAGACCAGCGCCGGTGGCAGGCGGACCAATGAACGCAAGCTGCGGGGTTTGTTTCAAGACGACGCCGTCGGTCTTGTCGGTGGCCGTGAAGGTAACCGTTTCCACCGTCTTGTCGCTCACGCTGAAGTTGGCCACGCCATTGGCGATATTGGAAACCGCGCTGGGCGGAGTAATGGTCACGTGGCTTCCCGCATTCGCCGAAAGAGCGACGGTCTTGCCACTGACGCTGTTGCCATTCGCATCGACTAACACGGCCTGCATGCCAGCCTTGGTACCGTCCGCGGCGACACCGATAGAAGCTTTCAGCACAGTACCGCCGGGTGCCAGCGCGAGCACTTGCGAATCGGTGCTGTCCGCAGGCCCCGGCTTTTGACCGCATAATTGCAAATGCAGGTTCGGCAGATTTGGGGAGCCCAGACCGACATGGGGAAAATCACTGCCCATGGAGGCGGCGTTGTGAAATCCGTCGGTGTCGGCGAAGCTATAATAAGCCGGGTTGACAAAACCCAGATTGTGGCCGACGGACTGGTTGACCAGCGCCTGAAAAGCGGCCCACGCCATGGTTGCCGCGCTGGTTCCGCCCTTGAGGAATGCCGGGCACCCGCCCGCATTGGCCTGGCAAATCGCGAATCCGTTGTTGGGATTCGCGCTATCGGCGACATCCGGGACCGAGCGCGAGGCGCCCAAAACAAAAGCGTCCTGGTAAGGGGGCCGGGCGAAAAACTTGCTGACACCGAAACCCCCTTGTCCGCTGGGAGGGCTGTCGGTAGTTCCGTTCCACCACGTTTCGCTGCCGTAAGTAAATCCCGGCCCGGAAGTAAGCGTGGTCCCGCCAACCGCAACCGCGTTGGGCGAGTCCGCGGGTACGGCGACGGTATTGGCGGAGCCGTCCTTACAGGTGCTGCCAGCATCGCCGGTGGCGTTGAAGACGGTGATACCGGAAGCTGCGGCGGTCTGGAAAAGCGAATCGATACTGAACACATCGGCGCTGCTAGTCTGGTCCTCGCAGTAGTTCCAGGTATTGGCGATTATCGTCACCCCGTCGTCGATCATCTGATTGATGATCGGCTGAAAGGCGGCGCCGGGACCGGTGAAGGGGGCGTCATACACAACAATCTTTGCGCCCGGCGCCAGCGTCAGAATCTCGTCGATGTCCAGCAGGACTTCACTTTGATTTGCACCTGGCGTGGCCACGCCGCCGTTGACCGGAACTTCGGTAACGTTGGCAAGCAGGCTGGCGGGTTTTCCAATCGTGTTCAGATAATCAGCCACGTCACTGGGATTGAAAGTATCAAACTCAACCAGACCGACGATTTGGCCGCTGCCGTTCACTCCACTCCATGGCGTGCAGACCGCCGCCTGTGGATCATCGCCGAGGTTCGCGCCAAACGGGTGCGCGGTCGAATCAAACGCCACTGAGGTACCGGAGCCCGTACCCGCGCCGCCGGCTCCCGCGGCGGTTCCCTGACCGAAATTCCATTTCTTGATAGCGTCAATGCCCTGTTGAATAAGATTCTTCAAGATGAAGTATAAAAACGTCAAAATGAGGGCGACAAAGAATAATACGGCCAATCCCTCCTCCCAACCTTGCGAGGCTTGCGCCGTGGCCAGATTTGACAGGCCCGTTACCGCCTCGACCGAAACCGCCAGTGGTTTCGGCAAAGCCGGATCGCGGTCGTTCGCATAGAAGATCCGGTTGGCGATCCGATAATTGGCAATGGCGACTCCGAAGACTCGCTCGACTTGCATCCGTGTGCCGCGCACGGTCAACGTCATTCGATCGGTCGACCCATGCGCCAGCTTGAGGCCGCCGCTTTCGAGGTAATGCAAAACCGACCCATAGGCCTCCCGCGATGGACCGAAGCGGTCGGAGACCTGGCGCGGTGTGAGAAAACGATGGAACGCAGGCGACCGCGAATCGTAAACGTCGTGCAGGTAGCGTTTGAACCCCTTAGGGTCGCTTCGCTTTAGAACAATCGTGATAGCAAGCGGTTTGGCCTCGTCGGCGGTGCTTTTACCGGGAGACTCAAGTGTGGCTTGCCGCAGGGCATCGAGGACATTTCCCGGGATTCGCACCGCCGGGCCATCGTTTGGAACCAACCTGTCCCCTGCAATGGGGCTATCGAGCCTTAATCCCGCAACCATGGCGGCGGAGCCGGCGTGGCCGAAACTCGCTTCACGCTCGATTCTGGGCGCGCTCGCCATCGAGCCTGCGGCACCCGCGACCATTGCCGGCGCCGCGTAAGCGCTGACCGGCTGCAAAACCAGCGTGACAAAAAAATACCCGGTTGAAATGCCGAGCGCGAGTGAGAATAAGTTCCGGGCAAGATGCTTAACGAAGATGCCGAATGTGCTAAATCTCCGCGAAACCCGAACCCGATTGACCAGCAGCCGCATGCGAGGCCCTCCGACCGCCCCGGTTCCCCGGAGGCGCTGAACAAACTCCGATTTGGAGAATTTTGACAACAATAATATGATTGCGCAAGCCCTTTCCAAGTAGGGGTCGGTTAGGGAGCACGAAAGACCAAATTTTACTTCAGCGTGAACGCGCCGCAGGGGTCGTTGCCGGAACTGGTGAAGGCCAGGAAGGGCGGATTGAGCGCCTCGATAAACGCTGGTCCGGCAACTGCTCCCGCTGGCAGCGTGATAGTGAACCTGGTCGAGTTGATCAGCTTGATTGGAATCCGCGGCATGCCTTTGGAATTCAGCCCGCCCAGGTTAACCACCGTCGTGCCGTGCGCGTTGAACAGGTTGATTACGGTCAGGGTCGAGAATCCCGTCCCGTTCACCGTTATCGTACTGCCGCTGCCGGCACCGCTCTGGCTTTCGCTGATGACGTTTATCCGCTGTCCCAGCGGTACCGACACCGCGTTGCTCTTGGCGCTGAAGGTCCCGCCGGCGGCGTTGCTCACGATGATCGATCCCGGTCCGGTTGGCGTCGTGGGCGGCAGCATGAAGGTGATCGAGTTGGATTTCAGGTTGGGATTGCCATGCGCCAGAAAGGTGGTCGGCAATTTGCCGCCCGGACACGCGCAGAAGACGTCCACCGCGGCGCCGTGAACGGTGTCAAAGCCGGTGCCGTTGATGACCACCGAGCTGCCCTGCAACAGCGTGGTCTCGACGTTGGCGACGGCGAAGTCGGGGTCGAGGCTGGTGGCTGCCAGCGGATGGCCATCCATCCCGGTGATGCTGGGCAGTCCCGCCGCCGCCGACCCCTGCAACAGGGCGAAGCCGGGATTGGACTGGACGAAACCCGCGTCGGTGTTGACCACCACGACGGACACGAAGCCCTGACCCAGCGCGATAGTCGAAGGCACCGGCACCACTAATTGCGTGGTAGTGCTGGACGCCGGAGATCTTGAGCGGTCCCTCGTTGATCGCGCCGGTGGGAGTACTGACGAAGAAGTTGACCTCCGAGCCCTTGGTGAAGCCGCTCCCGCTGATGGTGAAGTTGGCTCCGGCCAGGACCGGATCCTGCACTTTGGTGATACGCGGATGGCCCGGCAGCGGAGTGGGCGTCGGCACCGGCACCGTCGGGACCGGCGTGGTCGCCATGCATTGACGCGGCGTCGGTGTGGGCGTTGACCTCGGGGTGCGAGTCGGCGTGGCGTATGCGTCGGAACCGGCGTGTGAGTCGGAATTACCGTCGGAATCGGAGTCCGCGTCGGCGTGGCCCTGGGCGTTGACGTGGCTGTGCGCGTTGGTTTTGGAGTGGGTGTTGAGCTTGGCGTCAACGTGGGTGTCGGGGTGACGGTGGGGATCGGCTGTTCGAATTCGAGCACCCGATTGTTAAAGGTGTCGGCGACATAGAGGTTATTGCCGGAATCCACGGCGACTGCGCTTGCCGGCATACGCTGTCGGCGTTGGGCGGCATTGCGGGGCAGTTCACCGCCGATTGGGGAATGGTGACGTTGGGACTCATGCCGTTGGCGAAAGGTGCATTGAATTCGAAAACGTCCGGGCCGGCGGCGTAAAGGTTTCCGGCGGAATCAAATGCGACGCCCAACAGCCCGCCGAAGCCGATGGTCTTGAAGTCCTTCTGAAGGAGCACCAGGTTGGCGGTCTTGTCGGTTGTCAACGGGTTGGCGTATCCCAGCACCCGGCCATTCCCGGAGTCGGCTATGAAAATATTTCCCACGCTATTCACAGCGGCCCCGCTGGGGTTGCACAATGCGTCGGCGGTCGTAAAACATTCCACTGAATTGCACGACCCATCAAAGTTGCACGTGTTGCTACTGAAATTGTTTCCTTGTCCGAAAACCGCATCCGCGCTGGTATTGCTCAAGATCACCGGCGCGCTGAACTCAAGCACTCGATTATTGCCAAAATCCGCCACGTAAAGGTTGCCTGCCGGGTCGGTGCCCACACCGAAAATCTGCGACGACAGGCTGTCGCCCGATACCCCGCCCTGGTTCGGTATTCTAGTGGTGAAGCTCCCGTGCTGACCGAAAACCAGGTCGGCATCGAGATCGGTGATCTTGCCGCTGCCAAATGGCTGGTCGTATTCCAGGACCCGGGAATTGCTCGAATCCGCGACGTAGAGATTCCCCTGCGGATCGACCGCTACTCCTGCGGGGTTACACAACGTATCGGCGGCGGCGGGAGGGTTACCGGCGGCGCCGCTGGTCGGGGGAGTCTGATTGCAATCGCCGGAAAGAAAATCCGGCTGGCCAATGACAATGTCGGCCGCGGCTCCGTTGGCAAAGCCCGGCGCGCTCTTCCATCCCAGGACCCGGTTGTTTTGCCAGTCGGCGACGTATAACCGGTTGGGCGTGACACTTGGATCAACCGCCACGGAAAGCGGGAGATCAAGGCCGCCCGATTTAATGATATTCGTCCCGTGCTGGTTGAAATCGAATTGGCCGAGAACCAGGTCGGCGGTCGTGTTGGGTGGACTGGTTGCCAGCGGATCGTTGAATTGCAGCACTCGGTTGAGGTACATGTCTGCCACATAGAGATTATTCGCGCCGTCGAGCGCCACTCCCATCGGTCCACACAGGGTGGCGGCTCCCAGCCCGGCGTTGCAGCCGACTGAAGTCAAATTGGGCGTGCCGATTGCCAGATCCGCGCTCGTATCCCCGGTGCCGACCGGCTTGTTGAATTCCAGGATCCTTTTAAAGTTGGAGTCAGAGATGTAAAGATTTTCCCCGCTGTCCACCGCGATTCCATTGGCGGTGCATAGGTTGCCGCTGCTGGGTGTTGTTCCGCAGTTGTTGGTGTTCGAGGTAAAGCTGTTACCTTGGCCGAACACCAGGTCCGCTGTGGTATTGCCGGCCAGCGGATCGTTGTACTCGAGCACGCGCCAATTGAAGGAGTCGGAGGCGTAGAGGTTGCCGGCCGCATCGACCGCCAACTGACCGGGATTGCACAGACTGGCGGCGCTGACTCCCCCATTGTTGCACACCCCTGAATTGAACTTTCCACCTTGGCCGAAGACCATGTCCGCATGCGTGTCCGTGACCAGCGGCGAGTCATACTCCAGAATGCGGGAGTTGTCCCAATCCGAGATGTAAACGTTGCCGGCGGTGTCAACCGCGACTCCTGTGGGGTTGCATAAGGTGGCGTCCGTGATGCTCCCGCCGAGGTTGCAACCGCTCGAAGTGAAACTGCCGTTCTGCCCGAATACGAGGTCCGGCAGGGTATCGGTGGTGAATGGATTGTTGTATTCCAAAACCCGGTTGTTGCCTTGATCGACCACGTACAGGTTCCCCGCCCCGTCAACCGCGATTGCGCTGGGGCTGCATAGGGTCGCGCCGTTCACCGCCGCGTTTCGGCATTGAGCGATTGAGCTAAGGAAATCCTGCTGCCCGATGACCAGGTCTGCCGTAGCTCCGTTCTTCAGCGCGTCGACACTGTGCCAGCCCAGCACCCGATTGTTGCCCATATCGGCAACGTAAAGCCGATTGGGAACCACGCTGCGGTCCACCGCAACCGCGGCCGGCGTCGACAGTCCCGCATTGGTGAGAATGTTCGTTCCGTTGTGAGTGAAGTCGAATTGCCCGAGCACGCGGTCCGCGGTTAGGTCGCCCTGCTGCGCCATCGCAAGGGTGCTGATAGACGCCAGCAGCACAACTGCCGCGATCGCGCTCCTAACCAGTCTCGTTAACGGGACTATTGCTTTGAGCCATTCGGTTTGTCGACCGGCAGTCGGAAGCACGCCATCACCTCGCTGCCTGACGTGCCCCCGTGATTCGCCAGGACGACTAAAAGTCAAATTACTCCATAAGAGACGAAAAAAGAATGGGAGTGGGCGAGAGCGCCGGAGTCCTCCGCCTCACTGGTGAGAGGGCAGTGGTCGTCCCTTTGAGTTCTATGAAACCCTCTTCCCTTGTATGCGGGCAGCGCAGAGAGCGGCTGGTATCTTAAGTAGCGCATTTCAGATCGGAGACATTTCTCTGCGTTACTTCAGGGTGAACGCGCCGCAGGGGTCGTTGCCGGAACTGGTGAAGGCGAGGAAGGGCGGATTGAGCGCCTCGATAAACGCTGGTCCGGCAACTGCTCCCGCTGGCAGCGTGATAATGAATCTGGTCGAGTTGATCAGCTTGATTGGAATCCGCGGCGTGCCGTCGGGTTTCAATCCGCCCAGATTGACCACCGTCGTGCCGTGCGCGTTGAACAGATTGATCACGGTCAGAGTCGAGAAACCCGTTCCGTCGACGGTTATCGTGCTGCCGGTCTGGACCTCGTCGGTCACGGTTATCCGCGCTCCCAGCGGCACCGACACCGCGTTGCTCTTGGCGCTATAACTCCCCCCGGCGGCGTTGCTGACGATGATCGAGCCCGGTCCGGTTGGCGTCGTGGGCGGCAGCATGAAGGTGATCGAGTTGGCCTTCAGGTTGGGATTGCCATGCGCCAGGAAGGTGGTCGGCAATTTGCCGCCCGGACACGCGCAGAAGACGTCCACCGCGGCGCCGTGAACGGTGTCGAAGCCGGTGCCGTTGATGACCACCGAGCTGCCCTGCAACAGCGTGGTCTCGACGTTGGCGACGGCGAAGTCGGGGTCGAGGCTGGTGGCGGCCAGCGGATGGCCATCCATCCCGGTGATGCTGGGCAGTCCCGCCGCCGCGGAACCCTGCAACAGGGCGAAGCCGGGATTGGACTGGACGAAACCCGCGTCGGTGTTGACCACCACGACGGACACGAACCCCTGACCCAGCGCGATAGTCGAAGGCACCGGCACCACTAATTGAGTGGTAGTGCTGGACGCGGAGATCTTGAGCGGTCCCTGGTTGATCGCGCCGGTGGGAGTACTGACGAAGAAGTTGATTTCGGAGCCCTTGGTAAAGCCGCTGCCCTTGATGATGAAGTTGGCCCCGGCCAATACCGGATTCTGCACGCTGGCGATGCGCGGATGGCCCGGCAGGGGAGTCGGCGTCGGCACCGGCACCGTCGGGACCGGCGTGGTCGCCATGCATTCACGCGGCGTCGGTGTGGGCGTTGACCTCGGGGTGCGAGTCGGCGTATGCGTCGGAACCGGCGTGTGAGTCGGAATTACCGTCGGAATCGGAGTCCGCGTCGGCGTGGGCCTGGGCGTTGACGTGGCTGTGCGCGTTGGCTTTGGAGTGAACGTTGCGGTGGCCAGGTCGAACTTTGCGATGAACGCGTTGCCCGCGATTTTGCTGTTGTTGGTCTTCTGTATGGCGTTGGCGGTCGCCGGGAAATTCTGCGAAAAGGCCGACCCGGCGATGTAGATGTCCCCTGAGGGATCCAACGCGATGCCAAAAGCTCCTTCTCCCCAGCTCGGCCGGCCGCTGACTCCAGATCCGCCAAGATACGTCGAATACTCCAGTTGGCTGGCGCGGGGAGCCTTGGGATTGAGTCTGGTAAGGAAGGTGGTGAAGCCCAGATTGGCAGCCGCGTGATTGGTGGTTTGAACCGCGTCGGGAGTGGTCGGAAAGTTGGTCGAGCAGGTCCCACCCGTGATGTCGATAAAACCAAACTTATCGACGGCGATGGCGAGGGCGCCCTCACCGTTTTGCAAATGCGCCTGGCCGGATCCCCCCAGATACGAGGAATAGACCAGTTGGTCGGCGGGCTTCGCCTTGGGGTTAAGCTCCGCGACGTAGGCGGTCGCCCCACCCACTGGTGCAACGTTATTGGTTGATTGAAAAGCGTTACTCGTAGTTGGAAAATCTGACGAGTAGGTCGCCCCGTCGATAAAGACGTTGCCGCTCGCGTCAACCGCGATGCCCATCCCGCAGTCGCCCAACCGGACCTCGAATCCGCCCGTCCCACCGATGTAGGTCGAATAGACCAACTGCGCATTACCGGTGGCGCTTGGCCGTAATTCCGTGATGAACGTGTTGATGGCGAAATCCGCAAATCCCCGGTTGGTGGCCTGGTAGGCCGTGGCCGTTACCGGAAAGTCCTTCGAAGTTGTGGCGCCGATGACGTAAACGTCCCCGTTAGGCCCAAGCACCAGACGCGTTACCGCGTCGCCGTCAACATCGAGCAGAAAGTCGGTGAGGTTTTCAATCTGCGTTATACCGAAGTCGAACGGGTTGCCGGTACCGCCAAGGTACGTAGAGTAGAGCAAAGAAGCTTTGCCGGTCAGCCTTGGGTCGATTTCGGCGATGAAAGCGCTGGAACCTTCTCCGTTCGCAACCGCCGCCCGATTGGTCTTTTGAAATGCATTGGACGTAATCGGAAAAGTCGTGGAGAAGGTTGCACCCGCGATGTATGCGCGTCCCACGGAGTCCACGTCGATCCCATAAGCTCCGCTCCCGTAAAATGCGGGCCCTCCGAGAAACGTGGAATATGCGAGTTGAGCGGTACCGATTGCGCTGGGGTCGAGTATGCTCAGGAACGCGTCCGAGCCCTGGCTCGCAAAAGCGCTATTAGTCCGTGAATACGCATTGGCGGTCGTCGGGAAATCCTTGGAGAAGCTGGCGCCAACCAGATAAATTTTGCCCGACGCCGCCACCTTGATACCGATTCCAGCGTCGCCGAAGGTTCCGTCCAAACCCACTTGCCCGGGTTTGAGGTCGTTGACCATTCCCGTGCCGCCCAGGTAGGTGGCATAAACCAATTGCGCGCTGCCGACTGCCTTGGGATCCAGTTCAGCGACGAACACGTTGGGTCCGAAATTGGGGAAATCCCGGTTGGTGGATTGAAACGGGTTCCTGGTCGGAAAGTTAGGCGAGAACGACATCCCGACGACGTATATGTTGCCGGTCGGACCCAACGAGGCGCTGAACACCGCGTCGCCGTTCCAGCCATAGACAAAGTGCGATCCGGCCCCGCCCAAATATGTCGCATAGACCATCTGCGGATCGATGGTTACGGCGGAGTGCGGATCGTAACCTTCCAGTTTCAGGTGGACCATTATTGGCTGTTTCGGCCCCGCCGCGGTCTCCCGATCCAGCACGTAGTGGCATCGCACCGTATGCCCCTCACCCTGATCCACCTTTGGCTCCAGCAGTTCCAGTTTGCCGGCGTTGGTGTACAGAATCAGGCTGCCGTCGGGCCCCAGCCGCGCCTGGCCGGCGCCATCGAAGGCTAAACGTACGGCGCCAAGCGCGGCATGCGGACGCGCCTTGAGGTCGAATTCAAGGCCCGCCGGCGTGTTGTAGTACACCGCATCCACTCCCGGATACACGTCGCCGTATTTCACCTTTGCATAGGACGATACGTCGGTTCGCCATCTGGACCGATCGGAGCCCAGGAAGAAATTCAAGCGCGCCCGCAATGGCTCCAGCGGCGCGATTTTCGGCGCGGGGTTGGCAGCCAGAAATCTCATCGTTATAGCGGCGCTGTGAGCACGACTTACTTCTTGGGTCCGTTGGAACCATCCATCTATCGGGGTCAAACCCGAGGAGCGGCGGCCTTTGGCGTTACCCAACAACAACACCATTTTGTTCGTGGTCAGGTACGCGGCGTATTGTGCGGTCCTGACGTAGTACAATGCGTCCCCACCCAGTTGCCCCCGGTTCGCCTCAAAGCCCCAGGACATCGCCGCCAGATTGAAGCGCGACGGCGGGTTTGCTGATGGCGGTCGTGGCTGACCTGATGGCCGCTGCGGATTAGTGTGACGATTCAGGATGAGCCCCAAGGTCACTGCCAAAGCGACGATAGCCGTAACGGCGAGAAAGCTTCTGGCAAGCTTCGACTCGGGAAAGCGTCGTTTATTTTGTTGCTTTATCGTCATAACCAAGCGTGAGGCGCCTTAGCTAAAATATTTTCCAGCGATGTCGCTCCCCAGCTGCGTCGGCAATCAATAGCCGTGCATAACGTCATTAACACAACTTAATTAACGTATGGGATGTTCCGCAAGCATATATTAATCTGGAAGTCAGATGCTCATCAGGTGTAGCTTGAGAACGCCAACGACGGGTAACCGCCGCCGATGGATACGCCGCAAGATCTCTGAGCGGGAATTGAATGTTCATTTCCGTTTATGAGCGGGTTGACCAATGGTGCGCTTAACGGAAGACTTTTGCTGGACCGATGATGGACCGCGACCCTGAATCGACGCGTTTTATCCTGGTGCGCCATGGCGAGAGCGAAGGCAATCGCGACCGGCGCTTCACCAGCAGCCATCTCACGCCGCTAACTGAGCTCGGGCGCGAGCAGGCGTTGACGGCTGCGCGATGGATCGCGGAGCATTGCCAGCCCGAATTGGTGGTGGTTTCTCCCTTTTTGCGCGCCCGCCAGACCGGGGCGATTATCGCGGAACAGCTCGGGTTGCCGGTCGAGGTCGAGGCGGACCTGCGCGAACGGCACATGGGACTCCTGGCCGGGCAGCCCTACGGATTGACCGCCGACGATCCCACCTTCGACCGCAGCCGGTTCTGGCTGTGGCGGCCGGCGGGAGGTGAGAATTTCGAAGACGTCAAGGCGCGCGCCGGCGCGGTGCTGGACCGCCGCGCGCGGTCGCATCGCGGCCGCCAACTGGTGGTGGTCAGCCACGGCGGCGTGATGAGCGCCCTGTGGGCGCACGCCAGCGGCAGTTGGGAGCGGGCACAAGTGCCGCCCAATTGCGGGATTATTATCGCCGAGCACGCCGAAGGCCGTTATCGCCCGCCCACTTTCCACGAATAGAGCGCACTCGCCCCGCGCCGGCGCTTTGGTTCTCCCGCTGGCGCGAGCGCTCGCGGCGGGGCCCGATATCTGCCATCATCAGGGATAGATGACAACTATACGGGCAGGAAGCAGGGTCCGGGCCGCGCGCCTGGAGCGTGGCATCGGGCAGGGACAGCTTGCCGCCGAAGCGCAGATCTCACGCCAGGCGCTCAGCGCGATCGAGGCCGGCGCCTACACCCCCAACGTCACCGTCGCGCTGCGGCTGGCGCAGGCTTTGGGCAAGAGCGTGGAAACGCTGTTCGGCGACGCCGGTTTTGAAAGCGTTACCGCCAACCTGGCGGAGGAAAGCGGCGCGCAGTCCCCCGGTACCGGCGCGCACGTCGGGCTGGGCCGCGTGGGCGGCAAGCTGGTTGCGGTGCCGCGTCCGGCCACCGGTTTGAGCCTGGTCGCGGCGGGCGGAATCGTCGAGCAACTGTACGCGGGCGGCAAGGCCCGGGTCGCGGCCTTTCGCACCGCCGCCGAAATCGATACCACGCTGTTGGTCGCGGGATGCGACCCTGCCGTCGCCGTGCTTAGCGACTACCTGGCCCATCGCTCACCGTTTGTCGAACTGGTGAGTTGCCAATGCTCCAGCCAGTCGGCGCTGGATTGGGTGGCCGCCGGCCACAGCCATGTCGGCGGCGTCCATCTGCGCGACCCCGGCACCGGCCAGTACAACGTCGCGGCGGTGCGACGCAAGTTTGGGCGCCGGCCGGCGATCGTGATCAACTTTGCCCGCTGGGAATTGGGGCTGGCTTCACGGCCCGGGCGCCGGCAGATTCAGGCGATCGAGGATCTGGTGGCTCCAGACGTACGGATCGTGAATCGGCAGCCCGGCTCCGGCGCGCGGATGGCGCTGGATGAAGCTCTGGCCGGGATCGGCGTGGATCCCGCGACGCTCAACGGTTACGACTCCGAGATGCCGGGCCATCTCGAAGTCGCCGCGCAAATCGCCGCCGGACGAGCCGACGCGGGCCTGACGCTGCGCGTGGCGGCGGAAGCATTCGGCCTGAGCTTCACCACGCTGCGCGAAGAGCGTTACGACCTGGTAATTCCGCGGCGCGAGACCGACTCTCCGGCGGTCAAGGTGCTGCTCGAAGCGCTATCCTCCAGCCGCCTCGCCTCCGAAGTCAGCCGGCTATGTCTGTACGACACCAGCGAGATGGGCAAAGTGGCGGCCGAAGCGGGCTGATTGCGCATTCATCGCGCTGGCCCGTGCCGCCCGCCGTAAGTCGCTGCTTAATTGAGAATCAGTAGGCCGGGCGTCCATGCGCGCCATGACACCCCGGAGGCGGGCAGGGACGCCCGCCCTACTGGATTGCGCTTAACTCAGCGATCAGCCTTTGGCGCACGCGGTCGCGAATCGAACTCGTCGGCCATCGTCTGTTCGAAATTCCATCGGCAGGTTTCCGGGACCGCGGATTCCGGCAAGTCCAACGCGATCAGAGTTGCGTCGCGAGCATCCTGATAAGCTTCGGCGAAGATTTCTTTCACCTTGGCCTTGAGGCCCGGGTTTTCCACCAATACTTTGCGAACCTTCCGGCGCGAGTTCCTTACACTGATTGGCCAACCGCGCGAGTTCTCCTTGCGCTGCTGATCGGTCGCATGAAGGAGTTTGAGCAGATGCTCCACCAGCCGCGCGAGTTCGTTTGCCAGCCGCCGCTCCTCGCTTTTGCCCAAGTCGGCGATCTCCTCCGCCAGGTTGGGCAGATCCAGATCCTGAAGCCGCCCCGCTTTGAGTGCGCACGCCTGCGCCTTAGTCCATGACCAGTAATCCTGGTCATAAGCGGCGGTTCTTTCAGGTGCCGAAGCGATATTTTTTCTCGCCTTCACCGTCTTCATATTAGCCGCACCTGGTTCGTTCTGTAGTAGCGGGACGCCCGCCCTACTGGACGGTGAGCGCTGCGGCTCCCCCCTATTTTTTTTCGGCTGGCTGCGAAGTTTGGAAAGCGTCAGCCGCCGGCTTGCAGGCGAATCAGTTCAACCGTGACCTCGGCGGTCGAGACCATGTCATTGATGTCAAGCCATTCGCGCACCGTGTGAATATCGCGCATCCCGGTGCCGAGATTGGCCACCGTCAGTCCGCGGCGATTGAGGATGTTGGCGTCGCATGCGCCGCCCGTCGCTTCCGGCTTGACGACGCGTCCGGCGCGCCGCGCCGCCTCCACGACCTTGCGCACGATCGGAGCGTCATCGGGAAGGTTCATCGCCTCGTACTCGGTACGCACGGTGTACTCCAGGCTGGCGTCGAAACGGCGGCCCTCCAGCGTGACGCTGGCGCGCTGCACCGCGCTTTCGAAGCATTGCACCATGTGCTGGATCTGCCGTTCCAGTTTGGCGTCGTCGCGCGAGCGGCATTCGCCGCGCACGATTACCTGGTTGGGGACGATATTGAGCGCGCGTCCGCCCTCGATCAGTCCCAGGTTGGCGGTGGTTTCATCGTCGACCCGTCCCAGGCGCATCGCGGCGATCGCCTCCGATGCGATCTTGATCGCCGACAAACCCCGCTCCGGCGCCATCCCCGAATGCGCCTCGAGTCCGCGCACGGTGAAGCGCAGCGCCTTGGCCGCCGGCGCGCGCACGAACAGGTATCCGGGCGCGTCGCTGTCGTAAACCAGTCCTTCGCGCGCCTCGAACATGCTCAGGTCGAGATTACGGGCGCCGAGCAGTCCGATTTCCTCGCAAATCGTAAAGACCGCGTCCACCGGCCCATGCGGGATCTTCTGCTCGCGCAATTGATGGATGGTCTCGCAGATAATCGCGCAGCCCGACTTGTCGTCGCCGCCCAACACCGTGGTGCCGTCGGTGCGGATGATGTTGCCGTCCACGATCGGCTTGACGCCCTCGCCCGGCGCGACCGTATCCATATGCGCGCAAATCAGCAGCGGCGCTACGCCGGCCACCGTGCCTTCGATTCTGGCGATTAGGTTGCCGACTTCGCCCTTGACCCGCTCGCCGGCATTGTCGAAGCGGCAGACCGCGCCCAGCGCCTCCATCTCGCGCTTGAGCCGCGCGGCGCAGGCGCCCTCGCGGCGCGACAGGGAATCGATACGGACCAGATCGAGCAGCAGATTTTTCATCCGCTCGCGGTTGACGGGGGCCATCGCGGACTCCTTCTGAAAGGCTGAAGTTTACCGGGACACTCGTGCGGAGTCAGACTTCAACCAGTTCGGTTTCAACGAAATCTCTGGCTGCGCCGTCCCACACGAAGGCGGCGGCGCGGCTGAACTTTCCTTGTTTGACCGACACCACCACGTACGCGGTATCGGGATAATCGGGCTCGTTGGGATCGAAGGCGCAGGCCTGGCGTCGATCGGTCGCGGAAAAGTAAGCGTCGTGGTCGGGATGGGAATGATAGACCAGCTTGAGTTCCAGGCCGCGCCGATCGATCTCGTTGAGCACCGCCAGTTGGGCGCGCGGCTCCATCAGGTAGGCGGTGCGGGCGTCGCGCGGATGGGCCTCGGGATTGGCGGCGTGCTTCTCGTTTTGAATATTCACGATGGGCCGGACCTCTTCGACGGCGGCGTCGCCGATCACGAACCCGCAGCACTCAAAGGGATACTCGCGTTGCGCCTGCGCGATGATCGCCGCGAAACTGTCGTGTCCGATACTGACTCTCTTCACTGAGGCTCCTGAAAATTGCGCCGCCATCCCCGCTCGCGCGCGCGGATCAGCGCCGTTATCGTGCGATTCATCTCCGCGTTCAGATGCAGCCGCGCCGCGATCTCGACCACCTTGCCGTTAAGCGCGCCGATTTCGGTGCGTCCGCGATGCTCCAGGTCGGCGAGCATCGAGGGGCGATGGTCGTAGGTGACCGGCAGCAACCGATCGTAAAACTCCGATAAGTAATCCGCGGCGCTGCGATAGGGGAGTTGCACGCCCGATTCCACAGCGGCGGCGAAGGCTTCGGTCACGATCGCGTCCATGATGCGGCGCAGCTCGGGATCCTCACCGAGTGCTCCGTAATGCGTTTTGAGCAACGCGCCGAGCGGGTTTAGCGCCGCGTTGTAGAACAGCTTGGTCCACAGCCACGGCCGGATATCGGCGACGGCCTGGGTGGGGATGCCGGCCTGCGTCAATGCCGACGCGATTTGGCCGGCTTTGCGCTCCAGTATCGGCGCGGCGGCCGCGCTCAGATCCGGCGCCGGACCGACCGCCACCGGCTCGGCGAACACGGTGACGCGGGCGCAGCCGGCGGCCTCGATCTCGGCGCCGAAGATTACGCGCGCCGACAAGACCCGCTCCTGCCCCAGATGCGCGGCGATAATCTCAAGGTTGCCCAAGCCGTTTTGCGCGGAGACCGCGATCGCGTTGTCACCGAGCAGTTCCCGCATCTGGATAGCCATCTGCTCGGTGTCGTAGCTTTTGACGGCGATCACAATCAGTCCGAACTCGCGGCCCCGCAGTCGGCCGGAATCGTGGACCAATTCCAAGCCGTGAACCTCGCGATGCCCAAACCTCCCGTCGATGATCAACCCGCGGCGCGCGATCGCGTCCAGATGGTTGGAGCGTCCCAGCAGGGCCACCTGATGACCCGCCGCGCGCAGCATCCCGCCGATGACCGAGCCCACCGCACCCGCTCCCGCGATCAGAATCGGCCCTGTCAGCATCACATCACCTTAGCCTCAGTGCTCGCGAGCGACAATCCCTTTTCCTTCAGCTTGCTTTTAGAATTATTTTTTTTTATAATTAAGAATTTTTTTTTCTCTCACTGTGCGTAAAAGATTTCTTCATTCCTTAACCTTCTCACCTCTCCGTAATATTTCAAGTTGCTACAAATTCTTCGCAGTGACTGAGCCGTGGCGCGTGGTCCGCGGCAATGTGCAGAAAAATATTTTTTGAGGTGAACAGTCTTTTTTAGCCTGTCACCCTCTTTTCCGGACCTTTGGGAAGAAAATCACAGGCTGGAATGGCTTCGCCACCGTGCCACGGAAAAGCACGACCAGAGCCCGCTCTTCTAATGATTGAGATGGCTTTGTGGCACAGTGGCGAAGCCATTCCAGCCTGTGCCTGGAGTTTAACATTCGCGGCAACGCTGCTCCAGAGGGTGTCGATAAAGTGGCCGAAAGGGACGCGGCAGGGGGCAAGGACTCTGAAAATCGTGGGACAGGCGTCCCTGCCTGTCGTCGCGCGCGAGCTTCCTGGCTCGCGCCACATTTGAGAGCTGTCACGTACCGGCCATGCCACCAAGTAGTGCTCATCAGCGGCCGGCATTTCCATGGGCAGCAGTGGCGCGAGCAAAAAAGCTCGCGCATCATCGACAGGCAGGGACGCCTGTCCCACTGATCAGACACCCGACCCGCGGTCAGCCCGAGGCTTTCAGTTTCGCAAACAGCGTCACAACAGCGTGTAAAAAGCGAGATGAGCACAGCGAAAATGTAGAAACTCCAGCGCGCGCCTGCAGCAGGCGCGCTGACAAAGGACCCTCTCTGGCGCCGCGGCGGCGCCCTTCTCACCCGGTCCGGGGGAGAAAATTAAAGCAAAATGTAAACTCCAGGCACAGTGGCGAAGCCATTCCAGCCTGTGATTTCTCTCCGTCCGGGAGAGATAGGAGGGGGAGCAGGCTGTGAAAGCGGAATCCTTTTTTCCGCGGCCTGCTGGAGCATCAACCATCGGCGCGCAAGGAGCACCAGCCCCAGGCGAGCATCACCATGCCGCTTAGCAGTTTGAGCCGTCGTCCACCGCGCTCCTGCAGCTTGAACCGCCTGAGCGTGATTACGGCAATCGCCAGAACAATCATATCATCCAGGATGTAGGCGATATTGTAGAGTCCCGGTATGCGTAATATGACCACATGGGGAGATGGCGCATCGTCAGGATACGCGTATACAGCGCCGGCAGCCCGGCGGTGCATGCCAGTCCACGGCGTTAACCAGCAGCGCCAAAAGCGCGGCGCCCATGATTGCCCCGTCACGCTGTCGCCATCAAGACCCGTCTGCCCTGGCGTAGATGTCGGCTTCGCCGCGTCGGGGATCCAATGGAGATTCCCCGTCGCGGTGCGAAGAAGTCCTTGGTGTTGACGATGCCCACGACCACGGCGACGATTCCAAGCACGATCTGTGCGGCCCGCGGTAGCCATCAGCAGAAAAACGTTCAGCCACGCCGCCATGAACAGGAAATAAACGATTCCGCTTACGGCCACGAAAACCCCGCCGATTATCAGCACGCGCACACGGCTTGCGAGATTGATCAGCAGCGACAGCAGAAACAGCAGGACCCACATGCGCACGGGTTAAC
This sequence comes from uncultured Pseudomonadota bacterium, assembly GCA_963805995.1. Taxonomy (GTDB): domain Bacteria; phylum Desulfobacterota; class Binatia; order Binatales; family Binataceae; genus JAJPJA01. The sequence goes on along the minus strand of CAWDWL010000014.1, from coordinate 222,625 downwards.
CCGTCCAGCAAGCCGACCGCCAGGTAAAGGTGGCAGCCCCAGTGCCCACGCCCTTGGTGCCGACCAACGGAATGTCGACCGCGAAGTCCTCGTTTTTACGTTCGAGCGCTTCGACGACGCGGTACCGGTGGTATCGCGCTGCGAAGCCGATGATTAAATCGCCGTTGATGAAAAAGCCTCGATCTGACGCGTTTCGCGCCCGGCGCTCCTCCTCACATCCATAACATTTCAATCCCTTCTCCTACTCAACCCCATCGCCAACTACACCCCGTAACTCATTCACCACCCCGCATTATCCACCCACCACCACCATCACCCCCACCTCCCACCCACCTTCTCCCCGCTCCTCCACCCCCTCCCAACTAACACCACATACACCAGCTACAACCTTTCACCGCGCGGTCCCCGCATTCGACTAGCGCCAGGATTCTTGGCAGTATGGGCCGCAATCCGGCCGTCCGCTGAGAGGGGACTGGCGCAATTGGCGGCGGTTAGTTTTCACCCCTGCTCCCTCTCCTGTCTCTTCCGGAGGGAGAGAGGATTTAGGAGGAGCCAGCTTTATGCAGGGTGTTGAGAGCGAGCACCTCCACCAACATCTACTTCTCAGGAGAGGACCATGGAACGGACATCGATAACGCTTGGCGGAGTCCATCTCAATTCGACCGTCACCAACGCGTCGGGGCCGCGCTCGGCCACGCGCGAGGAACTGCTTGAACTAAGCCACGCCCACCGCGGGGCGGTGGTGTTTAAATCGTGCAATCCAACCGGGCTGGAAAGTCCGGATAACCTCAAAAATCCCGGCGTCGAGTACTATGCCGCGCTGGTCGGCGACCTCGCGCCCAAGGGCACCATCGTGTGGGGCAGCGTGGTGGGCGTGACCGAGGACGAAATCGTTGCGGTCGCGCGCCGCCTTAGCGCCGCGGGCGCCAGTATTATCGAGCTCAACCTGGCCGACGACTTCGTCGCCAATTCGGTGGCGCCGTTTAAGACCACGGACCGTTTGCGGGCGCTGCTCAAGCGCGTGCACAGCGAGATTGGCGGCGCGACGCTCGCGGTGAAAGTGCCGCCGTCGGTGCCGCGCGATCAGGCCGGCGCCATCGCCGCCGTCTTCAAGGAGACCGGAGTCAAGGTGGCGGTATGCGCCAACGACCTTCCCAAGGGGCTGGAATTCGACCCCGCCAAGGGGACCGTCAAGGCGGCGCAAGGTCCGTTGTCGCAGACCCATGCCTTCTACCTGGCCGGTGGCGGCGCTCTGGATGTGGTCGCGGTCGGCGGCGTCAGCAGTGGTAGCGAAGCCTACCTGGCGCATCTCACGGGGGCCAAGGCGGTCCAGGTCGGCTCGGCGCTGATCAAGGAGGGCGTCAGCGCGATTGGCCGCATCGACCAGGAACTCGACGCGCTGCTGGCAAAAAACGGCAAGGCGTCGGTCACCGAGATCGTCGGCAAGGTCGCCTTCGCGTAGCCGGTCCTCCCCTCGCAAGGGCGGCACATCAGCCGGGGCGGATGCGACATCCCCCGGCTTGCCCCAGAATTTGCGCGTTGGTAACGTCCGCAAGACGCGCGCTTAAGTGCGACGCCCATCCCGCCTTCGCGTCCCCGTCGTCTAGCCCGGCCTAGGACACCGGCCTTTCACGTCGGTAACACGGGTTCGAATCCCGTCGGGGACGCCAATTAAATTAAAGATTTTTCGGCTTTCCTCTCATGCGCGGGAAACCGGGAACCGAAACAGATTTTCCTCATTTTCTTTGTGTTTTTCCGTTCCCGAGGCGTTCAGAACCACGAGAGGAATGAAACACAGTGGGAATGGAATTTCTTCAATCATTTCCTGTGTTTTTCTGATTCTGTTCCCGGTTCCCGAGGCTTACCTAATCTCCAGAATTAGAACCTTCCAGATTCACGGGACACCTCCTCGTTGCGGTTCCCCAGCGGCCGGGCTTATATGTGCCATTCGCTCCGGTTGGGGTTGAAGGCTTGTCCTTATAAGACGCTGTTTCATTATGGTGAGTAATACTTCTGAGTGTACTCGCGCACGGCTCGGTTCGCCGAAAATTCCGGTGTCAAGCGCGCCATGCTTTCACGCATCATCGCGATCCACTTGCGCGGCAGTCCCGTCGTTATCGCGATCGTAGAATCGCGTGATCACCTCGCGCTCCAGGATGTCATACATCTGTCGAGCCTCGGCGGCATCCCATGCGGGATCGTCGCCGTGCTCCTTGCCGTCGCCCAGCGCCCAGCCCACCTCCGGTTCGTACGCTTCAGCCCACCAGCCGTCCAGTTCCGACAGGTTCACACCTCCGTTTGCCAGCACCTTCATCCCGCTGGTGCCGCTGGCCTCCCACGGCGGCGCGGCGTGTTGATCCAGACGTCGACGCCCTCGACGATGCGCTCGGCCAACAGCATGTCGTAGTCGATCAGGAAGACGGCGTGCTGGCGAATGTCGTGACGGCGAACGAATTGAATCCATTCCCGGATCATGGCTTTGCCGGCCTGATCCGCCGGATGCGCCTTGCCGGCGAGCACGAGCTGCACCGGATGTTGCTGATTGGTGAGAATCTTCGCCAGGCGCTCGGGATCGTGCAGCAACAGATTAGGCCGTTTATAAGTGGCGAAGCGCCGCGCAAAACCGAGCGTCAGCGCGTTGGGATCGAAAACCGTTTTGGCTCTCCTCAAGTGCCTCGCGCGAGGCCCCGTAGGCGGCCCGTTTGACGTTCCGTTCTAAGGCGCACGAAACGAACCAGTTCCTGGCGATTGTCGGTTCGCAGCTTCCACAATGCACGTCATCAGATACGGCTCGGATGTCGTCGCCCAGGCCTTCATTGGTGCCCATCCAGCGATCTCTTCCCGCAGACCTCCGACCAGAAACGATCGGAATGCTCGGAATCCCAACTCGGCGTATGAACCCCGTTGGTCACGCTTCCGATCGGAATTTCCTCGACTGGCCATCGGGGAAACAGCGGCAGGAATATTGATCGGCTCACCGCGCCCTGCAGCTTGCTCACGCCATTGATCGCGCCAGATGCCTCGAGCCGCCAGATATGCCATGTTGAACGGCTCGTTCGGATCGCCTGGATTGGCCCGTCCAAGCGCCATCAAATCGTCGAAGCTGATATGCAAACCTTCGGTCGCATACCAATTCATGTAAAGATGCATCAACGCCGGCGAGAATCTGTCGAACCCCGCCGCCACCGGCGTGTGCGTCGTGAACAGGTTGCCGGCGCGTGTCGCCGCCAGCGCTACTTCAAATGGACTGTTCCTTTTCTTCCATGAACGATCACGCGCGCTCGAGCACCGCAAATGCAGCGTGACCCTCATTGAGATGGCAGACCTCCGGGTTCTGCCCCAATTGTTTCAAGCAGGCGCCATCCGGCGATTCCCAGCACCAGTTCCTGCTGCAAGCCGCAATTCAGGACCGCCACCATACAGCTCGCTCGTGATGCCGCGATGCATCGGCATGTTGCCGGGGTCGTTGCTGTCGAGCAGATAAAGTTTCAGGCGGCCGACCTTTGCCTCCCACACGCGAAGCCGCAGCTTGTAATCCGGAAGATTAATCTGCGACGCGCAGAAGCTTGCCGTCGCTATCGCGGATCGGCGTTATCGGCAGCCATGAAGGCGGATTGTAAGGGAACAGATCGCGCTGATTCGCCTTCCTGATTTATCGCCTGACGAAAATAGCCCTGCTGATAGAGTAATCCCACGCCAACGATCGGTACTCCCAGATCGCTGCCCGCCTTGAGCTGATCGCCCGCCACATTGCCCAAGCCTCCAGAGTAGATCGGTAGCGCCTCACTCAGGCCGAACTCCATGCTGAAATACGCCACACCGCTAAGCGCCGAGCCGATATGAGCCTTCTGAAACCACGCGGGGAGTTCGAGGAATCCCGCCTGGCAAGAACCAGCTGTTCGACGCGACGCCGCAAGTCCCGATCTTCAGCCATCGACTCGAGCTTAGTTCTCGGACGCCTGCTGAATCATCAGCCATGGGTTCCGCGTGATCAGCCACACGTCGGGATCGATCTGACGCCAAATGTCGTCGGTGTGGCGCTTCCAGATTGCTCCGAGATCCAGCGCCAACTCGTGCAGCAGGTCGATCATCTGTTCCGAATCAATGGACGATGCATCAGCTTGCGACATTGAACACTCTCCGTTTTTCGGCTGAGCCCCCGATCATTGCACCGTCAGGTGACGAAATTTTTAACGGAGCGCGCCGAATCGAAGATCGCCTGCATGAAACAGAATGCGAGCACCCCATCTGCTGCGCAAGGCGATGTGTGCGTCTTTTCAGGACGATGGCGAATCGAGCCGTATCATCGACGCGCTGCTCTCAACTGAACTCGCCCTTTAGATAGTCCTTGGTGTACTGCTCCTTCGGATTCTCAAAGATCTGAGCAGTAGGAGCAACTCCACCATTAGCCAGTCCGCCCGCCTTGTGTCGTGTCGACGTACAGAAAGCCTGTCTTATCCGCCACCCGTTTAGCCTGTTGCAGATTGTGAGTGACTATTGCGATCGTGTATCTCTTCTTGAGCTCGTGCATCAATTCTTCGATCCTATGGTGGCGATCGGGTCGAGCGCCGAACATGGCTCGTCCATCAGCAGCACCGCCGGCTCAGTGGCAATCGCGCGCGCGATACACAACCGCTGCTGCTGGCCTCCCGAGAGCGCCAGTCCGCTTGATTTCAGCTTGTCCTTGACTTCATCCCACAGCGCCGCGGAGCGTAGCGCCTCCTCGACGCGTTCTCCATCTCGCCCTTGTATCCGTTCAGCCGCAAGCCAAAGGTCACGTTGCGGTAAATGCTCATCGCGAACGGATTCGGCTGCTGAAAGACCATCCCGATATGACGGCGCACCGCGACCGGATCGATCTGTCGGCGTAGATGTTCTTACCGCGGAAGATCACGTGTCCCTTGAGCCGGAACCCGCGCACCAGATCGTTCATCCGGTTCAGGCAGCGGAGCACCGTGCTCTTGCCGCATCCCGACGGTCCGATGAATGCCGTGATCGTGCCGCGACGTTTGTGACCGTACGTCGCGTACCGCCTTGAATTTGCCGTAATGCAGTTCCGAGATATTGCAATCGATCAGAGTATCGCCTTGCTTAGTGTCTCCGCTTGTACTGACTATCGCCGCTGCCATTGTGATATATCCTCTTTAGTGACTGTCTTAGCCTTTGGATATTAAGTGACCGCTGAAATTGAGCCCTAACAGCTGCAGCGACCAGCGTCAGTGCTGCTGTCCAGGCCATCGCTATCTGGTTTTCGAAGGGCGAGCCGGAAAAATTATAGATAAGAACCGCCAACGAAGCGGTCGGCTTCATCAAATCGCCACGGTCTTGGGCAGAGAAAGCGGATACGTTCGGCTCATCCAGAATTCGCTGTAGAGCGAGGTGAACAGCAAGGGCGCGGTTTCGCCGGCGGCGCGCGCGAGCGCCAGCATGACTCCGGTCAGGATTCCCGGAAAGGCAGTCGGCAGGATCACCTTGGTGACCACCTGGTCGGAGTAGCGCCCATCCCGATGCTGCCTCGCGCATTCGAGACGGCACTCGCTAGATAGCTTCTTCCGCCGTCAACATGATCGTCGGCAGCATCAGCAATGCCAGCGCCGCTCCGCCGGCTGTAGCGGAAAATCCGCCAGTTACTACCACGACAGTCGCGAAGGCGAATACTCCCGCCACATAGTGGAGACCGGTCAGCATCTTGGCGGCAAACTGGACTCCCTTCGCGATTTAGCTATCAGCGCCAAAATCCGCGATGTAGATCGCGCCACGGATCCTGAGCGCCACACTGATCACGGTAGCAATCGCGATATCACCAATGTCCCTACGATTGCGTTCCCAAAACCACCTCCCTCCATCATCGCTCCCTGCGGAGATCGGTAAAAGCAGCCAGTAGAACCCTGCTATGCCCCGCTTGCCAAACATTAGAGTACCGAAAGAGCTGACCTTCGCGTCTATATTTACGACCCATTTTATAATGTTCATTAGTAACTGCACAAATAACGCGGCTGGCGCAACGAAGCTCCAGGCTCTCAGATTCTATCGCGAAATTTTCTGCAGGACCGTTTTCCTGACCTTCGCCATCAGCGCAGCCCTTTGAGCTGGGAATCGGCGCGCTGGAGGATCACTGTGCCGACCACGTTAACCACCAGTGTGATCGCCAGCAGCACAAGCGCCGCATACATCAAGCGCCGACCTCTATCTGATCCGCCTCCGGAAAGTGATTCGCGAGCAACGCCGCTAGCGTATTGGCCGGCGAAAACACGACCAACTGATCACGTTGGCGTTACCTGCCAGCATCGCCAGCGCCATCGTCTCTCCGAGCGCCCGCCGAAGCCCCAGAATGATCGCGCCGAAGATTCCGTCGCGCAGTCGGACGAAATCGCCAAAATCGCTTCCCATCGCGTGCGCCAATTCCAAAGCCGCCTCGCGCATCTTTGGCGCACCGCTACCAGCGCGTCGCGCGAGATCGAGGAAATTGTTGCAGCACCATAATCGCGAGAACGAGCGCTCCGCAGCATTCTCGACACTCAAGTGTGCTGAAGATGAATCATTCCGAGATGAGATGTAGCCAGTCAGCCAGCAGCCGGACCAGCGAGATGATTACAAAGATGCCCCATAGACCGTAGACAACGCTGGATAGCAGCGAGCAATCGATAAAGAGCTTCAAGGCCCTATTTCGCGACAGCGGCATCGAAGCCCAGAACGAGTTGTCCGTCAATCCCATGGCGGTTATCACCTCATCGAGCTCGATCGTCAAGAACCCCTTCGCTAAAAAGCACAAATGCCAGTCAAATAGGCAGATGTTGAGTGCGAGAATCGAGCTATGAGCGTCACCCAAATGGCGGAATTCCTGAATCGGCTCGCTTCGCGTCCCACGTTCTGCAGATCAGCTCGGAGACGCCAGCAACTGTGCACCGCCGGCGCAGCCACCCTGGCTATGCTGACGACAATCCAGACAACCAGCACGAGCGTGAGCGCGGCGCCTACCAGCGAAAGCTGACGGAAGATCAATCCCTGACAATCTCCAGTCCGGTAGGCGGACGGGAGATCTCGCTAGTGACTCCGCTCGTCATGAATCTGATCGAGCGCCTTTGTGACCTCGTCAACGGTGCGGGCCGGCAGTGGAATGTAGCCGAGGTCGGCGCTGAACGACTGTCCTTGGCTCAGGCCATATTTTATAACCGACTTGAGCGTCTCAGCCGTTTTGGGATCCTGGTATTTCTTGTAACAGAGCAGCCAGGTGTAGGTGACAATCGGGTATGCATCCGGTTCGACCGGGTCGGTGATCCAAGCGCGCATATTCGCGGGCAGGTCGACGCCTGCCAAAGCTTTCTGTCCACTCTGGAGGTCAGGCTTGATGAACTTGCCGCTCTTGTTCTCGAGCACGCCATCGGCATGCCCGGTTTGCTTGGCGTAACCGTATTCGACGTAGCCGATTGCACGCTGGAGTCTGCTTGATCAGAGCCATCACTCCGGGATTTCCCTTTCCCGCCACGCCAACCGGGAAGCTTACCGAATATGCCGGGGCTTGGGCCCTTTTGCCAATCGTGGCTGATGGCAGTCAGGTGCGACGTGAAGACGAACGTGGTGCCGCTACCATCGGACCTGGTCACCGCTGTGATCTTCGTATCGGGCAACTTGGCGCCGGGATTCGCTTTGGCGATCACCGGATCGTTCCACTGAGAGATCTTGCGAGGAAGATGCCTACGTATGCCTCGCGTGAGAGTTTCAATTCGCTGACGTCAGGCAGGTTGTAGGTCAACACGATACTGCCCGCTGTCATCGGCAGCAGAACCACGCCGTTCTTGACCGCCGCCATTTCCGCATCGGTCATTGCCGCATCGCTGGCACCGAAATCGACCAGGCCTTGTTGGAACTGCTTTATTCCCGCGCCGCTCCCCAACGCCTGGTAGTTGATCTGCGCGTCGGGATGCATCTGGTTGTATTCTTTAAACCACCTCTGGTAGAGCGAGCCGGAAATGTAGCTCCGGTGCCCTGCAAGGTGATGGCCGCGCTCGCCGTCCGGAATCCAAAACCCGGCGCGTAGTTGCTCGCGAAGGTGAATAACAGCAGACCGGCCAAGACTGAAATAACAATCGAATTGCGTCGTGAGACGATCATAGAGTCGATCCTTCTCTGACTGGGAATTCCTCCCAACTCTTTAAGCGTACAAGAGTTACGTTTCAATTAAAGCAAAAGAATGTGACGGGAGTATTACTTGAAATGGGCTGTTGATTGAATTGTGATACCGATCTCCGTATCCAGCGGCACGCTTTTCGAGACTTGCAAAATACAACGGTGTAAAAGAGAGGACGGGATTCAGTGCGACCTGAATGTGTTATCGGTATCTTTGGACAATGACCTTCAAGTCCCCGCCCAAGTGCGGCCAGCCAGCTAGCGCGCTGAGCATGCCCCTGACTTGCGCGTCGCAGTCGTACGCGATCAGCTTCTCTACGACCTCGTAGAGGCAAAGCTCTGCCTCGAGCGTCGAGTACTCGGGCCGGTATCCGGTGGCTAGCAGGTCCATCATTTCGAGCACGAGTGTCAGCGCTTCCTTGTTCATCTCAATTTTGGCGGGAAGTGATTTCGGCCATGAAAGCTCGGTATTAACTCAATGCGTCAGGCTTGAACTTCACGCAGGTGCCAGGCGCAACGCTCGCAATTGCCACGGAAAGTCTGTGATATGCCCGCGCAAGCACTAGCAGGGTGCGGAAAAACGGAGATTTTTCAGCGAATTGGTCCTCGGGCTGCGGTCTCAGCGACCGTGGCACTCTAATCACGACTGAACGCTGCGCGGTAAGGCCTGGGCTTGTGTTTAAGGCCCTAGGTAAGGCTCTTGACGGGCTCTTTTCAGCCTTTTTCTGGTGGTGGGCGCAACTAGGCCGCAGCAACCACCAGATTGCACATCCGGACCAGGTTGTAGGCCGCCAGCACGAATGAACATCCAGCCGACCCGAGCCAAACCGCGGTGACGAGTTTTGCGCAGGCCGCCCACGGTCTTGATCCAACCGAAGATATCCTCGACCCGTTTTCGTCTTTTGATTGCTTATCAAATAGCCGCGATGACGAGTTGTGCGCTCATCGATTATGCTGGTCGGCTTGCGCGCGATATGGGGCGTTACCCATGCTCGCGCAGCTCTTGAACAAACTCCTTGCTGTCGTATCCTTTGTCGGCCCCCAAGGTAACGCGCTGCTGGCCTGGAATCTCTTCCACCATCGCCAGCGCCGCCTCCGGTTCGGCGCGGCCTTGCGCCAAGTTGACACAGCCGTTGACCGCGATGCCGTTGCGGTTCTCCATCAGTACATGGCCGGCGTAACTGAGCTTGGCCTCCTTGCCCGCACCCTTGCGCGCGAGCCGGGCTTCGGGGTCGGTCGTCGATTGGTGGGTGTCGTTGGCGCGCCGCTCGCCGTGAAAATCAACCGTGGGATTGCGCGGGTCGTCTGGGGTGTGCGGGTCAGACCGTCCTTGCGTTTGAAACTCTTGTGGCCAGCCCACGCCTCAATCAGAGTGCCGTCAACCGTAAAGTGCTCGGTGGAGAGCAGATTGTGACTGCGCACTTGCACCAGGACCTCCGCAAACAGGCGCTTGGCGGCGTTGGCGGCCAGCAGCCGCTCGCGATTTTTGGTGAACACGGTTACGTACCACACCGCATCGTCGACGTTCATTCCCACAAACCAGCGGAACAGCAGATTGTAGTTTAATTGCTCCATCAGCATCCGCTCGCTGCGGACGGTATAAAGCACCTGCAGCAGCCGCCGCAGCAGATCTCCGGTGCAATCGACGGCCGTCCCACCTTGGCGTACATCGCCTCAAACTGTGGCCACATATTACGCAGCGCCGCATCGAGCATCGCCCGAATCGCGCGCAGCGGTGGTCTTGAGGCACCCGCTTCTCCGTCGATATGTAGCTGAACATCCCGCTCTGCTGGTGATCCGCGCCCCGCATCCTCACATCCTCACCGCCGGTAGATACCATCATCTATATATACTTTCTCAGTGAGTAATGCTAGTTTTTCCGCATCCTGCTAGTCAGGTGTGTGACGACATGTTCCGATTCCGGATGACCGCACTCGCACTTCTTCTCCGGCTTCTTTTCCGTGTCAGGCATAGAATCGGCTCTCCGATTTGACAGTGAGTTATCAAAAGAAGGAGCGACTAGCAACTCTCCACCCGCCTTATAGCTATCTTCTTCACGCGATGATCATAGGATTGCCGCGTCGCGACCGACACTTTGCCTGTCTGATCAGCTCCCTCGCGGCTAAGACGGAATATCTGCGATCGCGCGTGGCACCTCCTGGCGGAGTTCCGAAATTGCGGACCGCCTGGTGCGCCAATTAAAGAAGTGTTCATCGCCGTTTAATCCACCAGCAAGGCCGCACGTGTATCTTGCCGCAGCGCTCGACAGTTCATGCCGCTTGGGGTCGAAATGAAAAATGCAAGCGCGACTATTTTGTTGGCGTTGGCCTGCGCGGCCGCAAGCTCGCTGTTTTCCGCGACCCTGGGTTATGCCGACCCGCCGAACCGGAACGCAGTCCAAACCGCGACTCCGATACAGTACCTGGTGGTGATCTTCCAGGAGAACAATGCCTTCGATCACTATTTCGGAACCTATCCATATGCGACTCAATCCCGTCGGACGAACCGCCATTTTTCGTGCCCGCCCCAGGAATCTCCGACTGTTCAACGGGTTGACCGGCGCGCTTTGACGAACAATCCGAATTCAACAACAGCGCCAACGGCGTCTCGGCGCCATCAATCCGTTCCGCCTCGATCGTTCGCAGGTGAGCACCTGCGACAACATCAACCACTACAAGAATGAGCAGGAAGCCTATGACTCAGGGCCTGCTGGATCTATTTCCCAAATCACCTAGCGTCACCACCAGCTGCCCTCCCGGAGTCACTGCCTGCCGCCGGGCTTGGCGATGGGCTATTACGACGGCAACACCGTCACCGCGCTCTGGAACTACGCGCAGCACTTCGCGATGAGCGACAACTTCTTCGATACCGAATTCGGCACCACCGTGATGGGCCACTTCAATCTCTTGTCTCAGGCCAGACCCACCAGACCAATGCATCGCTCGATCAACGGACAAGTCGCCAACGGATCGATCATCGCGAACGTCGAAGCCGGTTGACGACTCGACGATTGCAGCAACGGCTCGCGGTGCGGATGACCAGCAAGAATATCGGCGATCTGCTCAACGCCAAGGGACATCACCTGGGGATGGTTTTATGCCGATTTTCCGCAATCGACCAGCACCAGCACGCATCCCCTGCGCCAGTGCGCGCCAACTACAACAGCCACTATCGATCCGTTTCAGTACTACGCGTCGACTTCGAATCCCCATCACCTGCCGCCGAGCTTCCGTCGGCATGATCGGCCAGGCCGATCAGGCGAATCACCAGTACGCCTTCAAGCGATTTCTGGAACGCCGCGGTCGACGGCAACCTGCCGGCGGTCAGTTTCCTGAAGGCGTCCGTCGAACCAGACCGGTCATCCCAGCGACTCCGACCCGCTCAGGAGCAGCCGTTTCTCGTCGATACCATCAATGCGCTGCAGCAACTCGCCGCAGTGGAACAGCATGGCGATCCTGATCGCCTACGACGATTCCGACGGCTGGTATGACCATGTCAGATGCCGCCGATCGTGAATCAATCGAACGATTCGGCGCAGGATGCGCTGGCCGGCGCCGACCGGTCTGTGCGGAACGCCCGCCAGCCGGCGCTTATCTCGATCGCTGCGGTTATGGCACGCGGCTTCCGTTCCTCGTGATTTCCCCTTATGCGAAGCAGAACTACGTCGATCACAGCCGTCAACGACACTGACCTCGATCATGCGCTTCATCGAGGACAACTGGGATCTCGGGCAGCCTCGGCGATCAGTCATTCGACGCGCTGGCGGGCAGCATTCGTCGACCTGTTCGATTTTGACAGTCATCACAGCAACCAGCCGCTGATGCTGGCCCCGGATTCTGGAGAACCGGTCCCCCCAGGCCACAGCCACTAACGGGGCGGCTGATGCTTCGAAGAGAGGCGGCGCAAAAGCGCATCAAGGCCTGGGTGCGAGTATGCAGGCGGTGTGAGGGCCGCCGTTCAGGTGCCGGATCTTTATGGGCGGGCGAAGCTTGTCATGTCGCCGTTCCGCGTAATTGATGCCGCTGCAGTGTTCACGGCGTACGACCTTTCAAAGTTTGATCGTAACTTCGCTTCCGGTATTTCGAACCGGCGGCCTTGCAGAAGTTCACTGCCTGGGCGCTTCATTCTTACCCGACGATCGCGCTATTACTGGCCGCTGCGGGCGATTCAGCTCTCCAAGTCGGACGTGTTGGCGACGCTTACGAAGGGACGAGAAGCGATTCACCACCTCCGAGTGGAAGGACTTTCTCCTTCGCTCGGTCGGCCTGGAGCCGCGCGCGATGTCCGACGGGCGAAGATGGTGGGGCTCCTGCGGATGGTCCCGTTCGTCGAGCGAAACTACAACCTCGTTGAACTCGGGCCTCGCGGTACCGGCAAGAGCCACCTATACCAGCAGATTTCGCCATACTCGCACCTGATATCGGGCGGTAAGGCCACGGTCGCGAAAGATGTTCGTGAATATGTCCAGCGGCCAGCGGGGACTGGTGTGCCTCTACGATGTGGTGTGCTTCGATGAGGTGTCGGGCATCTCGTTCGACCAGAAGGACGGCGTGAACATCCTCAAAGGCTACATGGCTGCCGGCGAGTTCTCCCGCGGCAAGGAGAGCATTTGCGCGTTGGTAACGTCCGCAAGACGCGCGCTTAAGTGCGACGCCCATCCCGCCTTCGCGTCCCCGTCGTCTAGCCCGGCCTAGGACACCGGCCTTTCACGTCGGTAACACGGGTTCGAATCCCGTCGGGGACGCCAATGCAATCAAGGTCTTTTTGCAGGATCTGAATGACGATCGACCGGCGCCGGTCGTGCGCTCGGTGGAAAGCACTAGCGCGGCGACTCCGTGACCGTCTCACGGATGGACCTTCTCGATGGCATTGGATTGGGGCCGCGACGCCCGATTGCGCTCAGGAAAGAGGCTGAATCAATGGTGGCGTCTCCACGACAATCAGTATTTCGGAATCGACGGCAACGACTCCGCGCCGGGAATTTTGTTGGTCAATCCGCCAGTTGCGTTGCTGATGGCACACGACGCCAGGATGTCAGTAGCATGTTGCGCTACGTAGCCCTTGAGCAGGCCGGTCGCGCTGGACAGCGGCAGGTGCGTGCTGCCCGCGAATGACCCCGCCGCGACGGACATCACGCCGGGGCTGCTCAGAGCCGAGGGGCTGGCCGAGGCGATATCGGGAACATGACTTCCGAGCGCCGAGCATAACGCCTTGTTCGCCAACGACTGTTGCTGGCCCGTGAGCGCCGCGGGAAGTTGCGCCGCGGCTTTCGGCATCACATTGCCGAGCCCTTGTGCTCGCGACGTTAGCGGGTAAACCAGAAGGAACGCCAGCGCCAGAACGCTAACGCATTGCTTCAATCTGTTGGCGAACATGATCTCTTGCTCCGGCCCGGCTCGAACTTCCTCTGCCGTCATCGTAGTCGACGTCCCGCGAGCGCGGCAATCGACAGGAATTTCCCTTTTACTCTCCGATTCAAATTCGCCTTGTAGCCCAAACGGCCTCCCTCCGCAAGATTTTAGGTCCGCGGGTGTTTCCGGTACTGCGTGGAGCGCGTGCGTTGCTTAACCTCGCGACGGTCTGGCCCAGCAGACGGCGGAAATCGTTTTGTCCGCGGCCTGCTAGAAAATGAACCCCCAATAACTTCTCGCCATGGACTGGCAGTTGCTATTGCTGGAGTCGCAGTTCAAGCAGTTGTTGCCCTGCGCATCGCATACCCGATGCCCCGATGACCCATACTGTGCATCGGCGTGTTGGCAATTATTGTCTCCGTCGCAAGCCAGACAGTTATTGCCGTTAGTGTCACATACCGTGTGTGTCGATGCATACTGCGGCGGGCCCGAGGCCCAAAAACACCCCTGCAGGCCCAGCATCGCGAACGCGAGGAGCGGAGCGATAATAAGTGCCTTGAACATAATCGTATACTTCCTATACTTCATCATGCGCGCCTCAAGCGTGCGGACGCAAAGAAAGATCTCTCCAATTCGGGCCGTGGTGTGCTTCGCGGCACCAGATCCGCCGGAAAGTGAAGGCGCATTGAGGTGGAGTGCCGGCCACGTTCGGTGAGTCAGGCGAGGATCGGCAATTTGTTATCGCAGACATGGCTCGACCGATCGTGCGGATGCGGAAAGCCTCGCGGCTGTGGCTGAACTCGCCGAAGAGCGGGGTCCAAACCTCGCCGCTCGCCGGCAGGTCTCTTGCGGGCGGTTCCCGGCAGAGGTGTCAAGGCGCGATTGTGCTCTCAGGCACATTGCATGTTATTCAAATTTCGCCTGGATTCGGATAGGGTCATATGGAGGCGGCGACCTTGACGGGAGCCAAGGTGTCTCGCGGCGTTTTTGAGAGCGAGCGTCAGCCATAAAGACCGCGCCGATCTGCCCTGGGCCCCACGGCCGGGACTCATAGAACAGCGGGCAGGCCTGGAACCCTGACAGATCGTGCTTTGCCAAAACCGACCGGATGCGCGAATCGCTGCCTGGTGGGGCGGCCGCAATTACATCATCTCGATGGTGAAGACATGACGACGGGACCGATGACGACGGAACAACAAATCGCCAAAATGGAAGATGAACTGGACGACGCACGCCAGGATCTCCAGGACACTATCCACCAAGTCGATGAGAAGCTTGAGCGCACGGGCTTGGCGCTTCAACCCGAGCACCTGGTAAAGAGCTACCCCGTTAGCGCGTCGTGCCTGGCCGGCGCACTGGGCTTTCTGGTCGGCTCCAAGGCCAACCCGGTTCTGGGGCGGGGTATGATTCTCGCCCTGCTGGGCTATGCAATCTGGCGAGGATTCTCGGAGGATCGGGAATAGAGAGGATCGGGAATAGAACGGGGAATGAGGGGATCGGGAATAAAGAGGAGGGGAAATAGAGAAGATGCCGGAGAAAACACTTCCAGGCAGTAATACGCCACCCGGCACCGAGGCGGATTGGTCCACTCTGGTGGGCCGCGCGATCGACGACGTCTCGCGCATTATTCACTCCGAAATTGGTCTTTTCGAAACCACCCTGAGGGCGGCTGTGGAAGGGCAAACCGATTACGCTCTGGCTAACCTGGCAACCGTCGCAGTAATGATCTGCGGGGCGGTCTGCATGCTCGGGGCATTGATTCTTCTGCTCCATCAATGGCTGCAATGGTGGCAGGCTTTGGCGATCACGGGCGGCGCGGCGTTTGCTGCTGGGATCGCGATCCGTGCAACGGCGGGCCGGCGAGTCGCAGTTCGGGAGCGCGAATAAGGGGACGCAGCGAGAGATCGCGGACGGCGGCGCCTGACCACCGATATTTCTACCTGACCATCGGCAGTTAAGCCTGACCTTCGGCAGTTAAGAAGATGCGAGGACACCAACAATGGGATTGATTCTGACGGTGGTGCTGATTTTGCTACTTCTCGGCGCTCTGCCGAGATGGCGTCACAGTCGGGAATGGGGCTATGCGCCTTCCGGAGTGCTCGGCACAGTCCTGCTGATAGTGCTCATATTATTACTTCTGGGCAGGCTGTGACGTGACCACGCTGAGGCAAGTATTAGCGGCCGCGCATGCACGAAGAGTGAATGACGTAACTCGTCCCCCCTCTGTCGATAGCCTGGCGACATGCCCATAGCTTGAACCTGCGCGTGGAACACGGGCGGGTCAGAGCAATCCGGCGACTGGTTAACTCCGGCCCAGGAGGATTGCGTAAAACCAGCCGCGCAGCGGTCCCCTGGTTCTTCAGGTCAGCCGCGATTCTTCGAACTCTTTTGCTCCGCGTTCGTTGCTGCCCGTCAGCATTCCGAGCCAGCAGGTTACCGACCGCCCCACGAATGGTGAGCCTGCCAACCAAGGCAAGCGCGGCGCGGCCGGCACGGGAGTCCGCTCCTCCGCCAAGGATGAATCCGGCAGTGACTGCGATGGCGAGAGCGGTGAGCGGTTCGTCCCTGACGAACTCGTCCAAATGCCGTCGGCGCCGGCGCCGCTGGTCCGCGGGCTGCACCGACGGATTACCGGAGCACGCGGCGTCAGGAAGCACGGCGTATGAGGTGCGCGGCGACATAACCTATCGCAAACGCTGCCGCCAGAGCTAACCACGGCTCGCGCCGGACAAAGTCCCCCAAGTCAAGATTGAAACCCTTGTCCTTGATATAGTCCTGGGCTGCATCGTAGCCGCCCTTTGCCGCGTGGCCGACCTTTTCCACCGTGTGACGACCCTGATCGATAGCGTCACGCACCGCCGATCCTGCTGCATTTTCAACTGCCATTATCACCGCCTCCATTTGCTGTTTTTACATATCAGCTCGTCCATGCTAACGCCGCACTTGATATTTCTTGCCCACGCATACCCGAACAGGAGTGCTGGCAAAAGTTCTGCCCCCGGTCTGCCAATACTGGTGCCCTCAAGCGTGGGCAAGCCCGACTTCGGGTCCCGAAAGCACACTAAATTTAGCGCAGGTCTACCGCCTTCAAACATAGCAGAGCGGGTCAAATCAGCGCCACCAACAATTACGCCCGCCGGTACTTAAGACCCACTTTTCCGTTATCCAGAGCACCAAGTGAACGAATCGAACTGGACTCTGTACGGGCAATGATGGATAGTAACAGTTGTCGGGTTCGATATAGGAATCGAGTCCGATCTTGATCCAGCCCGACAGTGGCCCTTCCGCTCGCCTTTGACCACGTTCAGCTCGACCAACCCATAGTTCAAGAACGAAGGCCTGAGGAGGTCCCGATGGACCATCTCCTCGCCACCCCGTCAGATGCTCTACTGATCGCACTGGCGTCCTCCACGCCCCTTGACCGCGGTTGCTTGCCATGGCGCTCTATGCGCCCCGTTGCAAGCTCGTATCTCGCCGGTCGCGAAGCCTCCCGGCGCGTCGCCTCCCATACCGCCACGCGCCCCGGCACCCCAGACGCAAGCGCGAAGAAGACCGCCGGGCGGCAGAAATCATGACAGGGATGAGTTCCAACAGCGGCTCGAGGTCGCTATTCCAGCCGATGTCGATTGCGTCGTACTGCATGAAAAGGTGGAGGATAGTTGTTGCATGCGCCGCCGGCGAGACCTTCTTGTTGTGCGCCATCCTCATCGCGCACACATTACGGCCAGTCACCGCGCTGCTTATCGACCAAAGTTCACATCGCATGGGTATGTCCGGCAGATACCAGTACATTTTCAATCCGGATGGTCTCATCCCGACGATGCTGGGATCGCTACTTGTTGTGGCAGCGGTGTGGTGCGCATTGCAACTAACCGCTCGGGCTCTCCCGGAGACGCTGATAATCCTCAGCGAGCGGGCGAATTAGCGATCCTTGTGGCCGCGCTGACGTTGGCGGACTTTATTAGGGATTCAGCAACTGCGATGCCTCGGGCATCCACCGAGTTGCTGGCGTTAAATCCCGAAACATCGAGGAATTACTATTCTCAAAGTGGTAGGCAATGCAAGCGACAAGCTCGGTAACAAAGGTGTCTGATGAAAACGATTACATGGCTCGGAGCACTGCTGCTTCTGTTAGGAATTGCCGGACTCCTGGTCCCGAAATTTTCCACCACACAAACCACGGACCTCGCAAATGTGGGCGACGTCACGGTCCAGGATAAGACTATCACTCACCATATGGTTTCCCAGCCCTTGACTATCGCGGTCTTGCTCTTGGGCGTTGCGCTCATTGGGACAGGGGCATATGTAAGGGAAACAGAGTAAGTAATCTCGCCGGTATTTCGGCGTAACCGCGGATTTCGAGTTAAAGATCCAAGGAAGGAGTAATGGCAATGACCCTAATCAATATCGTTGTAATCCTGGTTATAGCGGGACTCCTGATGTGGCTGATCAATACCTACATTCCGATGGCAGCCGCAATCAAGAGCCTGCTCAACATCGTCGTGTTCGTGGTCGTACTGGTATGGCTCCTGCAAGTCTTTGGCGTGATTGGACCGATAGCTGGATTGCACATGCCGAAAATCAGTTGAGCGCCGCCTCAAACAGTCGGCTGTCAGCAAATCAGAAGAGGGGCCGCGCGCCCACAAACGCGCCCGCTCGCACCGGGTTCGCGCTAGCCGGACTTATATCCCGCCAGTGGATCGGGCACGGTCCTGCTGATGGTAGTGGTCTTGATGCTGTTGGGCACGACATGCATCGCGGCTTCGCTGCGAACAGTTGCGGGCGGCCAGGTGATATTGCAGACCAGCCGGCCATCGCGGACTTTGCAGCCCCACAGCGTCACCCGAGCTGGTGCGGCGGCCGACCTCCGTTGACAGGCGGCGGGGGCGCGCCAGTTTCGGCAGCGGTGGGGCAGCCCAGCGCGGTACCGACCGGCGATCGGGCCCCGGCAGGCTGGGAAAAGAGGATTTCCGCTTTTTCACGGCCTGCTCCCATCACTCTCATCTCTCCCCAGAGGGACAGAGGATGTGGAATGACGCCATCTTTCATGCAGGGTGCGGAAGCATCAAACGTTGGATTGCCCCCCGAAAGCGCCTGTTTCGACACGCGTCGAGCCAACCGAGCGGCGCCACCGGCTTGAGGCCGGGGCCGCTGCCTGCCACTCCGGAGTAAAATGCAAATCCGGACCACTAGCCGGGAGTTTTGGTCTCCCAGGGAACAGTTCGGCTCTTGTCCGAGAAACCTCATTGCGCCTAGAATCAACTACTTACCGCCTATGGTCCCGCGCATTAAGGTGGCACCGAAAGGCGTGGACGTGGCGACAGGGCGAGCGCGTGGCTCTGTCTGCCCCCTCATTATCGGCAATATCGACGCTTCCAGCCGCGTCCTCAAATAACTCTCCTCGGCTGCCATGTAATCCGCCTTCTTCCTGGATCAAAAAAAATAGATGCGCAACTGTATGTGGACGAGGGCAGAGAACCAGACTGCCACCGCGCGCCTGCGACGCCAACGGTACCGTGGTTCCCCTTCCGTCATTCTTGGACCTCCTCCAGTTGTAGGAGAGGCGGACGGTTCTGACGCAGGTCTGAGCGGTTTTCTCGTTACTCTGGCGATTTCGGAGCGTTGACAACAAAGTTGCCTGGATCGCTCTTCATCTGGGCGAGCAGACCGAAGATTGTCGTCCAACAGCCTGGTCAAATCGGGATGTTTGCCGAGGTAGGCGGCGCTGTCGAGCAAGCTTGGCTTATGGGCGAGTTGGCGCGCGATCTTTGGATGCTCCTGCGCGAACTTGGTCCATCGCTGCACCCCGGGTCATGTGATGTCGCTGCCATTGGCCTTTGCGAAAACCACCGTGGTATTGCCCTGGACAACGCTGCCGTTGTCGCGCGCATCTCCGCCGCTTTGGGCAAACGCGCTGCCTGTCATTATAGTGGCGATGCTCACCGCGGCGACCAGACTAATTGTTCGATTCATAGGGTGGTTTTCTCATCAGGTTGTAGTCATTCTGTGCTTCCTCTACCAGGCTTGAGCCGAAATCCTGGAAGTCCTGACCGTCCTGGCGGCCATGCGCCTTCGCCGCGCGTTCCAGGGTGTGTTGGCAATCGCGGCAAAGCCGCGTAAACAGTATCGCCAGGAGACGCTCTTCGCTGATCTCCAAGCCACAGGTCTCGCACCAGCCGTACTTCACTTCACCGATTCGCTTCAGCGCAGCGTCGATCTGGCCCAGCTTGACCCGATCGCGCTCCGACAGCATGGAGGTGACATTGCTGCGGTGTTCCTGGGAGGCGATGTCATAGCTGTCCATACAATCGTCCTGGTGGTCTTCTTGCTGACGGCGCAGTTCGGACTCGACGTCGTGAAGCAATGTGGCCTTCATGTCCATCAGGTAGTCGTAGGCCTTGGCGAGAAGGTGTGCGCGGCTCGAATCGATCGATTGTTCTGTGATCGGGTGGCTATTCTGTTTATGCATTTACACCGACGCCTCCCCTCCGCCGGTTCAGAATACCGTAAGGACGATGCGCATTGCCATTGCGGCGGTTGCCTGTGGCGGTTATGTGGAGAACCGAAGCTAGCGATCCCGGTCATTTACTGGAAGAGCCAGGAGTGAGCGCCCAGAAGAATTTTGGCTTCAGGGCCAGGATTTGGCTTCAGGGCCAAGATAAGGAGGGACGGGGAGCACCTGTGCCGCAATGCGCATGTGGCCCTCACACGTGAAATTACTCCAGCTTTGAGGTTAGCTGTCGTCGAACCGGGCCTGGCCGACAATCTTCAAGGCCAGCAAAGACCAACAATAGTTGTTGAGAACTCACGTCGTTGCGCAGTTCGATAGATGGGTGGACTAGCCGTGCAGAAAACATGCTGTTGCTACGCGCATACACCTATGTCATAGTCAACGTCTCGCCGCCTTTTGAAACCCATCCAATCAGGGCGATTCTGGTGTACCAAAGAGCGTTGCCGCCTTCCGCATGAAGGAAGCGGCGATATTGGCGTCCTTTCTTTCGGGATGGCGCCGTCCCCTCGCAGGGACGGCGAATCTGAATTGATCGCAACCGCAACATACATGCAATGGAGCGTTACCGAGACGCTAATCATTAGGGCGGCGGACAGGAGCTAAGAATATACGGCAATGGAACACAACGAAAAATCGTGGATCGCGCTGTTTCAAGTCGCGACCTGGGAATTTCCCCTTGCGGTTCAGAAATTGATACTGGGCGAGCAAAGCGGAACCCAGGAGGTCGAGGACGTAGCTTTAAAGGCCTATCACGCCTGGGTGAAGCTGGCCAATGAGAGTGTGGACCGATTCTATCAGACCAAAGGGTTTTGCGAGTTGATGACCGGCTCGCTCAACTCGCTACTGCAATGGCAGCGGCTGAGCCGGTCGATAGCTGACACTATGATTCCTGGGGTGATGGCGCAGGGCCGAAACGGGGCCGTGGGCGAGGACCGAGCGCTCGATGAGATGATACGGCGGCTGGGTCGTGAGGTTCGGCAACTCACCGCCCGTCTCAACATGCTGGAAGGACGCGCCGCGTTCAAAACCAGCGAAATCGTGGAAAGCGAAGGCGCTTCGTCCCCTGGATAGCGCAAGCGAGCGCTTTTGCGAGGAGGAATCCGAACGATGACACCGTTAATAAACGAATTGTCCCAGTACTGGATTGACGGGGCATTTCGCGCCGCCGGCGGCGCGCTGCGCGGCCTGAGCGATCCTTACCCGATTCATGAAGACCCCGCCGGGGCCAGCGACTACGACGTCATCCATCAGGGCGATCTGATGGCCTTGCGCCACTACCCGGCGCAAGGCAGGCCTCGCGCCACTCCCGTCCTGCTGGTGTATGCACTCATCAAACGTCCGTTCATCCTCGATCTGCTGCCCGGCCGCAGTGTGGTCGAAAGCCTGACCCGGCAGGGGTTCGAAGTGTATCTGACCGACTGGGTGCCGCCTACCCGCACGGATAATTGGCGCGGCTTCGACGATTATGTAAATTGCGAGCTCTATGACGCGGTCAACGCCGTAACCCGGCACGCCGGGGTCGAGCAGGTAAACATGCTCGGCTATTGCTTCGGGGGACTGCTATCGGTGATATGGACGGCCCTTTATCCTGACGCGGTCAAGAACCTGGTCACGCTGGCAACGCCGATCGACGCCAGCATCGAAGGCAGCCCCCTTTACACCTTGGCGGCGCGCCTGCCTGACGACGTCGTCGATTCGATCCTGGAACTGCACGGCAACTGTCCAGCCGCGCTAATCAACGGATGGTTCACCGCGATGGCGCCGGTACATCACGCGCTGAGCAAGTATCTGGATCTTCACACCAACAAGCGCAATACCGGTTACCTGGAGATGTTCACCCGGTTCGAACGCTGGATGAACAGTGATGTGCCCCTGGCCGGCGGGATCTTTCGAGAGATGGTCGAGCAGGTCTTTCGCGCCAATCGTCTGGTGAACTCGGAGTTCAGGATCGGCAGCGGTACGGTTGATCTGAAACGAATCACCTGTCCGCTGCTCAACATCATTGCCACCTATGATGATGTGGTGCCGGTCGGCGCCAGTCTGCCTCTGCTGGACCTGACAGCCAGCCGCGACGGACGCAATCTGATGTTCCCGGCGGGTCACATCGGCAGCACGGTCAGTGCGTCCGCCCATAACAAGTTATGGCCTGAAGTAGGGGCCTGGCTGGCGGACCGGGATAGTCAATTATTGTCCTAGCGGGGTGCGGAGGCACCCAATGCTGGATTGAGCAGGAATTCCTCGTTTCCGCACCCTGCCCGGCCTGAAGCGAAATAATCTGGGGCAGATGTTGCGCGAAATGTGACTGGCCGTGCGCGAAACGTGTGCTGTCGATCGGAGCGTGTAACCTCCCTCGCCCTCTCCAAGATAAGGAGAGGCGACAGAAAGGCGTCTGCGCCAATGCGTTTATGCTCAGAACATGCTCAATAATTCTCGCTTCAGGACTGGGAAAGGGGTCATGAAAAACACGAACAGAAGGAGCGTTACTATGGAAATGTCTGAAAATAATGCCGTATGGACCGATGGGGCGAAGAAAGTAGTTGAATTCTACATCGAGGGTGGCCAAAAGCTGGGTAAGGCGATGGTGGACCTGCATCAGAGCTACACCAGTTGGGCGAAGGACACCCCCCTTAGCTCGATTTTCGAGGCGCAGCGAACCGCAGCGAAGGGCATGCTCGAAGATTCCGCGGCCTTGACCCGGAAGCTGTGGCGCATCCACCAGGAGGCCTCCAGAGCTTAAGTCCAACCTGACTGTGGTTGGTGAAGGGCGCCCCCCGGAAGCAGCAGCAAGGGGGGCGCTTACGCCGGAAAAATATACTTTACAAAGGATGGATACGGCGGTCTGGAACGGGGCAGTCGTGCTGGAGACGATAGGGGACACATGGTGGTCGTCCCGGGTTGAAGAGCGGGGAGCTCTACTATTTCTTCGTCAATCGGGGATCTTCGGACCCCACGCATCGGGCGCTCTGCATTCTTGCCAGCAATTCCGCTCTTCCCAGATCACAGGCCCCAGTCGACTTGTAGTTGTTCTCGATGAACCACTGAGACAGTGGTGCGTCAACATCGACGTGTGGATTTGGCTGCATTCTGATGGGCGGCACGATCAGATACCAGCCGACCAAAGCGAGGGCAGCAATATAGCCGGGTTTTGACATTCGGTCCTTAAAGAGCAAGCGGCTAACGAAGTTGGAAACTCAGTCGCTCCACGGGCGCCAGCGGGCTTCCGTCAATCGCGCCGAACGGGCACAGGTACGGTACGGGAACTGGCACCGAACCCGAGGAAATAGAGTGCGAGCCCGATCAACAGAATCGCTCCAAGGGAAACAGGAATATACATGTTGGCCTCCTAAGGCCTATCGCTTAAGTATCGGTCTAGCTGAACGTGGTCGGAAGTCGGGAAAGGCCATCGTTGGGCTGGAGCAAGTGGAGCAAGCCCGGAGTCGATACATCTATCTTCTCCGAACCCTTCTCTAACAATATGTTAAAGCACTCAAAAAGTCAAGGTCGAGAGTCAACCTCAAAACGCGAATAACTCCAGCAGGCTGCGGAAAAAGTGTCCGCAGCCTGCTCTCTCTCTTATCTCCCCCCGGACGGAGGCTGTCGATAAATTGCTTGGGGTCGTGCAATGCAGCGGCATCCGCCGTGTAGCGGCTTGGGTTTGTACCCTCTCCCTTTAATTGTAAGGGAGAGGGTAGGGTGAGGGTTTCTGGACGCTTCAAGAAACACCAAACGCTTTGGCGCAGAAGGAGAATGCTCGTAGCGTAACACGGTTGCAGGCCCGCCTGCATCCTCACTGTCGCGCGACTTGCTGGCGCAAATCGCGCGCCGACCTCTCCCGGCGTGCGGCTGCGGACCCGGTCCGCAGCCGCGGGCGAGGTAGGTTTTAAGAGTTTATCGACAGTGCCGGTCAGGGGGAGAAGATTGAGGAAAGCAGCCTTCTTTTATGCAGGGTGCTACTCCCATCGGGTCACCACTCCTATCTCAAAGGCGTTTTTCCGCACCCTGCTAGACAGTTGTTTCGCGCAAGGTCAATCTGTGTTGTGGAGCGTAGCGTATAATCTCTGAACCCGTCCGCTCCTAGCCCCGAAGCGATAATAATTCCGGGCGGATTGTTGGCGGAATGCTGCTGGCTGAGGGCGAAACATGTATCAAGGGTCGGGGCGTGTAACCTCTCCCTCGCCCTCTCCTAAGATAAGGAGAGGGAACAGAAGTGCCTCTGCACCAAGGTGTTCGTGCGCTCAGGGCGCCAATTGTTTCCGTTTTAGGGCCAGGATAAGGAGAGGGAGAGAAAGAATCCTTGCCCCAATGCGCATGTGCTCCCGACTCGTGAAAACTATTTTCGCTTTGACATTATCTAACTCCTGACACCTGTTGCGCGAAATGTCAGTGGCTGTGGGCAAAACGGGCGCCGTGAATCGGGGCGTGTAACCTCTCCCGCGCGCTCTTCTCGGACCAGTGGAGGGCACAGAAAAAAGGTCACTGACGCGGAAGTTGGTCGGCCAGGCTCTTCTTGAAGTGGACGATGTTAGGTTCTTCGTAGCTTTCGGCGTTAAAGCCGTGATGGGCGAGCAGCGCAAGCGCTGCCCGGTTCTGGCTGAGAACGCTCGCTTCCAGTACCGCGATACCGGCGGTGCGTGCGATCAGGGTCAGGTGCTCGAGCAGCAAAGCGCCGATTCCATGATGGTGATAGGCGTCGGCCACGGTGATGGCTACTTCCGCGACAGAGGATGAAGGCTCCACGAGTGCGTACGCTGCGAATCCTGTTACTTGCTCATTCTCTGCGCTTTGCACAGTGGCTAACAAGACCACCACCTTAGCGAAATCCGCGTTCGCCAATTGGTTCAGCTGTTCAGTAAAATCTCCCTTGGTAGCGAAGAATCGAGAACGCAAGGATGCCTGGCTCAGGTGCTGAAGATGGTCCAGAAGTCTTTCTCGATCGTCGCGGCGGGCAGCCCGAACGCGGACGCCTTCTCCAGTGGCGAGTTTCACTTCAACCGAGTAGTTCCGGGTCCAGTTCTGAAACTCGGCTGCAGACGGCTGCGATGTTGCCGGCTTCGTTGGCATTACAGGTCCTTTATAAGTCAGTTGAGTCGGGAAGCGCCGACGCGCCGGTGCATACACGCTTGGCGGGGGCGGTTACTGGGTTCGCTGGCAGGGTGCGCAGCACGAAATATGCAATTGCGCTGAAAACCTCCTTTTGCCGCATCCTGCTAGCGGTCAGCCCAGAATGGCTTTGACCCGATGCGTCGCGCCATCGTCCACCAGTGGCAGACCAAGTTGGGTTGGTGGAACCGTTTTGCCGTCGAGTATCAGTTCCGACACTCCGCGGCTGACGCCACGGGGATTTTCAACATCGATTTCATAGCGTGCGGAGTGGTATTGAAAGACCATATTAAATCCTCGCCATCCCTTGGGGATGCAGGGATCGATGAGCAGGGTTGAGCCGCGCAGACGAAAGCCGAGGATCCATTCCAGGCCGGCCCGATACATCCATCCCGCCGAGCCCGTATACCAGGTCCAACCGCCGCGCCCGACGTGCAATGGGGCATTATAGACGTCGGCACTCATTACGTATGGCTCAACCTTATAGCGGTGAATAGCGGTGCGGGTACTGGCGTGATTGATCGGATTCAACAGCGAGAACAATTCCGCGGATTGGTCTCCGTTGCCAAGTAGGGCGAATGCAATTATCGACCAGATTGCGGCATGGGTGTATTGGCCGCCGTTCTCGCGGAGACCTGGCGGGTATCCCTTGATGTAGCCCGGATCGCGCGGAGTCTGGTCGAAGGGTGGCGCGAAAAGCAGGGCCAGCCCGTCGGAGCGGCGGATCAGATGTTTGTCCATTGCTGCCATCGCGGTGGCGGCGCGAGCCGGATCGGCGGCGGCTGAAATCACACTCCATGACTGCGCGATCGAATCGATCTGACATTCGGCGCTCGCGGCCGAGCCCAGCGGGGTGCCGTCATCGAAGTAGCCGCGCCGGTACCATTGGCCATCCCAGCCCTCAAGTTCAAGGGCCGCGCGCAGGTCCGCGGCGTGCCGCTGCCAACTGGTGGCGCGCGCCTGCTCGCCGCGAGCGCAGGCGATGGGAGCGAAGGCCGAGATAGTGGCGTGAAGGAACCATCCCAGCCAGATACTCTCACCTTTGCCCTCGATGCCGACTCGATTCATGCCGTCGTTCCAATCTCCCGAGCCAAAGAGCGGCAGACCGTGGCCGCCGACTGCAAGACTGGAATCTATGGCCCGAGCACAATGTTCGAAAAGTGAAACCTGTTGCTCGGAAACCATCGCCTGAAAGAAAGCCTCGCTTTCCCCGGGGTGTAACGCCGGTCCCTCCACAAACGGAACCAACTCATCGAGCACCCCGAGGTCGCCCGTAACCTCGACATAGTGAGCGGTGGCGTAGGGCAGCCACAACCGATCATCAGAGATGCGGGTGCGAACGCCGGGGCCTGAGGGCGGCAGCCACCAGTGCTGAACATCGCCCTCCACAAACTGCCGCGCGGCCGCGCGCAGCAGATGCTCCCGGATGAGCTGGGGCTGCGACACGGTCAACGCCATCACGTCCTGGAGCTGATCGCGATAGCCGTAAGCGCCGCTGGCCTGATAAAACGCGGATCGCGCCGTGACCCGGCACGCCAGTGTCTGGTAGAGCAGCCAACGGTTGAGCAGGATGTCCATGGAACGATCGGGCGTCTTTACTGCAACGATGCCCAGCACTTTATCCCAATGCTGCGTGACCGCGCGCAGGACGGCGTCGAGGTCGGCAGCCCGGTAGCGCGATATCAGTGAAAGGGCTTCCGTTTTGGTTGCCGCTTCGCCAAGAAAGAAGACGATCTCAACGGCGTCGTTGGGCTTAAGCTCAAGCCGGGTTTGCAGCGCACCGCAGGGATCGAGCCCGGCACCCGCACTTTGGGAAAGCGGCGTATCGCTCGCGAGCGCGGCCGGATGGTCGAGAGTTCCGTTGCGGCCAATGAACTCGGTCCGATCCGCGGTCCAGGTCAATTGCCGTCCACCCAGATCCGCAAATGCCACGCGGCTGCCGAACTGGATACTCCAGGGGTTTCGCGCCAGCATCGCGCCGGTTTCTGAATCGACCTCGGTAACGACGAACGGCGCCGACGCTCCGCGGGAGGTGCCGAGTACCCATTCCACATACGCGGTGACTGACAGGCGCCGGGTGCGCCCGGACAGATCGCGAATTTTCAAGCGGGAAATCTTGATTGAATCATCCAACGGCACATACTGCTCGAGCTTCAGCGAGATCCCATGCGAATCATGCTCGAAACGGCTGTAACCCTGACCGTGTCTGACGACGTAAGTTGTGTGCTCCTCGCGAATCGGCAGCGCGGTGGGACCCCAAACCGCGCCGCTGTCTTCGTCGCGAACGTAGATGACTTCACCGGGTCGGTCCCCGACGGGATCGTTGGACCATTGCGTGATCTGGTTCTCGCGGCTGTTAAGGGCCCAGGTGTAGCCGGCGCCTAAGGCCGAGACCTGAAAACCAAACGCGGCATTGGCGATGACATTGATCCAGGGCGCCGGGGTCCACTGCCCCTCGTTGAGAATCGTCACGTATTCGCGCCCGTCTTGAGCGAAACCGCCCAGACCATTGAAGAACTCGAGTTGCGATGCCGACTGGGAGGGCGGCGGCGGTGGCCGGCGTACGGCCCCGGAGCGGCGTTTAGGCGCGGGGACCGCGGCTTGCGCCGTTTTCTCCAGCCGTTTCATCTGCCGCGCCAGGCTGCCACGGCGGCTGAGCAGCACCACACGCGCCGCACTCTGAAGCAGGTTGCGCGCCTCGACCGACGCCATATCAGCGCGCAGAAGGAACACGCCTCCCCGGACCCCATCGCCATCGGGAAAGGGTCGCGACGGGCTGGCTCGAAGCGCTGCCTCCAGCGCCGCCTGCAGGTCCTGAATATAGGAAGACGGCCGTTCGTTGACGATCACCAGGTCGACGGCGAGTTGCTTCATCCGCCAATATTCATGGGCGCGAAGCAGTTGCCGGATAATCTCCAAATCTTCGGCCTCATCGATGCGCACCAGCACAATGGGCAAGTCACCGGAGATGCCGAGACTCCACAACATCGATTGCGGGTGCTGGCCGCCCCGCAGCACGTCCGATGAAGGCCGCATCGTCGGGTCAGAGTAAAGGACGTGGTTGGCCACCCGCTGAAACAAATCGGCTTCCGCGGGCCCGACGCCCAAATGGTAAAGCTGCACCTGCGCCTGGGTCCACGCCAGCATGACCGCACGGTCGAAGGCCGCCGATTCGCGATGTTTGTCCACCAGGTCGAGCACCTCGGCCCGCGACGACGCGACCAGCGTCCAGAACGCCAGACGTACGGTGGCGCCCGGCGCAATCCGCACGCGCGAGCGAAGACTGAAAATCGGATCGAGCACGGTGCCGGAAGTGTTGGAAAGCGATTCGCCGTCGATTACCGAGATCGGCGTGCGAATCCCTCGTCCATTCCCCAGAAAGCGCGCCCGGTCGGTTTCGAATTGCAAGGCGCCCACGGTCTCGCCTTCGACTACCACGAGATGCGCCGCCCAGACCTGCGCGTCGGTGGGCGAGCGCAGGCGCCGCGTGGCGAGAATTGCGCCGGTGTCGGCGACGAATTCCGTTTGCACGAACATTTTGGAAAAAACCGGATGGGCGGCGTCGGCCGCGGGGGTGTCCAACACCAGCTCGGCGTACGAGGTCAGATCGATCTCCCGAATGCGGTTGCCATTGTTGGTAAGCGAGACGCGGCGCACCTCGGCATCGGTGTCCTGCGAAACCGCCACTTCCAGCGTGGTCACGATGGAACCATCGCGGCGAGTGATTTCCGCGCGATCTTCGCGAAACATCACATCATAGGTATCCGGTGCGACTCCGCTTGGTTGGTAGCCAGCCGACCAGACTTCGCCGCTGCGCGCGTCGCGCAGGAAGACGTACGAACCCCACGAATCGCAGGTGACGTCCTCATTCCAACGCGTGACGGCAAGATCGCGCCAATGACTATAGCCAGAACCGGCCGCCGTAATCATTACGGCATATCTGCCGTTGGACAACAGATGCGTACGCGGGACCGGATCCGGCGGTAAATGGAATCGGCGCCAGATCGGCGCAACTGACTCCCGAACGAGCGCTTCCGCAACCTCCTCGGGTTGCGGGCGGGCCACCACCACGTCGCGCGGAATCCGTTCCTGCAACAGCAGTTCCGTCGCCTGGACGATCGGCTCGGCGTGAAACCGGCTCCGCATCGAACCGTCATTCAGCGTGTCGGCGATCGCCACCAGGGTCATGCCCTGATGGTGAGCCATGTATGCGCGGACCACCGCCACGCGCCGCCCTTCGGGAACCCGCGACGGGGTGTAGTCAAGAGCCTCGTACCACCCGTAAGGGCCAAGTCCGCCGGCGGCGGCGATACGCGTGAAGTTTCGCGCCGCGGCCTTGGCGTCGACCATCGTTGCCAGTCCGGTCGCGTAGGGCGCGATCACCAGATCTTCGTTGAGGCCGCGCTTAAGCCCCAGTCCGGGCACCCCGAAGCCCGCGTACTGGTAGGTAAGCTCCAGGTCGCGCGCATTAAACGCGGATTCGGAAACGCCCCACGGCACCCCCAGTTCCGACCCATATTCAATTTGCCGGCTAACCACGAGGCGGCTGGTATATTCGAGCAAGCCGCCCAAGGGTTCGCGCATTACCAGCAAAGGCATCAGATACTCGAACATCGATCCCGACCATGAGATCAGCGCCGAACCGCGATCGACCGGGGTGACGTCGCGCCCGAGCCGAAACCAGTGCCGGACCGGCACATCGCCCTTGGCAATTGCGATAAAGCTGGCCAGGCGGGCCTCGGAGGCCAACAAGTCGTAACAATTTGGATCCAGACTGCTGTTGGTTGGATCCAGACTGCTGTCGGCAACTCGATAGCCAATCGATAAAAGCTGTCGCTGCGGGTTATAAAGAAAATCGAACTCCATCGCGTCGAACAGCTTTCGCGCCGCGTCGCCCAGCGCCGCCAGACGCCGCTGCAGCGTTTGGGCTTCACCCGCGGAACGTTCAAAGGCCTCGATCAAAGTGTCGATCTGACCGGGATTTTCGACCTGCGGTTCGGGTCGTGCCGCCGGTTCCGGCCGGCCGTGCCGCAGTATCCGGATTGCCGCATCACAGCGAGCGGGCAGATCGGCCAGCGCCGGCACCGACCCGAACAAAGCCGCTAATTCCTGGCACAGAGGAGCAATGGGCTGGGAGCCTGCCGCCACGTCGTGATGCGGGACCTCCGCGGTCAGGAGCGGCATCCAGGGCATTAGCCGATCGATATCGCTGCGATGGCTTCGGATCGACGCGCGCATTGACTCCGCCCAGGTCAGCACTCCGGCGGCGGCATGGTCAGTGCGTTCGCCGGCGAGGGTGCGGGCGATGTCGGCGATGGTGTCGGCGTGCTGCGCGAGGCCCTGCAGGTGCGCACCGATGCGTGCTGGAGTCAGGGGAGTGGGCTGCAGCAAGCCGGCAACCGCGTCGAGTTCATCCTGGAGCTGCTTTCGAGTAACGGTCTGCGTCCGTTTGTCGTCGGTGAGCGCGCGCAGGGATTCGCGCGTCAACTCCAGCGCGTCCGCGATTCCGGCTAACCACTGGGTGCTCACCACGGGCCTGTCGATCATTTCCCGGCATGCGTTCCCCAGCACCAGGAGATCGCCCGCCAGATTGCCGCTATCCACCGAGGAAACGTATTTTGGTTCCAGGGCGTGAAGATCGGTGGTGTCGTACCAATTGTAGAAGTGGCCGCGGAAACGGTCGAGCCGGTTCATCGAAGTAAACGTCGCGTCAAGGCGCTGCGTGGTTTCGAAGATGCCCATCCAGCCAAAATCGCGCGCGGCTATAGTGGAGAGCAAATACAGTCCCAGATTGGTGGGAGAGGTGCGATGGGCCACCACCGGCTTGGGCGATTCCTGGAAGTTGTCGGGCGGAAGCATATGATCTTCGGCGGTGACGAAAGTCTCGAAGAAGCGCCAGGTGCGGCGAGCGCCCAGGCGCAGCACTTGCGCGTCGGCGGCGGAGACCGGATTGAGCCCTTGCGCGGGCGGCGGAAGACTGATCCAGAAAGCGATGCCCGGCGAGAGCATCCATAGAATTACGAAGGGGGCCGCGAGCGCCAGCGATCGCGGCTCGGTGCAAGCCACGGCCACCGCGGCGAGTGCGGCGATCCCGACCGCGCCCACCATCCGCCGGTAAAATCCCTTCAGGTCGAGGTGAGTGCCAAGTTTCGCCTGTGCGGCGGTAACCCACTCCAGCATCATCCGGCGCGTCACCAACAGGCGAAACAGCGTGCGAATGATGGCGTCGGTCATCAGCCACGTCTGATGGGCGAGAAAGGTAACCAGCAAGGCGATCTGCGACAATCCCAGGGCGAGGTCAACGGCGACGGCGCGCACATGGCTGCGTTTGGATATCCCCTGCCGGCGTGGGATGATCCCCGCGAAGAAGGGCAGCAACCGCGGCAACGCGATGGTCAACACAATGAACCCGGTCCATCCCGCGGCGGAGGCCAGGGGCAGCAACATCCAGCCCGCCACCAGTGCCAGCAAGATAGCTGGCGCCGACAAGGTCCGGCGCAGGTTGTCGGCCATTTTCCAACGGCCGATCAACGGAATTGCGCTCCGGCGCCGGTCGCTTTTTGAACTCCGGCCGCTGCCGAGAATCCAGGGAATCAACTGCCAGTCGCCGCGCGCCCACCGATGCTCGCGCGCCGCCGCGACGTCATAGCGCTCGGGAAACTCCTCAACCACCTCGATATCCGAGGCGAGTCCGGCCCGGGCGAAGATTCCCTCGAACAGGTCGTGACTCAAAAGCGTGTTGTCGGCAACGCGCCCTTGCAGCGCCGCCTCGAAAACGTCGACATCGTAAATGCCCTTGCCGCTGTACGATCCTTCCCCGAATAAATCCTGGTAAACGTCGGAGACCGCGAAGGCATACGGATCGATGCCCGGAGGGCCGGAGAAAACGCGCTGGAATATCGAGCCTTCTTTATCGGCCGGCAAGGACGGTGTAACTCGCGGTTGAAGCACCGCGTACCCTTCGATGACGCGGCCGCTTGAGGGATCAAGCTGCGGCCGGTTGAGCGGATGCGCCATTTTTCCGACCAGGCGGCGGGCCGCTCCCCGGGGCAGACGGGTGTCCGCATCGAGCGTGATTACGTAACGAATACCGGAAGGCACCGCCAGGTTGCGACCCTGAGCGGCGACAAAGGTCGTATCGGTCGCGCCGCGCAGCAACCGATTCAATTCATGCAATTTCCCACGCTTGCGTTCCCATCCCATCCACTGCCCTTCGCGCTCGTTCCAAACCCGCCGCCGGTGGAACAAAAAGAACCGTTCTCCATCCATCGCGGGTCCATAGCGCTGATTCAGCCGCGCGATTCCGCGGGCGGCGACTGCGACTAGTTCCTGGTCTCCCGATGCATGCTCATTCGGGGAGTCGGTCCAGTCGGTCAGCAGGGCGAAACTGATCCCGGCGTCGGCGCTGGCAAGATAACGAACCTCCAGGTGCTCGATCTGTCCCTCCACCTCCGCGCAGGTGGTCAGCAGGGTGGGCACCGCGACCATCGTGCGCAGGCTCGGCGGCACTCCATCACGGAGCTCCAGACCCGGCAGCAACTCTGGCTTGTGGTGCCTGGTCAAGTCGCGGTTGACTAGCGCGACGGCGAGATCCGTTGCCGGGACGAGCGCGAGAACCATCAGCAGGGCGAGCGTCAATCCGCCGCCGCCGGCGTGGGCGGCAAGCAGCAGCGGCAAGCTGAGAATTAAAACGGTGAGCACCGCGATAAATCCGAGATAACCGAGAATCCCAGTGGCGGTTTCGGTGCGTTTGAGCCAATCCTTGAGCGGCGCACGGAATCCAATCTCCCGCTCAAATGCGCGCCGCCCGTCGGCGATCAGATAATAGCCGGGATCGTGCCGGCGGCTGGTTGCGGCGGCGTCGATACGCGATCTCCGCCGCACGATTGGCGGCCGCGATGGCGCTCCTGGCAACCTCGATTTCGGAGTGGGCCGAGCCGCGTGAAAGTTCCTCGATCGCATGGCGATAACGGTCTCGCGTCGGAAAATCCATTGCGCCGAAATCGTGATCGGCGGCCAATGCGGCATCGACCAGGCTGACGCTTTCGAACAGTTCCGCCCAGTCGGTCGAGGAAATCAGGCGCATGCTCGTGATCACATTACGCACCGTCACGTTCATCGCGCCCTGTCCAAGATGTTCCTCCTGGACGATCTCATCAGCGGTCGTGCCCTGGGCCTCCAGGCGTTGGTCCAGCCATACCAGCGCCGGCGTCACCTTGGGGTCCTGATCGCGCAACCGCTGGACCAACTGAACCGCAAAAGCTCTTGGCAATGGCCCCCTGTTCAAGCGCTGCAAAGCCGCCTCCGGCGGTTCGGGTTGGCGAGTCCCGACGCCCAGCAGACGGTCGGCCAGCGCGTCCGCATTCTGGCGCGCCGCCCGGCTCCTGACGATGCGCTCGGCCGCCCGCCGCAAATTCTCCACCAGGATGACTCGCAGCGTAATCGCGACTGCCCACAATTCGCCGATCGTTAAAGGCTGTACCCGCTGATAGGCCTGGACAAAGCGCGACAGCATCTGGGGGTCAAACCGGCTGTCGGTATGCGCGATAAATGCCCACGCGAGCCCGAACACCCGTGGATAGCCTTCGAACGGCCCGTCGGCGAGCTTGGGTAACTGCCGGTAGTATCCCGGCGGAAGATCGCCGCGAATCAGGCGGATCTGTTCCTCTACGGCGTGAAAGTTATCCACCAACCACTCAGCCGCCGGAGTGATAGCGCGTTCTTCGCGAATCGCCTCGGCGATGGTGCGATACGCGTCCACCAGCACCCGGCCGTTGTCCCGAAGCCGGGTAGCCAACCGCCGGTCGGTCTTCGGCTGGTCCGTGACGCGCTGGGCCTTAGCCAAACTCTCGGCGTGTTGATCGAGACGCTCCACGCTAAAGAGCTCTGCCCGAATGAGTTCCTCGGGGTCGCGCACGGAATTGTGAAACAACCCCCTGAGGGCACCTACAATTGAATGCTGCAAATTTGCCTTTCCGCCGCAAGCGCGGACTGGCAGGCCGCGGAAAAAAGGATATGCGCAGCCTGCCGCTCCCTCACTCTTGTCTTTCCCGCAAGGAGAGAAGATGAACGAATGAGGCAATCCTTGTTATGCAAGATTATGCAAGGTGCGGAACCACCAAACTCGGTGTTGCCCACGAAATTGCTTTTTCCGCGCCCTGCTGGATGGAGACGCGGTACTTTAGGTTGCCACCCGGGACGATGAACCTAACGTCGAATGCGGGTGACAGCCTGAGCCGGCGGGACCGCCCAGCGCGGCATCGGCCAAGGTTATCCCCCTGGCCGCTGATCTAAATTTTGCCGTCAGCACCGTGCTGGGAACTCTCCACGTCAATCTGTACTCCGCCTCTGAACGCCGCGACGATCCGGCCATAAGCGGCAAGGCTGACTCGCTCGATATCGGGCTCTTTGCTCATCTTTGCCGCTGCCTCTTCGGCCTGGGCCCGCTTGGAAGGCATCGGACAGAGCGTGATTTTGCCGGCCTTGTTTGCCACGTATGCCGTGAACATCTTTGCTGACCTCCGTGTTGGATAGCTGTGTTAAAAGCAGCAAGATCGGTCTCCCCTTGCCCAATGGAGGCACCGATCCGGGACTGGCCCGCCGCCACGCTTGGCCCTAAACCCGGGGTATTTTGCCAAGTGTGGATGCAAAAGCGCTGTGACTTCATTGTGCTCTTTTCAGGCAGCGAATGATACGAGCTTATTTGCCTGGTCCGGATGTGCTCACGCTCACCGAACTGCCCGCGTACCGTGTGCCCCGATAGCCCAGACCCTGCATGGAGCCTAGGCAATGAGGTCCCGCGGCGCATATCCCGCCCCTTGATTCTCGCGTCAGTTGCCGTCAAAAGGGTTATTCGCTGATCCGGCGGCTTCACTTGATGCGCAAGCGGCGGAAATGGTATTACCTTTGCGGGTTGTTCCCATACGCTGACTTTCGACCGCAAGGCGCTGCGCCTTCCAGGCTTCGAGCTTCTATAATCGCCGTCCGCATGTTTTGGAAGATAGGCCGACAGCCGGTTTTTGGTTTGGTCGAGTCCTTTGATATCGTGGCAGGCCGATGCGCTGGGGTTTGTCGGGTGGTTGGAAGCGCGTTCAACCGCTGCGATCCGGCTGCGGGAGGGAAGCTATGGAAACGCTGAAGGACAAGGCCGCTATCGTCGGTGTCGGACACACCGAGTATTCCAAAGATTCCGGCCGCAGCGAGATGAGCCTCGCGGTCGAAGCGATTGCGAGCGCGGTCGCCGACGCCGGGCTCAAGCCGTCCGATATCGACGGTATCGCGAAATTCAGCATGGACAACAACGACCCGGTCAACCTGGCCGCCAACCTCGGTATCGGCGCGCTGCGCTTTTTCGCCGAGGCGCCCTGGGGCGGTGGCGGCGGACCGGTCGGTTCGGTCCTGCTCGGGGCGATGGCCGTGGCCACCGGGATGGCCAACTGTGTGGTGGCTTTCCGCGCGATGAACGAGCGGTCGGGGCGCGGCACCAATCGTTTTGGCCGCGCCGTGGTGCGCGAGGGGGCGCCGGGCGCGCGGGGCTACGTTGAGCCCTTCGGCCTGTTCAGCCCGGCCCAGGCGGTGGCGCTCGCGGCGCGCCGTCACATGCATCTCTATGGCACTAAAAGTGAACACTTTGGCGCGCTCGCGGTCGCCTGCCGCACGCATGCGCAGACCAACCCGAACGCGGTGATGCGGGACCGGCCGATCACGATTGAGGACCATCAGAACTCGCGCATGATCGCCGACCCCCTGCGGCTGCTCGACTGCTGTCTGGAAACCGACGGCGGGGCGGCGGTCGTGATCACCAGCGCCGCGCGGGCGCGGGACCTGAAGCAAAAACCGGTTTACATCATGAGCGGCGCGTTTGGCGCCACCAATCGCAACACGCAGACGATGATAAAGT
Source organism: uncultured Pseudomonadota bacterium (assembly GCA_963805995.1). Lineage (GTDB taxonomy): Bacteria > Desulfobacterota > Binatia > Binatales > Binataceae > JAJPJA01. The sequence continues at coordinate 186,636 of CAWDWL010000014.1, read as the reverse complement.
TCGTGGAGCAGCCGGAGACCGAATCCACGGTGATCGCCCGGGAGTTATTCGCCCGCGCCGGAGTTGCGCACAAGGATATCGACGTCTGTTTCATCTATGACCACTTTACCCCGCTGGTGCTGATGGCGTTCGAAGAGTTGGGCTTCTGCAAGCGCGGCGAGGGCGGACCGTTTGTTTCCGACGGCAAACTGTTGTGGCCGCACGGTTCGCTGCCGTTCAATACCAGCGGCGGAAATCTCTCCGAGGGCTACATTCACGGGATGCAGAACACGGTCGAAGCGGTGCGCCAACTGCGCGGCCAGGCGATCAACCAGGTCAAAGACGCCGACATTGCGCTGGTCGCCTCGGGGACCGCAGTCCCGACCACCGCGATGATTCTTCATCGCTAAAGCTCGGCGCATCCGGCACAGGAGGATAGTACATGGAAGCGACCGCCAATTTCCCCAGCCCGATTCCAGACTTCGACGCCACCGAGTTTTGGGCGGGATGTAACCGCGGCGAACTGCTGATGCAGCGTTGTGCGGCGTGCCAGAAGTTTCGCTGGCTGCCGCGGCCGATGTGTCCGTCGTGCAACTCCCTGGCGCGCGAGTGGGTCAAGATGAGCGGGAAAGGCAAGGTCTATTCGTGGACCATCATCACCCATCCGGTTCATCCGGCGGCGGTGAGCCGGGTGCCATATAATGTCGTCCAGGTGCAGCTCGACGAAGATCCCGAGCTGGTCCTGGTGACGAATCTGGTGGGGATCAAAAACGAAGACATCCGCATCGAGATGCCGGTGCGGGTGATTTTTGAAGAGCACGAGCCGGGAGTGAACTTGCCAAAGTTCAAGGCCGCTTAACGGGGCAAGGAGCTTCGCGTCAGATCATCGCAGCAGCGGCAACTCGGTGCCCGGACGGGAGACCTGCCACATTCCGGATTCGTTCAGCCCACCGCCCTGGTAACATCGGTAGGTTCCGCTCAGCTTTGCGGACGAAGCCTGGCCATTGTAGATGCAACTGGAGAGGTCGCCGGAAAGAATCACCCGCATAGCCATCGTACTGCCGCTCAGAGTTCCGTGCACGATTTTACCGCTGGTGGTCCGGTTGGCGTTGCGGCAGACCGCCGTGCCGTTTGCGCACTTGTATTTGCCGCGGAAGGAGGAGCCGTCCTGCTTGATCAAGAAAGTTATCCGATTAACCGCGTTGCAGCGGCCCATCGGCGTAAACTTCGGGACACACGGGATAACGCGGGTTTCGCCTTCCCAAGTCCCGTTCAGATTGAAGGTGGGCTCCGCCTGAGCCGAAGCGGTCGCGCAGACCGCGACTTCGAGCATCAGCACGACCCCCAATATCCGCGCAAAAATCTTGATAGTTGACATCTCGCTAAGGGTAACACATGAACGCCCGCGCTAGTTCCCGATGGTGGCGGCGCCGCGCAGCACCTGTCCGGGCATCGCCCCTTGCGGGTCGATCGCGTCCTTACCTTGCGCACGGATGATCACGCCGTTGACCGCGACCAGTTCGATGCCGGAGGGCTCCGAGATGAGCCGGTCGGCGCCCGCGGGGAGATCGTAAACACGCCGCAGCGGCCCCGCGCCGACGGTCGTGGGATCGAATGCGACCAGGTCGGCGGGCGCACCCAGCGCCAGCTTGCCCCGATCGCGCAGTCCATAGACTTCGGCGGTGCGCGCGGACATCAAGCGGACCGCCGCCTCCAGGCTCAAGACCTGCTTTTCGCGCACCCAATGGCCCAGCAGGTAGGTGGGCGCGCAGGAATCGCACAACTGGCTGGCGTGCGCACCCGCGTCGGACAAACCCAGCATACCGGTGGGCTCCCGCAACAGCGTGGCGACCTCATCCTCGTTGTCGTTCATCAAGGCGACCTGAAACCGTGCGGTCAGGTTGGAAGCGATCGACAGATCCAGGATCAAATCGATCGGATCGACACCGCGTTGGCGGCTGACTTCACCGACCGTGCGTTGTTCCAGCGCCGGCTCGGAGGGGCAGAATGAAATGCGGTAATTTTCGGGACTGAGAACGCGTGCGGCAACCGCGCCTTTCTTTTGCGCGATTACTTCTTTGAATTTCTGGCGAAAGCCCGCATCGGAGTAAACCGCAATTTTGCCCGCCACGTCGGTGGCCTGCGAAACCGGCCGGAACACCGGCATATTCTCCAGCGGGAAGGGCTCGCGCAGATGGAACTCCATGGTCAGCGGACGGGCGGAAATCTGCGGCACCAGGTTGACGCCTTCGCGCGTCAGGCGCCCAATCCACTGCAGCGTCGAGCATAGTTTGTCCCAGGGCTCGCGGCCGGCAAGAAAAGAGAAAGTAACCGGCCGCCCGTTACCGCGCGCAATCGGCTCGCAATCCGGGAAATGGAAGCGCTCGCCCAGCGCCGCTTCAACCACCCCGGCGCCAACTTCTCCCAACACCGCAGTCAGGGCCAATAGTTCATCCACGGTGGCCTTGCGGCTGGGCACGGGCTTGCCCAGGTAACCGATGTGAGCGGGGCCGCGCGAGGTGGAAAATCCCACGGCGCCGGCGCGCATCGATTCGCGCACCACCTCCCGCATCCGCGCAATTTCGTCTTCGGTAGCGGCCCGTTCGTAGCCTTCGTCGCCCATTACGTACATCCGCACCGCGGTATGACCAACCAGCCCGGCGACATTGATTCCAACGCCGCGACGCTCGACGGCGCCGAGGTACTCGGCGAACGTCACAAAGGGCCAGTCGTATCCCATCCCGGCCTCAAGCGCGTCCAGATTCATGCCCTCGACTTTCTCCAGGGTGCGCATGATTTGGCCCCGATGCTCGGGGCGGGTGGGCGCCACGGAGAAACCGCAATTGCCCATCACCACGCTGGTCACGCCGTGCCACGGCGACACCGTCAGCATCCGGTCCCACAGGATCTGCGCGTCATAATGGGTATGGATATCGACGAATCCCGGCGACACCACCAGACCGTCGGCGTCGACGGTGCGGACAGCGCTTCCGGCAGCTTCGCCGAGCGCCACGATGCGACCATCCTTGACCGCAACGTCGCCGCGAAAGCCGGGCTGGCCGGTGCCGTCGATTATCAGTCCGTTCTTTAACTTCAAGTCGTATTCCATATTGGTCTCCCCGATATGGTCGCGGCGTGGGTTGCGGCCGCCATCAATGCCGGCCGAATGTGCGAGTGATCCGTCCTCTTGTGTTACCGGCTGCCGCAAACGGCTGTCAACCGCGATTACTTCGGCGGCACCATACCCGGCGGCTGCCCGCTCCCGCCGATGGGCGCCGCGTTGCTGGCCGGAGTGGCATGAGCGGCCGGAGGGGGCGGAACGTCGGTTTTGGGATGAAGCTCCATCGGCTTGGCCGCGCGCATTCGCTCCGGCGTCCAGTATTTCTGGACCGCCGACTGATCCGCCCCGCCATTGGAATTGGAGTTCGTGGAGGACGACGATGATTGGGCCCGACACGCCATTGGTGTGACGGTCGATAGGAGCGCGAGCAGCGCCGCCAAAAGCGCGACGCCGCCGCGTCGGTGGGTTGAGTTGCCCATGATTTAACGCTCTCCTTACGATAAGCCATGCGCGCTGAAGCTGCACAGCGGCATCGCGGAAGACGGAACTGGCCGGCGGATTCCTGATCCGCCGGCCAGTCCCTGACTAAGCAAGCTTAGACCTGTTTCATGGTCAGCAGTTTCCGCTGCCCGCGGCGCCGCACGCGGAAGTCAGCAGACTCTGGAAGCGCGAATCCAGATTTGACGCGCCCAGGTACTCGGGGCTGGTCGCGATCGGTCCGTAAGAGGTGACGGCGACCAGAACATTGCCGCCGAACGCCACCGGCGGTGCGCCGGCCGGCTGCACGCCGTAATCCTGGATCCAGGGACCGCCGCTGGCGCCGCCGCGCATCGCCGAGCCGAAAATCGTGGTGTTATTGCCACCCGATTCGAAAGCTTGCGCGGTTGTCTCTTGCATCTTCAGGCAACTATCAAGATTGCACGGATAGCCGAGCATCGTGACGTTGTCGTTGCTCAGCACGTTGATCTCCCAGCCGAGCCATCCGGTAACATTGCCGATCTTGATCGCGGGGCCGCCTAGGGCGCTCCGATGGTCGCCAATTATCAGCATACCCACATCCTGCGCGTTGGGAACGGAACCGTTGGAAAAGTACCAGGTGTTGGTAACCCACTCGCCGGTGGGCGTCCAGGTCCCGTATGGGGCGGCGCCGTTGTTATAGGCGGGGATGAACAGCCAGTTGGTATAGAAATGGCGGAGCTTGGGATTGGTGCTGGGAGCGGCCACGCAATGGCCCGCGGTGACTACGATTCGCGGCCGCAGCACGGATGCTGAGCAGACGAAATTCCCTACTCCCTGCTCGGTGAAAAAGAGCTTGCCGGCGGTGCGGGTCGGATAGACCGTGGTGGTGACGTCCGGAAAGACCCGGCTGGTGGTAAAAAAGGCGCCAAAACTGCTGGTGGCCTCGGGCTCACTTTCCAGATCCAGGCTATCGGACGCCGCTGCCCGCGCCTGCGCCAACATCGAGCTGGGAATCAGGATCTTGCTTTCGGACGCGGGCAAGGTGATTGAAGGAGCGGCCCCGCCGCCGCCCGCGGGCGGTGAGTAGTCCTGCGGGACTTCCGGCGCGATCGGCAGCCCGCTGCGGCTGACGACCGGATGAAGGTCCGCCGGCTTGGCGCTCAGCAACTGCTCCGGAGTCCAATATTGTTCGACGGCCGCTTGCTCCTGCGTCACTTCGTCGGCGGAGGTAGCCGTGAATCCGGAGGAGGAAGAGCCCGGAATGTATTGGGATTGGGCCCGCGCCGAAATCGGTGCAATCGCCGATACGGCCAGCATTAGCGCCGCGACCGGTGCCGCGCTCCATCGTGCGCCGGGTTCGAGTAATGAGAGTTTCATGCTGTTCACCTTTCCTTTTGTGATTGCGGTCAAAATGCGAACCGCCTACATGTCGAAAGGCGTAACAATCGATGCCACAAAATCGTGAGTTCTGATGGAACACCAAAAGCAGGGCGTGAGAATTGGGTTCGAATCATTGCCACTGCTCAATTACCGGCGCAACTTGGGCAATGACCGCGGTGCCGCTTTTCTGGCCAGCGATGACGCGCAATGGCTCAGCGGCCTGGCGATTCCGGTCGGCGGCGGCGGGATGGCTGGCAACTGGCGTCCCAATCGGGAGTATCCTCTCACCTTTGCCAGCAGTTTCATCGACAACCGCCAGCCCGACTATGTCAGGAAACCGGATTAATCAGTCCCGCTCCGCAGCGCCGCGCAGGAGGTTACTATGAGGTTTATCGTTGGCGATTATCTGGCCGGAATAATAGTCGGCATCGCGACCGCGCTGGTGGTGCGCCTGGTAATCTGCCCCGGCTTCGACATGGTGCTGGCGATGTTGATCGGTATGGGGCTCGGGATGCTCGTCCATCTCGTTGTCGGCCTGCTGCTGGCCCCGGTGGTCGGCATGTTCAACGCGATGATACCGGCCTCCATAATTGGTATGTATGGAGGGATGTTCTTCGCCATGCGGGATTCGATGGCCGCCGGCTCGCGCACGATGGCGCAAGCGCTGCTGGTCGGAGCGATTTTCGGCGCGGTGGTGGTCGCTGGGGTGCAGTATTATGATTGGGTCCTTCGAGGGGCGGTGGTGGACTCCGGCGACTGAATAGAGGTGAGCGATGGATACGGCGACACAACTGAAGTGGGACAAGGCCAGCCAGAACTTTGACTTCTTCACCTGGGCCGACGATCGGCGTCTCGGTCCGCATAAGCAACGGCTGTTCGCCAAGATCCGGGGCGCGACTTTGATGGTGGCGGCTGGTACCGGAAACGACTTTCGGTTCTTTCCGCCGGAGCAATCCATTATCGCGATCGATATCAGCCCCAGGATGCTCGAACGTGCCGCGGCAAAGGCCGCGCATTACCCTGGCACGATCGAGTTGCGGCAAATGGATGTCACCCAACTCCCATTCCCCGAGAACACCTTTGACACCGTGGTCACGGTTTGCACGTTCTGCTCCGTACCGAAACCGGTGGCGGGTCTGCGCGAACTGTATCGGGTGCTCAAGCCGGGCGGACAGATTCTGATGTTCGAGCACGTGCGCAGCCGCATCGGACCGGTGGGAGTGTTTCTCGACTTGATGACATTTTTCTCCCGGCGCATGGGGCCCGACCTTAATCGCGACACGGTCGGGAACGTGGAAAAGGCCGGATTTCGGATTCGCCGCGAGGAAAACGTTTATCTCGACATCGTCAAGATCATCGAGGGGGTCAAAGATCCTGACTGAACTCCAGCCCAATGTCCGGGCGCGCCCAGGCGGAAATGCGGTGGAAAGAGACATTTCGATGGTGGAACAGCCTTTCCAGCCCGAGGCCCTTGGAAGAGAAAAATCAAGCCGGAAGCCGGTGCCTGGAGTTTGTACATTTTGTAAGTGTGTCATCCTGGAGTAGAACGCGAGCCGTGTCCTTTCGACCCCGCTCAGGACAGGCTCCGGATCTACGCGAAGCGATTTGCCTGTGGCGGCAGCGCAGATCAGGCACGGGCGGTTCCCGAACCGCCCCCTAACCACAGGCTGGAATGGCTTCGCCACTGTGCCACGGAAAAAAGCAGGACCAGAGCCCGCCCTTCCAAATGATTGAGAAGGCTTCGTGGCACAGGTTCCCGCCGGTGGTTGTGCGCCTCAGAAGGAGCGCTCTCGAGTTTACATTTTGCTCTAATCTTCGTCCCCCGGACCGGGGAGAAGGGCGCCGGCGGCGGCGCCCTCAGAGGCTGGTCCCGTGTCAGCGCGCCCGCTTCTGGCCCACCGCGATTCCTTTAATTCCGTTGACGATTTGTTGGCGCGATCCTAAGGCCGGCGCCTTCGGGCTGGGTGTAAGCGGACCCCGGCTGGAATCTCTGCCGCGCACCACCAACACTCCATGGCCCAGATGAAACCGGTCAAACTCGCGCGCCACCGCCACGTCGCCTTGGTGCTGGACTTGCCCGCCGCCACCAGCCGGTGATATCGCCGGTCAAGGCGCTGTTGCGCCTGCCAGGCAATCGCCACGAGGTTGGCATCCAGTCCCGCCTGGCGGCGTTTGAGCGCCTGGCCCACTGTGGGTTTGGCCGCATCAGTGCCAGGTAGCCTCCACTAATACCCGGCGCAAATAGGCATTGCCGGTCTTGGTGATGGTGCCAGCGCCGCACCCGCTTGCCGCTGCTGTATTCGCGGGTCACCAACGCGCTGTAGCCCATCAATTGCCGCGCTCCCCTGAAGCGCCCCAGTTCGCCCAGTTCGGCCGCGATCGGCAGCGCCGTCAGTTGTGCCACCCCGCGCAACGCTTGCAGCCCTGCCACCAGCCGTTTGATCGGCTCCGTGGTCTGCGCCAAGGCCTGGCCTGACGCCTCGTCCAGCCGCGCTACCCGCGCTCCCGCATGCAATCCAGTCCTATATCTAAGATATTGTCCTTCATGACCGGCTCCTTTCGCCTGTAGCTCTGCGCTGCCGGTTTCCTTAATCGCGCGCCTTGGCGGCTGCGCTGACAAAGGACCCTCTCTGGGCGCCGCGGCGGCGCCCATCTCCCCCGGTCCGGGGGAGAAAATTATAGCGACAATGTACAAACTCCAGTGCGCGCCTCAGAAGGCGCGCTGACAAAGGACCCTGTCTTGGGCGCTGCTGCGGCGTCCCTTCTCCTGCAAAAAAGTCTGATGCGTTTCCATCAGCTACATCCTGGAATCGACGGCAAGCAAGGGGTATCGGCGCGTCACTTGTCGAAGACCAGCGGTACCGCGGGAGCGGTGTTCTGGCCGCCGTCGACGATCATCGTGGTGCCCGTGACCCACCGGGATTCGTCGCTGGCCAGAAACAGTGCGGCGGCGGCGATATCTTCGGGGTCGCCGGGCTTGGGAATCGGCTGGGACTTCGCAAACACGCGGTCCGCGTCGGGAACCCCGCTGCGCGCGGCCGGCGTCGCGATCAATCCGGGCGAAATACAATTGACCCGGATGAAGTCCGCGCCCACCAGGCGGGCGACCGATTCGGTCAGGTTGATGACGCCGGCCTTGGCGGCGCTATACGCGTGCAGCGGCGGCATTCCGCGAATCCCGGCATTGGACGAAATGGAAATGATCGAACCGCCGCCGCCCTTGCGCATTTCGGGGATTGCCGCCCGCATGCCCAGAAAAACACTGCGCATGGTTACGGCAAAAGTGTGGTCCCAATCTTCGACGGTAGTCCGCTCGAAGGGAACCAACGGTCCGCCACCGACATTGTTGACCAGAATATCCAGCCGGCCGAATTCGCTCGCCGCCTTCGCAATGAGCTGGTTGACGTCGGCCTCCGCCGTCACGTCGGCGCGATGAAAGATCGCGCGTCCCGATCCACCGGCGAATTCACGCACCGCGTCGGTCCCGCCGTGTTGGTTAAGGTCGGCGATTATGACCGTCGCGCCCTCGCGCACGAACAGTTTCGCAATTCCCCGTCCAATCCCGCTGGCGGCGCCCGTGACGATGGCGACCTTACCGTCGAGTCTTCCCACTGCGGACGCTCCTTCGATCACCAACAATCGACCTGGTGATCAAGTGGTTTGCAAGTCATTTGATCGCGATCGGCGTGGGGGAACTGTTGCTGGCCCCCGCCAGCGCCTGATGCGGCGCGACGAAGAACGAGGTGTAACGGTGATCGCCGTGGCTGTCTTTGGCGAGCGCCGTGAAGTCAAAGACTTCGCCGATGGTCAGGCCAAGGTCGCGGATTGCGATTAGATGAAACGGCAGTTCTTCGCCCGCCACCTCCGACGGTTTGACCTCGACGCCGGTGTTGTCCACCGCGATACATGCGATCTCGTGATCGTAGAGCCACTCCAGGGTCTTGATCGACATCCCCGGTTGGACGGCGAAGTAGTTGGCGCGATCGCCGCGATGCGCGTACCAATGCGCGGTCCAGCCGGTGCGGACCAGCAGCGCGTCGCCGCTGCGGACCGCGGCATTTTCCGCCTTCAGGCAGCCGTCGAGGTCGTCGCAAGTGATCGCATAACCCGGATCGAGATGGCCCTGCGCTTCCTTGCCCTTGTAAGCGACCAGGTCAACCAGCACGCCGCGCGTGATCAGCGAGCCGATCAATTTGTCCACCGAATTGCGCGTGACGCCGCGCTCGGCCGAGATGTCCGCCGGCTTGGCCCCGTTGTAATAAGCGTCATGATAGCCGCAGTGCGCCAGGCCGTCCCATTGCGTGGCCGACGATACGTTCATGGTCAGCATATCGTCGTTGAAGATGCCGATCGATTGCATCCCGACGTTCGCACCCACGACGTTCACCACGGGCATCGTATGGACCACGCCGCTGCGCGCCGGATGCGTGGGCGGGTCGGTGTCGAGCATCACGCCGCAGTAAAAAGTCACGCCGCGTTTGACTTCCGCTCCAGCCTGCGCGACCACCGCGGGCGTGATGAAGTTCGCGGTTCCGCGCTCGTCGTGCGCGCCCCAGCGGCCCCAGTTGCTGAGCCTGCGCAAGCCGAATCGTTCCGAAGCCAGACGCTCTGAATCAGTGGTTTGCCCGCTCACAGTGTGCCTCCTGTTCCAATCGCCGTGGTCATAGTAGGGCAAGCACATTGGGAATGGCAAAGGCGCTGCGCGGCCGGAGCGGGGGTTTGATTTCGGCTCGCGTTAGTTCGACAATCGCGTCTCGCCGGCCCGAAGGATAGCCGCGGCGGCCGATTGGTAACGCCGCGTCTCACCCCGAAGCGGACATCGAACAAGCAAAAGGCAGCCAACAGAGGAGGAAGTCATGGCCAACGGACTCAGCAATCCCCACGTCAAATTCGAGAATTATAAGGATCGCTACAAGAACATACGTCTGGAGCGGAAAGACGGCATTCTGCTGGTGACGCTGCATACCAGGGGCGGTCCGTTTCTGTTCAGCGACGTGTTCCATACCGATTCCTGCGACGCCTTTGCCAACATCGCCGCCGACTTCGAGAACAAATGCGTCATCGTCACCGGCACCGGCGACAACTTTTGCACCGGGATGGAGTTCAACGCGGACATCTCCGACCCCAACGTGCTGGCCCGCATCCAATGGGAAGGCAGAAAGATGCTGCTCAACCTGACGGATATCGAAGTGCCGGTGATCGGCGCGGTCAACGGTCCAGCGTTCATTCACGCCGAGATGGGCGTGATGCATGACATCGTGATCTGCACCGAGGACACAGTGTTCCAGGACCTGCCGCATTACCCCAGCGGCACCGTCCCCGGCGACGGCGTGCACGTCATCTGGCAGCACATCATGGGCCCGACGCGCGGACGTTACTTCCTGCTGAGCGGCCAGAAGATCCCGGCGCAGGAGGCCAAGGACGTAGGTATCGTCAACGAGGTGGTGCCGCGGGCCAAGCTGATGGATCGGGCGTGGGAGCTGGCCGAGATGATCGCCAGGAACTCCAACCTGGTAAACCGCTACTCGCGCCTGGTGCTGACCCGCAATTACCGCAAGCTGCTCGAGGCCGAGACCGGATACGGTCTGTCGCTGGAGCTGTTCGCCGCCACTGCGAGGATGAAGGAAATGGCGAGCTGACGCCGGTCGGCGCCCGGATTCCGCGCGTGTCATCCGCCGGGTGACATAAGGTCTGGCATTTGACCCGCGAGCGTGAGCGAGGTTACATCCGAGCCTGCTCTTGAAGTCATCCTGAGCGCAGGCTGCCGGAGTCGGAGGATCTACGCGAAGCGATTCTTTCTTTGCTCTGCCGCTTCCGGGCAAATCGCTTCGCGTAGATCCGGAGCCTGTCCTGAGCGGAGTCGAAGGGACACGGCTCGCGTTGCTCGCGGGCTCAGGATGACACCTTGGAAATTACAGGCGCGAGGCATCGCCCTGTGCCTGCAATCCACTCCTCAGGCGAAATCCGGCAGCACTTCGGCGGCGAAGGTGTTGAGCATTTCTCTGGAGGAAAAGTAGAACGAGAAATAGCTGAGGTCGAGTTCCTCGCAGCGCGAGCGGATCTCGCGCCGGACTTCTTCGGGCGTGCCGGAGACATAGGCCATGGCCTTACGGGCGGTCTCGATATCGGTCTTGGCTTCCGCCGCGCTGGTCGCCAGCATCTGCTCCGCCTGGCGCTTGTCGCGCGACATCAAGAGATAGGAAAGGGTCGAAATTTCCAGCTTGCCGGCGTCGCGTCCGGCCGCGCGTGCGGCGTCGTAAAAGAGATCCACCCGTTCGCGGAATTCCTTTTTGCCGAAGGTCACGCTCCGATGCAGGTCGGAGGTGCCGGTGGGATTGGGCGGGACCAGGCTCAGGATATCGGCGTGGCGCCCGGCAATCTGCAGCACTTTGCGGCCGCCGCCGCCGATCATGATTGGTGGATAAGGCTTTTGCGTGGGCTGCGGGAAGTTGTACGCCTTTTCGATCGAAAAATCCGTCCCGTGGTAGGTGGGTTCAGGATCGGTCCACATGATCTTGAGCAGTTTGATCGCGTCTTCGAGTTGGCGCAGGCGTTCCCCATTGGAAGGGAAGGGCAAACCGTATGCCTCGTACTCCGTCCGCTGCCAGCCCGAGCCGAGCCCGACGATCAGCCGGCCTTCGCTGATGTGATCGAGTGTCGCCGTGATTTTGCCCAACACCGCGGGATTGCGAAAGCCGATCGGCGTGACCGCCGTCACCAGTTTCACCCGCTTGGTGATGGAAGCGACCGCCGCCAGCGCCGTGTAACACTCCAGGTTGGGCGTGGTTGGCTTTTGCCCGACGCTGCCGCCCTGGCTGACGTCCATGTAGAAATGGTCGCCAAAGGAGACGGAATAAAAACCCATCTCCTCGGCCAACAACGCATGCTCGCGGGTCTTCTTGAAGTTCCAACTGGGCAAATAGAGATTGAATTTGATCTGTTTCATTCGCGCGATCTTCCCTGGCATTTCAGCTTGGACGAGGACCTCAGCCCATCGCGTCGGCGCTGGCGCTGATCATCTCCACCGCGGCCTTGCGATCGGCGGTACACATGAACTTGGCGGCCTCGCGATTGTGCGCACCGGCAATCCAGGTGGGTCCATTTTCCAGATTATCCAGCCCCTCCTGCGCCACCTCGTCGGGCTCCATCACCGGTTGGCCGGTACCCTCAAGTTCCACTCCCATCCGCGCCATCGCGGGCGTTTTGGTCGTCCCGGCAATCAACATGAGGACATTTATTCCAAATGGCTTGAGCTCCCACCACAGGGTTTCGGTCAGCATCTGCTCGTAGGCCTTGCTGCCCGTGTAAACCGCCATCCGCGAGCCGCCGGCGAAGCCTGCCATCGAGCCAACGACGATAATTCCGCCGCGGCGCCGCGTGCGCATCGGGGCGGCGAAGTGATGTATCATCACGGTGGTGCCGAGCACGTTCACCCCGATCACGCGCATGAGCTGATCCAGCGGACGGTCAAGGAACGGCACCATCGCGTTTTCGGCGCCGGCGTTGTAAACCACCATCCCGACTTCGATGTCGCCGGTCAGTTCCGCCAGGCGCTGCTTCAAATCGGGGGCGGTCAAATCCAGCGATGCGGCGCGAACCTGGGCCTTGGTGGCCGCGCGTATTTCCCCCGCCACCTCTTCGAGCGGTTCCGGCTTGCGCGCGAGCAGCACCAGGTTCATCCCCTGATGCGCAAGCTTGTGGGCAAAACTGGCGCCGATTCCCTCGGAGCCGCCGGCAATCACCGCCCATGGTCCATATTTTTCAGTCAACATGCATGACTCCTTTCGGGGAGCGCCGGCGTATCAATGATTGCTGCACGCCCGGCGGTTTCAGTCGCGCCAGCCGCGTTCGAGCTTCTCCATCACATCCCGTTTGGCTTCCTCTTCGGTTCGGCCCGGCCACGCCATCATCGCCACGTCGGAGAAGAAATGTTCTTGCGTCTCGCTGAAGCGGCGCAAGTCGGGAAAGAAGCTTTCGGCGTATTCGGCCGACTGGATTGCCGCGCGGGCGCAATCGTAGTCATCGAACAGCAACTGCTCGATTCCGTCCCATCGCGGGTCGCCCCATCCGCCGTGGCTGGCGTATGCGGCGTCAACCACCGGACAGATTTGGTAGTGCTTCAGGCCCGGAATCGTCCTGGCAATCGCAGCGTGGACCTCGAACCAGTAGGAACGGAACTCGGGGACGGTCAGTTCCAGCGAGCGGCGCAGCAGAAAGGTCGCCGAGATCATTCCGGAATGCCGGGAGTCGGCCTCGACGATGATGTGATCGTTGGTGGAGACGGTGACTTTCTTGCCCGGATGCATGAAGTTGTCTTCGTCGCGCAAGAATGCGTTGCTCTGTTCCACCTCGTCGGGTGAACCGACCAGCGCGCCGCTGCTCCAGATTTCTGACAGGCCGTCGAAGGTCGAGTCCCCGCCCAGCGAGTGCAGCCGATGGTTCTGGATATAGCGCGGCAGGCTGGGGGTTGGCCCGGCGTGGTATGGACGGCCGCCCTGCAACGGATGGATTTCCAGGTAATGACTGTGGAACGTGCGCCGATCCACGGACGGTTTACGCGCGAACAGGAAATAAATATGCGTCATTGGCCCGATTCTCCTCGCGGTCACGTCAGTTTGCGGTTCACATCACTTTGTAGATATGTCCACCCATCCAGCCGCCGTCCGCGGTGAACGCCTGACCGGTGACGAAAGAAGCGTCATCCGAGCACAGGAACAGGGCGGGCCGGGCGATTTCGAGCGGGTCGGCGGTGCGGTTAATCGGTGTCACCGGCGGAACCACCGCCGCCAGCATGCGCTCGCGCTCCTGCGGCGACAGCTTGGCCAGCGTGGGCGCCATGATATTGGTCGATACGGTTCCCGGGCAGATACAGTTGGAGCGGACGTTATACTGCGCGTAGTCCAGCGCGATGCTTTTGGTCAGGCCGACGACCCCGTGCTTCGACGCGCAATAATCGGGCAGGCCGCAATGTCCCTCCAGCCCGGCTACCGACGCGGTATTGAGAATGACGCCGCCCTTTTTCATCAGCTCCGGCAGCCCGTACTTGCAGCCCAGAAAAACGCCCTTGAGGTTGATATTGATCGTGCGGTCCCAGGCCTCTTCGGTCATGGTGTGGACCATGTTGGGCACGCAGACGCCGGCGTTGTTGTACAGGATATCGAGCCGGCCGAAGTGCTTGACGGTGGTGGCAACCATTTTTTCGACGTCGGCGGCCTTGGACACGTCCACCTTGATGGCGATCGCGTTCTTGCCGATTTCCGCAACGGTATTTTTTGCCCCCGCTTCATCCCAGTCCGCCGCCGCCACACTCGCGCCTTCCTGTCCAAAAAGTATCGCGGTGGCGCGGCCGATACCCGAGCCCGCGCCCGTTATCAAAGCAATCTTTCCATCCAGCCGTCCCATAAAATCCTCCTGAAGCAGCGCCTCCAGTCTTCTTATCCTCGAACCGGAAAAGGACCGGGGAAGTTTGTACATAACACTTCAAGAACCGCTTTGACTACCGAGCTTGGCGTGCTTTTCGGGCGTGCTCGACTATATTGATGCGGCGGGGCGGCGCGTCCGAATTTAGATGGACCAGCGGCGCAAATCTACGCGCACGCGAGGAAAATTGCATGATGCTGCTGAAGGATAAGGTGGTTCTGATCACCGGAGCCAGCCGTGGGATCGGCAAGCAGATCGCGCTGCAACTCGCTCGGGAGGGCGCCGATATCGTTGTGGCCGCGCGCACGGTCGAGGCCTCCGAAAGCCCATTCCCGGGAACCATTCACGAGACCGCGGCGGAGATCAGAGCCTTGGGCGCCAAGGTGTTGGCGGTGCGCTGCGACCTGGCGATTCGGACTGATATGGAGCGGCTGTGCCGCGTCGCGATCGAGGAGTTCGGGCGCGTCGATATTCTAATCAACAACGCCGCCTACTTTGGCCCCGGCCACTACGACCCCTTCCTGAGTCTGACCCTGGACCAGTGGGACACTATGATCGCGGTCGACCTCAACGCGCCGGTGCAGGCGTGCCGGCTGCTGCTGCCGGGAATGGTCGAGCGCGGTAGCGGGATGATTCTGTGTATGACCTCGGTGGCGGCGACTCACGACGTGGCGCCGGGCGGCCGCGGCGGTATCAGCCCCGGCTATCCCGCCGCCAAGGCGGGGCTAAACCGGTTTGTCAGGGCGTTGGCCGTCGAGATCAAGGAACATCGGATTCCGGTGATCGCGGTCGAGCCGGGATTTACCCTGACCGAGCGCACCGGCATCATCCTGCCGCGAAACAACGTGGATATTTCCAGGGCTCATTCTATGGAAGTGCCGGTCCGGGCGGTACACTATCTATGCACTTGCGACGACCCGATGGCATATTCGGGCGAGGTCGTCATCGCCGCGGACTTAGTCCGGGAACATCACCTGCTGTGAGCGAATCCTGGGGTGACGGGCCTTTCTGAAGCCCAGGGTAACCCGATCAATAGCTGGCCTCTTTTCCGTGCCGTACCGCCAAAATTGCGACGACCTCACCCTCATAGCGATAGAGTGCGACGTAGCCACTGTCGCCGACTCGTATAAACCATTCCCGGAACTCGGGCGGCATCTCATCCACGGGTCGGCCAATCTCGGGGTGCGCCGAGAGTGCATTAATGCCTTGACGAATCGCGCGCACTGCGCGGCGGGCGGCGTCCCGATTTTTTGGTGTTAGGAAGTTGTGAAGACGTGCTAAATCCCGCAAAGCTGTCGGTGTCCAGATAACCCGCGCCACCGGTCAGTCGTGGGGTCGAGGTGGCTCCACGTCCTCGCCCGCTTCGAGGCGCGCGAGCCACGCGTCAGCCTCTTCTGCAGTGACATGCTGACCGGTTGCCTGGTATGCGGCCCACGCGGCGAGCGCGTCTTGCCGAAGCTGGTCGCGTTGCTCCTCACGTTCGAGGTACTGCTCTACCGCTTCACGCACCAGCAGATGTGCCGGGCGCTGACGCGCGTCAGCGAGCAATTGCAGCCGGGCCTTGGTCTTGGTGTCCAGTTTCAAATTGGTAGCGACCGGAGTGCGCATTTCGTGTCTCTCAAGATTACGAACACAATAGCATGCTGCCAATCATTCTCCCAGATCACAAAGGTGGGGCTTTGTCCAAGCCCCACTTTGTCCCTGGTATATCGAGCACTTCCCACATCTGAACGGGGGAAGCGCTGTGAAAGCGATGCCGGCTACGCCTCGGCCTCGGCGCCGATGTAACCCTCGCGTTCCAGATGCAGGATGATCTGCTGGGCGGCCTCGTCGGGCGTGACCTCGGTGGTGTCGATCGTGACTTCGGCGTCGGTCGGAGTCTCGTAGGGATCTGAAATGCCGGTGAACTCTTTGACGATGCCGGCGCGGGCCTTGGCGTACAGCCCCTTGCGGTCGCGGCCTTCGCAGACCTCCAGTGGCGTCGCGATATGTACCAGCAGGAACCCGCCGCCCTCTTCGACTATCTTGCGCACTTCCTTGCGCACGTTGTCGTAAGGCGCGATCGGAGCGCAAATCGCGATACCACCATTCTTGGCGCTCTCGGCAGCCACAAAGCCGATGCGGCGGATATTGATATCGCGATGCTCCTTGGAAAAGCCCAGTTCCGAGGACAGATTCTTGCGCACCAGGTCGCCGTCGAGCAGAGTCACCGGACGCCCGCCAATCTCCAGCAGCTTCACCAGCAACGCGTTGGCGATGGTCGATTTGCCCGAACCTGACAGGCCGGTGAAGAAGACCGTGAAACCCTGTTTGTGACGCGGCGGATAGCTGCGCTTGAGTTCCTTGGCCACCTCCGGAAACGTGAACCAGGTGGGAATCTCAAGTCCCGCGTTGAGCCGGCGGCGCAGTTCGGTGCCGGAAATGTCAAGCACCCGCTTGCCCGCGGGAATCTCATCTTCCGGCACGTAGGTGTCCATCTCCTCGATGTAAACCATGTTGCGGAACGGGGCCACGCCCATGCCGATTTCTTCTTCGTGCCGGATCAACATCTCCTGCGCGTCGTACGGGCCGTAAAACGCCTTGCCGCTGGAATCCTTGCCCGGGCCCGCGTGGTCGCGCCCGACGATAAAATGGGTGCATCCGTAATTCTTGCGGATCAGTGCATGCCATACCGCCTCGCGCGGTCCGCCCATGCGCATCGCCAGTGGCAGCAGCGCGAGCTTCACCGTGTCATGGGGATAATGCGACAGTAGCGCCTGGTAGCAACGCACGCGGGTGTAGTGATCGACGTCGCCGGGTTTGGTCATGCCAACCACCGGATGGATCAGCAGATTGGCCTCGACGCCCTTGGCCGCGCGCAGGGTCAGTTCCTGATGCGCGCGATGCATCGGATTGCGGGTCTGGAACGCGACGATCCGCCGCCAGCCCAGGCGCGCAAACTCCGCGCGCAGCTCCGCCGGCGTCAGCCGCAAGGCGCGGTAGTCGTAATGAATGGGCGGTTCCAGGCCCTCCAATTTGCCCCCGATGAAAACCGGATTGGTGCGCTGCAACAGATGTGCGACGCCGGGATGTTCGGGGTTGGCGGTGCCGAAAACCGCCTGGGCCTCGGCCGTCAGGTTGGGCTTCCAGATGTCCTCCACGCGCAGCGCCGCCAGCATCACGCCCTCGGGGTCGCGCAGCGCCAGATTATCGCCCTGCTTCAGCTTGCCGGCCAATTCCTCGGGCACGTCCAGAGTGATGGGCATCGGCCACAGGGTTCCATTGGCCAGCCGCATTTTCTCGCAGACCGAGTCGTAGTCCGCCCGCGTCAGAAAACCCTGCAAGGGCGAGAAGCCGCCATTGAGCAGCAGTTCCAAATCGCAGAGTTGGCGGGGGGTCAGGTCCCACGACGGCCAGTTTTTGGAGGCGGCTCTGAGTTCGGCTGCCCGATCCGGTCCGGTAATAAGGCTGACGAGGGTCCCGCCGTGCGGGGCGATTAGACTATGCGCCATGAAGATCCATCCTTCTAGTAATTGTGCTTCCTAATAATTGTGCTTCGTGCTTATGATCGTACTTCGTGCTTATACTGTGCTTCCAATTCCGATTCGTTGTGCATCAAGCGCCCACCGATGGGTCTGAAGCAATGCCATTGTACTCCGAAGCCCCGGCTCAAACGAGAAGCGGGCATGATCGGACGAAGGCGCGCGGAATGCCGATTAGTCAAGTCCTCAACTAGGGTAATAGTAGTCGATATACTCTTTGAATTCGCGGCGGATATCCTGTTCGGTAATTCCGAATTGCTCCGGTGTATAGCGATGGTACCCGGGCTTGAACGCTTCATGCCGCTTGAGCCAGGCCTTCATGTTCTCCTCCACCGCCGGATCCAGGTTGAGGTCAAAGCGGCGATAGATATCCTGGATGACGCCGATTGGATCGCTGACAAAATCGCGATGCTGAACGTCGTGAAAACGTTCAGGATGCTCCGCGTGGGCCTTCATCGCGCGCTTGGCCGCGATGCTCCATAGCACGACTTCGCGCGGGCCTTCGTCTTTGGGATCGGCCGCGGACCCGAGGTTGAACTTGCGCGTCATCATGATCAGGTCGCACACCGAGGGGATCGTTTTGATCGGATCGCGATGGGTCTGCACGATGCACGCGTCGGGGAAGATCTTGAGCAACGGCTCGATACCCAGGATGTGTCCGGGGTTCTTGAGCAGCCAGCGTTTGTTCTGCTCCTTGAACCCAATCAGCTTGAGATTGTTCAGGTAGCGATAGTAGCTGGGCGTCTCGTCCTGCTGCATCCACCATTTATCGTAGCTCGGAATTACGAGGCAGGAGGGGAACATGTTGCTGACGAAGTCCTGCACCATCATGTTGAGACATTCGTCGGGCTCGTCCGCGACCATCTCGTGGATCGCGTTCATGTTCGGATTTACCTGGTGTAGCGCTTCAAGCCCGGCAACAGCTTTCTGATACAGCGGATGCCGCACCCAGCTTTTACGCGACGGCCGCACCATCGGGTTGGGAGCAATCCAAAACTCCAGGCCCTGAAACTGCGGATCGACGGCGAGCACCTTTTGCAGCGGAGTGGTCCCGGTGCGAACCACTCCGGTGATGATCAGCGGCCGACGGATTTCCGTCTTGAGACATTCGGGATTTTCGCGCCAACCCTTTTGCGAATAAAGGCGGCCCATCAACGCCCCGAGCACCATGCCAAATGCACGTTCGCGATGGACCTCATCCAGTTTCAGGTCGTTATCGATCGAGTTGAGCAGAACGCGCAGCCCGGTCAGATAATACTCATCGCCAAAATCATTGAAGCCGACTTCGGCTGCCGCCATTTCGTGCAGCATGTTTTCAGCGTTGGCGAACTTTTCGGGTATAGCCTTGGCCATCGATGTCCATCCTCATAGTTGGAAAATGCGCGTGTATGGGCGCGTTTTATCCATAGACGCCAGAAAAAATCCGGACGTTTGATGAAGGCCGGCTTCAAGCCCAGGGATCGAGCATGACCTTGGATTGAGTTGTCGGCGCTCGCAGCGAATCGAAAGTGGATGCGAACTGGTCGAAGCCCACGGTCTCGGTAATCATCGCGGGCAGCACAGTGGTACCTAGCACTGCCGCTGTGAGCCGATAGTCATGCATGTCGTAAACCATGGAAAACTGGATGCGGATTTCCTTGAACAGCCCCGCCGCGGGCACCATCCCGGTATCGGGCACGGTGCAGAAAGCCCAGGGCCACGATGGTCCCGCGTTGGGCGACGCAGTTGACCGCCTGGCCCAGGATTCCGGGCTTGCCGACCGCTTCGAACACAA
Organism: uncultured Pseudomonadota bacterium; assembly: GCA_963805995.1. Classification (GTDB taxonomy): domain Bacteria; phylum Desulfobacterota; class Binatia; order Binatales; family Binataceae; genus JAJPJA01. The sequence continues at coordinate 167,042 of CAWDWL010000014.1, read as the reverse complement.
TTTCTGGAGCACCACCCAACGCGTCAGCGCAGTCCGCGACCAGATCGCCTCCGGGAGTCAGAAAAGTGGTCGCGCCCATTTTCATCGCCAGGGCGGCGTGTCGCGTTGAAGTCGCGGCCACCGCAATCGGTCCCGCGCCCAGGCGCCGCGCCCAATAGATTGTGCCCAATGCGATGGGTCCCGCCCCGATCACCAGCACGCGCGCATCCGGCTTCATCGCGGCCATCCGCACGCCGTGCAGTCCCACGGCGACCGGTTCGATCAGCGCCGCGTCGTTGACCGAGAGGTTCTCGGGCAGCTTTACAGTGGCGAGATGTCCGCCTTTCCCGTATTGCGCAAATCCCCCTAGACCGCCGAGCCAGCCCGCACACCACATCGGCTCGCCTTTAAGACAGTCGACGCAAGTGCCGCAGGGCACGAACGACATCGGCGCCACCAGGTCGCCGGCCTTGAAGTTCTTGACGGCGGTCCCTACCGCGACCACCTCGCCGGCAATTTCGTGGCCCAGAACCTGTCCCGGCTGGACCTCGGCATGACCTGTGGCCATCGAAACATCGGTACCGCAAACCCCGCAGCGGGCAACTTTGATCACCATCTCGGTGGGCCCCGGCGTCGGATCAGGCAGCGTTTCGATCGAGAGCGGTTGCCCGATTCCCTTAAAAACCGCTGCTTTCATGGAGTTGACTCCTTCATCATCTTGACCTTCCAAACGGACTACCGCTGGTCTGATTTGCGCCGGCCGCCGCGTTCCAAATCGATCAGGGCTGGCGTCGGGAAATCCTTCAGTACCGCGACGCGGCTCGGAAAACAACACGATCGTTCAGCTTGTGGCCGCCTGATTCGGCCGGTGCCTGAAATCTGCCGCTTCAAGCACTTGCCGCTGATTTTTCAACTGACGCCGTAGTTTGGCGCGCATTGGACACGGTAATATGCCCCGCTATGTCGAGGCCAGGTGCATCCTATCCCCAGCCGGCGGACCCGCGCGCTTTTCGCGCCGGCGCCACGGGGCGGACCGGCGATGACAACCGCGGAGTTGACTCGGGGTTTGCCTGGCTGATGGCCGTGACGGCGTTTTTTACCTGCTTCGTGGTGTATGGCGTGCAGTACAGCTTCGGCGCTTTCTTCAAATCGATCGCCGCCGATCTGGGTGCGGGCCGCGCCGACACCGCCGGGATCTTTTCCGTCAACATGTTTGTCGCCAATTCGTTCGGAGTTGCCGCGGGTTATCTTGGCGACCGCTTTGGACCTCGCCCGCTGATGATCGCCGGTGCGATTTCCGTCGGCCTGGGCTTGGTGCTGACCTCGCGCATCGACCAGCTTTGGATGGGATACCTGACTTATGGTTTCGGACTCGGCATCGGCGCCGGATGCTCCTTCGTTCCGATGGTAGCGCTGGTCAGTGGATGGTTTGAGCGGCGGCGCAACGCCGCTATCGGGCTGACCGTCTCGGGCATCGGATGCGGCACGCTGTTCGTGGTCCCGCTGGTCGGGGTCCTAATCCATCATTACGGATGGCGCACTACCTACCTCATACTCGGAGTGGTTAGCGCCAGCCTCCTTCTCCTATGTGCGTCGATAATCCGCCGTCCGCCAGTTGCGCCGGTGCGCACCCGGCCCAAGCTCGGCGAAGTCGCGCGGACGCCGGCCTTTCTGATGTTGTGCATGGCCGGGACCTTGTCCAATGTCGGCACCTTCATCCCGTTCGTGTACCTGCCTGATTTCGCCCAGAGCCGTCATGTCAGCGCGATGGCCGCGGCGAGCCTGCTGGGCGTAATCGGCGGCGCCAGCGTAATCGGCCGGCTTGGTTTAGGCAGCGCCTCGGACCGCTTCGGAGTCATCACGCTTTACAAACTGACCTTGCTGATGATCGGGTCGAGCTATGCTCTGTGGCTGATTGGGCCATCGTACGGCGCCCTGGTGGTCTTCGCGGTGATCCTGGGGGTGGGATACGGCGGTTCAGTCGCATTAAGTCCGGCGGTAGTGGCGGATCTCTTCGGTGTGCACGGGCTCGGCGCGATGCTGGGTGTGATCTATGGCGGGTCGGCGCTTACTTCGCTGGCCTGGCCGCCGCTGGCCGGCTACATCGTCGACCGCAGCGGCAGTTACAGCGGCGTCGCGCTATTGGGCGCCGGCTCGGCGCTGCTGGCCTTCGTGCTGGTTTACCCTCTGGTCCATCGTGGGGAGCTTCCTTCGAGTGCCTGACGCTGGCTTGCTTTGAGACTCGGTCCGGGGTCAAAGATATGGCTGCATCAAGCTGAACTTTAAGGAGCGCGTCATGGGTGATCGGCTAAAGGACAAAGTGGCGATTATTGTCGGCGCCGGACAGACGCCGGGCGACACGATTGGCAACGGCCGCGCGACTGCGATTGTGTTCGCGCGCGAGGGCGCCAAATGCTTGTGCGTGGATCGCCGCCTGGAGTCGGCGCAGGACACGTGCGCGATGATCGAAAAGGAAGGCGGCCAGGCGATGGCATTTCAGGCCGATGTGACCAGTGCCGAGGATTGCAAACGGATGGCCGCCACGTGCGTGGAGAAATTCGGGCGCATCGATATCCTGCACAACAACGTCGGCATCGGCGCCGGCGACGCCGGCGTGAGCCATCTTGAAGAGGCCGCGTGGGACCGCATCTTCAACACCAATCTGAAGACCGTCTTCTTGACTTGCAAGCACGTGATTCCGGTGATGCGCGAGCAGGGCAGCGGCAGCATCATTAATATCTCGTCGATCGCGGCGCTGTGCGCGATGAACGGGATGCTCGCCTACAAGGTCTCCAAGGCGGGGGTCAACTCGATTACGCATCAGATGGCGATGGCCAACGCCAAGTACGGGATCCGGGTCAATGCGATCATGCCGGGATTGATGGACACCCCGATGGCGATTGAAGGAATCGCACAGTCGCGGTCGACGCCTAAAGAGAAGATCCGTGCGGCGCGCGATGCGCAGGTCCCCCTCGGCGCCAAGATGGGTACCGGATGGGATGTGGCCCACGCCGCGCTGTTCCTGGCCTCGGACGAAGCGCGCTTCATCACCGGCGTGCTGCTGCCGGTGGACGGCGGCCAAAGCGCCCGCATTGGCTGACGGCGATGTTAAGGGGGAACTGCGGGACGCCGCTGGGTCGCGGCCGCGCCCTTGGAGCACTGCTCGCGATATCCATGGCCTTCAGCCTATCCGAGTGCGATTCCGCTGACGTGTTGACGTATCACAATGACAACGGCCGCACCGGACAATACTTCAGCGAAACGCATCTCACGCCTGCCAACGTTAATTCCGCGGAATTCGGCCGGCGGTTTGTCCTGACTGTAGATGGCAAGGTTGACGCGCAACCGCTCTACAAGTCGGTGGTCAGCATTCCCAACAAGGGCATCCGCAACGTGCTCTACGTCGCCACCGAACATGACTCGGTGTATGCCTTCGACGCGGACGCCGGGGGCGGTCCGTTGTGGCGTGTATCGACGCTGCTCCCCGGCGAAACGACTTCTGATGACCGCGGTTGCGGTCAAGTGACACCGGAAATCGGGATCACCGCGACTCCCGTAATCGACCCCACCGCCGGGCCGCGTGGGACGATCTACGTGACCGCAATGTCCAAAGACGGGACCGGCAACTACTTTCAGCGTCTCCACGCGCTCGACATGACCAGCGGGGCGGAGGAATTCGGCGGACCCGTAACGGTCAAGGCTGACTACCCCGGCACCGGCGACAACCATTCCGGCGGCAACGTCGTCTTCGATCCGGCCCAGTACAAGGAACGGCCGGGACTCCTTTTGCTCAACGGCATCGTTTACACCTTCTGGTCTTCCCATTGCGACATCCGTCCTTACACCGGCTGGATCATCGCCTATAACCAAAAGAGCCTCGTGCGTACCGCCATTTTGAACATCACGCCCAACGGCTCGGAAGCCTCGATTTGGGCGTCGGGGGCGGGGCCCGCCGCGGATAGTCTGGGGAATATCTATTTTCTTTCAGGCAATGGCACCTTCGACACGACGTTAAATTCCACCGGCTTTCCCGACCGGCATGATTTCGGCAACGCGTTCATCAAGGTTTCAACCACGGCGCCGCTGCAGGTGGCGGACTACTTCACCATGTTCAACACCGTTGACGAGTCGGCCGCTGATCAGGATCTGGGATCCGGCGGTGCGTTGCTGCTGCCCGACATGAAGGACGCTCAGGGCCAAGTCAGGCATCTCGCTGTAGGCGCGGGCAAGGATGCCAATATCTACGTGGTGGATCGCGACAATATGGGGAAATTCCGCGCCGCCGGCGATACCAACATTTACCAGGAACTCGACGGCGTATTGCCCGGCGGGGTCTGGGCGATGCCGGCTTACTTCAATGGCGTGCTCTACTATGGGTCGGTTGGCCAGCCACTGTTGGCTTTCCCATTCTTTCAGGCCCGGCTGGCGTCGGTGCCGTCGTCGATGACCAACAACAGTTTCGGCTACCCCGGCACCACTCCGAGTATCTCCGCCAATGGTTCCGCAAACGCAATAGTATGGGCCGCGGAAAACAGCGGCATTGCGGTGCTGCACGCCTACCGTGCGTCGGATTTATCCAGTGAGCTTTACAGCTCCAATCAGGCCCCCGGGGGCCGCGACCACTTTGGCGTAGGCAATAAATTCATTACCCCAACAATCGCCAACGGCAAGGTTTATGTGGGCACCACCAACGGCGTCGGCGCTTTCGGCCTGCTGCGGTGAGGTTCCTTTGGCGCTCGCCTTGTGAGGCGAGCGAGAAATCCGATGAAGAATGGCGGCGGTGGCTCATCGCAAAGCGCGCCCCTGATTTGCTCTTCGGCATCGGCTCGCTTTGGGCATGAGAATGATCCGCCGTCTCGCACACGGTTCGGACTGACTATCTCCATAATCCCTTTTCAGTCGATGGCGCACACTTCGCCCATTGTCCTGAGTTGGCGGCCGTTCGTTACCGCAATGGGATAAGACTGCGCGCGTTTACGGCATTTTTTTGCCACACGATGAGATGGCTATTTGCCAATATCCGTGCCCGCATTAATCGATGTAAGATTCGGAACCGGGACCGGCTATTCGTGACGGATTAGGCTTTACTGTTCTGATCCGGAAATCGTGAAAGAGCGCGAAGAATGCAGCAACCGCGCCGCTGGCAGGGTGGCGAAAAAAGCAGCTTCGCGGGGCGATGGGTATCTGGTGGCCTCCTGCAAAGAGATCGCTTCAATCCTTCCGGGGTTCGGTATCGTACTTGCTCAGTGAGTCTTGCCATAGCGATCCCGTTTGCGGAGTCACGATTCCGTTCTCGGAGTCAAAGGTTAATGGCCATTCTAAAGGATTCGATATTGGTGGCGGCATTCGTGCTATGGCTGTCCATCGTTGGCGCAGGTTCGCTGGCGGTGATCAATTACGGGCTGACGCCGGGAACTGCGGCAGCCGCCCCACTGCGGTGGCCGCGCGCCAGTTCCCTGGCCTGGCACCATGGCAACGACACCCTGGTAACGAAGGACACCCTGGTAACGAAGGACACCCTGGTGATGATGGTGCATCCACATTGTCCGTGCTCGCGTGCCAGTTTGCATGAGTTGTCATTGCTCATGCTGGCCGCCAAGGGCAGGTTGAGGGCGTACGTGGTTTTGGTGCGCCCCCAGGGCGCCGCACCGGGTTGGGAGCAGACCGACTTATGGCGTCAGGCGGCGGCGATCCCGGGGACGATATTAAGCGTTGATGAATCTGGCCGCGAAGCAGCTTACTTTGGTGCCGCGACCTCGGGCCAGACGCTGCTCTATGATGAGTCCGGGCACTTGCGCTTCAGTGGTGGGATCACTGCCGCACGCGGATATTACGGTGACAACGCCGGGAGCGGGGCGATCCTCGCGTTGCTCGGCAATTCCAAGGCTTCGTTGAGCAGCACGCCGGTCTACGGTTGCCCTTTGCTAACTCCGGGGCTGAAGGTGCGGGCTTGCAAGCATTAAAAGTCGAATCGTTGAGCCCGCGCGCGGCGGCGATCATGGCGGTCGATCAGCGCGATATCTACCAGCGTACCGACCATCTGTTCGCCGCGCTGATGGTCGTGCAATGGGCTTCGGCAATTCTCGCCGCGCTATGGATCTCCCCGCGCGCCTGGGCTGGAACCTATAGTTACACGCACCTTCACGTTTGGGCCGCGCTCTTCTTGGGCGGGGCGATCGTACTCTTCCCGATTGCGCTGGTCTTTATGATGCCCGGAAGAGCGCTGACCCGTCACGCGATCGCGGCCGCCGAGATGCTGATTTCGGGTCTGCTGATCCATCTGACCGGTGGCCGGATTGAGACTCACTTTCACATCTTCGGAGCGCTCGCTTTCCTCTCCTTCTACCGCGATTGGCGAGTGTTGGTCACGGCTTCCGTGGTGACCGCCGCGGGCCATTTTCTGGGCGAAGTGTACTTCCCGCTCTCGACCTATGGGGTGGCGGTGGTAGCGCCGTGGCGCTGGCTGGAACATGTCGGTTGGGTAATGTTCACCGACTGCTTTCTGGTCGTGTCAATTATCCAAAGCTGCCGTGAGATGGCGCTCATTGCTGAACGCCAGGCCAATGTCGAAGAGCTTCATGAAGGGGTTGAAAAGGCGGTGGTCGAGCGCACCGCCGAGTTGCGTGCCAGCGAGGAAGTGTTCCGCTCGCTGAGCGCCGCCTCTCCGATTGGCATCTTTCGGCTTGATCGGTACGGCAAGTGCATTTATGCGAACCAGCGGATGCTGGAGATTTGTGACATGACCTTTGATGAACTGGCTCGAGGCGAAGGCTGGCTGGAGCGTATCCATCCCGATGATCGACAAAAGGCGATTGCTGATTGGTCGAAGGTGGTGAGGGTCGAGGGCGGCGGTGCCATCGAATACCGCGTCGTGAACCAGGCCAACGAGGTCAACTGGATCGCGACCCGGGGGGCGGCGGTGGTTCAACCCGGCGGCCGAATTGGCGGCTTCGTCGGCACGGTCGACGACATCACCGAACACAAGGAAGTCGAACAACGGCTCGCCGCGGCCCGCGACGCGGCAATCGAGATGTCGCGGGCCAAGTCCGAGTTCCTGGCCAATATGAGCCACGAAATCCGCACTCCGCTCAACGGAATAATCGGAATGAGTGGTCTGCTGATGGATACTGAACTGGATGCCGAACAACGCGAATTTGCTCAAACCGTATGCTCCTGCGGCGACACGCTGCTGACCATCGTCAACGACATTTTGGATTTCTCCAAGATTGCGGCCGGCAAACTGGTCCTGGAGGAACTCGACTTCGACCTCGTCACCGTATTGGAAGCGACTTTGGAGTCCGTGGCCGCACCGGCGCGGCGTAAGGATCTTGAATTGATGCTGTCCATTGAGCGCGAGGTACCTCACGCTTTGCGCGGGGATCCCGGCCGGCTGCGGCAGGTGCTGACCAACTTGTTGGGTAACGCGATTAAGTTTACCGAGCGCGGTGAGGTGATGCTCGAAGTCAGCGCGGAGGAGGCCACCAACGATTTTGCGCGGATCCAGTTTAAAGTCCGCGATACCGGTATCGGGATCAGTCCTGAAATTCAGCAACGGTTGTTCCAGCCGTTTTCGCAAGCCGATGGATCGACCAGCCGCAAATATGGCGGCACCGGCCTGGGGTTGGCGATATCAATGCAACTGGTCAATGCGATGGGCGCAACGATCGGGCTCGTCAGCAAGGCTGGAGAAGGTTCCACGTTTCACTTCGCGGTATCCCTTGCGCGCCCGTTGGCGACCATTACAGCGCCTGTCCTGCGCCAGGACTTTGAAGGACTTCGAGCGCTAATCGTCGATGATAACCCGACCAATCGGCGCATCGTCGCCTACCAGTTAAGTGCGTGGGGGATCGAAAGCGATACGGTCGCTGGCGCCGCCGAGGCGCTGGCGGCGTTGGGCGCCCCGGCCCGCAGCTATGACCTGGCCATCATTGACATGCAAATGCCGATCATGGACGGACTGCAACTGGCCCACGCAATCCGCATGGTTCCCGCACTCGACTCGCTGCGTCTGATCATGATGAGTTCTTTGGGCGGTCGCGCGGATCTGGCCTCCGATACCAAGTGCTTCGAGGTCTGGCTGACCAAGCCGATCAAGCAGACACAACTTTATGAGGCTTTGTCGGCACTGATGGCGGTGAAACCCTTCGAGTCCCGCCACAGTAAAAATCGACGTTCGGTCAATGCTTGGAGCGCGAGGCCGGACCCAACGCCCCTTCCCGCTCCGGCACCGGCCGGCCGCTCGTGGCGCAAGCGAATCCGGGTGTTGGTCGTCGAAGACAACGCGGTCAATCGGAACCTGGCGTTGCACCAACTGCGCAAACTTGGTTTCGAAGGCGACGCTGTGGCCGATGGCAGGGAGGGCGTGGAGGCGGTGAAAAGATTGCCCTATCAAACCGTCCTGATGGATTGTCAGATGCCAGAGATGGACGGCTATGAAGCGGCCGCTGAGATTCGCCGCAACGAGGCGGCGGAGCGCCATATCATAATTATTGCGATGACCGCCCATGCGCTTCAGGGCGATCGGGAAAAATGCATTGCCGCGGGCATGGACGACTACGTCAGCAAGCCGATCCGGTTAGCTGATTTGGAAGGCGTACTGCTACGATGGTTTCCAGACCCGGATCCGATGACCGCGCAGCACGAAGCCCCATTTTCATCCCGCTCGGGTGCGTAACCCTGACCGGTTGCACATCAAGCTCATAACCTGATGCCGTTTTTTTCCAGCTTCCTGCTGAGGCGACGCCTGAGGGAGCTTTTGACCTCTTCGTCCACGCCGCCTATTGTCTAAAGAGTGGACAATATTTCCTGCTCCTGCCCGAGAGCACCGGCATGCCCTCCCAGTGTTACAGGAAGATGGCCTCTAATTAACTGTGACAGGTTTGCTCAAGACCGCCAAATTTGGGAACATGTGCCCGGCATGCGCCAGGTTTATTGTTAACGATGCACGCAGTACGTCCATCCGCTTCAAAGGCTGATCCCGCGCTGCCGCCGCTCCAACCGCGGTCGACGCGCTACCTGATAACCCTGTTCGTCGCGTTGATGTCGGCCACGGTGTTCGACGGCTACGACACCGCGATTTTCCATCTGTGCACCCCCGACATCGCCAAGACCTTTCACATGAGCGACCCGGCGATCGGCGCGATGGCCACGACGGTGCGGTTCGGGGGGATGATGTCGCTGCTGGTGGTGTTCTTCGCCGACGTGCTGGGCCGCAAGCCGGTGATTTCGATAACGATCGTCGGTTATGCGCTGTTTACGCTGTTCACCGCGTTATCCTCCGGGGTCGGCACGTTCACGCTGTTCCAGACCGGTGCGCAGATTTTTCTGGTTGCGGAATTCGGCGTCGCGATCACCATGATCGCGGAAGAATTCCCCGATGAATCGCGGGGCCGGGCGGTGTGCGCCTTGCATATCGTTTCCCTCATCGGTGTGACCGCGGCGGGGTTGCTGTACGGCCACGTGGCTGAAAGCCACTGGGGATGGCGCGGGATGTACCTGCTGGGATTGGGGCCGTTGGTGCTGATCGCTTTTTTGCGGCGCAGTATCAAGGAGACCGCGCGCTTTGAAGCATTGGAGGCGGCGCGCGCGGTCAAGCGGGGATTTGCCGAGGTCGTCGAAGACACCCGGGTCCTGTACCGCGACCTCACCGGTAATTACCGCGGGCGGGTGTTCCTGGTGGCGGGTCTATGGAACTCGATCGGACTGATCGGCGGGCCGATGATTTCATTCTTCAGCCTGTACGCCCGCCGCGAGCATCATTGGACCCGCAAAGACGTTGGCCTGGCGATTATCGTCGCCTACGCGATGGGGGCGGTCGGCAGCCTGATTTGCGGGGTCTTGATGGACCGCTTCGGGCGTAAAATCGCCGCCAGCGTCTTTTACGTAGGCGCGGCGGCTTCAATGGCGATGCTGTTTACCGCTCATACTGACGCCATGATTTTCGCCGCTGAGGTCGCCACGATGTTCTGCTATCAGGCCGCGCGCAGCGCCACCTCGGCGATTACCACCGAACTGTTTCCCACCGAAATCCGCGCTACCGGTTACAGCCTGTGCATGCAGGTCTTTGGGCAGATCGGATGGGCGCTGTCGCCGATCCTCATTGGAATTTTTTCCAAGCCGATGGGTGGACTGGGCCATGCTGCGGCGCTGTTTGCCGTCGGACCCCTAATCGGGGTGGTGCTAATCGCGCTGTTTACTCCCGAGACCCTCGGCAAGACGCTCGAAGAACTCTCGCCTTAGTGGAGCGCGAGGGTGAGGTGCGCGCACCTCGCCGCCGGCGCGCCGCGGACGTCAGAGATTCGGAGCAATGGCGCGGGTTTGATCCCGTCCACGGCGTCGGTGTGCAGTGGTATTGGGAGCGGGGGTTGCGTGTGCCAGGATGGTCCGCTAACTAACCCATCAAGACTGCAAGGGACCAATCGAGTTGCTGTTCAATTCATATCCCTTTGTTCTGGGATTTCTGCCGGCTTTGATTCTTGCCTATGCGCTGATTTCGCAATCCCCGCGGCCGGCGATAACTCCTTGGCTGTTGATCGGCGGCTCGCTGTTCTTTTATGCGTGGTGGAACTGGCACTTCCTCCCCCTGTTCCTGTTCTCGATAGTCTTCAACTATTTCTGGGCGCTGCTGCTGAAGGGACCCGGAACGATGGACGACGCGCGGACCGTGCTGCGCCGCAAAACGGTTCTGGGTATCGGAATCGCCGTCAATCTTGCGTTGCTGTTTTATTTCAAATACCGCGACTTTTTCGTCGGCAGCATCGATGCCGCCGTGGGCACCCATTGGATGCTGCTGCATCTGGCGCTGCCGCTGGCCATTTCCTTCTTCAGCTTCGAACAGATCACCTACCTGGTCAGCGCCTATCGGTGTGAGGAGGGTACCCACGATTTTCTCAGCTACGCGATGTTCATCACCTTCTTCCCCCATCTGATTGCCGGCCCGATCGTCCGCTACCGCGAGATTTATCCACAATTCAACCGCCGCAGCGTGTTCCGTCTGGCCGCTGCCAACGTGACTCCCGGCCTGATGATCTTCGCCATCGGGCTGTTCAAGAAGGTGATAATCGCGGATACCTTCCGCGCTTTTGTCGAGCCGATTTACGACGGCAAATTCCCCGCCCCCGCCTTTGCCGACGCCTGGGGGGCGACGCTCGCGTTTACCCTGCAAATCTATTTCGATTTCTCGGGCTACTCGGACATGGCGATTGGGCTGGCGCGGATCTTCAACGTGCGCTTCCCGGAGAATTTCGATTCGCCTTACCAGAGCACCAGCCTGATCGAGTTCTGGCGCCGATGGCACATCACGCTGTCGTTTTTTCTGCGCGACTATCTTTATATCCCGCTGGGCGGCAATCGCCGCGGCGAACTGCGCCGCAACATCAATCTGTTCATCACCATGCTGCTGGGCGGGTTGTGGCACGGGGCCAACTGGACCTTCGTGATGTGGGGTGCCTTGCACGGCGGGTTTCTGTCGTTGAACCACGTCTGGCGCAAGCGCGGGCGCGCGCTGCCGCCGCTGGTCTGCTGGGCGCTGACCTTCCTGCTGGTGGTGATCGCCTGGGTCTTCTTTCGCGCGGCCACCTTTTCACGCGCCGCGCAGCTGCTTTCCGGGATGGTTGGCCTCAATGGCTTTGCCTGGGATGCGCGCTATGAGTCGCTCGGCCGCCGCCCATACCTGCGCATGCTGATCGGGTTGGTAATGGTGTTACTGTGTCCCAACCGCCAGACCATCATGGAATGGGACTGGGGCAGCGATTACGTGTACGCCGGCGTCTTCGCGGTGCTCGGGACGGTATGCCTGTTGAGTATGGCCAACCCTCCCGCCTTCATCTATTTCCAGTTCTGAATCAGCCGGCGGTTGCGCCAGCTAATGCTGCCGCCCGGTCCCATCAACCCAGTCCGCGGGCGGCAGTGAGAACCTCATCGATAGTACCGTCGCAGGGGAGCTCCAACACATGATGGCTATGCCAGAGTGCATAAAAAAGGAGGCTCCATGCCGCCTGGAAGGTCTTCTCAGGGTTCGAGAACACCCGCTGAACATCTTCTTTGGTGAAGATCTCGGCAATCCCGGGTTGTGCGCAGACCAGCGCCTCGATGAGCGGTTTCCGGGCGGCAATCCACTGGCCGACCGGCGGGTTGAAGCCGGTCTTTCTGGCGTAGGAATCGGCGGCCGGCAGGTTCGAGGAGAGCCAGTCGCGAAGGAGCCGTTTGGCCATTTTGGTGGTCGCTTTCATTGGGTCGGGCAGTCGAAAGGCAAAATCAGCCACGACCGGATCGAGGAACGGCGTGCGGCCCTCCACACTATTCGCCATCAGGCAGCGATCCACCTTTATCAGCAGGTCATTGGGCAGCCATTCTGCGCAATCGGCGGCCTGCAGCTTTTGCACGAACGTCCGTTCGGCGCGTGCTTGCTGGCGCTCTGCCAGGTTTAATCCATCGCGCCAACCCGCCAAAACGCCGTTCATACTTCCCAGGCCGTCGAACTCGCCATGAGTTCGAGCGTGTCGAGTGAAACGCCCCCACAGCCAGCGGGCCCGGCGATAGCGGCTGTAGCCGCAGAACATCTCGTCGCCACCCTCTCCGGTAAGGACGACCTTAAGCCGGCCCTTCGCCGCCTCACCCAGTACAAAAGTCGGCAGCGCCGCCGGATCGGTGGTCGGATCGTCCAGGGCCCCGGCCACGCGCGGCGCTTTGGTCCAGAAGTCGTCCGCCCCCATCTCCACGACCTGATGTTCGGCGCCGACGGCCCGAGCGATCCGTTTAGCCAGTGCCCGCTCGTCCGCCGCCGCGCTGCCCGGGAAGCCCACGGTCAGGGCGACCACTGGATTGGCAGACATGCGCGCCATCAGTGCGGCCAGCGTCGCTGAATCAATTCCGCCCGACAGAAACAGTCCGTAGGGAACGTCGGAACGCAGATGATGCGCCACCGAATCGCGGAGGATTTCGTCGAGCTGCTCCAGGGCCTCCCCGTGGCCTATCCTGCGCGGCCCGCCCTGGGGCAACGGATCACGCCGGCGCCGCTGGACGACTACTCCATCGGCGACCACCAGTGTCTCGCCGGGAAGGACCCGATGGATCTGCGAGAAAATCGTGCCTGAACCGGTCGTGAACTTGAGTTGGAAGAGCTCCGCGCGCGCCTGCGGCCGGATTCCTGGGGCGACGAGCCCCGCGGCGATCAAAGCCTGCGGCTCGGAGGCAAAAGCGAAGTAGGTGGGAGCCTCAACGTAATACAGGGGCTTAATCCCAAACGGATCGCGGGTGAGTATCAATTTCGACGTCGCCGGGTCATAAATCGCGATTGCGTACATCCCACGCAAGTCTTCGACGAAATCAAGCCCCTTGCGCCGATACAAATGCAGCGGCGATTCGCAATCCGACCCGGTGCGGAAGCAAACATCGCGCAGTTGTTGCCGCAGCTCCGGGTCGTTGTATATCTCGCCGTTAGCGACCAGCACCGCGCCCTGGGGCTCGTGGATTGGCTGATCCCCCGTGCGCGTATCGATGATCGCGAGCCGGGTGCTTACCAAACCAATCGAGTCCGAAATGTAGCTCCCGTTGGCATCGGGACCCCGGTGGGCGAGCGCCCCTTTGAGCCGATCAAGGACCGCCGGTTCCAGCCGGCGATCCTTGACCATCATCACGCCGGCGATTCCGCACACGGTAATTCACACATACATCCCGGCATCAGCCTGGCGGTTATGAATGGGCCACGGATATTCAATGAATGCAAAGCGGAGCTGAGCATGATGTCGAACAGAGACCTCATAGTTCAGGCCAGGTTGGCGGTCTTGGAGGCTATGGCAGCCGCCTCCGGAGCGGTTCCCGGTGCGGCGGCGGTGACGCGGCTATAGCTGCGCTGATGGTCTTCAGGATCATTGGGCGGTACCACGCGGCGCCCCTCGATCATGTGCTCGTAAAGCTTGGCGTATTTCAGGAAGACGTAAAAAGCCGACGACATCGACGCGTACAGCCCGTGCGTTCCCTCCAGAAAGCCACCGCGCAGGAAGTAGAAGTTGAAGAAACGCCAAGTCGGATTCGCGATCATCCGCAATGGCGTCAGACGCTGATAGTGGGTGACGGCTGCCGACTGCGTGGTGAGCTGGTTGATGGTGGCGATGTGATCGGCAATATCCGTGTAGCTGAAATGCAGAATGGGCTTACGCAATCGCTTGACCGCGCCGGTCACTAGCGCCTTGCCATGTGGTTCCGTGCCACCGAATTTCGCCGCTGCGCGGCGGAACAGCCGCAGATGGAAATCGGGATATGTCGCCCGTGCGTAATAGTGATCGAGCTGGTAGAGAATGCGCCGAATCTTGTAACCCACGGCGGGTGCCGCGGCGCCAATCGTCGCCGCGATTTCCTGCCGCAGTCCATGAGTGAGCTGCTCGTCCGCATCCAGGCTCAAAACCCAATCGGCGGTGGCCTGGTCCAGGGCGAACTGCTTTTGCTTGATGTAGCCCTCAAATTTTCGCTGAAAGACGCGTGCGCCCAAAGCCAGGGCAATTTCAACCGTGCGGTCGGTGGAAAACGAATCGACCACGATTATTTCGTCGCAAATCGAGGCGCTGCGCAGGCATTCGCCGATCAGTTCTTCCTCATTGCGGGTAATTACGATTAACGCGAGTCTGGGCGGCGGCGTCATTGGAACGGCCCCCCGGAGAGCGTCCCCCCAGCGTTGGGAGCGATGGGATTACGTGGCGCTGCGGGGCCAAAGCCAGCACGGGGCTCCCGCGCCGCCGGCCAGTGCGCCTCTCCGGGATCGTGAACCCGGCTCCGCGCGCAGTAATCAGTAAGACGCCTGTACAAAGTCAGCACGGCAGGATTGTACGATAAGTTGCCGTCTCGAAGCATCGGCCAGCTCCACGGCGCGTGGTAAGCTTCAGACAACCTCAAAAAAATGTGGCGATAATAGCGCCAAGCTTCGTTCGACCAGGAAGACAATAACTGATTCCGCCGCCCGCTCCCCCACGCTTGTCTCTTCCCCGGGGAGAAGTTTAAGGAAGCGGGAATCCTTTATCCAGGGTCTCTAATGTAACACTGGTTTCGCGCTGATTAAATGGCCTTTTTCCGCCGTGCCAGGAACCAGCACTCAAGGTCACGCGAGCGCCTGAGGGCCGCTTCCCCAACGGCTGTCGGAGGCTTTTGATCTGCCGGAGGCTTTTGAATCGATCCCGGCAATTTTCCGGATTTCCGGTTTTATGTAAAAAGGCAAGGAAACCGCAGCTTGAGGACTCCGCCAGACAAAACTTGCTTTTTCCGCACCCTGCCAAGCCGCGACCCGCGCCTCCTCGCGCCCTGTTGAGTCAAAACCCCGGGGGCGCGAGCTACGCTTTTGTCCGACGCATCATCTGTATAGATTGGAAGCACTTGATGCTTGACGCATCATGTTTCTAGGGATGAGGCTTCAGAAACTGCTCATGGCCATCGCCGGTTTTGCGCGGCCCGCCGGCTGGCGCTTTCACCGCCGCGCCGAGGCCGCATGAACGACCGTCCGCGGCTGTCCCCGACCTTGGATCGCTTCCTGGTGAAGCGCTTCATGGAGCCCTTCGTGTTCTCATTGGGCGCGTTTACAGCGCTCTACATGCTAGGCGACTTCTTCGAGCGGTTCGACGAGTTGGTCAGGTACAAGAGCTTGGGCTGGCTGGGACTGGAATACTTTGCCCTGCGGGTGCCGCTGGTGGTTTCCCAATTGCTGCCGATCGCCTGCCTGACCGGAGTGCTGCTGGCCTTCGCGTTGCTCAACCGTAGCGGCGAACTGCTGGCCTTCCAGGGCCTGGGAATCAGCCGCCTGGAGTTGGCGGCGCCGGTCCTGGTCGTCGCGCTGATGGTTTCGCTGCTCGATTTCGGCTTGAGCGAGACGGTCGTGCCGGTAGCGACCCGCCAGGCCCGTTATCTCTACGCCGTGGAAATCAAGCACGGTGTGATGGAAGGGGTGTTTGCGTTTCGTCGCCTGTGGCTGCGCCCGCGCGATGGCTTCCTGACCGTCGAACGCTACGACGGCCGTAATCCGCCTCAGCTATTTGGCGTCACCTTTTTTCAGATGAGCCCGGACCAGCGCTTGATCGAAGTTCACGAGGCGGACGCCGCGATTTGGGACGGCAAGCAATGGCGCCTGACCAATGTCCGCCGCTTGCGTATCGACCACAGTGGTGCGGTTAGTGCGGTGAGTGAACCGTCGTTTCGGATTGCGTTCAAGCCGGCGGATTTCATCCTGGTGCGCCAGGATCCCGAGGAGTTCAGCCTGAGCGAATTGAATCATTACATCCGTTCGTTGCGACGCAAGGGCTTGGCGCCGGGCGGGTACCTGGTGGACCGCGATTTGAAGTACGCCACCCCGCTGGCCTGCCTGATCATGGCGGCGCTGGGTGTCGCCCTTAGCATCGATCCGCTGCCGCGTCATCTGAGCCTCGGCCGCAGCTTCGGATTGGGAACGGTGATCGGCTTTGGCTATTGGGTGGCGCTCGGGTTTACTTCTTCTTTCGGACATTCGGAAGTGATCCCGGCCTGGCTGGCCGCTTGGCTACCCAACGCCGTATTTGCCATCCTGGCATTGTCGATCTTCCTCTTCGGCGAGGAATACTAAAGTCCGCTTCCCACGATGGACAGGCTGTGCCGCCAGCGGGAATACCTCATTGACGGTTGGCGGATCGAACCGGTCGGCGCATGGCTGCCGGCGCCGCCGGGGCCAATGGAGCGGATAATCCAGGAGGTCGTTGGAGCGATCGAGGATGCGCGGGGCCTGTATTATCGGTCTCTTCATGCGGCGACTTATTTGACCCGAATCGATGGCGTCGCAGGGGAAGCGGTGGAACTTTACGTCAAAACTTATAATCCGGCCCGTGGAGTTGCCGCGCTCAAAGAGCGCATCCGCGGGGGACGGGCCAGCAACGTACTGCGAATCACTGACGCGTTGCAGCGCAACGGCTTCGATACCGCGCGAGTGGTGCTTATGGGAGTCCACCACGGGAGCGGCCGGACCATGCTGACCAGCGTGCGCGCCGAGGGCGTTTCGCTGCCGGAATTGATCCAGCATGAGGATGGTTCAATGGCTCGCAAGCGCGCATTGATCCGCGCGCTTGGAACTGAGGTCGCCCGTTTGCATCGATGCGGCTTTGTCCACGGGGACCTGACCCCATACAACATCTTCGTGGCTCAGCAAGCGCCGCCGCGTTTTATCTTTCTTGATAACGATCGCACCCGCTCTGGCTTTCCTGCCGGGCGCCGCTACCGGCAGTTGCGCAACCTCGTTCAATTAGGACGGTTTGAATTGCCGGGTCTCAGCAATACCGACCGCCTGCGGTTCTTCCACGCCTATGCCGCGGGCAGCGGACGCCTCCGGGAGCGGGCACTGCTGCGGCGGGTGGCTGGCATGTTGGCCCGGCGCAAGCGCAAGGACGCGGGTAGATAGGAATCCGGGTTTGAGATGATTTCTTGTTGCGGACCTCGGGAACAAATCCCGGCGTGGCTGGCGGCCTGGTTACCCACCGCCACTTTTTGCCATCCTGGCGCTGGCGATACTCCTGTTCGGCGGGGAATCCTGAAATCCTCTTCCCACCAGTCGCCGTCCGCATCAGCTCCGCCTCTCTTTCACCGCTGTATGTTTAGGCTATAGACTTTGGTAAAACTCCCGTCTCGTGATCATTGAGCGTACGATATTGCCTTTACCATTCGTCGTCGGAGGCCCTCGCCAGGGTATCGGGGCGACGCGGACGCGCAGACGCCCGCGCACGGCGGCGGAATGCGCGCCTGAGGTCCGGCTCGCGATCCGCGCAGTGCCTTTGCCGGCGCATTGCTCAAAATGAACTTTGCTGATGTGTATGGCAACTTGGCACGCCCCCGCGTTGCGCTGCCACTAATCGTTGGCTTGGGGCTGCTATTGTATTTCACCGGCCTTGGCCACCCCATGTACACTTTCGGCGAACCACGCGAAGGAGTGACCGCGATCGATGTGGTCAACGGCCACGGCTTTATCCTGCCGAATGACCCGTTGGTCGAAATGCCGTTCAAACCGCCGATGATGCGCTGGCTCGCGAGCCTGTTCGCCGAACTGGCCGGGGGTCCAAAGGAGCTGACCGAGCTGACCATGCGGCTACCCTCGGCCACATTGGGGATTGGCGGGGTTTTGGTCTGTTACGCGTATGGCGCCGCGCTCTTCGAACCGATTGTCGGCCTCGCCGCCGCCTTGATGTTAGGGACCAGCATTCAGTACCTCCAGGCGGCCACCAATGCGCGGGTCGACATGACGTTCACCTTCTTTCTGGAGGTGGCGTTCTTCGAGTTCATTTTGATCGCCGAGGGGTTGACCTCCAGGTGGCTGCTCTTGTATCTCGCCGTGGCGGGTGCGGTGCTGAGCAAGGGCCCGGTGGGCGTCGTGCTCCCGGCGGGGGTGACGATCATTTGGAGCGTGGTCGAGCGCCGCCGCCTGAGCGGTAGATTGCATCTGGCTTCCGGCCTTATGGTGGTCGCGTTGGTGGCCGGCGGCTGGTACGTGGCCGCGATTGCAATCGGTGGGAGCAGCTTTGTCCTGAAGCAGCTCGTCAACGAAAATTTCTTCGCTTTTTTCCGCAGCTCCACTGTAGGCGGCGGCCATAACCATTCCTTTCTGTGGTTGGACATGGCGCTGGTGGGCGGCTGGTTGCCGTGGTCGCCGTTCCTGCCGTGGGTGGCTGCTGACCTCGGTCGCAAATGGCCCGGCCCCCGCTTCACCTATCTGATCATCTGGGTACTGGTGGTGGTCTTTTTTTACAGCCTGGCCCATCAGAAACGCGGTATCTACCTGCTGGCGATTTATCCGGCGCTGGCGCTTTTGACCGCGAACCTGGTCCGGCGGATTGCGATGGCGCCCGCGCTTCCGCGCCTCTTCCCGGCGCTCGGCCTCGCCGAGGGAGCAAGTTTCGCGATGCTGGGGCTGGGCGCGTTGGCGCTGGTCGCTCTGACCATCCTGCGCCCGGCGACTGCGGTCAAGTTGCTGGCCGCGGTCGGGATAACGGTCACGCAATTGGTCGATGACCTGCGCGCGGAGTTCGTTAATCACCCCGTGCCCGCGTGTCTTTTACCCATACTGACTCTATTATTAGGCTTGGGATTGGTCGCCGCGCGATCAAAACCGCTGCGGCTGTGGGCGATGACGGTTGGAGCGATGAGCACGACGATTGTCACGGCCCAACTTTTTGTCGTTCCCGCCATCGCCAACGCCATTACCCTGAAGCACTTCACTGAAAAATCGATGCGTCTGGTTGACCACCATCCGGTAGCTTACCTGATTGGACTTAATTATGAGGTTGCATTTTATAGTCGCCGCCAGATTGCCGTGGTCGGCGGCTCGCATGCCGGCTGGCCCGATTACCTTTTGGCCGACTCGGATTATTACCATTCGCACGCCGGTGAACTGGCCGACTTTGGGGTCCTTCTCGAGAGCGGCCCCGCCAACCTCGACGGCGGTGGCGCGATGATACTGCTGCGGCGGCAATCCAGCGCGCAGCCGCCCAAGCCCGCGAGCCAGCGATAAGGAATTTGGCCAATGACCCCTGGGCGACAGAAAATTCAGCGTCAACCTGCCGGCGTTGCGCCGCCGGGTTTGGCGGGTCTTTGGTAATGCTATGTGCGGGATAGTCGGGGTAATCGGCGACGGCGCGTCGCCGCCGCTGCTGTGGTCGATGACCCGGTCGATGTACCATCGCGGCCCCGACCATCAAGGTTCATGGCATGATCATGAAAACGGCATCGGTCTGGGTAACGCGCGGCTCGCCATTCTCGACCTGTCGCCCCAGGGCCATCAGCCGATGCTTTCCGCCAGTGGCCGGTACGTGATCACCTTCAATGGCGAGGTGTACAACTTTCAGACTTTGCGTAGCGAGCTGGCCGGCCTGGGCCATCGTTTCTGCGGACATTCGGATACGGAAACGATGCTGGCGGCCTTCGAGCAATGGGGAATCGAAGCGGCGGTCAAGCGGTTCGAGGGGATGTTTGCTTTCGCGGTTTGGGACCGCGTTGACCGCACGATGTACCTGGTCCGCGACCCGCTGGGCCAGAAACCGCTTTACTACACCTGGATGAACGGCGTTTTTCTGTTTGGGTCGGAGCTCAAAGCGCTGCGTCCCCACCCGTCTTTCCGGCCGGAAATCAATCCTGGCGCCGTGGTGCTGCTGCTGCGTCATAGTTATATTCCGGAGCCCTACTCCATCTACAACAAGGTCCACAAGCTGGCGCCCGGTTCGATCCTGGCGATACCGCTGGCTGCCGCCCGCAGCGGTCAGGGGGCCGTAACCCAGGCCTATTGGTCCGCCGCTGACACGGTCGCGCGGGCGCTGGCCGACCCCTGGCGTGAGGGTGAAGAGGCGGCCCTGGGTAGGCTCGAAGCGCTGCTCAAGGAAGCGGTGCGCCAACACATGATCGCCGACGTTCCGCTCGGCGTCTTCCTGTCGGGCGGAATCGATTCGACGCTGCTCGCCGCGCTGATGCAGCTTGAGAGCACACGGCGCGTAAAGACTTTCACCATCGGGTTTGACGACCACAACTACGATGAGGCCCCATTTGCCCGTCAGGTGGCCGCGCAACTCGGCACTGAGCATACCGAGCACTACGTCAGGGATTCCGAGGTGGTCGAGTTGGTGGCGCGCATGCCCGACCTGTTCGACGAGCCGTTCGCCGATTATTCCCAGGTGCCCAGCTACCTGGTGGCCGAGTTGGCCCGGCGCCAGGTGCGGGTCGCGCTTTCCGGCGAGGGCAGCGACGAGCTGTTCGGCGGGTACGAACGCTATCTGCAGACTACGCGGCTATGGCGGATGCTGGGCTGGATGCCACCGTCCATAAAGCAGTCTTTGAATACCGGAATCACGGCGGTTGCGCCCTCGGTGTGGGATCGGTGGCTCACCCCGCTTAATCACCTCCTGCCCAATCGTTTCAAGCAGGTCCGATGGGGCGACAAGCTGCACAAGCTGGCGGAAGTGCTGGCGGGCTCGTCCAGCCCGCAAGCCCTCTATCGCGGTCTCAGCACGCATTGGCAGGGCGACGAGATCGCCGCCTTGCTCAAAGGCGCAGTCGACGAGCCCCACACGCTGGTGAACGATCCGGAACCATGGAAACATTTTTCCGACTTGCGCAACGCCATGATGTATCTGGAACTGGTGGGCTACCTGCCGGGCGACATTCTGGTCAAGGCCGACCGCGCAACGATGGGCGCCAGCGTCGAAGGGCGGATGCCATTTCTTGATCGTCAATTGGTCGAATTTGCTTGGCGCCTCCCGATGGACCTCAAATTTCGTGCGGGTCAAGGCAAATACCTTTTACGCCGTCTGCTGCGGCGCTACGTCAACCCGGAAGTAACCGAGCGCCCGAAAATGGGTTTCGCCGCGCCAGTGGATCGATGGTTGCGCGGTCCGTTGCGGGATTGGGCTGAAGCTTTGCTCGATGCACGCGCAATGAAGGAAGACGGCTTTTTCGAGCCCGCCACAGTTCACCGGATGTGGACGGAGCATCAGGCCGGGCGGCGCAACTGGCAGTACCATCTTTGGACAATTCTAATGTTTCAGGCGTGGTATCGGCGCTGGCACCCGGACGACCAGCCCAGTCCCATGGTTGCGGTCGAGGGATAATTCAGGCGGCTTGCGTGGCGACGGATCGAGCCCTGAAGCGAACCCTTTGCGCTGTTCAGTGGACCAACGCCTTGGAGCAAAGATTCTTTCTGCCCCTTGTGCACCTTAGCCATGCGCCACTCTAACGACGTGCTGCAAACCTGCCGCCCGGACGCCGGAGAAAATTAGCCGCGATGCCCGCGAGTCCGGCCTCACTTCCAGACCACCTCCTGGCGCGCCACAGGTTTTACCGGCTTGCGGCGGTGGCCTTGTTTGCCGCCCTGCTTTATCTGCCGGCACTGGGCGCCCCGCCATTATGGGAACCGGACGAAGGCCGCTACGCGGAAATAGCGCGGGAAATGGCGCTCAGCGGCGACTACGTCACGCCGCGCGATAATTGGGTGCGCTATTTCGAAAAACCACCCTTGACCTATTGGCTGATGGCTGCGGCGATCAAGGTAATCGGACCAACCGAGCTGGCCGTAAGGCTTCCTGCGGCCAGCTTCAGCATCGGCCAGGTCGTTGTAACCGCGGCGCTGGGCGAGGCGATGTTCGATCCGGCGGCCGGGCTGCTGGCGGCCGCAGTGCTCGCCTTAAGCCCCATCTTCTTCGGCTTCGCCCGCTTCGCGACGCTCGACCCGGCGCTGTCCTTTTTCATCACGGTTGCGATGGCCGCCTTTTTTATGGCCAGCCGCGCCCCTGACCTCGGACGTGGCCGCGGCCGCCGGTGGATGCTGCTGAGCGCCGCGATGCTCGCCCTCGGCACTCTCGCCAAAGGCCCGGTCGCGCTTGCACTGGGCGGCGCAATCGCGTTCTTTCATCTTTTTGGCCAAGACCGGATGCGCGAGATCCGGCAAGTCCCCTGGCTGAGTTGCGCCGCCATCTATGGCCTCATCGCCGCGCCGTGGTTCGTGCTGGTGGCGTGGCGCAATCCGGGCTTCATCAGCTTCTTCTTCGTGCACGAACATCTGCATCGCTATCTCTCCGCGACCGAACACGTATGGGGACCTTATTTTCCAGCCGCCGTCGCGCTCGCTGGCACCTGGCCCTGGATCTATTTCGCCCCGCTTGCGTTCGTGGGCGCGCGGCGCGACGGGCCCGGCGGCGGAGTGTCCGCGGGCCGCGATGCGCTCGGTTTTCTGGTGGCGTGGTGCCTGGTGGTAATCGCGCTTTTTTCGATTCCGCGCGCCAAGCTGGGCAGCTACGTGTTGCCCGCGGTTCCGGCACTCGCAATTCTCGCCGGGCGCGGATTGCGCCAACTCGGTGCGCTGGACCTCGATTACGCGCGCAAACTGGTTCGCCGGTTTGCCCTGGTGAACCTCGCTTTGGGAGTGGGGTGTGGGGCGGCCTTTGAGCTTTTCTCAGCCAGGTTACCTCCGGCGCTGGTCCCCGATGGACTGTGGCTGGCGGCGGGACTCGGATTGTGCGGCCTGCTGCCGTTGAGCAAGTTGCGCCGTCCCACGAGCCTGGGAGTGACGCTCGCCGTGGTGGCGGGCGTCGCCCTGATATTCTTCGCGGGGATGAAGGCCCGCGGTGATATGAGCGCGCTCTATACGTCCCGCGACCTGGCGCGCAAGATCCAGGCGTACGTACCTCACGGTGGGTGTCTGATTGCCTCCGACCATCGATTCCTTCAAGCGTTGCCGTTTTACACCGGAATCCGCGAGGTGCTGGTCGGCTACCGGGGCGAACTTGAACCGTTCAGTCGCGGTCCGGACGCGGAGGCCAGCTTTATCGCCGACCGCCTGGTGTTTACCCGCCTGTGGTTAACGTCGCCATGCACCATGCTTATCGCCGACGGCGACTGGATTGCGCAAATCTATCTGGAGACGCTGAAACCGACTCCGACGGTGATCGCGCACCAAGGCGCGAGCGTGGTTCTTTACCATGGCCCCGGAAAGCCATCGACCTCAGCCTCGACTCGACCGTCCACGGAAGATACCTCCCAGCCCACGAGGTAACTCAGGTCTTGAACCGGGGGATTCCCTTTGACTGATCCGGCTGCTAAAAACTCATCGATGTCTTTCACCACGCGACAGCGCGCCGGGCAAGGAGTCGAAAATCCGGCCTTGCCGCGGCTCGGTACGGGCGGGAACGAGATTTTGCGAAGCTGGTGTTGGCGAGGGAAGTTCGCGCCGAAAATCTTTGCTGTTGGCGCCGCTGGTCGGTTGGGCGCTGACCTTCGTGACGGTGGCGATCGCATGGGTCGGCTTTCGCGCGGCCACTTTTTTACGCGCCGCGCAGCTCCTTTCCGCAATGGTTGGCCTCAATGGCTGGGGCTGGAATGTGCGCGATGAGTCGCTCGGCCGCCACCAATACATGCGCATGCTGATCGGGTGGGTGCTGGTGACGGTATCCCAACCGCCAGATGACCATGGAATGGGAGTGGGGGAGCGATTAGCTGTACGCCGGCGTCTTTGCGGTCCTCGGGGCGGGATGCCCGCTCAGCATGGCCTACCCTCCCGCCTTCATCTATTTCCGGTTCCAGGCCATCGCGAATGAATTCCACCCGCAGACTCTGGATGATGCTGCTGGCGCTGGCGGCGCTGACCTTCGCCGCGGTGACATTCAACTTTGTCGTTAATCCGTTCGGCGCCTGGCGCCATCACCTGGTCGGCAATATCTATTACCGGTTGCGCGGCGGCGGGCCCGAGCGTGTCATGACCCCATACCGGCTGCGTACCGCCCACCCCGACACTTTGCTGCTGGGCACCTCGCGCATGCTGTTCGGGATGCCCATCGAGCAGGGATACCGGGACGGCTTTCTCAATGCCGGCCTTTCCGGCGGCCGTCTGCCGGAGATCAAACGGGAAGTTCATCTGGCGCTGAAGAATCCCCGCCTGAAACGAATTATCTGGGCCGTGGATTTTTTCACCTTCGACCAGCGCCTTGGGTGCAATCCGGATACCTGCGCGCGTCTGGATGGAAACCTGCGTTTGCTGATTCTCGACAATCTGCTGAGCTCTGAGGCGATGGACGCGGGCTTCAATTTGCTCAAGCGCGCCATCTTGGGCCGCAAATCCCTGGACCACAAGGCGCTGGACCCCATCCCGTGGTCTCAGGATTTCATTTGCAAGCGCTTCCAAACCCAGGCTGGAATCGGGCTGGTAAACGTAGGTGAAAATGGGGCATTGCATCAGATCCTTTCGGAAGCTCCAGTGTACGAGGGTTCGATCTGCTGCGATGAGGGCATGGCTCTGTTCCGCAGCGCCGTCGCTGAAATCAAGCGCGCCGGCGTGCAACTGATGCTGTTCCTTCCCCCGATGACCCAGTTCGAACTTGAAGAGATTCGTCAAAGCGGACTGTGGCCGCGTTTTCAGCAATTCAAACGCGACCTGACGGTATCGAGCCCGTATTTGGATTTCACCGGTTACAACGAGCTTGCCCGAACCGACAACATGTTCCTCGACGTGGTGCACATGAAGCCCGAAGTGGGAATGACGATTCTGCGCCGGCTGCTCGGCATGCCGGACGATCAATGCCGCGACATGCAAATCGTCCTCGGCTCAGCCCTGTGGGTCGACCGCAACAATATCGATGAGATCCTGGCCCTTCAGGACAACCGCGAGCGGGCGGCGAGTATGGAACCCAACAAATATGCGCAAGTGGTGGCGCGGGCGCTCGCACAGAATCACGCCGATTTGGCCGCCGCCAATAAATAGGCGCCTAGCTAATTTGCGCAATAATCGACGCAGCTTCTGTAAAGAGGATAAGCAGTCAAAGGTAAATGTGAGGACCGGGTGGATTTTAGGGGTGAAAGAGTTGACCTTAGCTGTACAGGTGATCATCTGTACAGCATGACCGGGCGGGATCGCGTTGAAGAGATTGTAGCGGCGACGGGGCAGATGTTGTGGGCATAAGCGCTCTTTAGCGAAATGCTTGGCGCGGAGCAAGTCGAAACTGCAGCAACGATCTCGCCGTGGTTTATGACGATTGGGCTTATGGCGCTGCGGTAGGAAGTCGGTCGGCGAATCTTCCAGCAGCTTGCGCCGTCCGGTGGCGTTCCGTTCCTTGAGCATCTGCAACGCACGCAGGCCGTCTGCTCGCCCGAGGCGTCCGGCACGAACTCCAGGCGTCGAGCAACACCGGCGAGAACCTGCGCGGCATCCCATGACGCCGGACGATGCCATGGAAAGGGTCGCCGCGCTTGCCGGTTACCCACTCGCCGATATCGTCCACGCAGACCGCCAACTCCTCGGGCGACACCGCGGAGAAGAGATGGGCGCGTAGCAAGGGGTCAGCAAGTTCAGGACGAAGGCGAACCGGCTTGTTGGGGATTGGGATTGTTTTTGATAATGGGCATTACCAGCGTTTTCAGAAATGCCACGATAGCCGCCTGATCGGAGTTCGGCAACGCTTCAAATTGCGCTTCCGAAGTGGTCGCTTCACCACCATGGGCGACGATTGCGGCGTAAATCGTGTCGAGATCTCCGCGATGCCCGAAGGGCGCCGAGTTTCCGACGTCCCACAGTTTCGCGCTCAGGAACTGGTCGCGCGGCAGTGGCGCCGCACTATCGTCGGGCTGGAGGGGAGAAGCCGGTTCGTTGCAGTAGTGCGGCTTGTTCGCGTCGCAGATTACATGACGCTTGAGGTCGGTGTATGCGTGCACCATTCCGTTGTCCGCAACCCCGGAGGTCTGCCGCAAATCAAAGCAGAAGGACTGGGAAGTGTCGTTAAAGGTCTTGAACGGACCGCTTGCCGGATTGGCTGGATTCGGATCGCAAAACACCGCATTGTTGAGCGGCAAGGCCGGGACGTGACACCCGTTGCATCCGACCTCCGCAAAGAGTCGTTCGCCTTGACCCACGGTCCTTTCGTCTTTATGTGTGCGCACCACCACCGGTACCGGCAGCGCCGCTTGAAACACAGAAGCCGCGGTAATATCCCCGATCGTCAACTCGTTCGTGACGCCGTCTTGATCCGGATCGGTGTCCAATCCGAAGCGCTCGACCGCCTGCATCCCGTGATGTTGGTTGAAGGCGTTGACGCTGAATTCCCGCACCGAGCGCATTGCGCCCTTGCGCGAAAACGGCCTGATGATCAGATCGGGATCGACCCCAACGACCGCGCTGGTATCAACTGAACCATCGGCATGAGCGGTGAGCGAGCCGAAGGAGACACCCTTGGTGAGGAGCGTAACAGACACGTCATTGCCCATGGCGGCGGCTCGGCTGATGGCCTGCGCTTTGAGCGTCGAGAGGTCCTGGGTCATTTCTCTTCCCAGCAGCTCGATCGCGCCAGAACCGAACATTCCCAGGGTATTTCGCTCCGGGAAGGTCTGGCTGAAATCCGGGTTGAGGATGGTTTCGCTGACCGGGATCAGGTTCTGTGCAAGCACGAATACGTTTGCCACGAAGTCGCCGGCGCCGCCGGCTTGAGGCTGGCTGTGACAGCCCGCGCAGGAGTTGGCCTCCGGAGCAGAAACTCGCGTGAAGCGGGGTCCGGTCAAAGGGTCCGAAGTGCGTGGCATCAATCCACCGTTGGTGCCGGGCCGGCCCGCGCCGTCGCACGCGTTGAAATTTGTTACGAAGAGCACCTGGCCTGCCGCAAAGACCTTGCTGAAGGGCATCTTTATGAGGTCATGCTGGTCCAGATGCGCGGCAAGTGCAGGCGTATCATTGATTCCTGGGGGGCACACATGTGGCTCATGCGCGAATGCCCGCGCGGAGCTTGCAAGTGAAAAGAGCGCGCCGGCTAGAAAAGATAAAAATTCAGCTTTCTGTTTTAGCATCTTGTCGATAACACTTGCGGGCAAAATCTATAGGTCAAGAATTAGTTCAATCAGCGCGTCGTCGATAGCATCCCGACTATTTTGTACTCTGTAACAGATTGGCGCTTCGTAGCATTTAAATCAAGAGAAAGCTACCCTTCGATAAATCAAGCAAGCAATGATAACCCAAAAAAACGGGTCAGTGGCATTAGAGGTGAAAGGTGGCCGAGTGATGCGCGAGACGATTTCACGGCGTTCGGCGTCAGGGGCATCGAGCTTTATCGGCCTGGCTGACCGAACAGGCCCGTGGCACGAACAATGGTCTGGCGTTAGCTGGGCAAGCGGCCGACAAATTTCCTAAGCTGCCAAGACCCCAGCCGCAATTAGGTCCACTAGTTTCAATGCCAAGAGATCTGGCCAGGGCATCAGTCCTTGAGATGAAATCAGGCTCTACGCGTCGAGATCGTGCACCGGTGCTTGTTTGCTGCCCTGATTCCGGGGCAGACATAAACTTCTTTGTTACGTCGATATTGGTGATTTTGCCTTTTTCTTAACGTCAAAAGTCCCGTTTGGCGCGACCCCGTGGACGGCGCTCACAAGAATTCGGCAATCTGAGGATTGGTCCCGTCGGCTTCTAGCTAACTAGCCCTAAATCGAAAATAATTTCCTTGAGCACACGAACAGCTTGGCGCAGAGGCGCTTTCTGTTCCCTCTCCTAATCCTAGGAGAGGGCGAGGGAGGGGTTACACGCTACGGTCCACGACACAGATTTCGCCTGCGGCCACTGACCTTGCGCGAAACCACTACCCAGAATTATTCTCGCTTTGAGGCTAGGATAGATGCCTGTCGATTTTCATCAGGGGCCGCTTCTGACTGCCTCTCCCGGATGGGTTCCGAAGGGGAGAGGCAGTCGCGAGTCTGCGAGTGCCGCGTGTAGGACCTTAGCGTGGCGCTTGTGGTTTAGCGCCCGACATCAAAATTTTGACGTCCGGCGCTCGAAAAATAGCACCGGTCGTTAAGGTCCCTCACCCGCGCGGTCTCAAGCCGGGCGGCCTTCCACCGCACGACCTCTCCGCGACGGTAGGGAGAGGTGGAAGAGCGGACCCCCACGTGTTTCATGGCTCTCGGTGCGAAAAATCTCGCTCGCCTCTCAAGATAAGGAGAGGGAACAGAAAGAGCCTCTGCGCCAATGTGTTCATGCGCTCAGGGCGCCAAATTGTTTTCGCTTTGGGGCTAGTTGAGGCGCCAGACGGCGAAGTTCAGCGTCGCGGCGAAACTGACCCAGGCGAGGTAGGGTACGAGAATCCAGCCCGCCGGCGCGGTGAGGCGATGGAACGCAACCATCGTCGCTGCAATCGCGCACCACAGCAGGGCGATTCCGATCAGGCCGGCGCGCGGAGAATGCAGCCCGAAGAACAGCCCCGACCAAGCCACGTTGAGGACCAACTGAACGGCGAATAACGCGAGCGCCGGTGCCACATCGCGGAAGGGACGGCGCCGCCAGACCATCCACGCCGCAATTGCCATGGTCAGATACAGCACCGTCCAGACCGGCGCGAAAACGCCGTCGGGCGGTGTCCACGCGGGCTTATGCAGGGAAGGATACCAATGCCGCAAAGCGGGCGTGGTGATCAAAGACCCGGTGCCCGCGGCCGCGCAACAAACGGCGATCGAAACCACCAGCGCGCCCCACCCGGCGGTTGCGGATGACGGCTTCATTGATGTGCATCGGAGGCAGGTTCGACCGCAGCCGGGACTTGCGGTGAGCCGCAAAACCTGAGCTTCATCGCCTGGGCCCGGAAGCGAAAAATCCTGCGCAGCGTGGGCATCACCAACAGGTGGCCGGCCAGATTCCCAAGCCTCCCGAACGGTGGAGCGAAAAAAACCCGGTCTTCCATCAAGGTCGTATCGCCGTCGGCCCGAAAATGATGCTCATGCCACCAGCATCGGTAGGGACCGCGTTCCTGCGAATCGATGAACAGTTGCTGTGGTTGCCAGGCTTCGATTCGCGTCCGCCAGTTAAGCGGCAGCGGTCCCACCCGCAGGGCATAATCGATGGCCATTCCACGCGCGATTTCGGCGGGCAAATCGCCCTTGATTTGGAAGTGCATGTCAGCCGGCGTCATCACGCCGAGATTTTGCGGGCGCGAAAAGAAAGCAAACACCTCGGACAGCGGCGCCGCGACCCGCGTTGCGTGGCGCAGCAGATAGCCAGGCTTCTGTTTATGCAGATATTCCGAGTCGTGAGGATTTTCGGGCTGGGGCGAATTCTGGCGCAGCGGACCGATCATCGGACCGTCATCGTTGAGGAGGTGGCGCAAAGCCGCTTCCAGTTTTTCAAACTGCCATTTGAAACCCAATTCTCGAAGCCGTGCGGGAATCACCCGCTGTCCGGCAGTCAAAACCGTCGCGCCTTCGCCGAACATCGCCCGCAACGCCAGGGATGGAACGGGAACCAGGCTGGGGCGATGCAGCACCCGGCCCAGGGTTTGCGCGAATACGCGGTTGGTGACCGGGAACGGTGCGGCCGCAATGGCCGGCCCCGTGTAGCGCGGGTCCGTCAATGCATTGACGATAATCTCGACCAGGTCGAACAGATGAATCCAGGGCATCCACTGGCGTCCCGAGGCGATGGGGCCGCCGGCCCCGAACTGGAATGGCGGGAGCATTTGGGCGAGCGCCCCGCCGTCGGAGCCCAGCACGATTCCGAAGCGCGGCGTAAAAACCCGCACGGCGGATTCCTGCGCGCGCATCGCGGCCGCTTCCCACTGGCGGCAGACCTGGGCAAGGAAATCGTTGCCGGGGGCGGATTGATCGTCGAGGATCTCTTCGCCGCGGTCGCCGTAATAACCCACGGCGCTGGCCGAAACCAGCACTGCCGGGCGCTGTTGCGAATGCATAATCGCCTCGACGATCGTGGTGGTCAGCGCGATCCGGCTTTCGGAGATTGCCTTGCGCCGCTTGGGGGTCCAGCGTCCGCCGAGGATCGGCTCGCCCGCGAGATTGACGATAGCCTCGGCCCGTCCCACCGCGGCGGCCAGCGCGGGCGTTCCCGCCGCCGCGTCAACCAGATGGACGTCGCCGCCCAAGAGGCTTCGTGCCGTGGCCGGGTTGCGCACCCACGCCGATACTTCATGGCCGCGGCCGAGCAGACGCAGGGTCAACGCCCGCCCGATAAATCCGGTTGCTCCGGTGACCAGGATACGCATGCCATTCACCTAATCCTGAAGTTACGCCAGCAAGCGCTGTCTCGCGTCGAAGAGGGCGCGCTGCGCGTCGCCGTCACCGGCGGCTAATTCCGCGACACCTTCGGCTTTAAGCATACTCCGCCGCTGGTGCGCGCTGGCAACCTGGTTCTCATGTGAAAATGAATCAGCTTGGCTCGACCGGCCTTCTTAGCGATCCGCCCCGGGTGCGCCTTCCAAGACTCGGTGGGCGAGGGCGGCGCGGCCGGCCCAGGTTGAGCCGCCATCCGGCGGCCCGAACGCAGTCTGCCGGCGGCGGTGGGTCCCGGTACCGCGACCGCGCCGGCGGCGTGCAACGACTTGAGCCAGCGGCGCAACCGGCCGGGGTCGATCCCAAGAACCTCACAGACGTTCTCGAAGGCGAATAATCCCCGCGCACCGGTAGCCTCGAACCAGGAATTGACTTCCTCAAATTGCTCGACCTCACGGTGGGCCTTACGGCCCCTGGTTCGGGCATAGAGGTTGATCGCGTCGCGCAGCACCGCTATCAGCAGCCGCATCTCACCCTCAACGGGCGCCGTAGCGCGAGGTCCAAAATACTGCGACGGCAGCAAACAGTCCGGCTGCGTTATCGAATCCAAGGAAACCGAGCTCGCGCTTTCCCATCCACGCGGATCCTGGTCCGTCACCGGACCGGTTAAGTTATCATTGGTTTCGTGGTGCAACATTGAATATATCTCCCGTTGCTCAAAGCCTTGCCGGGCGGTGCGAAGGTGGCCGTTTCCGGCGCGCCGTCTTATATTTCCTGATAATTAAACTATATTTCCTGACAATTCAGGCCAGTCCCCCAATGACGATCATTTGCACCAAGGGTAAAACTCTTCCAATTACTTTACTGTAAAGAAAACGAAATTGTTGTTAACGTATATCGTTGACTCCGAACTCAAGATAAAGATAGTCAACTGAATTCGATGTTGTCAGAAACCCTCGAAAACGGACTGCGCGAATACGCGATCGGTGAGAAGCTCAGAGCGATGCGGCTGCGCAAGAAGATTGGACTTGTGCAGATGGGTAAGCATACCGGTCTGTCGCCGGCGTTGCTGTCAAAGATTGAGCGCGGTCTGATGTTTCCGACCCTGCCCACGTTGCTGCGAATCTCCCTGGTCTTTGGTGTCGGCCTGGATTTCTTCTTTTCCGATCAGCGCAAGCGCCAGGCGCTGGGCGTGGTGCGGCGCAAGGAGCGGCTGCGCTTCGTCAACCAGGACAAGGGGCTGATCTTCAACTTCGAATGTCTGGATTTCGCCGCGGTCGAGCGCAAGCTCAACGCCTATTACGCTGATTTTGGCGCTGCGCCGCCCGGCAAGATCGCCAGTCATCAGCACAACGGCGTGGAGTTCATCTATGTGATCGACGGTACCCTGGGCCTTACCGTCGGCACGCAGGATAACGCGCTGCGCGCCGGCGACTCGATCTACTTCGACTCATCGGTGGCCCATTCCTATCGCCGGATCGGCAAACCGGTATGTACGGCAATCGTTGTAACCGTGCCGTGAGACCCGGCCCGGCGACTTCGCCTCACACGTGGTTGCGCAGCATCAATTCCTTGGGATGGGGCTGGAGATAAAGCTGCCCCTTGAGATAGTCGATATCGAAAAGCAGCACGTGATGCCGGATCAGCGTGATCGGAACAATCAGCGGCACGAGCCCGGCCCGGTAGTCCGCGATCACCGAATTAAGCTCCTGGCGCGAGGCCGTGTCGAGCCGCTTCTTGAAGTATCCAGCCATGTGCTGGAGCACGTTGGTATGACGGGCGGGCGTGGCGGGCCATCGCAGCGCGGCCATGAACTGGCTCGCGTAGCGCTCGCGCAAATCGTCGCGGCGCAGCGTTTTGGCATCCGCCACCAGCCGTCCCAGTTGATGGTAAGCCTGGGTGTTATGCGACAGTAGCTGGAGCTTGCGCCCGGTGTGGAAAGCAACCAGGCCGGCGATCTTCCATGGCGTGGCGAATAACTGACGCAGGCTGTGGTAGGCGAATACCCGCTCGATGAAATTCTCGCGCAGATCCGGGTCCGCCAGGCGGCCTTCCTCTTCCACTGGCAAAGCGGGATAGGCCAGCATCAGGGCTTCGGCGAACAGACCGCGTCCGTTGCGAGTGGGCATACCATCGGATTTATAGACCTTGACCCGCTCCATTCCGCAACTGGGAGAGTCCTTTTTAAGCACGTAGCCGGACAGTTCTTCGCGCTCCAGGCTCGATGCGCGGCGCCTGGCCCAGGCTCGCATCCCCTCGGTGTGGTCGGCGCCGGGCGATTGATCCGCCCCGCGCTTGGGCCCTTCGACCATCCGGGTCTGGTCGCCGCTTTGGACCAGTCGGAGACTGCGCCGGGGCGTGCCCAGGCCGAATTCGACCTCCGGGCAGACCGCAACCCACTGCACGAAAGGTCCGAGGATTTCGACCAGAAAGTCGTTGCGCTTATGTCCGCCGTCGAAGCGCACCTGTTGGCCCAACAGACATGCCGATACCCCGATCCGCACCGGCTGGACCTGACCTTCGATCGCCTGGTGCTCCGATTCCATAGTTATAAGCTCAACACGTTTGACCGGGATCTGCCAATAGCTTTGAAGTCAATTGCTATCGTCTATTGCTGAATCAGGTTAGTTATGAATCAGGTTAGTTAACTAATTGGCAATCCAGGTAAAGCCGCATCGCGTGACGCCGTCCTTAATCGAAGAACTCTCCGCCGATCCTCGCGTCACGGTCCGGCGCGCGGGCGAACCTGGCCGCGACGGACGCTGCGTGCTGTACTGGATGCAGCGGGCGCAAAGAGCGTGGGATAATCCCGCCCTGGAGACCGCCATCCGCGCGGCCAACCGGCTCGAGCTCCCGGTCATGGTGTTCTTCTGCCTGCTGGGATCGCATCCAATTGCGAACTTGCGCCATTATGCCTTCATGATCGAGGGACTGGCCGATACCGAGCAGCGGCTGGCGCGGCGCCAGATTGGCTTCGCGATGCGGCGCGCCGACGGATCGAATCCGCTGGGCGAGTTGACGGAAGTTTGCCGGCAAACGCGTCCCGCGGTGGTGGTACTCGACGAGAATCCGCTGCGCGCGTCGGCGCGATGGCGCGTGGCGGCGGCGCAGCAGGTTGGAAGTGCCGGTGCTCAGCGTTGACGCGGACGTGGTGGTGCCGTCAGCCATCATCGGACGCGAACAGTACGCGGCGCGGACCATCCGGCCGCGCATCCACGCTCACCTCGGGCGCTTCCTGAAGCCGGTTGGCAATCAGGTTGCCCGCGTCCCGTGGCGTGCGCGCCCGCGGATCGCGTCACTAAAGCCCTCGCCCGCGTTGCTTTCCGAACTCGCAATCGATCGCTCGGTGCGGCCGGTGGCGGAGTTTCACGGCGGCACCACGGCGGCGCTGCGCGCGCTTAGGCGATTCGTTGGCGGGGCGCTCAAAGATTACGCAACCCGGCGCAATCATCCGGAAGCCGACGGTACCAGCCGTCTGTCCCCCTATCTGCACTTCGGGCATCTCGGTCCGCACACCGTGGCGCTGGCCGCGCTTGAGTCGGACGCTGCGCGAGGCGACCGGGAGGCGTTCATTGAAGAGCTAATCGTGCGCCGTGAGCTGGCGATTAACTTCGTCCGCTTCAACTCCAACTACGACCGGATAGCGGGTTGCGAACCCTGGGCGCTGCGCACCCTGGAAGAACATCGGCGCGACCCGCGGCGCGATCGCTATTCGCGCGCGCAGTTGGAGCAAGCACAAACTCACGACCCGCTATGGAACGCGGCCCAGCGCCAGATGGTCGAGAGCGGCTGGATGCACGGGTACATGCGCATGTACTGGGCCAAGAAGATCCTGGAATGGAGCCCGTCGGCCGCGCAGGCGTATAAAATTGCGGTGGGGCTTAACGATCGCTATGAACTGGACGGCCGCGATCCCAACGGCTACGCAGGCATCGCCTGGGCGATCGGCGGCAAGCATGACCGCGCGTGGGGACCGCAGCGCCCGGTTTACGGCAAGGTCCGCTACATGTCGTATGAAAGCACCTCGCGCAAGTTCGACTCCGGGAGTTACATTCGG
Organism: uncultured Pseudomonadota bacterium; assembly: GCA_963805995.1. Taxonomy (GTDB): domain Bacteria; phylum Desulfobacterota; class Binatia; order Binatales; family Binataceae; genus JAJPJA01. The sequence continues at coordinate 132,511 of CAWDWL010000014.1, read as the reverse complement.
CGATGGCGCTCAGGCGGCGGCCAAGGCGGACCTTGACAGTTTTTAAATCCCCCGCGTAGCATCCGGGTGCTTTCACAAGTGACTCAACCGGCCTTTTGGAACAGGAGAAACCAATGAGCGATGAGAACAAGGTTGCGATCGTAACCGGCGCTGGCCGGCGCTGGGGGATGGGATACCAGATAGCGCTGGGACTGGCGCATAAGGGGCTGGATATCGCCGTGGCCGATATCCGCGAGGATTGGGGCAACGAGTCAGTCGGCGCGATCAAGGCGGAGACCGGGCGCCGTGCGATTTTTGTCCAGACCGACGTTTCCAAACGCGCCAGCGTTGCGGCGATGGTCGCGGCGGTGGACAAGGAGTACGGACGCATCGACGCCCTGGTCAACGACGCCGCGATCGCCCCGCGCGCGACCGTCGACGAGATTACCGATGAGCACTTCGACGCGGTGATGAACATCAACTTCCGCGGCACGATGCTGTGTTGCCAGGCGGTGCTCCCGCAGATGCGCAAGCAGGGAGGCGGACGGATCGTTAACATCGCTTCGGGCGGCGCGCTCGAGCCGCTGAAAGGAATCGCGATTTATTCCGCCAGCAAGGCGGCGGTGATCATCTTCAGCAAGATCCTGGCGCGCGAGGTGGCGCGCGACAACATCGTCGTCACCGTGGTGGCGCCGGGCGTGATGCATACGGCGATGGGTTCGGAAAGCGCTCCGACTCAGGAAGAGTTCGAGATGCGCGGCAAGCATCAGCCGTTCAAGCGCCCATTGTATCCGGCCGAAGTCGCCGAGGTGGTGGTGTACGCGGCCACCCATCCGACTCATGTTCTGACCGGACAGACCTTGCACGCCAACGGCGGTGGCTACATGGTGTAGGCGCGGGATCGAGTTTGCCCCAGCGCCAACCCTTTATGCAGGTGGGCGCGCAATGACCTGGCGGATCGCATCGGCTCCATGACTGTCGGCGATTATTACGAGACAGGGATCGACCTGTTCAACCAAGGCCGCTTCTTCGAATGTCATGAAGCCTGGGAACAAGCCTGGCTGCGCAGCGCGGGCGCCGACAAGCTCTTCTACCAGGGGATGATCCAGGCGGCGGTCGCGATCCTGCACGCGCAGCGCGGAAATCTGCCCGGCAGCCGGACGCTGTGGACCAAGGCGATCGACAAGCTGGGCCCGTTGCCGGCCGAGCACATGCAAATCGCTCTGGGCGAGTTACGCCAGAACCTGGAGCGCTTCCTGGGCGCGATATTATCCGGTCAGAACCCGCCGGACCATCCCCCCAGGATCAAGCGCGTCGACCAATGATGACGGAATGAAAGTGTGGTGGGATGAAAGTGATGGCAGGCCGAAACGGATAGCTGTTCAGAACAGTGCCCGCCCGGCGCGGATATCGGCGTTGCTGATGCGCACGGTACCGCCAACCACCTTGTGCGGCACGCTGACCGGAACGCACGATGCCTGTCCCACCATCATGCGGTCCACTGAGTATCGGTTGCCGCATACCCGGCAGACCAGTCCGTCGCGGCTAAGCCGGTAGCCGCGACGGTAGGCATAGCATTGGTGGCAGGCGTCGAATACGGAATGCACCGCGCCGTCGTTTCCACGCGCGAGAATCAAACGGATTTTGTCGCCGCCGGCGCCGTGATAGCAGAACAACTTCGCTTCGCCGCGGCCCAGCTGCGTCAGCGCGATACTGACGCCCTCAGTGCCGCCAATCGCAATGCATCCTGGCGACCGCATCCAGTATGACAGCGTCAGCGCGAACGCCCCCAAGGCGATAGCGCCCGCAATCCATTTAACACCACGCATGCGCATCGCCATTATCGTTGCGGCTTCCGGCCGGTCAAATCAAGGCGGGCCGCGGCGCCAGTCATTTCTGGCTCCCTTGGGGTGTTGATGGCGAGGCGCCCGATGGTGGGGCCGCCAGCGCGGGTAAATCGAGCAGGGTACCGCCGGCGTTGGGTGGCTTGATGCTGACCTCTCCCTGCATCTCATCGGGCGCCATCTGGGTCAGCTTCTTGACCACCTCCTGGGGCGGAACCGCAGGCGTGATTCCTTCGCCACGGTTAAATTTGAGGCGATCCTCCGGGCTCATGGCGAGCCAGATCTGGGTCGCGGCGGGCCCATTGCCGCGGTTGAGAGCATCGAACAGCTTCTGTTGCGGGGTCTCCCTATGGAAGAGCCAGCATCCGCTGAGGGCCGCGAAAATTATCAGAACCAACGCCCCCCTCCGTTGCATGGTCCTAATGATGGCGCGGCCGGGGTGGCGGGTTCAAGACGCACGTCGCGATCACGGCGCGATCAATGATTTCACGGCCAACTGCACGAGGCTCGGCTGATTCGAAGCGCAGCCGTATAATGGGCGAACGAACTAAACGTAAAGCCGCCTTTGAGGACAAATGGTGGCGTTTTCACCAAGCATCGCGCCATGGCCTTTGAACAACGTAACGACCCGCTGCTGCCGCGTCACCTTTTCTTGTTGCGCGTGTTCCGATGGACTGCCGCGGCCGGCATCATCCTGCTCGGCTCGCTCGTGATAGGGATCTTCGGTTACCACTATCTGGAAGGGCTGTCGTGGATTGACTCGCTGCTCAACGCGTCGATGATTGCCGGGGGGATGGGCCCGGTGGATCCAATCAAAACGACTGCGGGCAAACTCTTCGCGTCGTTTTACGCGCTATACAGCGGCCTGGCGATAATCAGTGCCGCCGGCGTGCTGTTCGCCCCGATATTCCACCGGTTCATACACAACTTCCACGTCGACACCGACGACGACTAACATCCAGGACCAAAAGGGCCTTCGATGTTTGCTGGTGTTCGAATCGTTGCGCACACGCTATGCGCGGTCGAGACGAGATTCAGGTCTTTCGGTTCCTCAACCTTCGCGCTAAAACGGACAGGATGAAGTCCCGCCACGCCGCCGCGCTCGCCCTGGTCGGGTGGTATCTGATGGCACCACCAACGTACCGTGGTCCTGATGGATCGTTCGTCACGAAGACCGCCACCCCGCTTCGTCTATGGCAAAATATCGGGAGCTATGATCACGTTGCCGAATGCGAAGACGAACGGCGAGCTTTCCTCGATCTAAAGAGAACGGAATCGGCTACGACTTTTGCGCAAGAGTCTTCCGAGGTGAAGCTTTCAATTGTAAGTTCCTGGTCGGCGGTTTGCGTCGCTACCGATGACTCCCGCCTCAAACCAAAATAGGACACCCCACTTTTCAACTTAGGACATTCAGCGCCAATTCAAGCCGGCGCTCTTTCACGGGAAAGTTGCGCATCCACGCGAAAAGCGGTGAGTATATTGGGAAACCTGACCGTTGGGCTGACTAAAGCCTAAAAGGGGATGTCCTCGTCTTCGGGAGACGGCATCCCGCCGCCCCCGCCGCCGCCACCCATTTCTGGCGGTTCTTCCATCATGTCCGCGCCGCCGCCCCCGCCACCGCGGCCGCCCAGGAATTGCACGCGCTGCGCCACTATCTCGGTGCGATAGCGTTTGCCGCTGCCGTCCTTGGCTTCGTATTGGCGATTGGAAATCCGGCCCTCGATATAGACCTGGCGGCCCTTCTTGAGATACTGGCTGCACAGTTCCGCCTGCTTTCCCCAGACCGTGATATTGTGCCAGTCGGTCCGCTCCTGGCGCGCGCCACTGCGGTCGTTGAAGGTTTCCGTCGTCGCGATCGAAAAGCTGGCGACCGGTTGACCCGATGGGAGATAGCGGATTTCAGGGTCTCTACCCAGGTTGCCGATCAGAATCGCTTTGTTGACTGAAGGCATCTTGGCCGTCCTCGTATGCAAAAAAGGTAGCCTCTCCACGGCCTCCGGCGCAAGTATGGCGTCCACAGTTGTCAAGAAGCGCTGTTTTTGGTCGTCTCGCGACGGCGGACAGGTGTCGATAAACGGGCTAAGTGTGGAGACCGCGGCGGGCAATCCTGTTGTGGGGAGCGCGGTTTTGTTCCCTCGCCCACAGTCAGTCGTATCCAGGCCAACGAGGCGGGTCCCTACCTGCCAGTGAGCATGCGTACCCACTGGCCACGGATGGCGCGCGGGGTTACGCTTGATTGAGGTGATTCCGTGGCTCGAGTTGCGGTCGAGGAGCGCCGTCGCCATGTGTGGCAGGGTGCGGCAAAAGGAGTTTCGGTGGGCAAGCCAACGTTTGGTGCTTCCGCACCCCGCCTGAAAGATGGCGTCATTCCTACATCCGCTCTCCCTCCGGGAGAGATAAGAGTGAGGGAGCAGATGGCGGAAATCTTTTTTTCCGCAGCCTGCTTGCAAGCAGTTGCCCACTCAACCGGTCAGTGAACCTCCGCCGCGGCCGGAGATCTCCGCGACCATGCGGGCGCGGGGGTTTTTGCCGGCGGAAGACCCGCTGATCGCTTTTCCCACAGGTTCAGAGTTGGCCGTACTCGATGAAGTCGGCCGGGACCTGCCGAGTTTGCTACACGATCGCGGCTGGCGGGATTACGCGCGCACGTTGAGGATTCCGCTATGGCCGGTGCAACGCGTTGATCGCGCCGATCTGCCGCAGCTCAGACTTTATTACGTCAGGGTTGGTTTTTTGGCCTCCGCCTACGTCAACCAGGTCGGCCAGGAACCGGCCCGGGTATTGCCCGCCAACCTCGCCGGTCCGCTGCGCCGCGCCTGCGAGCTGCTCAAGCGGCCGCCGATCCTCAGCTACGATGGCTACGCCCTGTACAACTGGAAACGCTTTGGCAAGGATGGGCCGATCGCACTGGGCAACATCGACACGATCCAGAATTTTGTGCACCTGTACGACGAACACTGGTTCATCCTGGTGCACGTGGAGATCGAGGCGATTGCAGCCCGCATCCTGGACGCTATCGCGAAAGTGCGGGACGCATTGAAGGTGCGTGACTCAGCCGTAGTCGATAGCGCGCTGTGGACTATCGCCGGCGCCGTCACCGATCAGACCGCGGTGTTGCGGCGGATCCCGGAGAAAATGGATCCCGCGCTTTATTACAAGACCTTCCGGCCTTACATTCGATTCTTCGAGGATGTTTCCTATGAAGGCGCGGAAAATACTGGCGCCGTGGCCCCTGGCGCTCCCGGGATGGTTCATATGAATTTCCGCGGCGAAACCGGCGCACAGAGCAGTATCATGCCGGCGCTGGTGGCGTTCATGAAAATTCCGCACAAACCGTCGATGCTGACCAATCATCTGGCCGACATGCGCAATTATATGCCGGTCGAACATCGGCGCCTGATCGAGACCGTGGAGGCGATGCCGAGCATCCGTGAACTGGCCGGCAGGAATCCCTACAACGCGGTACTCGATGCGATGGCTGGCTTTCGTTCGATTCACTACGGCTGGGCGCAGGAATACATCAATCGCCGCACTGACGATCCGCGCGGAACCGGAGGCACGCCCTATATGCAGTGGTTGCAGCAGCTAATCGACGAGACCCTCGCATTCAAAAAGGATTGAGCGGCAAGGATTGCGGCGCGCAGGATTAAGCCGCGCGGGCCAGTGAAATTCGGCGTTTCCCGGCCGCCTTGGAGGCGCGGCGAATCAAACCCTACGCCGCGACAGGACCATAACCGAGCCGCGTCAGCACCTCGCAACCATCGTCGGTGATCGTAACCGTTTCCTTGCCCAGGTAGCCGCCGACTCCTCGCTCCCATACGTAGGCTTGTATCGTGAGCACCATGCCTGGTTCCAGGATGGCGCGCGAATCGGCTTCCGCTCCCATCGCGGTGCCGATTAGCGGCGGCTCCCAGCCCATTCCGATCCCGTTCGCGATCGGAAAAGGGGGCAAGCGGCTCGCCGGTATCCGCGTAGGCTTTGCGGATCGCGGCGCCGTTATTTCCGGGACGCAGTTGCTGGCGCATCGATTCCCATACCCGGTTCCATCGTTGGAACAGCGCCCGCTGCGCGGGTTTGACCTCGCTGCCCGGCCTCATGCAGGGCCAGGTACGGCCGATGCTGCCCTCGTATCCCGCATAGAGCACGCCGCTGCTGAGCGCGACCAGATCGCCTTCGTTAATCGAGCTGTCGCCGTGCAATTGACGCAGAGGTGGCACGCGCGAGCCCTCCGCGGAGCGCGGCGTGGCGCAAAACGTGCCTTCGACCGCCGGCGCGGTGACGTTCATCGCCGCCATCCGCTGCTCGAATACGCCCAGCAGTTCGGCCTCGCGGATTCCCGGGCGGAGCGCGTCGATCGAAGCGCTGAGCGCGGATTCGGCGATCGCGCAGGCGGTGCGGATACATCCGATTTCGTCGGCGGTCTTGATCCGCCGCGCGGCCCGCATCGCCGCCTCGCCGTCCACCAGCGCGGCCCGTGGCGCGGCGGCTTTGATCAGACCCTCGAACAAGGGGCTCATCGCGTCGACGCCGATCCGCTGGGCTTTGGCCACGGATGCAATCTGCTTGAGCTTCTCCCCATAGACCATCGGATTGAAGGAAAGCGCATATAGGTGATCGACGGGAATCTCGGGTGGAATGCCGTCATCCCAGGTCGAGAGCAAATGGATCTCGCCGTTGCGCAGCAGAACGCAGGAGGGACCGAAGCCATGCCCGCCGCCCATCCACAACCGGCGCGCGCCGGAAATGTAGCGGCCGTTGCCGTCGCGGCCGATAATCAGTGCGTCGAGCTGATGGCGCTCCATCTCGGCCAGGCATCGGTCCCGGCGATCGCGGCGCATCCGCTCAAAGTCGATCGTCCCGCCAGACTCCTGCGCCATCGTGCCCGGATTGCGCGCCGTATATTGCTCGCTCATATCGATCACTCGAAGGGAGAATAGGAGTAGTTGGTAAGCTCGCGGTAGCCGTTATCGGTGACCGCCACGATCACCTCGGCGCGGTAGCCGGCCGCACCTTCATCCCAAATCGCCGGTTCCATCACCATGACCATCCCGGGCCCCAGCGCAAAGGCCTCGTCGAATTCATCGCCGAGGTTGGATCCGATCAGCGGCATCTCGGCGCTGTCGGTTCCGATCCCATGAATCAGATAAAGGTGCTTCATCCAGGGCTTGTGTCCGCCGACGGCGGCGGTCGCCGCGCGGGTCAGCGAACGGCCGGTAGTACCCGGCTTCACCTGCTCCAGCACCGCGGCCCTGACGTCGCGCCAACGCTTGAACTGGTCGCGCTGTTGCGCAGTCGGGCGCGGTCGATGACTGACCAGCCAGGTGTGCCCGAAATCCGACGCGTAGCCCTGGTACATGATGCCGGTGTCGACCCACAGCACGTCGCCTTCGCGCAGGATGCGATCGGTCGAAACCAGCGGGAACGCGATATCGCCGTTGGTCGTGTGAGGTCCCCAGTTCAGCGCCGGAGCCATCGGCTGCCAGATCGGATCGACGACGTTGGCGGTGGCCCCCAGCTCGAAAATCCGGCGCAGGAACAGACCCATCAGCTCGTTTTGCCGCACCCCGGGGCGCGCCTGCGTCTGCACGTCGTACATCGCGAGTTCGTTAATCCGCTGCGCTCGCCGGATGCATTCGATCTCGTCCGCGGTCTTGCATAAGCGCACGGCGTGCAGCATCGGCCCGGCGTCGGCGATCCGTACCCCCGCCAGGAGCTGCGGCAAGGACGCATACATCGCGGCGGTGTACTCGTCGATCGCGAGCCCCTCATTGAGCCGCGACCCGGCGACCTCGCGCAGGTTCTGGGCCATCGCGCGGACCCCGTCTTCAAGGTCGGGATAAAGCGGTGGATGGATGTGCTCCGCTGGCAACTCGGGCGGCGCGCCCTCGGGATACGAAGTGAACAGATGGGGTGCGGACTGCCCTTTGACCGCAATCACCACCGTCCTTTCGTATCCGGCGCGGTCGCCGTCGGCCATCGCGGCGCGCGCCCCGCCCGCATAAGCCACATTGCCGGGGAGGATCAGCACCGCCGCGCCCACTCCGCGCCGATCCATCTCGGCCAGGAGCTTCGCGTAGCGCTCCCGCCGCATCCGTGGAAAATTGGGAATGTCGGTCTCCATTGGGCGCAACCTACAACAAAAGTCCCGCGCGCGTATATCCTGCGCAAGAGCACCGGCCAGAATACTTCAAGCCAGGCTGGTCCCGGACGTTGGGGCAAAAAAACGGGGCCGTCCGCGTTAAGGACCGGCCCCGTCATCATTTTGAAAGATTGCCGCTACCTAAAAGATTTGCCGCTGCTGGAAAGCTTGCCGCTACTTCGCGGCGCGGAAGTTGGGTTTGCGCTTTTCGACGAAGGCGCGCGCGGCTTCGCGATGTTGGGGCGTGACGAAGGTCACGGCCTCCAGTGCGGCGGAAGTATCGAGCACCTGATGCAGGGCCTTTTTAACCAGTTTGTTCACCGACAACTTGGTCCAGCGGATTGCCCATCGCGGCCCGTCGGCCAGTTCGCGCGCAAGCTCCTGGGCTTTGGGCAACACTTCCGCGGCGGGCAGCGCGTAATTGACCAGTCCGATTTTGGCCGCCTCGGCGCCGTTGATCAGGTTGCCTCTCATCAGGAATTCCTTAGCGCGGTTGGGACCGATAAGCGGCGGCCAGATGACCGCGCCGCCATCGCCGGCCACCACCCCGATGCGCACGTGGGTATCGGCCAGACGCGCGGTTTCCGCGGCCACGGTGATATCGCAGAACAGCGCGATGGTGGCGCCCAGGCCAATCGCGTCGCCGTTAATCGCGGCGATAATCGGTTGCTGAACATCGAGAATATCGTTGAGCAGTTCCCCGGGATCGCGGGGATTCATGGGAAAGTCGCTCGCCCCGCCCTCGTTGCGGGCGTCCATGTTCTTGATGTCGCCGCCGGCGCAAAACGCGCGGCCGGCGCCGGTAAGCACGATCGCGTCGATCTCTTCGTCGGCCGAGAGGTCGCGAAACAGGGTGTCGAAGTCGGCGTTCATGTCGGGATTGACGGCGTTGAGCGCGTTGGGGCGGTTCAGGGTGACCGTCGCCACGCGATTGTCTTTTTCGACCACGACGGCCTTGTACTTGCTGTAATCGATCATGGCAAAGCTCCTGGTTAGCTCACCCGACACGGATATATCCGATAGCGCCGGTGCTGGCCAGTCTATCAGCGCAAACCTCCGCGAGGCCACCGCGCGAAAGATCTGAAGGTCGGCAGCCGCGTTGCCCACAGATCGGCAAAATGCCGCGCAGCATTCCGGATGCAGCGCGCGGATGGCTCTGCTATTTTTTTGGCAAGACCAAGCGCTGGTACGAAAAGGCGCGACACCGAGGGCTTGATGATGCGCAGCGAAAATCGAATCCTGACCACTCACACCGGAAGTTTGCCGCGTCCCGATGATTTGCTGCAGATGGTGCGTGGAGGAGAAACGGGCCAACCGGTGGACCAATCCGCACTCAAGGCCCGGATCAGGTCGGCGGTGGCCGAGGTGGTGCGCCGGCAAATCGACAGCGGCATCGATTTGGTCAATGACGGAGAGATGGGGCGGCCCTCGTATGCGACCTACGTCAAGGATCGGCTCAGCGGCTTCAAAGGCGAAAACGGGAGAATTCCCGGGGCGGCGGATCTGGCCGAGTTCCGCTCATTTGCGCGCCGCGGCGTGGGCGCGATTGGGATCGCGGAACTGGGACTTCCAACCTGCAACGGCCCGGTCGCATATCAAAACCCGCAAGCCGTGCGCGAGGATATCGATAATCTCAGCACGGCGCTGGGCGTCGACAAGGCCCGCGGGTTTCTCAGCGCCGCGTCCCCCGGAGTGATCTCATTTTTTCTCGGCGACGCCTTCTACGGCGATCATGAGAAATATGTTTTCACGCTGGCCGACGCGATGCGCACCGAATACCAGGCGATTTGCGAGGCCGGGTTCACGCTGCAAGTCGATTGCCCCGATTTGGCGATGGCGCGTCATATCCATCACAAGGACAAGAGTCTGGCCGAGTTCAGGAAAATCGCGCAAATGCACGTCGAGGCCCTGAACCACGCGCTGGCCGGGATTCCCGCCGATCAGGTCCGAATCCACCTGTGCTGGGGCAACTACGAGGGGCCGCACAATCACGACGTCGCGCTGCGCGACATCATCGATATCGTGCTTCAGGCGCGGGTCGGCGCGATCTCGTACGAGGCCGCCAACCCCCGGCATGAGCACGAGTGGGAGGTGTTTTCGCAGGTCAAGCTGCCCGATGGTAAAGCCTTGATACCGGGAGTTATCGACTCGGTGTCGAACTTTATCGAGCATCCGGAGTTAGTCGCGCAGCGCCTGGTCCGGGTCGCGGAACTGGTGGGCCGCGAGAACGTGATGGCCGGCACCGACTGCGGCTTCGGCACTGCCGGGCTGTCGCGCGTGGACGGCGAGATTGCCTGGGCCAAGCTGCGCGCGATGGCCGAAGGCGCGCGCCTCGCCACCGACCGCCTCTGGCGGCGCGGCTAGTCGCAATCGCTCATCGCAACAAAAACTGGGGCCAGACCAGGATAGAGTATCGACAATCGCAATCAGGGTTTTCGCAAGCAGTGGAGTAAGGGCGACTTTTCTTATGCTCCCTCGCCCACAATCCTTGGGGAGAGGGCTAGGGTGAGGTGACGGATACCCTTCAAGTCACACATTCGCCTTGGCGCACAACGTAAATGCGCGGTATCTTGTGCAGGACCGCCTGCCCCCTCACCCGTCACGCGACTTGCTGGGGCAAATCGCGCGCCGACCTCTCCCGGCGTGCGGCTGCGGCACCCAAGTCCGCAGCCGCGGGCGAGGTAGGTTTAGGAGTTTATCGCCGGTCTCCACTTGGGAGAGCCTCATGCGCAGGAGTGGCCTCGTCAGCTAGTCCTTCGCGTCCATTATTGCTTTGCCGGTGGCCATATCGACTGGTACCGAGATGTGCTGATGCAGGATCTTCCATTGGCCGTTGACTTTGTGCAGAAAGTCGGTCTGGCGGAACGTGATATCGATCGGCTTGCCGTCGGGCCCGGTTGCGGTATAACGCTGAACGCTGCGCGCGAGTGCGAGCTTGCCGTCGGCCACCACCTTGAGTTCGATGAACTGGACCTTGACGTTCTTGATTCCGGCAAAGGCTTTTTCAAAGTCGGCGCGCACCGCCTTCTGACCGGCGTATTCGCGCGACGGGCCGCCCATGTCGAACACCGTGATCTCTTCAGTCGGGTCGTAGTACTTCATCGCTTCCTGCGCGTTGGGCGCATTGGCGAGCTTGTGCTCCAGACCGGTGATCGCTTTGTCGTCGGCGGGAGCGGCGTCCGCGGAACGCACGAAACCCCAGGCCATGACGGCAGTCATGGCGCAAGCACTGAGTAATAATGCCAGCTTTTTCATGAGCATCTCCTCAAGGTCAGAGTTTCACTTCATTTAGTTTCCCGGTCTTTACATCGTAGACGAATCCGCGCACTGGTATTTCTTTGGGCACCCAGTGATGCGACGTGACGCGCTGAATCTGCCGGCGCACGTTGGCATCCAGGTTTTCGAAGGTATGGAAATGCGTCGGCGACAGCACCGAGACGCCTTTTTCGCGCTCGAGTCTTTCGAGCAGGTCCGCGTCTTTGAAGGTCAGCATCCCGCAGTCCGTATGATTGATGATCATGAACTCCTGCGTGCCCAACAGGTAATGCGAGATCAGCAGTGAGCGGATCGCGTCTTCGGTAACGATTCCGCCCGCGTTGCGGATGATGTGCGCGTCGCCGGTCTTGAGGCCCAGGACCTGCTCCACAGTGAGGCGCGCGTCCATGCACGCCACGATCGCCAGCTTGGTCTTGGGCGGCATGGCCAGATCTCCCAGCTTGAAATTCCGCGCGTAAGTTTCGTTCGCCTTCAGTGCTTCATCGATGATGCTCATGTTGCAACTCCTGGCAGGGGGTTGAGAAAGTAGAATGATTGCGCTGGAAGGCTGCTGGCTCTCAACACCCTGCATAAAAACCGGCGTCCTTCCAAAATCCTCGCTCCCTCCGGGAGAGACAAGAGAGCGGGAGCAGGCGGTCAAAATCCTTTTTCAACCGCCTGCTTGAATCGCATTTGAAGCTCCTGGATCAATCCCCGAGCAGATATTCGCGCAGCGCCGGCTGGTCGAGTGAATCGATGTCCCATCCTTGCTCTCTGAACGACGCCCGGATCAACTCGGGTTCCGACCATAAGCCGACCTCGCCGCCGCCGATTTGGAAGGTTCTGCCGTTCACCCCGGCCATCGAGTCGGTGCACAGCCAGCCGACCAGGGCGGCGACCTCTTCGGCGGTGGGCCGGCGCGGGCTGGTAAAGCCGCGATTCCCGATAACATTCTTGCCAAAGGACTGCGCGAGCTTCTTGCCGGCCTCTTCACCGCCGCCTTCGCCGCCCGCCAGCCGCGTATCCATCGCGCGCGGCCGGATGGCGTTGCAGCGGATGCCAAACCGTCCCAGGTCGCGCGCGACGGTGCGGGTGAAACCGATGATTCCCTCTTTGGCCGCCGAATAATTCGCCTGTCCGAAATGGCCCAGCCCCGATTCCGAACCGGTGTTGATGATAACGCCCGAGCGCTGCTCGCGGAAAATCGGCGCGGCATGGCGCACCGTGTTGAAGCATCCTTTCAGATGCACGGCGATGACCGCGTCCCAATCTTCTTCGCTCAGATTATAGATCACGCGCGAGCGCGAATTACCCGCGTTGTTGACCAGGATGTCGAGCCGGCCAAAGGTTTTAATCGCGGTATTGACGATGTTTGCGGCGCCCTGAAAGCTGGCGACCGAATCGCCGTTAGCCACCGCGTCGCCGCCGGCGGCCTGAATTTCCTGGACCACCTTTTGCGCGATGCCGAGGTCATGCCCTTCGCCCTTGGTATCGCCGCCCAGGTCGTTGACCACCACTTTGGCCCCCTGGCGGGCCAGCAGCAGCGCTTCGGCCCTGCCGATACCGTTGCCCGCGCCGGTAACAATTGCGACCTTGCCGGCTAATCTCTTTGTGGAATCCGCCATGATGCCGTTCCTCCTGTCCGAAATATGTTGAATAGCTGGCTGCGTGCCGCGTATCAAATCAAAGGCTCGACGCACAGAGTTTCGAGCGCGGCGGCGATCGAAGCCGTGGCGCGCGTGAGGTGGCGGAGAATCGCCGGGACCTGCATCAGCGCCGAGGGCCTGCTGAGAAAATAAGCCGCCGCCCGCAGCGGCGCCACGTGTCCAGTCGCGTCGGGCAGTTCCGCGCCGGGGATTTCGTCATCGACCCCATCGATGACGGCGCGCACGCAGATGAACGGCAGGCCCGCGGCGGCGGCCTCCGCCGCAATCGCGGCGCTTTCCATGTCCACCGCGATCGCGCCGCTGCGCCGGAAGGCGGCGTGTTTGGCGCCGGCGTTGGCCAACACCCGATCCACCGTCAACAGCGCACCGGTCGAGACCGGCAAGCCCGCCCGGCCCAGCGCGTCCTCCACCGCGCGGACGAGGTCTGACGGCGCCCGCGCAACTTCCTCCAGGATCGAATCCTGAGGTCTTTCCATAAGCACGCGGTCGGCGATCACCAAATCCCCGGCCCGCAGATGCGGTGCGAGGCCGCCGGCCACGCCGGTCGAGATTACCAGCCGGGGGCGCGGCAGCGTCCGCATCGCACGGCGCGCCGCCTCGCGGCCTTGTGCCGGACCGATGCCGGTCGCCACCAGGACCACCTCCTGATTGCCGATTCGGCCTTTAAAACCGCGCAGTCCGTCGCCCAGCGGGGCGCGCTCCCTGATCCGCTTGCGCAAACCACCCAACTCGCGCCGCACGGCATAGAAGATCAGTATCATTGCTTCAGACCGGTCTGATATTACCTGGTTTTGGCTCCCATCTTGAGCGGCCGGTCACATTGCTAGCAGAATTAAGCGGAGCCGGACCATCGGCAGATTTCGCGCAGGGACCAGAGGGCGGAGAAACCAGCGGCATCTTGAAGCTACTAATTGTAAATGGCGACGATTTTGGCGCGTCTGCGGAAACCAACGCGGGCATCCTGCGATGCCATCGCGAGGGGATTCTGACCAGCACCAGCCTGATGGTCGCGGAGCCGGCGCGGGAAGAAGCGGCGGCGTTGGCCAGGGAGAACCCGGAGCTCGATGTCGGACTGCATCTGGTGGCATGCCAGGGGAAAAGCATTCTCGCGCCGGCCCGGCTCGGCGCGCTGGTCGATCCGCGCGCGGCTTTCCCAAACAGCCCGGTGAGGGCGGGGATGCGTTATTTCTTCAATCGCCGGCTGCGCCAAAAACTGGTGGACGAATGCCGCGCGCAGATTGAAGCGCATTTGGAACTGATTGGTTACCTCAATCACATCAACGGCCATCTTAATATCCACGTCCATCCGGTGATCCTCGATATCCTGATCGGCTTGGCGGTTGAATATCGCGTGCCCTGCCTGCGTCTGCCGCGCGAACCGGTCCTGACCACGCTCAGGCTCAGCGCCGACAACGGGGGCCGCAAGCTGCTGGAATCGATGATTTTCCGGTCGCTGTCGGCGCGGGCCCGCCGCCGGATGGTGCGGCATGGTATCCGGTCGGGCGACTGGCTCTTCGGCCTGCATCAGAGCGGCCATATCACCGAGCGCTATCTCCACGGCTTGCTGGCGCGATTGCCGGACAACTGCGTCACCGAGCTGTACTTCCATCCCGCGGCCGACGTCGGCGCGCGGCCGCCCAATCCCGCCGCCCAAGGCGAAGTCGAGTTGCTGACCAGTCCGCTGGTGCGCGACTTGCTCGCCCGTCACGATATTCGCTTGACCACCTATGGGAAGCTCGCGTCCGAAGGCCTGCCTGCCGGCGGCAAGCCGGCCAGCGGCGCCGGTATGACATTGAATGGTAAGGCGGTCGCGATTGGCCGGAAAAGCATGCGATGAGCGAACAGCCAGGCGCAGCGGTGATGGTGGTCGGGGCGGGGCCGACCGGGTTGATGATGGCGCTGGGACTGGCGCTGCATCGGGTGCCCTGCCGGATCATCGACCAGGCGCCGGCCCCCAGCGATAAATCCAAAGCCCTTGCGATCCATGCGCGGACGCTGGAGACCTTCGAGAGCATCGGAATTGCCGGCGAAGCGGTAAAACGGGGCCATCGGTTGCGCGGGATGCATATCACCGTCGATGGGCATCCCGTAATCAACGTGACCTTCGAGAGCATCCCGAGCCGCTATCCGTTCGTCCTTACCCTGCCCCAGAGCGAGACCGAGCGCCTGATGCTGGAGCGCCTGGCGAGCTTCGGCATCCAGGTCGAAAGGCAGACCGAGCTTACCGGCTTGCGCCAGACTGACGACGGCGTGACCGCGACGCTGCGCGCGCCCGACGGCGGCGAAGAGCGCGTCGTCACGCCATACCTGGTTGGATGCGACGGCGCGCACAGCACCGTGCGCCACGTCCTGGGGATGCCGTTTGAAGGCGTGGAGTATGAGGAAGTCTTCTTGCTGGCCGATACGCAGATCAGTTGGCCCTTCCCCGAGGACGAGGCGCGCACGTTCCTAGGCCCGGCCGGCGCCGCCGCATACTTTCCGTTGGGTGGCGGACGCTACCGGATTATCGCGGAGATGCCGCCGAACACAGCGCCGGACGGTCACGAGCCGACTCTGGCCGAGGCCCAGGCGTTGGTCGATCGGCTCGGGCCGCCGGGGACGACCCTGAGCGATCCACACTGGCTGGCGACTTTTCGGACCCATCGGCGCAAGACGGCGCATTATCGCAATGGCCGCGTCTTCATCGCCGGCGACGCGGCCCACATTCACAGCCCGGCCGGCGGTCAGGGAATGAACACCGGAATCCAGGACGCCCACAACCTGGCCTGGAAGCTGGCCCTGGTTACCACTGGCGCCGCCGCGCCCACCTTGCTGGACAGCTTCGAGGCTGAACGCCACGCGGTGGCGCAGCAGGTGCTGCGTACCAGCGATGCGATGCTGCGCATGGCCACGACGCGCAATCCGGTGGCGCGCGCCGTCCGCCATTACCTGGTTCCGGCGATCGCGTCACAGGGATTCGTGCAGAAGCGGTTCAGCCGCACGATGGCGGAGGTGTCGGTAAATTACCGGCACAGTCCGATCGTCGGCGAATCGCGCCCGCGCCTGCGCGACGCGATGCGCACGCCCGCGCTGGGCGCGAACGCGTGGTGGGCGTTCAATACCGGACCGCGTCCTGGAGACCGCGCGCCCGACGTGTCACCGCTGCGGGTCGGGGATCGCGAAACGCAGTGGCTGTTCGAGCTGCTCGATCCCGTCCGCCACAATCTGCTGCTTTTTGGCGGTATCGAGCCGAGGCCCGGCAACGACGCCAGGCTGCGCGATCTGGCAGGGATGATAGCTGACGGATTCAGCTCGCTGATCGCGGTCCATCTGGTGGTAATCGAAGGCGTGCCGGCACAGACCTGGCCGGCCCAAGCGATCGTCGATGCGGACCTGGCGGCCCATCGGGCCTACGGCGCGGTCGCCTCGTGCCTGTATCTGATTCGGCCCGACGGTTACGTCGGGTTTCGCGGCCTGCCGCCTGACCGCGTCTCCCTGGGCGGATTTCTGAGCCGGATCTTCCGGCTGCGCGCATTTGGGGGTTAGGGACGGGATGCGGCGGTATCGATTTGATGTTTCACCGCAGCCCGCCATTTGGAAGAATGTTGATGATGCCGGCCGCTTGACGACCGCCGGTAATCGCGAAGGTTCAAGCCAGGAGAAAAAGCGAGATGCACCACTACGACAGCGCTAACGTGCAGACTGCGGCTGAAGTTTACCGTTTACCGGCGACGGTCAGACCGGAGCACTACGAGATTCGGCTGGAACCCGATTTGCGGACGTTTACGTTCGCGGGCGAGGAAACTGTCGCGATTGAGGTGGTCGAGCCGGTCGAAGAAATCCAGCTCAACGCCCTGGAACTTGAAATCGATGAGGTCACGGTCAGCCGCGACGGCGAGAGTCACCCGGGCAAGGCCGAACTCGATCCGGTCAACGAGCGCGCGATCCTGCGTTTCGGCGCCAAACTCAAGCCGGGCAAATGGGCGCTGAAAATTCGCTTCCGCGGAATCCTCAATGACAAGCTGCACGGCTTTTATCGCAGCCAATACAAGGACGCCGCGGGCCAGACCCATATGGTCGCGTCCACCCAGTTCGAAGCCACCGACGCCCGCCGCGCAATCCCGTGCTGGGACGAGCCGGCGGCCAAGGCGACGTTCAAAGCGACCCTGGTAATCGATCAGAATCTGGCCGCCATTTCCAATACCGCGATCGAGCGCGAACACGCGCTGGGCAACGGCAAGAAGGAAGTGACCTTCCGCCAGACCATCAAGATGTCGACCTACCTGCTCGCGTTCGTGGTCGGCGAGTTCAAGGCTACCGACGCGGTTGATGCCGGTGGCGTGCCGCTGCGCGTGTGGTATGTGCCGGGCAAGGAAGCGCTGACCCCGTACGCCCTGGAGATCGGCGCATTCTCGCTGAAATTTTTCGCCGACTACTACGGCATCAAATATCCCGGCGACAAGCTGGACTTGATCGCGATTCCCGATTTCGCCGCCGGCGCGATGGAAAACCTGGGCGCGATCACGTTTCGCGAAACCGCCCTGCTGGTGGACCAAAAGAGCGCGTCGCGCGCCGAACTGGAACGCGTCGCGGACGTGGTCTCGCACGAGAACGCGCACATGTGGTTTGGCGACCTGGTGACGATGAAGTGGTGGAACGGGATTTGGCTCAACGAGGCCTTCGCCACATTCATGGAGATGCTCGCGGTTGACGCCTGGAAGCCGCAATGGGAGCGATGGGTCAGTTTCGGGCTGTCGCGCGGCGGCGCGATGGCGGTTGACGGGCTCAAGAGCACGCGCTCAATCGAGTACCCGGTCAATTCGCCGGCCGACGCCGGCGGCATGTTCGACGTGCTCACGTATGAGAAGGGCGCGTCGGTGCTGCGGATGCTCGAGCAGTACCTGGGCGCCGAGGAATTCCGCAAAGGCATCTCGCAATACCTGCGCAAACATGAGTACGCCAACACCGAGACCGGCGACCTGTGGGACGCGCTCGAACAAGCCAGCCATCAGCCGGTCCGCAAGATGATGGATACCTGGATCTTCCAGCCCGGTTTTCCGATTATCAGCGTGGCCAAAGGCGCGGACGGCCATTCGATCAAGCTCAGCCAGAACCGGTTTCTGTACGCGCCGGGGGCGGAAAAAAATACGCAGCTGTGGGACATGCCCTTGATGATCAAGGCGGTTACCGACAAGGGCGCCAGCGAGCATAAGCTGCTGCTGACCGCCGCGGAAACCACTTTGGAACTGCCGGGGCCGGTCAAATGGGTGGTGGTCAACCAGGGCGGTCACGGCTTTTACCGCGTGCGCTACAGCTCGGAGTTGTTGGCCGCCGTGACCGGTCAACTGGACCAGTTGAGCGCGATTGAGCGCTTCGGACTGGTCAGCGATACGTGGGCCGCGGTGGTCGCGGGAATCGCGCCGCTGAGCGATTTCTTCAAGATGGCGGCGACGTTCCGCAATGAGACCGATCTCAACG
Source organism: uncultured Pseudomonadota bacterium (assembly GCA_963805995.1). Lineage (GTDB taxonomy): Bacteria > Desulfobacterota > Binatia > Binatales > Binataceae > JAJPJA01. The sequence goes on along the minus strand of CAWDWL010000014.1, from coordinate 114,170 downwards.
TCTGGCGCGCGATTCTGAACGGATTCGGCTACCTTGATACCGTCGTCGATGAGACCCATCGCCCGGCCGTGCGGGCCGAGGTGCGGCGGTTGCTCACTCCCGCCCTCGAGCGCCTGGGGTGGGAGCCCAAGCCCGGCGAGAGCGAACTGCAAAGCCAGCTCCGCGGCAGCTTGATCGGGTCGTTGGGCACCCTGGGCGATGATCCGAAGGTGCAGGCGCGCGCGCGCGAGCTATACACGCGCTACAAAACGGCGCCGGGTTCGGTGGACAACAACCTGGTCCCGGCGCTGATCGGAATCGTGGCCTATATCGGCAACGAAGCCGACTATCGCGAATTCAAGGAGCATTTCAAATCGGCGAAGACTCCGCAGGAGGAGCAGCGCTATCTGTATGCGCTGGCGGATTTCCGGCGTCCCGAGTTCCTGCGCGATACCATGCAGATGACGCTCAACGGCGAGGTGCGGACCCAGAACGCGCCGTACCTGATGATGGAACTGCTGATGAACACCGAATGCCGCTACGAGGCCTGGGCGTTCCTGAAACAGAACTGGGACAAGATGAGCACGACCTATCCGGAGAACGCGCTCCCGCGGATGTGCGCCGGGATCACGTCGCTGGTCGATCAGGAAGCCGACGTCGACCAATTCTTCAAAGCCCACAAAGTCAAGCAGGGCGGCAAGACCGTCGATCAACATCTGGAGCGGTTGCATATCGCGGTCGCCTTCAAGAAACGCGAAATCGCCTCCGCGCCCACCAATCTGGGAATCAAGTAGGCGCCTCAGCCTGAAGACGGCCGATAAATAGTCTGAGCCTGCAGAGAGTGTCGACAAACGGCTAAAGCGCAAAGCAAAGGTACCTTGGTAGCGCGGTCGCGCAATGGCGGCTTGGTTTCAGTTTCCCTCGCCCACATTCAGTTGTGGGAGAGGGCGAGGGTGAGGGTTCTGATACACCTCAAGCAGGATAAAACGCATTGGCGCACCGCGAGATTCTGCTTGCGTGACACATCTTTGCAGGCCGCCTGCACCCTCACCCGTCACGCGACTTGCTCGCACAAATCACGTGACGACCTCTCCCGGCGTGCGCCTGCGGTACCCAAGTCCGCAGCCGCGGGCGAGGTTATCTTTAGGCAATTCCATGCAGCGGACGTTCAAGCCGCAAACGTCTTTCGACCGTCTCTTTGGATAAGCGAAATCTGACTCAGCGCGGACTGTGGGACGCGTCGGCGACGCCCGGTGACGCTACTATCTGTGGAGCGGGACGCGGGTGCTCCTGAGCGGCGGCGCGTGCGGCGGATGCCGGCACGATCTCCTGCAAGGTGCCGTCCCTGCGGATCCTGAATCGGCGGTCTCCCCAGCGCACGGTTTTGCCCAGCAAGCTGGCGAACCAGATTCCCGTGATGGTGAAGTCCTTGACCAGCAGCAAACCGAGGTCCGACAGCCGCAGGGGCAGCTTGGCGACGCCGCGGATCATCCAGGCGCCCATCGCGAGCCGCACCGCGATGGTGGCGGCGGCGCTGGCCACGGCCGCTGCGCTGAACCCGGTGGTGAGCATCAGCAGCACGGCCCACAAGGGTCCGTGAGTCAGGATCGTTCCCACGCTGATCGGACGAACCGTGCGATAGGTGCGCGCCCAACGCAACTGATGGTGCCAGAAGTCGGCGAAGGTGCGCTCGCCCGGCACAATCGTTACCAGAGTGCGGGAGAGAACGATTTGGTAACCGCGATCGACGGCGCGGCGTCCCAGATGGAAGTCGTCCGCGAGCAGGTCCTTGATCGATTCAAAACCGCCGATCTCTTCGAGGATTTTGCTCTTGATCGCGATGGTGGCGCCGAACGCGTAATGCAGCGGCTCGAAGGAGTCGGCCAGAATCGCCATCGGCATGAAGTCGGTGTTGACGTAGAGAGCTTCGAGGCGTGCGCCGAGGTCGGGCTGATGCGGCCGCGAGCGGTAGGCGCAGGTTACCAGTCCGATTTTTTCGTCGGCGTAGAGTTCGCCAACGATTTGGCGCAGATAATCGCGTTGGACTGAAATGTCAGCATCGCTCAGCACGAACACGTCGGGCCGGGAGGCGCGCGGCACCATCCTTATCAGCTTGCCGACTTTGCGGTTTTCGGCTGTGGGGTCCAGCCCTACGGTCAGGCTGATCTGGGCAGTGTGATAGCGCGGTTTGAGCGCCAGCGGAATTTCCGCCGCCGGATCCTCGTAACTGGAGACGCCAAACAGGTATTCCTTGCGCGGATAATCGACTTCCATGAAGCTCAGGAGGTTGTCGGCGAGGCTGTCGCTGACGCCGTGGAGGGGCTTGAGCAGGGCCACGCGCGGAGGGACTTTCGGCAGCGGCGGCGGACTGGCGCCGGCGCGCCGGTTGAAGCGCCAGCCAGCCAGCATCGTGGCGGCGTAGTAACCCACTGAGATACAGACTCCGGCCAGAGCCAGGCTACTCGCAACGTTCACGTAAGTTACCCGTGCGCGGGAGCGCGGTAAGGCTCATTTGGCGGCCTCTCAGCAACGAGCGTAGGCCCGCCGCTGCGCGGTGGCGTTCAAACCGACGCTGCCTGCGCCCGCCGCTGGCGCATCGTCGAGAGGAACTGCATCCCTTCCTTCAACAGCCGCTTGCATTCCTCACTCGACGTAGCCATTTTGCGCAGCGACTTGAAGATGTACTTGGGCCGAAAATAGAAGCTGCGGTAGAAGCGCTCCACCGAGCCGTAAATCTCATCCGCACTGAGTCCGGGATATTTCACCGTGCAGCGCTGGTAGCCCGATTCGTCGAGCAACGGATCGACCGCCAGGTAACCCTGCTCGGTGACCTGCCGGAACAATTCGGTTCCCGGATAGGGCGAAGCGAGTGAGACCTGAATGGTTTCGCAATCCATCTCGCGCGCGAACCGAATCGACTCCTGGATGGTCTCTTTGGTCTCGCCCGGCAGCCCGAGGATAAAGGTGCCGTGAATCAGGATTCCAAGCTTGTGGCAGTCCTGGGTGAAGCGGCGGGCGCGATCCAGTCCGACCCCTTTCTTGATGTTCTTGAGGATCTGCGCGTTACCGCTTTCATAGCCCACCACGAACAGCCGCAGGCCGCCTTCTTTCAGGACCTTGAGGGTGTCGAAATCGACGTTGGCGCGGGAATTGGTGGACCAGGTCAGCCCCAGCGGCTTGAGCAATTGGGCGATCTTGCGCGCCCGCGGCGGATCCGCGGTGAAGGTGTCGTCGTCGAAGAAGATCTCCTTCATCTTGGGGAACTTGGCCTTCATCGCCGCGACTTCTTCAAACACGTTCTCGGGACTGCGGGTGCGATAGCTGTGTCCCTGCGTGACTTGCGGCCACAGGCAGAAGGTGCATTTGGCGGGGCATCCGCGACCGGTGTAAATCGACACATACGGATACTGGCAGTAAGGGCTGTTGTAGCGCAGGTAATCGAGGTTGCGCTCGTAGACCTCCGTTACAAAGGGCAGGCGGTCGAGTTCCTCGCCAGTCATGACCGGCCGGTCGGGATTGTGACTGATCACCCCGTTCTGGCGATAGCTGATGCCCCCAATCTTGCTCCAATCCATGCCTTGCGCGACTTCGACCATCGACTGGTCGAATTCCTTGCGTCCGGCAATATCGATAGCGCTGGAAATCTTGAGTGTTTCCTCCGGCGCAGCGGTGGGATGGCCGCCCACGAAAGCGATTTTGACATCGGGGTTGGCGGCCTTGATCGCCTCGGCCGTCCGGCTGTCCATACGCAGCGACGGGGTTGAGGTGTGGAGCACGACGAAATCGTAGTTCTTGGCCTCCTCCACGGTCTGCGCGAGGGTGTAATTGTGCGGGGGAGCGTCCAGAAGGCGGGCCCCGGGAATCATCCCGGCCGGATACGCCAGCCAAGTCGGGTACCAAAATGACCACACCTCGCGGGTGGCCTGGTAGCGCGAGCCGGCCCCGCCGTCGAAGTCTTCGTAAGAAGGTGGGTTAAGAAACAAGGTTTTCATCACGTCCATCAGCGACCCCTCACACCAGCCTGTCCGCTTGGTTAGTCATGAATATACAAACACCCTTTTGACAAGGCAAGTTGCCGGCCGGTCACAGCCAATGTCCTTTTCTGGATGAATAAGCTTAAGGACCGGTGTGATTGTCCGCTTGAACGCGATCAGGTTTCGTCGGCGACGGGATCCTGGCGCTCAACCGGGGTGGGCGCCGCGATAAATGCCGCCGACGCGCACAGCCCCGCCAAAGTCGTGATAGCGAACCACAGCAAGCCCAGCGCGGCGGCGTCGGCCTTGCCCACACCGGCCATCCCGAACAGCACCACGTAAATTCCCTCGCGCAAGCCCAGGCCATTGAAAGTCAGCGGTACCGAGGCCAGGGTGTTGGTCGTAGGAACGCATAAAAGAAACAACCACAAAGGGATTTTCAGGCCCAGGCCGAGGGCGAGAATGTATTGCGCAGCCACCTGCATCAGGTGAATAGCTAGCGAAAGTGCGAGCGCGGGAATAAGGGCAAGACGTCCATTCAAATACGGCGCAAGCATGTCCACGGTAGCTGCGAACCGGCCCGGCAGAGATCTTTTCAGTCTGGAAAAGGCCGGCATCAGGAGGTATCCAAGCGCCGTAATCGCACCAATGAGAAATATTGGCGTGGTGACCGCGCGGGGAAAAATCCCGCGTCCCAGCAGGGCGACGGTGACCGCCGAAAGCCAGATCAGTACCATCAAACCGAAGCCGCGGTCGGCTATCACCGACGCGACTGCTTTGCCGATTTCGTGATGGCGCCGGCCCAGATAAAGGGCGCGGGCGGCATCCCCACCGATCAGACCGGGAACGAACAGATTGGTGAACGCGCCGATAAAGAAGTACAGCAGGTACTCAAGGTAACCGCCCCCGATTCCGAGCATCCGGGCCAGCAGCCTCCAGCGGCAGGCCGCGATCATCTGGCCGCCCACATAGATGACGGTCGCGAACAGAAAATAGGCCAGCCGCTCCCGAACCAGCAAATCCAAAAACTGGTGGAAATTTAGCCGGCTCAGCACCAGGCTCAGAATCCCGATTCCAAGCGCGGCTCTGAGCATATAGCTGCCGATCGCGCGGCGCTTGCGGACCGGCAAGCCTGGGGCGGGAATCGGCGTTATTGAGGTATTTTCAGGTTGTGCAACCGGCATGGATCAGCCTGGCGCGCGCGGCCCTGAAGTTAATTTGGTCACCGCCAGCTTATGCCCTTGGCTGGCGATTACTTGCACCGGTCCCAGTTTTCCCGCCAGATGGCGGCAGGTCTGCCTCATCGATGATCAGCACTGCGGAAGGGTCCCTGGACCAATAGTTGAGCAGCGCTTCATCAGTGTATAGGAAGTAGCGGTTGAAGTCCGGACTGTGGCGCGCGCCAAAGCCCAATTCGCTGAGAAAGGGGCCTGCCACCAGCACCCGCCGACGAGTGTAAAACGGAATCGCTTGAGGATATCGATGGTAGTCGATCAAGGTTGCCGCCGGGGCTTTGAGCGCCAATTCACGGCCCAATCGGGCAAAGGAATGCAGCGACTCGACCTTGATACGGCCGTAAGTGCCGGCGAGTATCGCCGCCGCCACCGTAACCACCGCCAAGGCGAGCCCGGCTGGGGCGCGGCCGCGCACAAAGGCCGCGGATACCGCTCCGCCGCCCACCAGGATTATCGCGCCGATCGCGATGATGACGCCGCGCAGCATCGTTACGTCGCGGTTGTGAAAATGTGAAGCGGCGGCGGCCACGATGATACATCCGACACCACCGGCGCACAGCAGGGGACCGATGGAGACGGCGATCGCGGCGCTGCGGATGCGCCAGACCGCCCGCTTCGCCGCGCGATTGTCGATTGCGCACAGGATGGAATCCGCCAGCAGCAGCATCAGGGGCGGCACGGCGGGAAGTACATAAGGAATCAACTTGGCGCTGGCGGCGGAGAACAGCACCAGCACCGTTGCGGCCGTAATTGCGCAAAACGATCGCGCCGGTCCGCGCGTTCCCTCGCTCATCAGCAACGGAAGGCAAATCGACCATGGCGCCAGTCCCAGCACGATCACCGGCAAATAGAAGTAAAATGGCTCGCCGTGGCTGTAGGTGGAAACGAAGACGCGCCGGAAATGCTCGCCGATTATATAGAAATGAAAAAACCCCGGGACTCTCAAGGTCATGATCGCGAACCACGGCAGCGCCACCGCTACGACCAGCAGCAAACCCGGAACTGGACGCAACTTGCGCAGCCCGCTGCGAAAATCTCCCTGGCGCCACAGGAACAGCACGCTTGCCAGGCCAGGTAACACGATTCCTACCGGGCCCTTGGTCAGCACTGCCAATGCCGCCGCGAGGTAGGCGACGAGCCACCAGCGTCCGCCTTCCTGCCATTGAATGAACAAGGCAAAAAAGGCCACGGACAGCAGCGCCGTCAGCAGCATATCCGTGGTCAGCACCTGAGCCATCGTGGCATAGAGCGGACAGGCCGTGAGAATCGCCGCGGCGACGAGGCCGCGGCGATGATCGAACATCCGCCGTCCGAACCAATAGGTTGCGGCTACGCCGCCGAGCGCGCTGAGGGCCGGAACCAGGCGCGCCGCGAATTCGTTGGTCCCCAGAAAATGGAAGGCCAGCGAAGTCATCCAGTAGAGCAGGGGCGGCTTCTCGATGTAGAGGACGTAATCGAGATGGGGCAGGATGAAGCTACCGGTGCTGAGCATCTCGCGGGCAATTTCCGCATAGCGCGCTTCATCGGGTTCCCACAGTCCGTAGCTGCCCAGATGAAAGAAGAACACCGTCACCGCGACCACCGCCAGCGCCGCGCACTCCACCAACTCGCGCCGCCGGCGCGTCGGACCCGATAAGCTGTTTGCGCTCATGAGCGGAGCGGAGCAATCCGCGGGATTAGCGCCATGCACCGTCATATCAAGTGGTGAGTGTAGAAGGCCGTCACCCGCGGCAGCCCCCGGTTGACTTCATCCATCGCTGGCGAACGACCGCACCCACTAATAGCCGATGGCGGCGCCGCCTTTGCGCGGATCCGCGGCCCCATCGTATCCGTCGCCGGTTATCTCGATCGCCTCCTCGTCGCCTAGCATGGGCACGGTCTTGATTTGAAAGCCCATCGCGGCCAGTGCGTTGCGATCTACCGCCGGCAGCGCAGCTTCGGCGAAAACCGTCTTGGGGAAGTCTTGATCGTGAATCCGCGGTGAGCGGATCGCCCGCTCGGGATCGAGATGGAAATCGACCACGTTGAGCAGCACCTGCAACGTCGCCGTGGTGATGGTCGGACCGCCGGAACCGCCCAGGGTCAGCATCGGCGCGCCCTCTTTGAGCACGATAGTTGGGGTCATGCTGGAAAGCGGCCGTTTGCCCGGAGCAATCGCGTTCGGACCCGGCGCCCTTCAATCCGTAAACGTTGGCGACCTCCGGTGCGAGCGCGAAGTCATCCATCTCATTGTTCAGGATAATGCCCAGACCAGGGACCATCATTTTGGCCCCGAACGCGGTATTGATGGTGGTCGTGAGCGAAACGATGTTGCCCGCGTGATCGACCACGCACAGATGCGAGGTGCCATGGTCGCGCGGGGCCTCAACGTGAGGCGTCGTTCCAAAAGCCTTGCTGCGGATCTGGTCGATGCGCTCGGGGGAGAGCAGAAATCCCACCGGCACATGGACGAAGTCGGGGTCGCCGTAATAGACGGCGCGATCAACGAAGATTTGGCGCATCGTCTCAATCAAGCGTGCCAGGTATGGCGGCGAATTGAGTCCCAGGGCCGGCGCTTTGCCCGGCTCCAGGAGCTCGAGCGCCTCGAGCAGCATGCCGCCTCCGGCCGACGGCGGCGGCATCGAGTAGATCCGGTAATCCCGGTAATCGCCGTGCAACGGTTCGCGCCATATCGCGCGATACGCAGCGAGATCGCCGGCGCTGAGCACGCCGCCCTTGCTCTCCACGAAGCCGGCGAGCTTGGCGGCGATTTCCCCGTGATAGAAGTTTGCATCCGGATGATCGTCGAGTGATTGCAAGGTTGCGGCCAGATCGGTCTGCGTGATGGTCTCGCCCGCCTTGCGCGGGCTGCCGTCGGGATGCAGGAACACCGCCTTGAGACCGTCGTCATGGGCGAGCGCGGGCGCGGTCCGGGAGATCTCCATCGCCAGGTGATCGCCGCAGGGGAAGCCATTGCGCGCCAGTCCGATCGCGGGTTGAGCGACCCGGGAAAAGCTCATCGTGCCGAAGCGTTTGAGCGCCGCCCGCAGGCCCGCGACCTCGCCGGGCACTCCGATGGCCAGGGGACCGCTGCGCAATAATTGTTCATCGGGTTTGCCGTCGCGCATATAGAGCGACGGCTTCACCGCCAAGGGGGCCTTTTCGCGGAAGTCCAAGGCATAGACCTTGCGCGTTTTCGCGATGTAGATCAGCATGAATCCGCCGCCGCCAATTCCGCAGGAGGATGGATTGGCCACTCCCACCGCCAGCGCGGTCGCCACCGCCGCATCCACCGCGTTGCCTCCGGCCTTGAGAATCTTGACCCCGGCATCGGCCGCCAGCGGATGCTCCGCCGCGACCATTCCGTGCTTGGCGACCACCGCGGCCACCGGCGCGGCTGTGATTAGTGCACAGGCAGTTACACTGAATGATATGATGGGTTTCCAGATCCGGCTCATTGTCACCTGAAGCGGGACCGCCGCCAGTTGTGCCCCCAAGTGCGGGCAGTCCGCGTACGTGCTGCTGTTTACTAACAGTCCGGAACAGTGAAGGAAAGAACTCTGTTCCATGCCGCAATCCGCCGTGGACCACGCGGTGGCATAGCCAGGCAGCAGGCTGCGGAAAAAGTTTCCACAACCTGCGCCCTCTCTCTTATCCCCTCTCGGTCAGGGGGAGAAGATTGGGGAAGGAAGCCATCTTTCATGCAGGGTGCGGAACGACGAATTACGCCGTGACCACTTTTTCCGCACTGTGCCAGGGCTTGGGACGGCAGAGCGGATTGGCGCGCGCCGGGCGGGCTGCGGCGCTGGGGTGACAAGCGACATTACATGGATTAAAGGTTTCCAACAGAAAGACGCCGCGCTGAAGGGGGCCGGAGGCACCGCACCCAGCACTTGGGCGGCAGCAACAAGGTGGAGTGGTTATGCCAGCAGCACATTTTTTCGCACAGGAACCAGGCGAAGTAGGGCTTGATCCGGTCAAGGTCCAGGCGTTATTTGAGCGCGCGCAACGGGAAATCAACGGCGGGCTGTTGCCGTCGTGTCAAATCGCGATCGCGCGCAAGGGGAAAATCGGTGCGATGCGCACCTTTGGCCGGGCGGTGCAGGGTGGCGTCGAGAAACCGGCGACCGACCAGACCCTGTACGTGGCTTTTTCCTGCACCAAGGCGATCGTGGCCTCGGCCGCGTGGCTGTTGATGGAAGAAGGCAAGCTCGACCCCGCCAAGCGCGTCGTCGAGTACCTTCCCGAGTTCGGCACCAACGGCAAGGAGGTGGTGACGGTCGAACAACTGCTGATCCATACCGCGGGATTCCCCGACGCTCCCTACGCGCCGAGCGATTGGCACGATCGCTCCAAGCGGCTTAAGTGTTTCGCCAACTGGCGCCTGCAATGGGAGCCCGGCAGCAAGTACACCTACCATCCGACCTCGAGCTTCTGGGTGATCGCCGAGATCATCGAACGGCTGGCCGGAATGGATTATCGCGAATTTGTCCGCCGCCGTATCGCCCGGCCTTTGGGCCTGCCCGATTTGCGCGTCGGCATCCCCCGCGACCAGAGCGCGCGGGTGGCTGACCTGGTCTATGTGGGTGAGGCGCTGAAGCCCGAGGATTACGTCAAGATGGGATTTCCGGTGCCGCCCGAAACGGAAGTCACCGAGATCGCGATTCTCGCTTTCAACCAGCCCGCGGTGCGCGAGGCCGGAGTGCCGGGCGGTGGCGCGGTGACGACCGCCGCCGACCTGGCGCTGTTCTACCAGGCCTTGCTCAACGGCGGGCGCGCGCATGATGGGACGCAGATCTGGAAAGAGGAGACGCTGCGCGAGGCGATGCGGGTGCGCACCGAGGGCTACGTCGATCCGGTCTTCGGTCAGCCGCCCAATCGCGGACTCGGGGTAGTGATTGCGGGTGGCGACGGCCTGGCGAATCTGCGCGGCTTCGGCAAGACCAACTCGCCGGCCGCTTTTGGCCACGGCGGAGCGGGCGGCCAGATCGGTTGGGGCGACCCGGCCACCGGCATTTCGATCGGCTATTGCACCAATGGCTTCGATCGCAACGACATCCGCCAAGGCCGCCGCGGCGTCGCAATCTCAAGCCTCGCCGCCGCGTGCGCCAAAGAGGGTTGAGTGTGGTCCAAAAGAGCGTCTGTTCGAGCCCGCCCACACTAATTCGGCAAAGCGCCCCAAAACCTGACCGAAGGCAACTGGACTTTAGCGGCCAAAGCAGGAACCATTCTGGATGAGGGTCAGGTAGGTTGAGAGGGTTCGTTCCAACGCCGCCCGCAGTCGTTGACGTCATGGTGAGCCGGCTTTTCGCAGGCCGCCACCCACGAACTTGCGACAGCTTGCTGGATCCCGGCTGCGGTACGGGTGCTTTCATCGAGGGGGTCGTTCGCTGGTGCAAGTTACGCAGAACCGGCTTACCTCGCATCGTGGGTGTGGAAAGTGAACCCGGCCGCGCCAATCAAGCTGAGAAATCGTCATGCTCATACCGTCAAGTCGAAGTCCGCTGCGCAGACTTTCTGATTCAAGGTGATGAGAAATTCGACTTCATCATCGGAAACCCGCCATACGTATCGATTCTAGGTTTGTCTGAGAGTGAAAAGCGGGACTTCCGGTCGCGCTATGAAACGGCGCGCGGTCGATTCGATCTTTACCTGCTCTTCTTCGAACGGGCGTTGAAGAGTTTAAATCCCGGCGGGCGGATGGTCTTCATCACGCCCGAAAAGTTTCTTTACGTTGAGACCGCGGCTCCCTTAAGGCGCCTGCTCGGCAGTTTTCAGGTTGAAGAAATCACGCTGGAGCCCGAGCAGATGTTCAATGGGCTGGTGACGTATCCGACTATTACAGTCCTGGCCAATTACCCAGCAGGCAAAGCTGCGCTGATCAGACTGCGCGATGGCACGGAGCGTCGATGTGTTCTCAGTCGTGACGGAACCTCATGGATGCCCCTGATTCGTGGTGCGGAAGAGCGCGGCGCGCGGCGGTTTGCCTTGAAAGACGTTTGCATCCGAATCAGCTGCGGTGTGGCAACGGGTGCCGACGCGGTATTCGTCAAGGAGACCAAAGGGCTTGAACCTCAACTTGCGGCTTTTGCCCGTCCTACTATCGCCGGCAGGGAGTTGGACCTTCCCGGTGAAGTTGGCGAGACGAAGTATTCGATGCTCATACCCTATGCCGAGGATGGATCGCTGATTGATGAACGTGAGTTGGGAGCGTTGGGAGCCTATCTGCGGCGGCCCTGGATCCGGGAGAAATTGCTGCAGCGAACCTGCATTGCGCGAAAGCCCTGGTACTCTTTTCATGAGACCCCGCCATTGGCGGAAATCCTGCGCCCGAAAATCCTGTGCAAGGACATCGCGCAAAGGCCATGTTTCTGGATTGACCGTACCGGCGGCCTGGTTCCCCGCCATTCGGTTTACTACCTGGTCCCGTATGATTCGGCGATTATCGACCGGCTGTGCGCGTACCTCAACTCGGCAGAGGCGGCCGCATGGCTATCAGAGCACTGCCAGAGGGCGGCCAATGGCTTTCTCCGCCTTCAGAGTAATGCGCTCAAGGCGATTCCCATCCCAGAGGATCTTGTTCTGCTCCGGCGAAAGCGGCGCACTTCCAGGCGTCGTGACTCCCATCCAGAATTGCCCGGGTTGGCCTTCCCAGAGGCTGCCCGATGACCACGCCGTTTGACCAAGTGATAGAGCAAATTAAACGAAGAGGTTTTCACAATCAGCGCCTGGAAGACCATTCAGACATAGTCAGCGAAGGGATTTTGACTGATCTGAAACGTGCGTGTGCTCCGTTCGGGGCCGATTTCTCCAGTGGAAAGATTGCCGACTGGAAGAATGTGAAGACTCCAGGGGCGCGGAATCGGAAGATCGATTTACTGGTGGGCGAGCCTGCGGCAGATGGTGGACCCGATCTCAGACAAAATCCGATTCTGCGTCGAGAACAAGTCCGTCGTTACCGCGCACCGCAATCTTTATGCTCGGTTCGATGATTTGAATGAAGCCTTGCAAGTTCTCCATCAGGTGAGATCGGAGGCGGTTCTAATCGCGACCGTGATCGTTGGGGTTGCGGATAGGGTGCTTAATGTACCCGACAAGGTAAAGCCCCTTTACAAAAACAAGCCGGCCGACTTTCAGAAGAAAATCCTGCCGCGGCTTTCTTCCGGGGACCAGAAGCTGTGGAAAGATTTCGACTGGGCCATAAGCTTCAATCGGCCGGGCGACTCCGCGAATACGGTTAAGCAGGTTTCGCCAGCTTCGAACTCGTCCGCCGGGACATACCCACGTTGTCGGATACGACTATATCATACTGGTTCCCGCCTCCATCGACAACGTCAACGAACCTTACATTCCTGGGCCCGGCGACCCGCGCAATCTCGGTATCGACGTGGAGAAGCAGTACCAGACGATGCTGGAGACTATCTGCAAGGCATATACGGCCCGCTGGCATCTTTAAGTTGCTCGGTCAGGAACGGGGGTCGATTATGATTGCGGTGTCGCGCGCGGCGCCGGTGCCGAATCCGACCCTGATGGTGTGATGGGTATGCTAAAGGCGCAGGAGGTACGCGATGAGAATTTTGCTGGCGGGAGCGACTGGCGCTATCGGCCGGCCGCTGATTCGTTGTTTGAGAGAAGATGGTCACACCGTGTTTGGGCTGGTACGTTCGCCTGACTCAGAAGGTGCGCTGGTCGAAGCGGGTGCGGAGGCGGTCAATGCTGATGCGCTCGATGCCCCTTCGGTTAAGGCCGCGATCGAACGCGTAAGGCCGCAGGCCGTCATCAATGAGTTGACGTCGCTACCCAGACATTACACGCCAGCGGAAATGAAAGCGGCGGCCGAGCGTGACCGCCGGGTTCGAACCGAGGGGAACGTCAACCTCCTGGCTGCGATGCACGAGGCCGGCGTGCGCCGCTACATCCTGCAATCGTCGGGATTCTGGTATGCGCCCGGCGCGGGCCTCGCCGATGAGTCGGCGCCGTTTGCTATTGATGCGTCGCCGGGAGTGGCCGCCAGCGCGCGCACGTATCTTGAGCTGGAGTCAGTCGCATTGCCCGCCCCAGGGATTGAATGCGTTGCTCTCCGCTACGGATTCTTTTACGGGCCGGGCACCTGGTACACCAGCGAAGGTGATATGGGTGAGCAAATGCGCCAACAGCAGGTCCCGATAATCGGCAACGGCCAGGGCGTATCGAGCTTCGTGCATATAGTAGACGCCGCCGCGGCAACGGTGGCGGCGCTCCATTGCGCTCCCGGCGCGTACAACGTGGTGGACAACGATCCCAGCCAACAGCGCGTATGGCTGCCCGCATTCGCGCGTGCATGCGGAGCGCCAGCGCCGACGCAGGTCACCGAGCAGCAGGCTCTTACCACATCCGGTGAAGATTCCGTTTATTACGCGACACGGCTGCGAGGCGCGTCGAACGCGAAGGCCAAACGCGATCTGAACTTTCGGCCGCGTCCGCTGGAATGGCTGTAGAATGATAGGCGCACGGGCGGCGCGGTATCAGGATAGAAACGGATTCTTGATCATGATGGTGGCGTCGCGGGCGGCGCCGGTGCCGACCATTGCCAACGGCACACCGGTCACTTTGCTGATGCGCTCCAGATAGCGCCGCGGCGCGGCCGGCAGGTCGCTCATCGAGCGGACTCCCTGGAGGCTTTGGTGCCATCCCGGCAGCTCTTCGCAAATCGGACGGACCTTGTCGAGCAGGGCGCGCACCGGCGGCATCTCCTCGTAGCGTTTGCCTCCGTGCTCATATGCGACGCAGATCTTGATCGGATCGATTCCGGTCAGAACATCGAGCTTGGTCAGCGCCAAGCCCCATAAACCGTTGAGATGAATCGCATGGCGTGCGAGCACCGCGTCGAACCATCCGATGCGTCGCGGACGGCCGGTGGCGCTGCCGAACTCCTCGCCCTCTTCGCGCAGACGCTTGCCCAGACTGCTTTTGATCTCGGTGGGGAACGGACCGCCGCCCACCCGCGTGGTGTACGCCTTGCTGATGCCAAGCACCGCCTCCAGCTTTCCCGGCGGCAGCCCGGATCCGGCGAACGCGGCGCTGGCCACGCAATTGGATGAGGTCACGTAAGGATAGGTTCCGTGATCGATGTCCAGCATCGTGCCGTGCGCGCCTTCGAACAGGATGCGCTTGCCCGTTTCGAGTGCCGAATATACGTAGCTCGCGGTATCCGCCAGATAAGGCATCAGCCGCTTGCGCACGGCCTTCATCTCTTCCAGCAACTCGCCGGCCTTGATGGGCTTGGCCTTGAGCACGGCCTTGAGGTAGGCGTTCTTATCGGCGACATTGCGTTCCAGTTTGGCGGCGAAGGATCGAAACTCGACCAGGTCCGCGAAGCGCAGCCCGGTGCGCGCGACCTTGTCTTCGTAGGCCGGTCCGATACCGAACCCGGTGGTACCGATCGCATTCTTGCCCAGGTGCGCCTCGCGGCCGCGGTCAATCGCCCGATGATACGGCATCACCATGTGCGCATCGTAGCTGAGCTTGAAGGTACCCTCGCCGCTCAGATGGGCATGGGCCTGCAGATTGTCGATTTCCTCGATCAAGGCGAAGGGATCGACCACGGTGCCGTTGCCAATCACGCAGGTCTTGCCGGGATGCAGCGCTCCGGCCGGAACCAGCCGCAGGATGAACTTCTGTCCGTCCACGACCAGGGTATGGGCGGCGTTGTTGCCACCCTGAAAGCGCACCACGATATCGGCGTCGGCGGCCAGCAAGTCCACGATCTTGCCTTTACCCTCGTCACCCCATTGTGTGCCGACTACGGCCACTGTCTTCATGCGATTGCGGACCTCGATGCGCGTCGCGCGCCCGTGACAGTTTGCGGGCGCGCAACAGCTAAATCAACCGCGTGGACGTGCTTTTCCACGGACTTTACCGCGCACGCTGGCGATGGCGTTATCAGAGCTTGAGGAGCGATGCCGAGGTGATCGCGGGAAGGCTTCTGAGATCGTCGAGCACCGAAGCGGGCACCGGGCCGTCGACTTGCACCAGGTTGATCGCCACCCCGCCGCTGCGATCGCGGCCCAGGGCCAGGCCGGCGATATTGACGTTGGCGCGTCCCAGCAAGGTGCCCACCTGACCGACCACGCCGGGCACGTCGCGATTACGGCACATGATGAAGTAGCCTTCCGGCACCGCCTCGACCCTGAAGTTGTCGATCCTGATTATGCGCAACGCCCGGTTGCCGATTAACGCGCCGGCGACTTCAAGCGAGCCCGACGCGGTGCGGACCGACAGGGTCAGCGTATTGATGTAGTCGGTGGCTTCGCGGGAGCGGGTTTCGACCACGCGGATGCCGCGCTCGCGGGCGATGAACGGCGCGTTAACGTAATTCAACGTTTCAGCCAGGAAATTGCTCAACAGACCCTTGAGCACCGCTGCCGTAATCGGTTCCGAGTTGAGGTTCGCGGCCTCACCGCCGAGTTCCACCGTAACCTGGCTCGGAGCTTCCTTGATAAGCTGGGCGGCCAGACGGCCCAACCGTTCCCCGAGCATCAGATGAGGTCCGAGGACTTCGAGTTCCTTGGTGGTCAGCGTCGGGATGTTGACCGCCTGGCGGATAGCGCCGTGGAGCAGGAAATCGATTATCTGCTGCGCGATATCGATTGCGACCTGCACCTGCGCCTCGCCCGTGGCAGCACCCAGATGCGGTGTGGTGATCACCTGGGGGAGCTTGAGCAGCGGATGGTCGGGCGGAGGCGGTTCTTGGACAAAGACGTCAAGCGCGGCGCCGGCGACCTTGCCCGAACGGATTGCCTTGACCAGCGCGGCCTCATCGACAATTCCGCCGCGCGCGCAATTGATGATCCGCACGCCATCTTTCATGCGCCCAATCGCGGCCTCGCCGACCAAACCGCGCGTCTCCTCGGTAAGCGGAGTGTGGACCGTGACGAAGTCGGCACGTTCATAAAGGTCAGTGAGGCTGGCCAGCTGGATTCCGAGCTTGCCGGCGGCGGCCTCGGTCAGCATCGGATCGTAGCCGATCACTTTCATCTTCAGGCCCACGGCGAGGTCGGCGACGATGCGCCCGATGTTGCCCAGTCCCACCACGCCCAGAGTCTTGCCGCGCACTTCGGTGCCGAGGAATTTCTCGCGCTCCCATTTGCCACACTTGGTGGAGGCGTCGGCGGCCGGGATATGCCGCGCCAGCGCCATCATCATCGAGATCGCGTGCTCGGCCGTGGTAACGCTGTTGCCCGACGGGCTGTTCATCACCACGATACCGCGCCGGGTCGCCGCTTCCAGATCGACGTTGTCCACGCCCACGCCGGCGCGGCCGATGACCTTTAGCGCGTCGGCCCGTTCGATCACTTCGCGCGTGACCTTGGTTGCGCTGCGGACCAGCAGCGCGTGATAGGGCGCGATTATTTCCGCCAATTGCGCGGGCGTCAGACCAGGCTTGATGTCCACCGTCAGGGCGGGGTTGCCGCGCAGCACTTCCACCCCCTTGGGTGATAGGGAATCACTGAGCAGAACGCGGTAGGTTTCCATGATGGTCTTAAGCGCCGGCGGCGATTTCGTTCTGCGCCGCGGCCACCCCGGCGCCGGAATGGAAGTCGTGGCCTTCATGCCGGAGCGCCATTTCCAACGCGCCGGCCGCGATCAGGATGTCTAGCGGCGCGATATAGCCCATATGGCCGATTCGGATCAGCCGCCCCTTCATTTGATCCTGCCCGCCCTGGGTCGTGACCCCCAGGATATCGCGCATGTAGCGCACCAGCCTGGCGCCGTCGATGCGATCCGGGACCATTATCCCGGTCACGCCGGGAGCGGGATTTTCAGGCGCCAGCAGCTTCAGTCCAAGGGCTGCCGCCGCGGCACGGGTCGCCTGGGCCATCAGGCGATGGCGCGCATAAACCGTCGGCAGCGTTTCGGCATGAATCATCTCAAGGCTCTTGTTGAGTCCAAAAATCAGCGAGATTGTTGGGGTGTAGGCGGTGGTGTGATCGTCGCGCTGGGCCTTGAGCTCGCGGTTCAGGTCGAAATAATAACGCGGCGAGCGGGTCTTTGCCGCCCGTTCCCAGCCGCGGCTGGATAACGCCACTATACCCAGTCCGGGCGGCAGCATCAGCGCCTTTTGACTGCCGGTGACCAGCGCGTCGATTCCCCACTCATCCATCTTTTGCTCGAAAACGCCCACCGAGGTGATGCCATCGACAATCAGCATCACGTCGCGATCGCGCGTAATCGACGCGATCTGCTCCACCGGATGCACCGCGGTGGTCGAGGTCTCACTGGCCTGCATCATCACGGCGCGGGCATCGGGATGCTGGCGCAACGCGTCTTCAATTTGTTCGGGTCGCACCGCGCATCCCCACGGCACGGTCACCTCATACGGCGTGATTCCGAACGCGGACATGATTTTGCCCCAGCGCTCGCCAAATTTTCCGCCATTGACGGATATCGCGGCTTCGCCGGGAGCGAGCAGATTGCCGATCGCCGCTTCCATCGCGCCGGTGCCCGAAGAGGCCAGCAGCAGCACTTCCTGCCGGGTCCCCATCAGCGGCTGGAGCCGCTGGCGGGTTTGGTCGAGCACGGCGCTGAACTCAGGCGTGCGATGGTGAATTATCGGCCGCGCCATCTCCAGCAACACTTCGGGCGGTACCGGAGTCGGACCTGGAGAGAAAAGGTACTTTTTAAACGGAGGCACTGTCGGCTGATTCGAGGCTGAATTCTTTCAGGAAAAATCCCGTAGCGATAAAAAAGCCGGCACGGCAGGTGCCAGCCAGAATCGCATAAAATCCGCCCATTTACGGGTGGTTACCGGGAATTCTTTCGGAGCGGTACTATCGAGTCAAGGTACAGGATTTAGGTAGGCTGGAATGGAGAGGTTTCAACCCATGGTATGGGCGGCCGACGGACGCAAAGAACCGTTTTAGCGAAGTCTTCAACCGGGCCCTCCCTGAAGGTCCTCAGCGGGTGCTGCGGCGACGCGACGCTGTAGTCGTGCTTTCCCAAGCCGCTTACGAAAAGCTGACCGGCAAACGTCCTGACTTCAAACAATTCTTGCTCGCCGCAGGGCCCACGCTCGAGGGTCTGGATCTCACTTGTGACCGTTCCTCGATGCGCGACGTCAAGCTTTGAGACTATTTGCTCAAGACCGGTGGGCTATCGGAATTACTCCGCGCCATTTCAGAACAAGGGGTTGTGCGGCGGTAGGCCGAAGGCGACGCGGCCGGCTTCTTCCATCATGGTGCGGCGCAGGGTGATATGGCTGGCGGCGGTATTCACGTCGCGCAGCGCCCGTTCGAACGGCGCCGCTTCGAATACGGCGCTGCCGCCGGCGGCGCGGTAGCAAAGCTGCACTGCCTCGACCGCGCACTCGGTAACGTGCGCGCCGGCGCGGCGGACCCGGGCCCGCATCTCGATCGGAACGGGCTCGTCGGCAACCACCTTGGCCCACAGGGCCCGGAACGCATCCTTGACGTTGAGATCGCTCGATTCGATCAGGGCCTCGGCTTTGGCCACGGCGTAATGGCCCTGCGCGTCATCGCGCAGGCTGAGTCCGGTCATCGCCGAGGTCTTGGTCGCCGCGAGCGTCTTGAGCGCGGCCAGCGCGGAGCGGGCGATTCCGGCCAACACGCAGCAATGGTTGTAGCCAAAGAACGTGGCGGGCATGCGGAAAACCGGGTAGGGATGGCGCGATTCGCCGCTTAACAAGCGCAAGACGAATTCTTCGGGAACGAAGACATCGTGGACTTCGAATTCGGTGCTGCCGGTTCCGCGCATGCCGCCGACGTGCCAGGCGTCGAGGATGGCGCACTTCTCCTTGGGCATCAGAAACCCCGCCACGACGGGCGCGCCGTTGGCGGCGGTTCTTAACCGCTCGCCATCGAATACGGGGCAGTAGGCGAGGGCCCATTTCGCGTGATGGATGCCGCTGGCCCAGCCCCATCGGCCGGTCACGCGGTAGCCGCCGTCCACGGCGATGGCCCGTCCGGTCGGGGAGCCGCCACCGCCCACACCGCACTCCGGGCTGGCGAATACCGCGCGCAGCGGTTTGGGCGCAAGCGCGCCCAGCACGACCCCGCCGGTGGCTCCAATTGCATAGTTCCAGCCGGCCGAGCCGTCGTAGGAAGAGACCTCCGCGGCAAGGTCGTAATAGGTGATCGGATCGACGCCCTCGCCGCCGAATTCCTCGGGCACCAGCAGCCGGTATATGTTGGCTTCGAGGAAGGCTTGAGCGATCGCGTCCGGCAACCGGCGCAAGCGGTCGCCTTCGCCGCGATGGGCCTCGATGATCGGCCGCAGCTCCCGCGTGCGCGCCCACACCCGTTCAAGCTTGGCGTCCATCACCTGACCTCCTACTCGGGCTGATTGCACCGCCATTTGTGCAACTTGAAGACCAATTGTCAAAAAGCTCCTGGCGCAAGGCCCGAGCCGAACCAGGAAGATCGAGGGATTAAAATTCAGGCGGCGGCGTGTATGGGTGCGCCTTGCGCCGCGATCCAGCCGGAGCGGCCGGGCAGGGTGGCGCGCACCATTGGGCAAACCGGAATCGATTCGCGGTCGAGACTCGCGGCGACGGCGTCCAGGCGCAGGAACTCCGCGCCCGCTTGTTTCAGGCCGCGCACCAGTGCGGTGAAACTTTCCAACTGACCGGTGCCCTCGGTTTCGGCGTGCACCGTATGGACGTTGAGACAATCGGGGCTCATCCGATCGATATAAAAGCGCGCCACCGCCGCCGCGCCGGGCAGTTTCTCGCGGCCCAGCACCTCGTCCAGAGTGGGCAGGGTGGTGGGGATTTCGGGAGTCAGCAGCACCGCGCCATCGATTTGCGGCCGATAGGGTGCGGAGCCGCGCGTATCGCTATGGTAAAGCAGGCCCGCGCGGTCTATCAGGCGCATCGAGACACCGTTGGCACGCCATCCGGGAGCCGCATAGGCGCGCGGATCGACGGCGAAAATCGAGCGGTAGACTTCAAAGGCGTCCTCGAGTTCGTGCGCGACTCCGGGCTCGCCGATTTCGTCGATGCGGTCTTGCCAGCGAACGTGATCGTAGCCGTGAACGCCGACTTCGAAACCGCGCGCTTTCAAGTCCCGCAGCAGGTTAGGGAAAGCCATCGCGACCGGCCGCGCTTTGAGCAGGGTACCGGACAGAATCGTCCGCCAGCCGTACATCGAGACCGCGCGCGTGCGGAACATCTTGGTCAGGAAGCCGCGGTTGGTGAGGATCCGGCGGATCGCCTTGCCGGAGTTGTCCGGACCCATCGCGACGAAGAAGCTGGCGGCCACCCCTTCGCGCTGCAACATGTCGGCCAGCCGGGGAACTCCGGTCTTGAGCCCTTCATGCGTATCGACGTCGATCTTGAGGGCTACCTGCACGGGCTTAGGCACTCCGAAAACTGGAATTCCGGACGGAAGTTGTGCGAAATGACTGTGGCTGTAGGTGGAGCGTGTGCCTGGGATCGGGATGCGTGACCTCTCCCGCGCCCTCTCCCGGGATGATAAGGAGAGGGTACAGAAAGAGGCTTTGAGTTGTGTTTTCTCTACATTCGGTCAGCACAACTGCCTTCGATCGCGGTTAGCCGGCATGCTCGGTCCTGAACCATTCGATGGTCCGGGCCAGCCCTTCGCGCAGCGAGACTTTGGGAGTGCATCCGAGCAGGGTGCGCATCCTGGTATTGTCAGGCACGCGCCGCGGGATGTCCTCGTAGCTCTTGCCGTAAATCTCTTCCTGCTTGACGAACCTGATTTTGGAGCGGGTGGATCCGAACAGCTCGAGCATCAGTTGGGCGAATTCGACCACCGAGGTTTCCACATCGGAACCGATGTTGATCGCCTGGCCGTCGGCTTCGGGCTTCAATCCGGCCTGCATGGTCGCCGCGATGGCGTCGCTGACATAGGTGAAAGAGCGCGTCTGCTGGCCGTCGCCGACCACGGTCAGATCGGCGCCGCGCAGCAACTGGCCCATGAAAATCGTGAGCAGCCGTCCGACGTCGAGCTTGTCCAGGCGCGGTCCGTAGATATTGAAATAGCGCACCACCGTTACCGGGAGGCCCAGTTTGTGGTAGGCGAAGCAGAAATGTTCGCCGACCGCCTTGGAGGTGGAATAGCACCAGCGATCGACAGTCGTGGCGCCCAGCACCCGGTCGTCATCTTCCTTCCACGGCACCTTGGGATTGCGCCCGTAAACCTCGGAAGTCGAACTGAACACCAGCCGCTTATTATATTTGTAGGCGGCCTTGAGGATGTTCTGGGTGCCGTTGACGTTGACGTTGAGGGTCTCGTAGGGGTCGGCGACATAATGCTCGACGCCCACCACGGCCGCCAGATGGTAGATCAGGTCGACCTTGGCGGTCAGGCCGTCGAGCAGCTCCAGGTTGAAGACCGAATCGTGCACATAGTGAAAGCGCGGGTGGTCGAGCAGATGCCGCACCTTGGAAATCGAGCCCGTATCGAGGACGAAAACTTCGTCGCCGCGTTCGATAAAGCCGTCGGTCAAATGAGATCCTAGAAATCCGGCGCCGCCGGTGATCAAAACTCGCATGCGTTTTACCTAAATGAGTTTCTCGGTTGCTTCAATGAGGGGGGTCGTCGAAGATTTCCCGCGCCGGCCGCTCTTCATCCCCCTCCAATTGTACCAGCCTGATAATGACGCTTCCCATTCCGGCCGCAATCTCGACCCCCTTGGGGCCCGAACGCGAGAGAATATCGCCGGGCTCGCCCAGATCGCCCTGATCGGCCCCGATCGTCGCTTCCCAGATGAACATCTTGCGGCCGCCGACTTCACAAAACGCACCTGGGTAAGGATGCGTCACCGCGCGGACCAGATTGAAGATTCGCCGCGCCGGCCAGCGCCAATCGATCAGGCCGTCGGCGGGCGTGCGGCGGCCGAAATAGCTGCCGGCGGTCAGGTCCTGCGGGATGCGGGGCGCGCGTCCGCTGACGATCAGGGGATGGAAGCGGGAAATCAGTCTGGCCGCCGGCGGGGTCAATTTACGATACAGGCTCAGCGCGGTATCGCGGTCTTCGATCGCGACGGTCTCCTGGCCGACGATGTCGCCGGCGTCGGCCCGCGCCACCATATGATGCAGGGTCACGCCGGTTTCGCGCTCGCCGTTGACCAGCACCCAGTTAATCGGGGCGCGGCCGCGGTAGGCCGGCAGCCTGGACGGATGCAGATTGAAGGCGCCAATCGACGCGCACTCCAGTATCTGCCGCGACAGCAGGCGGCGATAGTTGAATGAATAGATGATTGCCGGGCGCCACGATGTGATCTTCTCGACCCACTGTGCGCCCAGTTCCTCGTCGGTGTAAACCGGGATGCCGTGCCGCACCGCGAGCTGCGCGCAGGAGCGCCACCAGATCTCTTCGCCGGGGTCATCCTGATGCGTGAACAAGCCGAGTATCGGCGCGCCCTGCGCGAGCAGAGCTTCGATGCAGGCGTAGCCCAGGTCGTGGTAGCCGAACACCACGCACGGGGTTTCGTTGACAGCGGCTGAAGCAGGTTCGGACAAGCAGGTAATCCGCCTGGATCAGTCCGCGGCGCGGCCCTCATGGACCGCCCGTACCAGGTAAGTCGGACGGCGGCGGACTTCAAGGTAGATACGTCCCACGTACTCGCCAATCAGGCCCAAGGCCAGGAACAGCAGGCCGACGAAAAAAAACAGCACCGCGAACAGCGTCCACATCGCGCCTTCCTGCTGCGGACCGAAAATCAACCGATGGCCCAGCAAGACGCCGGCGAACCCGATATCGAGCAGTGCGATCCCGATTCCGGTGATGCTCAGGATCTGAATCGGCAGCAGCGAAAAGCCGGTGATCAGGTTGAGGCTGAGCTGGGCCAGGCGCAACAGGTTGTATTTCGATTCGCCGCCGGCCCGCTCGTCGTGCCCGACCTCGATTTCGGCGACCCTCTTGGCAAAGCTGTTGGCCAGCGCCGGGATGAAGGCGGCCTTCTCATCGCAGGCGATCACGGTATCGATAATATGGCGCCGGTAGGCCCGCAGCATGCATCCGTAATCATGCATCGGCACGCCGACGATCATCGAGGTGATGCGGTTGTGCAGGCGCGAGGCGATTTTCCGAAACGCCTGGTCCTGGCGCTCCGCGCGCCATCCGCCGACCACGTCGTTGCCGGCTTCAATCGCCTCCAGCAGGCGCGGGATTTCCTCGGGCGGATTCTGGAGGTCGGCGTCGAGAGTCACGATTACGTCGCCGCGACATTCGCGGAAGCCAGCCAGAATCGCGGCGTGCTGGCCGAAGTTGCGGGCCAGTTCCACCACCCGCACGTGGCGGTTGGCGGCGGCGATTTCCTTGAGGATCGTCAGCGAATTGTCACTCGATCCGTCATCGACGAACAGCACTTCGCAGTCCGGCAGGCCCGCAGTGATCGGGCACAGACGCTCCCATAGCGCGTGCAGATTGGCGGTTTCGTTGTAGACCGGAACCACGATCGAGACAGATTTGACCGGAGCCTTGGGTGCTGGGGTAGCCATCGTCAATCTGGATGGCGGATTCAATGTGCCTGGACTGGATGCTGCCACGGAACGTTCCCGAACCATCAACCCCCGGCATTGTGGCAGAGCGTCGGAGCTAATTAAAGGTGGGGGGTGCCGCAGCACAAGCGGCTGGCCGCCCAATAGATTTACCGTTTACTCGCGGCGGCTTCCGTACCCATCCTGATAGTAGAGGGTGCGCGCAACCAAAATCACAGATTTTGAGGATTAAGGTATGAACCTGGAAGCCGGATTTATCGGTTTGGGTGCGATGGGCTTGCCGATCGCGTCCAACCTCCATGGCGCTGGAGTCAAGCTCCGCGTGTTCAACCGCACGCCATCCAAAGCGCAATCGCTGGTGGCCAAAGGCGCGGTGGCGACCGTATCGCCCGGCGAAGCCGCGGCGCCCGGCGGCGTGGTCATGACGATGCTTGCGGACGACGCTGCCGTCGAAAGCATGGTGATGGGCGAGGGCGGGCTGGCGGCGCGGCTCGCCCCGGGCGGGATTCACGTTTCGATGAGCACGATTGCGCCGGCCACCGCGCGCCGCCTGGCGCATTATCACACGGAGCACGGCAGCATCTACGTGGCGTCGCCGGTCTTCGGCCGGCCCGATGCGGCGGCGGCGCGACAGCTTGTCATCTGCACCTCGGGACCGGCGGCGGCAAAGGAAAGAGTGCGTCCGCTGCAAGAAATCGTCGGGCGGACGCTTTTCGACTATGGTGAGGATCCGGGGGCGGCCAACGTCGCGAAACTGGCGGGAAATTTTCTGATTGCGGCGGCGCTCGAAGCGATGGCCGAGGCTTTCACGATGGCCGAGCGAAATGGTGTCGACCGGCAACAGGTTGCCGGGATGCTGGCGCAGACGCTGTTCGCCTGTCCGATCTATCAGCGCTATGGCGAGATGGTCGCGGCGAAACGGCATACCCCCGCCGGCTTCAAGTTGCCGCTGGGTCTCAAAGACGTCGAACTGGTGCTGAAGACGGCGGGCGAGGCGCGGGTGCCGATGCCGGTTGCCGCGCTGCTACGCGATCGGATGATCGCCGGTCTGGCGCACGGACGCGAAGAAATGGACTGGTCAGCGCTGGCGCTGGGCGTGCTCGACGACGCCGGCATCATGTAAGTCCAGCCCATCGCCTGAAAGAGCCGCAGGCGGCCCGAGATATGGGCGAGTAGCCCTGATCCACGGTTGGATTGACTGTTTTCCCTTCCGCCTAGAAACTTGGGCGTCGTGACCTGGTGCAATAGCCGATCGGCCCGGGTGGCGGTGTGCGTCGCGATCGCCTGTCTCATCTACATCCCACGCCTTGGAACACCGGCTCTATGGGAGCCCGATGAGGGCCGGTACGCCGAAATCGCGCGCGAAATGGTGGTCAGCGGAGACTATGTAACACCGCGCGACGACTGGGTGCGCTACTTCGAAAAGCCGCCGCTGGTTTACTGGACCGCCGCCGCCGCGATGCGCGTGCTTGGGCGCAACGAAACCGCGGTCCGCCTCCCGATCGCCATCGCCAGCATCATACAGATCGCGCTTACCCAGGTTTTGGCCGAGGTGATGTTCGGGCCCGCGGCCGGCGCCGGCGCGGCGCTATGTCTGGCGCTCAGCCCGCTGTTCTTTGGCTTCGGCCGGTTCCTGACTCTGGATCCGGTGCTCGCGATGTTCGTCACGGCGGCGATGGCGTGCATTTACCTCGCGCTGCGCAACCAGCCCCTGTCTGCGGGCCGCAATTGGCTCTACCTGGCGGCGGTATGCGCCGCACTGGGGACGTTGACCAAGGGGCCGGTCGCACTGGTGCTGAGCGGCGGGGTGGCCGCAGTTTATCTGCTGATTGAAAAACGGGGCAGGGAACTGGCCCGGGTCCCCTGGATCGGGTGTGGCCTGATATACGCGGCCATCACGGTTCCATGGTTCGCCCTGGTGTCATGGCGCAATCCAGGATTCCTGAGTTTTTTCCTGATCCACGAACATCTCCAGCGCTATGCGGTGAGTACCGAGCATTTGTGGGGGCCCTATTTCTTTTTGGTCGTGGTGGTTGCGGGGATGTGGCCATGGATATGCTTTGCGCCATGGGCGATCCGAGCCATGGTCTGGCCCGGCGCCGTTGTCGATCGCGAGCGCGCTGCCCCGTCATCGGCTGCGGCCGGGAATGCTGCCGCCCGAGTCCCGGCAGATTCCACCAGTGCTCTGCGCTTTGCCGCGGTCTGGTTCGCCGTGGTCTTGGTGTTCTTCTCCATTCCGCGATCCAAGCTGGGCTCCTACATCCTTCCAGGGATACCGGCGGTCGCCATCCTGTCCGGTTATGGGCTTAGCCTGCTGCCGCGGATCGATCCGCGCCGAGTCGCGCGGATGCTGCGAAGTCTGGCGGCGTTCAACCTGATGATTGCGATTGCAGCTTTGGTGGCGACGTCGCATATCAAGGAACTGCGCGCCTTGCCCGCGCTGCGTCTGGACCTGCTGGTCGGCGTGGGCGCGATGGCTGCCGGTACGGTGGCGGCAAATCTGATTTGGAGCAGGACGCATCGCGCGATACCGGTCGTGGGCGCGATTGCGCTGGGCATGGTGGTGGTTCTGGGAGCGATGGTAAAGGCGCGTGAAGACGCCGCCGCGATGGACTCCTACCGCGAACTGGCGCAGGCGATGACTCGTGAGTTGCGTCCGGGGTGCGTGATGGCTTCCTACCGCCATCACGTCCAGGCGTTGCCTTTCTATACCGGTTGGCGCGAGGCTTTGGTCGGTTATCGCGGAGAACTGGCGCCCTGGGGATGGAGCGGCGACGCGGCGGCTACGTTCATCAGCAGCGACGACCTCTTGCGGGCGCTGTGGAGTTCCGGCCAGTGCGTAATTTTAGTGATCAACCAGGGCGACTTGAGGGTGCTGGGCCCGACACTCAGGCCGCCGCCGCGCCAGATCGCTTCGGAAGGCAAGAAACGGGCGATAAGCAACCGGCCAGTTTCCACAATTCTCAATGAATAATGCACGAATAACCCCGAAACCTTGGACATTCTCGTTCGGTTATGTCAATTATTTACTGCGCGCTTGCCGAAATGACGATGAAGCATGTTTCGTCAACGGATGATGGTGGGGAGGATGGGCGAGGCGGTGCAAGGCGATCCCGCTTTTCGTCCCTGAAAATTTTGATTGAAATAAACTGTTCTGTTGGTCCGGAAGCATTACGCTACAACTGGTGAAGCAGATGCTAACGAACGATTCGCCGCATGAGCCGACCCGCGGCGACGATGCAGGCGACGAGATAGAGCGGCCCCGAAGTCTGGGCGTAATACTACGCTCGGCCCGTGAGGCGCATGAGCTGACCATGCGCGAGGTTGCGGAGCGGATTCATGTGCCCGCTCAGTACCTGACCATGCTCGAGGCCAACGACTATTCAGGTATTGCCGACGAGTTGTACCTGCTGCCCTTCGTGCGCACCTACTCTGATTTTCTCGGTCTGGACGCGGGCGCGTTATCGGCGCGCTTTGCGCGCGCGATGCAGCCGGTGGAACGATACGCTGAACCCGTGCCGGAACTGGAGGATCAATCCGCGTCCAGGCGCAGCGGATGGTTCACCACGGCGGCGGTGATGCTGTTTGTCGCGTTGGCGCTCTATCTCGTAGGCCTCAAATAGGCTCGTAGGCCTCAAATAGGCTCGTAGGCCGCAAATCGGCTGCCACGCCTTTTTCTCGTAGCGGGCCCGGCGCTGGCGTGCGGGATCTTTCCCGGAAGGCGGGAATCGTGGCGCGCGTTTGCCCGGCAAGCGCGGCACCGAGGCTACTACACAGACCTTGCCAATTCTCAGGGGATGCTTACCTTCGGGGTGAACACGGCATTCCAAAGGAGGTCGTGAGAATGGCAAAAAATTTCCAGCAATGGTCGCCTTTCCGCGAATTGGAACGCTTCCGGCGTGATTTTGACGATCTTTTCGATCGATTCTTTGGCGGAAGTGTTTCCGCCCCCTGGTCACCCGCGACTGCGCCCAAGATTGAGTCTTACACTGAAGACGATAAAATGATCGTTCGTGCCGACCTTCCGGGTATCGACCCCAATGAAGTCGAGGTGAGCGTTACCGGTGAAACTCTCACGTTGCGCGCTACGCGACCGGCTCGAGAGGAGAACAAGGACCGCGATTTTCGGCATCGCGAGGTCTCATACGGCAGTTTTGAGCGCACCTTGACCCTTCCCAAAGGGGTCAAGACCGAAGATATCCGGGCCGCATACCAAAATGGTGTGCTCGAATTGACGATTCCTATTCCCAAGGAAGCGGCCACCCGCAAAGTAACGATCGAAGTTGAAGGCGGAAAGCAAAACTCCGAGAAGAAGTAAGGTGGGAAGAGTAAGGCGGGAACAAGTAAGGCGGGAACAAGTAAGGGTTGACCTGATTTCGGCAGCGCCCGCGCGTGATTTCGGCAGCGCTTGCGGCTGGCCGCATGCGCGGTTGGACCTGATGAGAGCGATCGCAGGTTCATACCTAAATCGCACCCCTCTCCGGGATTGAGCTGATTGATGCCCTTTCTTGGCCACTCGTTGAACCAGGGCGGGCGTCCCGGCCCCTCCACACAGGCTGGAAGCCGCTGCCACGAAGCCATCTCAATCATTTAGAGGGGAGGGTTTTGGTCCTGCCTTTTTCCGTGGCACAGGCTTCCAGCCTGTGATTTTTTTCTTCCTACAGGTCTCGGAAAAGAGGATGACAGGCTGGAAAGCCTGTCCCACCATCAAGAAATATCCTTTTTTTCTGCCACCATTCCCGCGGACCGCGCAGCCACGGCTTAGTCTCGCCAAGAATTTGTAGCAACTTGAGTTAATGTTCTCCGCCTACACCCTCTCCATTTATGTGTAACGGAGAGGGGAGGGTGAGGGTTTCTCAACGTCGCTGTGGGCACGCATAACGCTGGCTCGTTGAATCAGACCGGCGCCGATGCTTAAAAATGATCGGTACGCACATGCCGATCGAATACAAGTTGCATGACGGCGCCCTGGTCTGGATCAGGAACCCGTTCACCGGGGTTATCTCCTACGTGGTTGACCTGCGCG
Organism: uncultured Pseudomonadota bacterium; assembly: GCA_963805995.1. GTDB lineage: Bacteria > Desulfobacterota > Binatia > Binatales > Binataceae > JAJPJA01. The sequence goes on along the minus strand of CAWDWL010000014.1, from coordinate 85,514 downwards.
ACAAGAGCTTCGCCTTTACGCTGGGTGCGCGGGACCTGGCGCCGCCGCCGGCCAGCCACTCCGACCACGAGCAGATGGAGCGGGCCAAGGTCAGCTGTCCATTCTGTCCGGGCAACGAATCCAAGGCTCCCGCCGAGATGCTTCGGCTCACGCCGGAAGAAGTCGAGGGTTGGGACGGCGATGCGGCCAGTCCGTGGGTAATTCGAATCTTCAATAATCTGTTTCCGCGCATTCCCGCGGCGCTGACTGGCGGGCGCAACGAATCCTACGTGGTGGTCGAAGATTCGCGCCATTTTCTGGCCCGCGCGCGGACCGCCAGCGATCTCATGTTTACCGGCGCGCTGCGTGAGGCCCATTTCTGCCGCCTGCTGCAGGCCAGCGCGGACGTGGTCACCCGAGCCCTGGACAATCCCGCCGTGCAATCAGTGGTGGTGCGCAAGAACCAGGGGCGCGAGTCGGGCGCCTCGCAGCCGCATCTTCATCTACAGATCATCGGCTCTCCCGTATGCCTGCCTGCGGTTGACGCTGAAATCCGGGCCGGTCAGTCCGATCCCCGCCTGTGGGAGGAGTTGATTGCGCTGGTCGGTCATATGGGGCTGATTATCGACCACAGTCCACGAGTGGTCAGTTATGCCAGTCCGATCGGTTCCTTTCCGCGCAGCTACGACGTGGTGATGCCCGAGCATCGCGACCTGCTCAATCAGTTGGACAGCGAGGGCCGGGTCCTCTTCGCGCGCGCGATACATCGCCTGCTGCGGTTCCTGGGCCCGGTGCCGCTGGACTACGAGATCCATCAGGCGGAAGGGTTGCCGCTGCATGCGCATCTCAATGTGCGCCGGTTTCCCTACTCCAACGTGGCGGGGACGCTCAATCTGCCGCAGGGAATGCTGGACAACGTCGAAGGGATCCGGCGCGCGCTGGCTAGCGGTCAGCAGTCCAACCATGAGCTATGAAGGGAATTCCGACCTGCGACGGCTCCAGCGGCTTGATTGGGAACGGATCGAACAGGCGTTGGACCAGGACGGCTACGCGACCACCCCGCCGATTCTGACCGCCCAACAGTGCGCGTCTTTGGTAAAGCTCTACCCGGACCGCGACCGGTTCCGCAAAAAAGTCGATATGGGCCGGTTGCGCTTTGGCGTCGGCGAGTACAAATACTTCGCGGCCCCAATGCCGCCGTTGGTCGAAGACCTGCGCGCCGCCTGCTACCCGCGCCTGGCGCCCATCGCCAACCGCTGGCGTGACGCGTTGGACAGTTCGTCCCAGCCCCTGCCCGCCACCCTGGCGGAGTTTCTGCGCTACTGTGCCAGCCGCGGCCAAAGCAAACCGACGCCGTTGATGCTGCGCTATGAAGCGGGCGGCTACAACTGCATGCATCAGGACATCTATGGCGAGGTGGTTTTTCCCCTCCAAATCACGGTGGCGCTGAGCCGGCGCGAGAGCGATTACAGCGGCGGCGAGTTTCTGCTGCTGGAGGACCGCCCGCGGGCGCAGGCCCGATGCTCGACCGTGACCCTGGAAATTGGCGAGGCCGTGATTTTTCCGTCCAGCTTCCGCCCTGTCCATGGCGTACGCGGCTATTATCGCGCCCGGATGCGTCACGGTGTAAGTACGCTGCGCGGGGGCGTCCGCTATACCCTGGGCATCATCTTTCACGACGCCGCCTGAGTGAGCACGCGCGCTCACGCGGCGCATAATTCGGGGCGGAAAGATATCTCCCGGAAATAAGGTCGCTTACTTGTTCAAATTATGCCTAAAATTAGCGTAAACCCACCGCTTGAGTTGAGGGCAAGTACTGGGGCAAGTTCGTAGTGTTTCATGATGGCCAAAAGATCGGTGCCTATGACAGTTTCGACTCAGCTGGCATTACGGCCATCCAAAAGTCTGGAGACAGTCCCTCGCTTATTCGTAAAGTAGGCGAATCTACCGATACGCACCTTGCCATTACAACCGTCCGCTCAAAGTAGAATAAGATTTTGGCGAGCGTAGACTGCGGCCACAATCATCGGATCAATTGGTCCATGACGGTCCACAGCTTTCAGTGGTTATTGGCAATCGCGGCGCGACGATCCCATTGAATAAGCGACTGACGGCGTTGCTTGATACTGGTCAGAATGGAACCTCATTGAAAATTGGAGAGCATAAGGATTCGTGGGGTTTTCAAGCCGCTGCGCTTTCTGGCTGGTCAGCGTTGTCGCCGGCCAGCCCACGTGATGCTGACCATGCGCGAGGTGAGCGAGCAGGGCTTCGGGTACAAGGCGACTGAGTGGGACAAAGTCACCTTGCTTAAAGAGTGGCGCGAGCACTGGGCCGACCTGGCCAATGAGCATCTGCACCGCCACGGCCACGACATGCGGATCGACCACCGCAGCTACCAGGACCAGGGCGTGGAGCTGGAGCCGACCAGCCATTTGGGCAAGGCGGTCGATGAGATGCGCGCGCGCGGCGAATACACCGAGCGGGCGCGCCGGCTAGAGGAGGTACGCGAGCGCAACGCGCAACGGATTGAGCAGAAGCCCGAAATCGTGTTCGACAACCTGACCCGCCGGCAATCGACTTTTACCCGCCATGACATCGCGCGCGAGGTGTTCCGCTACCTCGACGACGGGGAACGCTTCAGAAATCTGATGGCGCGGCTGGAGGGGTCAGCCGAGCTCGTTCGGCTGGCGCCGGCAGCGAAGGACGATCGCGGCAACGTGGTCGAGCCCGAGCGCTACACAACCAGGGAGATGCTAGCAGTCGAATCCCGTATGGCGGAGCGGGCGCAGGAGATGGCCGACACTAGGACGCACGGGGTAGGGGAGGGCAACCGCAATGCGGCGCTGGCGCGCCACGGCTATCTCAGCGCCGAGCAACGTGAGGCGGTCAGCTTCATCACCGGCGAGCGCCAGATCGAGGCGCTGACGGGCTTCGCCGGGGCGGGCAAGTCGGCGGCCATCGCAGCGGCGCGCGACGCCTGGCAGGCGGAAGGCTACCGCGTCCTCGGCGGAGCGCTGTCGGGAATCGCGGCCGAGAACCTGCAACGGGAGTCGGGCGTTGAGAGCCGGACGCTGGCGTCATGGGAGAAGGCGTGGCGGGAAGGCCACGAGCGGCTTCAGAGCCGCTTTGTGCTGGTGATCGACGAGGCCGGGATGGTCGGCAGCCGCCAGCTTGAGCGCATCGTCTCCGCAGCTGCGGAGCACGGCACCAAGGTGGTGCTGATCGGCGATGCCGAGCATCTCCACCCGATCGAGGCAGGAGCGGCGTTTCGGGTTATCCGAGCGGGTAGGGTACCAGGAACTCTCCGGCATCCGCCGCCAACGCGAGGCGTGGCAGCGGGAGGCCTCCAGCGACTTCGCACGCGGCGCGCCGGGGAGGGCGTTTGACCGCTACCAGGAGCACGGGGCGATTCACTTCGCCGAGAACCGGAGCCAGGCGAAGGAGGATCTGATCAAAAGCTGGTCCGAGTACCGCGCCGCCCAAGGGGCGGAAAAAGCTTCACTCATCCTGGCCCACACTCGGGCTGACGTGCGTGAGTTGAATTTGCAGGCGCGGTCGATACTCAGGGAGCGCAGCGAGCTAGGGCAGGAGGTCAGGGTCGAGGTTGCGCGCGAGCTGGCGGCGGATGATGGCACCGTCAGCATCGAGCGCGGCGAGCGTCACTTTGCCCCCGGCGAGCGGGTGATGTTTTTGAAGAACGACCGCGAGCTTGGCGTGAGGAACGGCACTTTGGGAACCGTCACCGAGGTCAAGCGGGATGCGATGCGCGTGGTCCTGGACGGAACGGCGGGGCGCGAGATCAGTTTCAACCTACGCGATTACGCGGCGCTCGATTACGGCTATGCCGCCACCGTGCACAAGGCGCAGGGTGCCAGGGTCGATCGCAGCTTCGTGCTGGCCACGCCGGGCATGGACCGCCATCTGGCCTACGTCGGCATGACCCGCCACCGCGAGGGCGCCGAGCTCTATGCCGGCCGCGACGACTTCAAGGGCTTCGAGGATCTCAAGGAACGGCTTTCCCGCGCGCGGCCCAAGGACTCAACCCTCGATTACGCGCAGCGGCGCGGGATGGAGGCCGCGCGCGCCCAGGGAGCGCAAAAGGAACCGCCGGCGCGGCAGCAGGAGCGAACACAACGTCCGGAGCGGGAGCAGAAGGAACGGGGCCAGGAACGCAAGCCGGAAGCAGGGTAGGGCGATCCGGTTGCGCGCTTCCAGCAAGCGCAGAAGGAGTTCATCCAGGTGGCCGGCGTCGCCGATTTCGATCCCAAGGCCAAGGCGCGCGCCGGCGAGCTGCGCGAGGAGATGAAACGCGCCTCCCAGGAGATCGCCAAGGACCCCGCGCGCATGCGCGCGGCCGAGCGCGAAGGCATCGCTCCTCAGGTCCGCAACTTCGTCCGCCAGGCCGAGCAGGAGCACGGACGGGAGAAGGGCAAAACGGTGGAGAAGGACGAAGGGCTTGAGCGGTAGCCCACGCGGAACGTTCAGTTGAGGAGAAACCGCACGGAGGCTTGGCGGCAGAACGAAATGTCTATACGATTAGTCTATACCTAAATGGCGTTCGAATGGGACGCCTCCAAGAATGCGGCCAACATCGCCAAGCACAGGATCGACTTCGAGGATGCCGTTCGGATCTTCGACGGACCGGTCTTGGAAAAAGCCGATGACCGACGTGAATATGGCGAGGTCCGCATCGTCGCCTTCGGTGTCGTTGATAACCGTGACTTAGCGGTCGTCTACACCGTGCGCGGCGGGCGCCGCAGGATTATCTCGGCGAGGAGAGCACATCACCGTGAGCGCAAAGCGTATCGTGAGGCGTACCCCAAGCAGCCGCCGGCGCGGTAAGACGGATTGGGAGCGGGCCGACACCATGAGCGACCAGGAGATTGAGAACGCCGCTAAGGCCGACCCAGACGCGGCGCCGATTCTCGATAGGGAGTGGTTCCGGACTGCTAAGCTGGTCCTGCCGGAACGCAAGGTGCCGATCTCGCTGCGGATGGATCGGGAAGTGGTGGAATGGTTCAAGGTCCACGGCAAACGGTATCAGTCGCGGATGAACGCGGTACTAAAAGCATACGTGCAGGCCCACCGAAAAGCGGGATGATCATCCGATGACGATAGGCGGAGATGTTCCTAATGTTGACGTACTCAGATCGGCGAGAAAGTCGCGATGGATCTGCTTTTCCGAGCGCCTGTCCATTCGGTTGATGAGATCAATGGCCATGCGCGTGACAGTCGTCCGTAACCTCCAATCGCGCGCACATAAAGGAAGCATGCCACCAGAGCGTAGCGGATGATAGCGGGATGGTCGCGCATCTGACTGGCAGTCTCGCTCGCGGCGCGCCGCTTCAACATCTGGAGCAAATTCCACGGCATGCCGGTGAACCGCTCAGCGCACACGCCAACCGCGCGAATGTTCGTGAGCTTTTGGATTTCAACCTGGAGATTGTTGACGTCTGGCTTGCCTGGATCAGTCTTCAACTCCTCGAACATTGAAACACCCGCCGATTCGGGCACGGTGAGTAATGCATCGATACGAGTCCGGACCTCAGCTGCGAGTGCGCCGGTGAACCAACCTCCGAGCAGCTGGCGGGGATCTTCCATTTGGATGATGCGGATCGGGAACTCATCGCGATTTCCCGGGGCAACCCGACCACGGACCGGCCCAGTACCATGATCTGCCATAAACGGCGCGACTTTTCGTAAACGATTCGATCGCCATAGCCGTCAAAAGGCCTGAAAATGCTTTGGAGAGGGTCTCGGCACTCTCGACACCGAGCTAAAACCTCCCCGGTTCACCTTCACGCAGCAGCATTTAGCGCCAGGCCACGGGTGAACATTTGAGATTTTTGGCTACGGCAGACGCGATCGAATTAATATCCAGTTGAGAGGAGGAAACCATGAAAGGAACATTCGGCATTTTCGCGACGCTGGTTTTCGTCGGCGCGATGGGTTCCGCGGCAATGGGGCAGTACAACAATGATATTAATCAAGGCGAGCTCGCCAACTTCAACCACTATCTGGACAATCACCCGAAGGTTGCACAGCGGCTGGCGGCTGACCCATCGCTTGTCGACGATCCAGCCTTTCTGGCAAACCATCGGGGTTTGCAGGGATTCCTGCAAACCCATCCGGGCGTGCGCGAGGAGATTCACGAGACGCCAGGTCAGTTTATGTTTCGCGAGGGACACTACGAGTGGTATCACGGTGGTGGGCCGGTAGTAGCTTTTCCTACCCCAAACCTAAATCGTCCCACCCAGTACCCTTAATAGCGAAGTCAGGATTCGGCCCCAAGGTAGTGCATCACTCGGTCACTGCAATGCTGCAACGTTTACGACGGTGTCGCTTACTGTCAGTGCGACGTGAAGCACGGCGACAGCATCAGCCAGCCGTTTCCGATGAGCAAGAGCGGGACGTCTGCTCAACCAACGCAGCAGGCGCCGACAACAAATACATGATCAGCACCTATAGTCTGCCTAAGCCGGTTTTCTGTTCCTAAGGCAAAGCTGCCCGTAATGCGGAGTGCTGGAGGGGAGCGGCTGTCCGGTGCGGATTTCATACGACGTTACTCGGCATTATCAGAGGGCAGCGAGGAAGGTCAGGACTGCATGCGTTTGCGCCGCGAAGATGTCGGCGAATGGTGCACGTCGCGTATCCCTGCCGCTGGAGATCAGCTCCCATAGCAGAGAAATACGGCCCGAACGGGCAGATCTTCATCCGTGCGAGAACCTTGGGTTGAACAAAGAACGTTTCGATCAAAGCTCTTCTCCTTGGCCGGTCGGTCGCCGGTGGCGAAGAGCGATAATGCCGAGTACGCTCGCCAGCAAGCCCAGACGGAATGCGGTCAATAACCTCCGACGTCGCTCCTACTCCGCATTACGGGCAGCTTTGCCTTAGGAACATTAGGCCGAGCTCGGCCTTATGTTCCGTTGCTCCCCCGACCCCTATTTGGCCGAAATTTCGACCTTCGCTAGGTTAAGGCCAACAAAGGTTGGGGCGCCCATTAGGCGGCAGCGGTTTTAACGTTGTCTAGGCTAAGCACGGCTCTCTCTTGCTTTTAGAGACTTGAAACTAGTATCCTCGCGCCTCGTCGTTCAGGCCTTCGATGCTTGATGTGGTGGATCATGCTAAGCAGCCGCACCTTGCGCAAAACCAGCATTTGGCTCCTCATCCTCGTCGCCGGCCTTTTGATGGGCGGTGACGCGTGGCTTGACGCCGGGACCGCGGAACCGACGGCGCAGATGCCCGTGATCCAAAATCACGCAGGGATGCGGGTAGCGCCCCATTTGAGTGCCGAACAGCGGCTGATGCGTGATCGGTTCGATGACCTCAAGCATCGCGGGCCTCGAGGTATTCCACCGCTGGCGCGGACCCGCGCCGTCGCCCAGATGAACGCAATGCCGCTGTTAAGCTCCACATCCGGCAAGTGGACCTTTATCGGGCCCGACTTGGTCAACAACGGTCAGGCGATCAACTCCCTTGGATTTTGTACGGATCCTTCAAATCCGCTTATCAGAGTTCCGGTTACGGGGCGAGTTTCGGCGATCGGTTTCGGGGCCGCCGGCATTTACGTTGGCAGTGCAAACGGAGGTGTATGGAAAAGCACTGATTCAGGCGGAACCTGGACGCCGCTTACCGACCGGCAGCCTTCGCTGGCGGTTGGGGCTATCGCGGTCGTGCCGGGACCGCCGGACACGATTTACGTTGGCACCGGCGAGGGCAATGATGCGTGCGACAGCGAGTTCGGGCAAGGAATTCTGAAGTCGGCTGACAGCGGCGCGAGTTGGACCCAGCTCGGCGCCGCAACCTTCGATCGTCTCAGCTTCACCAAGATCGCTGTTGACAAAGACAACCCCGACGACGTTTACGGTACAACCACATTCGGCTTTAGCGATGGCGCGGCCGCCGAGTGTGTCACGAGCGGCGTTACGACCGGCACCTCAGGACTCTACAAATCGAGCGATGCGGGTAATAGCTGGGCGTTGCTGTCCGGATCGGGCGGGCTGCCTGCCGGCGCCATTGGCTCTAACTCAGACGGGACGGGTTCCGATGTCGTCATCGATCCTGCCAAAAACTTTATCGGACCCTTTACCGGCAAGGTGACGGAAAAGAGCTTCACCGGAATATGCGGGGGAACAGCGACCCTGAGCGCCATTGACCCTAAAGACCCCACTAATCCCGACCCCTTCAAGTTGACTGCGAAACCCAACTCCAGCGGCGGCTTCGACCTGGAGGCGAAGTTCACCATGACTCAAGTCCCGCCCGCCGGAGACCCCAAGGGCATCTGTGGCGACTTCAGCGGCACCTATACCTGCCAGGGGACAGTCGCCGATTTGAAGGGCGCGCTAACGAAAACCTTCACCTGTACGGGGCTGCCGAGCTTCGCGACTCTGGACCTGGGTGGCAGCTTCGCCAACGGCGGCAAGGCAAACGGTACCTTCACAGGCGTGTGGGGCCTGACCGAGTTCAGCGGCATCGATTATGAGGACACCGTAATCAACGCCCCGATCGCGCTCAAGGCCACGCCGGCGGTGGTGGATGCGGCAATTGGCGGGGCCTCGGGCGGTGTGTTCCGGTCCACCGATGCCGGCGCGACATGGATCCAGGCGGGCGCAGTTGGGACGGGCCGCCGGATAGCTATGGACGCGAGCCGCGGCGGTGACCAGCTCTATGTTGTCACAGTTGCGGGCAACGCATTCAAAGCGATCTTCGTATCGACTGACCATGGCGCCAGCTTCGCAGCCCCGGGCGGTACTTTGCCGGCCGTCGGCAGTGCCGGTTGTCTTACCGAAGATCAGGCCTACTACGATCTGGCGGTGGCCGCCTCCGGGTCCAACCCCAAGTTCGTCTATCTCGGACTCATCGGCATCTACGCCTCGTCAGATGCGGGCGCGAGCTTTAGCTACATCGGCGCGGGAACGCATCCCGACCACCATGCGATAAAGATCAACGGTGGCAAAGTGTTCATCGGCAACGACGGCGGCCTGTTCGAGGCATCAGATGCGGCTCTGCCACCGACTTGGAGCTCACTGAACGCTGGCCTGGGTACTCTCCAGTTCTTTGGCATCGGGATGGATTTCGGTGCCGCCACGATCCTGGGCGGCACCCAGGACAATGGTGCCAACAGGAGCACGGGCAAACTCACCTGGGACCACGGCGACGACGGCGACAGCGGCTTCGCCCTGATCGATCAAATTAACTCCAAGATTATGTTCACGGAAAACGACGGTTTGAGTTTTTCCCGATCGACCAGCTCCGGAGACCTGGACACCTTCAGCGATATCAGTCCGCCTGCGGTGGCGGATCCAATCCAGTTCATCGCTCCGTTCACCGCCGACCCGGGAAATCCCGACCGCATGCTGTTGGGGACCAACCGGCTCTGGCAAACCTGCAATCTTCTCGCAACAGCTTGTAATGCGACCAGCGGGTCTCCGCCGAATTGGACCGCAATCAGCACCGACTTAACTGGCGGATGCACCAACGGGTTCTGCGAGATCAGTGATATCGTGATCGCGAACACCGATCCGAAGGTGGTCTATGCGGTCACCAGTTCCGATGTAACCAGGGGTCCGCTCGCGTGGACGACCAAGAATGGTCTCGCCCGCTCTCCCACCTTCAGCCAGATCACCCCGCCCGGGGTGCGCGGAAGGGCGCTTACTTCAGTGACGGTGTCGCCGCTGAACGAGAAGAAGGTTGTAATTACGGCCTCGGGCTTCACCGGCGGTGGTGGGCATGTGTTCCTTTCCACTGACTCTGGCGCGAGTTGGGCCGATATCAGCGGGGGCTTGCCTGACATCCCGGCGCTGAGCGCGATATTCGATCCGAATTTTCCGGCGTCCGGTTTGTACGTCGGCACGGATATCGGCGTATTCCACACCTTTGATCTGGGCACCACCTGGCAAAACGCCAATCTGGGCACCCTGCCGATCGTGCCGGTTTACCAACTGCGGCAAGCCCTTGGAGTGGTGGCGGCCGCCACCCATGGACGCGGGGTCTGGACGATCTCCTCGTTTCCCTTGCCGACACCGACTCCTTCGCCCACCCGGACCATAACTCCAACCCCCACTGTTACCCCCACTTCGACCGCGACTGAAACGTCGACTCCTACCGACACCCCTACGGCCACTGAAACCCCGACGGATACCCCAACCGCGACCCGATCCGAAACCCCCACCAAGACGCCAACCGAGATTGCTACGGAGACCCCGACGCCGGTGCTGCTTCCCACCGGAACGCCAACCCCCATACCGACCGCCACCCCAGTTCCGGGCCATCCGTTTATCAACAACACCTCGCCGGCGATAATCCCGGTCGGAGGCAGCTTTGTCATCAAGGGCCTGAACTTCACCCACGGCTCAGTGGTCAACTTCTTCGTCGCCACCGCCACCGGCGCGATCAATGCCGGTCCATTCACGCCGGCTTCCTCGGTCTTGCCCACCCAACTCACCATCAAGGTCCCCTCGACCGTTCCTGTCGGGCAGGGGTTCGTGACGCTGCAGGTGGTCAACACCGATCACGGCTTCATCAGTTCCAACTTGTTTGGCGCACTGCTGGCGGGCTCGGCCGCGGCCGGGTTCCCTAGCCTGACCAGCATCGATGGAGTGGGGTTGGCGGCCACCAGCAAGGATCCGAGCTTCGCCACCGACAACGTCGAGACGGTGGTGGTGCAAGGGTCCACGGTGGCTTTGGGTGGAACCGGATTCGACACCACCAACGGGGTGGCGGTCGACCTGTACTGTGCCTGCCCGCCCCTGGGCAAGGTGGGACCGTTCTTCCTCAACCCTGGCGCCCCGGGCCTGCATCCCGCCTTGATCAGTGTGCCGATACCGGCCACTGGACCCAACGCACCGGTGACCGGTCCGGGATCATTCGTGATTAGCAACAAGGGCGGCAACGGCCTGTACAAGCTCAAGAGCAACGCGGTCTCGGTGCCAATCGGACAGTTGATCTCGGTGACCTCGGTGCTTCAGACCGGATCGACCATAACGGTCAACGGCACCGGATTCTCGACCCGGACGGTGATCAACTTCTTCAACCGGCAGGGAGCAACGGTGGTAAATCTGGGCGGAATCAGCGGCGGCGTGTCGAAGATCCCTCTGACGTTGATCGGCGGTAGCAGTACCAGCTTCAAGTTCACCAAGCCCGCTGGAGCGGTGGCGGGGCCTGCTTACGTACAGGCGCTCAACCCGCCGTTCGTACCGTTTACCAGTTCGGGCAATGATCCGCGCGGCGCCTTTACGCTGTTCTGAAACCTGGAGAGTCGGGCTCGCATCGGCCAAGCGTTACTGCCCGGCACCCGCCGTGATCGGGACCAAGTGGCGGGTTTGACAACGAAGTCACCAAATGCCCATAGATTACCGAGATTGAACGGTCAAAATGGATTTAAGTAGATCTTGATGTAACGACCGCGCAGATGGTGGGAATCCCCAATTGGCTTCAGGGTAAGCGCACATACAAGCGGTGGGCGGAAAGATGAAGATTCCAGTGGTCAGGTGGTTTGTTTTCGCAATGTTGGTGGTGGCTTTGGCGGGCTTGGCGGCATGTAGCGGGGGGAGCGATGAACCCGACTGTGATGCGGACAGCCCGTGTGTAACCGCAATAGCTACAGTCACCCCGGCGCCCACCAGCACGCCCGCGCCAACTACGACCGCGACCCCGCTGCCGACTTTCACTTCCGTCGCGACGGCAAGCGCCCCCCCGACCTCGACACCGACCGCGATCGCCACCCGGACGCCGACCGCGACCGCGACGCCGTCGGCTACTCCCACGTTAGCCCCCAATGCCTGCCTGCCCTCCAGTTCGATTGGCGTCCTGGTGCAGGGGAAGAATGCGGCCGCCTACGCGCCTCGTGGGGCCTGGCCCAAATGCGGCGGCGCCACCGGCGTTAACGTCGTACCGATCGAAACAAGCGCCGGGGTTGGGAAAGGCGGAGCGCCAAGCACCATCACGACTCCGAACGTCGTGAACTCCTGCTCGAGCAATTCGGTTACCGGCCAGACCGTATGCGTCGCCAATAACACCGACGTTTACCTGATCAGCGGCACTACTCTGAACAGCACGCTCACCAGTGGTGCGATGGGCACCGAGCCGTTCTCGGGTGGTGCTTGCATGAACTGCGGCGTGGTGGTCGATTCCTCCACCAATAAGGCGCTAATCACGGTCGGCCTTAAAACGGTCGGCTTTAGCTTCATCCAGGCCGGTTTCCAGTTCCTCGACTTGGGCGCGACTCCCCCCACCTTTGAGCCTCCGATCCCTCTGCAGCCTAGCTTTACGACCACGTCCGAAGGGGTTTCCATCGATCCAATCCGCAAGCTCGTGCTGTCGCCCAACGAAGCGGGCAATTACTATATTCTCAACATCAGTGCGGGAACGACCAAGGCGACAGAATTCAACAACAACCTCGGAAGGCCCCTGGGGGAGGGGATGCTCGATTCGGCGGGTGAAGATTGCACGACCGGGATCGCGCTGTCTACGGTCGAGTTTCCCAGTGGCTCAACAGGAGATATCTTCATTGCGGACCTGACCCAGGCTACCTTCACTCCCGGATTGCCAGGTACTTGGACCGCACCCAGCCAGTTTCAAAACCTGTTCCCCGACGTTGCGTTAGAAAATGGTGGTACGGACGGAATAGCCCTTGCGCCCGGCACGCATTTTGGGGTGATAACCGGAGAGGGCCTCGGCAACGTCGAGGGCGTCTTCCAGCTTCCATCCACCTCAGGGACCGGAACGCCCGCAGTGGTTGACTCGGTGGAATTCGCTTTGCCCAAGGATCCAAGCGGCACAACGTGGGTGGCGGGCTGCGATCCTCACGCCGTCACGGCTTACGTCAGCCCCAACAGCGGTAAGGCTCTGGCGGTGCTGGGTAACGCCAACTTCACCTTCCTGGCGGTCGTTGACATTCAGGGGATGCTCAAGGCGCCGCGCAGTACCCCCCCCGGCGCCTTAAGCCCCATGGTCACCAACCCCAACCCGTTTATAACTTTTGTCGCGGAGTGAGGCGCTGTCACCGAAAAATTTGCGGCGCCACCGAGCACGGGCGAATCCCGGTTATCTTTTCTTGTCACTTTGCAAATTAATTGGCGTAGACGTTGCTTGATACTGGTCAGAATGGAACCTCATTGAAAATTCGGTCCCAGCGGCCATGCATATGATGCACATCGATGATAAGTGGATTCGGACAGCAAACGGGTTGGCCTTGGTACCTGTTTACATGGGGCAGCTCATCATTTCAGCCCTGACCTACACGAAATCGCATCGATTCGTTGGTGTCGATATTGATGCTAACCGTGTAGTTCCTGGTCGTGAAGCTCTTGGTGATTTCACGCTCGCATACTCCGGAGGTTCCGGAAAAGTCTCCCTACAGTATTGACGCCAGCGTCCTGATTTTTCTGCCCCGAGGGTCCTAATCTGGAGGGGGCCCTTACCGCGCCCCGCGCTTTCCAAGCCCGGCTTGATGCTTCAGAATAATTAGCTGGGGGAGCCGCGTTGGGCTCCCAGCGCTCTTCGGGGGGAAAGATGGCGCCGCAGCTCAATCCATTCGATCCTGGTTTTCTCTTCGATCCGTACCCGCATTATCGGCCGCTGCTGGTGGGTCCGCCTCAAGTCGTGATGCTGCGGTCGCCGGCGGTTTTCGTCGCGCGCTACCACGACGCGATTGCGGTGTTGAACGACCCCGAGCGCTTTTCGAGCAGCCGCGCAGGGATACCCGAGCTCAAAGAGATCGATCCGGTCGGCGACTCGGTAACGGTGGCGACCTCCGACCCGCCGGTTCACTCCCGCTTGCGCCTACTGGCGGCGCGCGCGTTCTCGCCCGAACGGGTCCGCGTGATGGTGCCGCACATCTGTAAGTTGACCAACGCGCTGATCGACCAGATTCCTGCCGCGGGCGAATTCGACTTGATACGCCATCTCGCGGGCCCGTTGCCGGCGCTGATCATTTCGGAAATCCTCGGCGTCCCCGCCGAACATCATGAACAATTCAGGGCTTGGTCCGACGCCATTGCGGCGGGTGCGGCGCGGGCGCCGGGCACGCCGCTGCCACGGGACTCGCGCCAAGCAGCGTCGGAGCTCAGAAGCTTCTTTGCGGCGGAGATCGTCTGGCGCCGGCAGCATCCGGACCGGGGCTTGATCAGCTCCCTGGTGGCCGCCCACGACCACGGGTCGGAACTCAACCGCGCCGAGCTGCTGCCGCTGCTGGGGTTGCTGCTGGTGGTGGGAATCGAGACCACCGCCACCCTCATCGGCAACGGGATGCTGGCGCTGTTGCGCAATCCGGCGCAACTCGCGCTGCTGCGCGATGCCCCGATTCTGATGCCCACGGCGCTCGAAGAGATGCTGCGATACGATGGTCCGATTCAGGCCGTAATGCGGGTTTGCACGCGCGCGACGGAGCTTGGGGGAGGGCCGATCGCGGCGCGGACCCCGGTAGTGATCCTGCTGGGCGCGGCCAACCGCGACCCGACCCAGTTTTCCTTACCCGACAACTTCGATATCCAGCGCGAGCCCAACGATCACCTGGCCTTCGGCAATGGAATCCACTACTGCGTGGCCGCCGAATTGGCCAGATTCACGGCGTCCATCGCGATTACCGCGATGCTCGAACGCTTTCCCGACTTGCGGACCGGCGATCAAACTCCGGTCTATAACAGTTCGCTTTTCGCCCGCCGCCTGCGCGGCTTGCGAATGCGGACTGCGTAGGCGGCAATGCTTCATCTCCTGGGTTGATATGGTTGGGTCGCTAACGGCGGCGGGAAGCATTTTTACGACCCGTCGTACGAAAGCACGGCGCGTCAATTCGCACCGCACACACGGCATGCGCGCATCCCGGCCCGCATCGCGTGGCCGGCGTCGCGAAACAGAATCGTCCGCGTACGGTCGGCGCGCGCCAATGCGCGGCAGCCGGGCCGGCAATAAATTCGGGTGCCACGGTTGCCCCACACCGCCCCTTCGCTAACCACCATTCCCGCGGGAGTGACTGAAAATCCTTCCACCCGCAACAGCTTGCGTTTCACCTCCAACCCGCCGCCATAGCCGCCAAGGCTGCCGTCGGAGCGGATCACGCGATGGCACGGAACGTAGATCGGGATGGGATTGTCGTGCATCGCTCCACCGACCGCGCGTTGAGCATTGGCGGCGCCGGCCAAGGTGCCCAGCGAAGAATAGGTCAGGAGGGCGCCGGGTGCGGTCTCGCACAGCCGCTTCAACACCTCGCGCTGGAAGGGACTGGTCACCAGGCGCAGGTCGACGCGGCTGCGCAGCGCGCCGGCGTCGCCCTCCAGGTAGCGGCGCAGTTCATCGGTTACGCCCGCGACCCTGTGTTGGTCGGGCACCGGATCGAAGCCACGCCGTAGTTTGGCGAGCGCCGCCGCGAGGTCGGCAGTGCTGCTGAGGTAATGAATCATCGCGATCCCGCGGTCGCCCACACCGACCAGCAGCCGGCCCACCGGCGATGACGCGACCAGACTCACGGCCGCCGCTGGACGCCGCACCAATTCCAGGGCCGGTTCCAGCTTGTGTTTGGCCTGCAGGAGCATCGCCGCGTCGGGTTCGAAATCGATCGACGCGGTGTTGAATAGGTCTTCCAAAAAACGTTCGCTTTTCATGACGAGAGCCATCCTGCCTTCAATTTTCTGAGCGCCTGGGAGACGTTGGCCCGCGCGCTTTCGCCGGAGCATCCGAGTTGCGTGGCGATTTCGCCATAATCCAGCCCGGCAAACTTGCGCATTACCAACGCCGCGCGTTGTTTGTGCGGAAGCTGGTCGATAGCGCGCCGCAGATGAGCCAGCATCAGGCCCGCGCCCGGCTGCGCCGCGTCAGCTACGGACCGGGTGTGCATCGCGCCGTCGCGCCAAGCCGATGCCGCATGCATGCGCCGCGTCTGACCGCGGCGGTGACTGCGATGCAGATTGGCCGCGATGCTGAACAACCAGGCGCGCAGGTTTCCCCCGGCGTCAACCTCGGGATAAGCCCGATAGGCGCGCAGCCAGGTTTCCTGGAACAGGTCGAGCGCGTCCTCGCGGTCACCGGTCAGCCGGTATAGAAAGCGCAGGATTTCGTGCTCATGCCGATGCATCAACTCTTCGAACGGCGGCGGAAGTTTAAGCGTCATCACATTGGTCCAACTATCCGCTTATAACTCCGGGACGCGCCGAATGTGAAAAGTCGAGGCCCGGTTAAATCACTTCAGCGACGCCTGATTGCCAGCGCTCGATTCGGTGACCCACCTCTAAGATATGGCGCGAGCCTGCAAACTCGCGCCTCGACGACCGGCAAGGACGCCTGTCCCCTCTTCTTCAGATTACTTACGCCAGTAGCGCCTTTTCCGCCATCTTATCGACACTTTCTGAGACGGGTAGATGTCGCCTGCGAAATGTAAAAACTCCGGGCACCGGCTGGAAGCCTGTGCCATGAAGCGATCTCAATCATTTGCGGTGAATTGCGGTCTCTGATTTTTTCCGTGTCACGCGCTTCCAGCCTGTGAGTTGATAAGAACAGCGCGGCGGAAATTTCGCGCCTTTCCCCAAATTCTTCCGTTGGTGAGGGTGGAGAGGGGCGGCGCCGCGATGATACGCTGGAGGCAGGATGCAGGCGCTGCTGGACGTAAAGGATCTCACGACCTCGTTTTTTACCGAGCGCGGTGAGTTGCGCGTGGTTGACCGGGTGAGCTTTTCGATTGCGCCGGGCCGGCTGATGGGTTTGGTGGGCGAGTCGGGTTCGGGCAAGACGGTCACCGCGCTTTCGATAATGCGCCTGCTGCCTGAACGGGCCCAAATAGTCGGCGGCCAGATCATGTTTGACGGACGCAACCTGTGCGAACTGAGCGAGGAAGGGATGCGCGCGATTCGCGGCGCAAAGATCGCGATGATCTTCCAGGAGCCGATGACCTCGCTCAACCCGGTGTTCACGATCGGCAGCCAGATTATGGAGGCCATACGGCTGCATCAGAAGACCTCGCGTGCCGAAGCGCGCAACCGCGCGATCGAGATGCTGCGCGTGGTGAAAATCGCCGACCCGCAGCGGCGTATCGACGATTATCCCCATCAGCTATCGGGCGGGATGCGCCAGCGGGTGATGATCGCGATGGCGCTGTCGTGCCGGCCCAAACTGCTCATCGCGGACGAGCCGACCACCGCCCTTGACGTCACCATCCAGTCGCAAATCCTCGACCTGATCCGCGAGTTGCAACAGCAGTTTGAATTGGCCGTGCTGTTGGTCACCCATGACCTCGGCATCGTCGCCGAGTATGCCGACGATGTCACCATCCTTTATTCTTCGCGGGTGATGGAACGCACCGGCGCGACGGAGCTGTTCGCGCATCCGCTAAATCCCTACACTTGCGCCCTGCTGGACTCGATTCCCGGCGCCGGCGGCCATAAGCATCAACGCCTCCAGGCCATCCCGGGCACGATTCCGAATCCCGCGGATCCGCCCAGCGGATGCCGCTTCCATCCGCGCTGCCAGCGGGCAATCGAGGATTGCAGCCGCGTCGATCCGCCATTGGAGGCCAAGCAGCCCAACCATTATGTCGCCTGCATCCGTGTCTAGTACTTCGCCTGGCGCCGTCCGGCTGACCGCTTCGGCGCCGGCGCAAGCGTTGGTGGTGACCGAAAACCTGGTCAAGGAATTTCCCGCTGGGAGCGAGGGCTTGTTCGGAGGCAGAAAGC
Organism: uncultured Pseudomonadota bacterium; assembly: GCA_963805995.1. Lineage (GTDB taxonomy): Bacteria > Desulfobacterota > Binatia > Binatales > Binataceae > JAJPJA01. The sequence goes on along the minus strand of CAWDWL010000014.1, from coordinate 67,875 downwards.
TCACGGTCAAGGCCGTGGACGGCGTCAGCATCGGGATTGCATCCGGAACGACGATGGGCTTGGTAGGCGAGTCGGGCTCGGGCAAGTCCACCCTGGGCCGGGTGATTTTGCGCCTGATCGAACCGACCAGCGGGCGGATCGTGTTTGACGGCCGCGATCTCTCAACGCTGGGCCGCGGCGAACTGCGCCAGTTGCGCCGCGAGATGCAGATCGTATTCCAGGACCCCTATGCCTCGCTCAATCCGCGCATGCGGGTGGGCGCGATCATCGGCGAAGGGATTGAAATCCACAAGCTGGCCAGAGGCCGCGAAAAACAGGAGCGGCTGGTCGAGTTGCTCAAGATGGTCGGACTCGAGCCCGACGCGCTCTCGCGCTATCCGCACGAGTTCTCCGGCGGCCAGCGCCAGCGTATCGGTATCGCGCGGGCGCTGGCGGTCAATCCGCGTTTTTTGGTGCTTGACGAGCCGGTATCGGCGCTGGACGTTTCGATCCAGGCGCAAATCATCAATCTGCTCCAGGATCTGCAGGATCAGATGAAGCTCACCTATCTGTTTATCGCCCACGATCTGCGGGTGGTGGAGCACATCAGCCAGCGGGTCGCGATCATGTACCTGGGCAAGATCGTGGAAAACGGTACCAGCGAGCAAATCTACTCCAACCCGCGCCATCCCTACACGCGCGCCCTGTTGTCCGCCATCCCGTCAATCAATCCGGTCGCCAAGCAGGAGCGTATCCGGCTCCCCGGCGAGTTGCCCAGTCCGGTGGATCCGCCCCCGGGATGCAACTTTCATCCACGCTGTCCGTATGCCAAAGATATCTGCCGCAGCGTTATCCCCCCGCTGGAAACCGGGACCGGCGGACACGCGGTAGCATGCCACGTCTTTCCGGCGACTTGACGTAGCGCTAAGCTGGCGCTGTATCAGAAGGTAACCAGTTCAAGACTTTCAGGTGCCGTGGGAATGAGCCGACCGTTTGATCCACCGCTGCCGACTCCGCAGGTGCCCCGCCCTCCGATGCAGGCGTGGGTGGATGAGCGCACCCGCGTCGCGGTGGGACGCAATACCAATATCGCCGGCAAACTGATCTTCCAGGAGCCCGTTCGTATCGAGGGTAAATTCCGCGGCGAGGTCAGCTCCGTGGAGTTGCTGGTGGTGACCGCCGAAGCCAGTATCGAGGGCAAGGTGCGCGCGCCGCGCCTGCTGATTCTGGGCGAGTTGCGCGGCGACGTGATCGGGGCGATACAGGTGGTCCTGGGACCGTCCGCACGGGTTAGCGGACGGATTCAGACCAACTCCCTGACGATCTGCGAAGGCGCCCTATTCAACGGCGACGTGCAAATGAGTAGCGCCGACGCAACCAACGCCACCACGCAGCGCATCGCACCCCACTGAGAGCGCCCCCGCCGCCCGGTCTCTACCCTTATCCTAGCCCTAAAGCGAAATAACTCCGGGCGGATCTTTGGCGAAATGCCGCTGGCTGAGGGCGCACCATGTATCAAGGGTCGGGGCGTGTAACCTCTCCCTCGCCCTCTCCTAGGATAAGGAGAGGGAACAGAAAGCGCCTCTGCGCCAAGGTGTTCGTGCGCTCAAGGGGCAAAAGGTATTTTCGCTTTAGGGCTAGTTAGGAGAGTCACCATGAAACGACCGGCTCCGATTTCGCAGGGACGTAGGTTACGCTGCGAATTGGAGCAAAACGGTAGCGCAGAGCTACAGGCGAAAGGAGCCGGTCATGAAGGACAATATCTTATATGTAGGACTGGATGTACACCGCGACAGCATCGCGGCGGCAGTGGCGGAGCGCGAGGGTGAGGCGCGGTCGCGGGGAATAATCCCCAACACGACGGAAGCAGTGGCCAAGCTGATCAAGCAATTGGGGCCGGCCCGACGGCTGCGGGTATGTTATGAGGCGGGGCCCTGCGGGTACGTTTTGTACCGTCAGCTCAAACGGCTTGGGGTGCATTGCGAAGTGATCGCGCCCAGTCTGATGCCGGTGCGGCCCGGAGACCGGGTCAAGACCGACCGGCGCGACGCGCTTAAGCTGGTGCGCAGCTATCGGGCGGGGGAATTGAGCGCGGTGTGTGTGCCGGAGGTGGAGCGCGAGGCCTTGCGCGACCTGGTGCGGGCGCGCGAAGCAGCCAAAAGCGATCAGCAGCGGGCGCGGCAACGGTTGGGCAAGTTTTTGTTGCGCCAGGGGCTCCACGCGCCGCGTGGGACGCGACGCTGGAGCAAGCGCTATCTGGAGTGGATCGCGCAGTTGCAACTGGAGCAGGTAGCCCAACGGCTGGCGTTGGCGGATTATCTGGCCGAGGTGGAGCATGCGGGAGCGCGGGTAGCGCGGCTGGACGAGGCGTTAGGCCAGTCCTTGGCGCAGGCCCCGGAGCCGATCAAACGGCTGGTGGCAGGGCTGCAAGCGTTGCGCGGGGTGGCGCAACTGACGGCGCTGACGCGTTGGCGCGCATCAAGGTTCCTGCTGTCCATCAGCGAGCCGGCAGATGACGAAATAGGTGGATTGCGCCGGCCACCAGTATGAGTTCCTGCCATAAAGGAATTCGCTCAGCCACTAAATAGGGTGGCGCGAGCGAAAAGGCTCGCGCATCCATCGACAGGGCAGGGACAGCTGTCCCACTTCATTCAGGCAGTCCCCAACGGCCCCACTGCCCTGGCGCGCAAATAATTATTGCGCCTTCGAGCGGGACTCACGCGCTGCTGGCATGCGGCTTGACCGCGCGGAACTGGATTAGCAACAGGATGTCGTAGGCCGTCTTGAGCAGGCCGCCACAAATCAGCGGCCATCCGAAAGAGGAAAAATTCAGCATCGCGCCGGCCAGCAGCGGGCTCAGGGCGGTGGCGAGACTGCGCGGCACGTTGGTGATGCTGGCGGCGGCGGCGCGTTCCTCCGGCGGCACCACTGCCATCACATAGGATTGGCGCGCCGGTACGTCCATCTGCGACAGCAGCATGCGCAACAGCAGGAAGAAGATCGCCAGCGGCGCGCTGGGCATCAGGCCGGCCAGGATCAGGAATGCGTTGGCCGGCAGATGGGTGAAGACCATCGTGTTGATCAGCCCTATCCGCTCGGCGAGCCAGGCCGACACGAATTGCGAAAAGCCGCCGAGCAGCCCGGCGGCGAAGAACACCGCGGCGGCGGTTTGCGCAGACAGGTTGAAGCGCTGGTAGAGCCACAGCACCAGCAGCGACTGCACCACGAATCCGCCGCCAAAGGAATCCAGGCTGAAAAGCACCGCCAACCGCACGACGATCGCGCGTGATTTTGCCAGCGGCGCCCGCGAGGTCACCATCAGGCTGGAACCGGCCGCCGGAGACATTCGCAAATAGCCCAGCAGCACCGGCACCGCAATCAGCGCATAGCCGATAAATCCGAGCCGTTCGGCGCCCACCCGGCTCCATCCCAGATGTTTGGCGATGATCGCGGGCGTCGCGCTCAGCAGCGCTCCCAACGCGCCGGTCAAAGTCGCGAACACGTTGTACCAGGCGAATATCCTGGTGCGATCGACGCCTTTGACCGTCTCAGAGAGCAGCGCCTGCTCCATCGGTAGAAATACGCTCACATCGCCGGCGGAAGGATTTAGCGTTCCCACCACGGCGACGATGAACAGCGGCCAAAAGGAATGGGCGACCGCAAACCCGATCCCGGTTGCGAACATCAGCACCGCCGCCGCCCTGAGCAAACGCAGCGGATGCAGTCCGTGCGGAACCAGTCCCACCGCCAGCGTCAAAGCGGCCGACCCCAACAAAGTCCCCGTGACGATCGCGCCGACTGCCATCGCCGAGAAACCCATGCCCTGCAGATAACTGACGAGCAGGATGCTGACCGCGCCGTCGGCCAGCGCGCGCAGGGCGCGGGTGAGCAGGAGCCATCGCGCGTCACTGGTGGCGCTGGCGGGCAGCAGTCGCAGGGCGGGTTCGCGATGCCACCGGCTGGGCGATAGGGTGACGTCGGCTTTTTCGCGGTGCATAAATCAGAGTGTGCCCGCCCGTGGTCCGCCACGCTATCCGGCGCTGAATGAGCTGTGGCACATCCGCTATCACCTGAGCATCGTTAAGCACTTTGCAATTGAATATAGAATAACATAGCCTAAAACAGATTGACGGCGAATTTAGGATATGGGTGTCTATCCGCACCGGCCTCGGTCGCTTCTTCTGCTGCTGAATTTCCTCACGATCGGCCTTATAATTGGGGTTTCAACCGGGCTTGATGCCGGACCGAAGGGAACCGGCCAGTTGGTTCCGGCGCGCGACGTCAGCGGGGCGGGGCGGCTGACCCGCGCGGCTCCAACTCATGGGATTGCGCCATTGGCGCGCAGCCGTGCGGTTGCCGCGATGAAGGCGATGCCGATGCTGAGCGCCACGGCCGGCAAGTGGACCTTCATCGGGCCGGCTTCGATGACCAACGGACAAGGGCTGGGCACCAAAGGAATGTGCGGCGCACCCGCGCGTATCACCGTTGCGGGACGGATCTCTTCGATGGGGTTCGGAGCGCAGGGGATTTACGTGGGCAGCGCTTCCGGCGGCGTGTGGAAGAGCACTGACGGCGGCGCACAATGGACTCCGCTCACCGATCAGGAGGTTTCGCTGGCGATCGGAGCGCTAGCGGTGGTGCCGGGACCACCCGACACCATCTATGCCGGCACCGGCGAGGGAAACAACGGCTGCGCCAACCAGTACGGGCAAGGGATGCTTAAATCGATCGACGGTGGCGCGAGTTGGTCGCAGCTTGCGGCCGCCACTTTCGATCGCCTTACTTTTACGAAAATCGCCATCCAAAGCGCCAACCCGGAGGTGCTCTACGCCGGTACCTCGTACGGCTTTACGGGCGGATCGGCGGGCGAATGCTTGCCGGTGTCCACCGCGGCGGCGGGACTGTACAAATCCACTGACGCCGGCGAGACGTGGGCGCTGCTGTCCGGATCGGGAGGATTGCCCGCGGGGACCGTGGGAGTGACCAGCGACGGCTCCGGCTCGGTTTACGACGTCACCATCGATCCCGCCAAGGCTTTCACCGGGCCACTCGCCGGTACGGTTACCGCTCTGGCCGGTGGCGGCTGCGCGGGGCACGCCACTCTAAGCGCGGTCGATCCCGACGACGCGGGAAATCCCAAACCTTTCAAGCTCACCGCGGCGCCGGCCCCAGGCGGCGGATACGTTCTGGACGGGACCTTGACCCTGACTCAGGACCCGGCGGCCGGACTCAATCCGCCCGGCATTTGCGACGACTTCAGCGGCACCTATAGCTGCGCCGGCACCGTGGCGGACCTGAATGGCGCTCCAACCAAGGGTCTGACCTGTATCGGCGGGAACTTCAACAAAGGTGCGGGCACCACTCTGACCCTGAGCGGCAGCCTCGCAGATGGCGCAACCGACAGCGGCAGTTTCACCGGCACCTGGAGTTTGGACGCTGGCGCCGGGCCGGACACGGTCACCAATGCCCCGATTTCATTGGAATCCGCGCCAGCGATTTTTGCGGCGGTTGGCGGTTCGGGCGGGGGGCTCTTCCGCTCGACCGACGCCGGCATGACTTGGGCTGGGGCGGGTGCGATTGCGGCGGGACGGCGTTTTGCGATGGACTTCGCGGCTGACGGCGACCGGTTTTACGTGGCGTCGACCACCCTGACCAGTCCGTCGAGCTTCGGCGCGCTTTATATCTCCACTGACCACGGCGCTACCTTCGCGATCGGGCTGGGGCAGCCGAACATCGGCGGAGCCGGCTGTTTGACTGAAGACCAGGGCGACCAGGACCTCGCGCTCGCCGTCGATCCCGGCAATCCCGACCATCTGTACCTGGGGATGATCGGGGTGTACTCGTCCACCGACGGCGGGATGAGCTTCGCGTATACCGGCGCGGGCACGCACGCCGGTCAGCATGCGATCAGAGTGGATGGGAGCAACGTGTACCTGGGCAATGACGGGGGCCTTTTCCAGAGCACGGACGGCGGCGTCAATTGGATTGCGCGCAACAGCGGTCTCGGGGTGGTCCAATTCAACAGCGTCGGACTGGATGCCGGCGCGGCCGCGATTGTTGGCGGCACCCAGGATAATGGCGTCAACCAGAGCACGGGCAGCCTGATCTGGAGCCATTCCGACGACGGTGACGGAGGCTTTGTTCTGATCGATCAGGCCAATCCGGCGATCTATTTCGATGAGCAGACCGGTCTCAGCATCGGCCGCTCAAAAAACTTCGGCGCGCTGGGAACCTACGCCAACATCAGTCCGGGAGCGGCGGGCACCGATCCGATGCAGCTTTATCCGCCCTTCACCGCTGACCCATCCAATCCGGATCGAATCCTGTTCGGGACGATTCGGCTGTGGGAGACCTGCCATACCGCAGCCGGAGGAGTGATCTGTGACGGCGCCAGCAGCGCCGCGGCCCCAATCTGGACCGTGCTCAGCGCGGACCTGACCGGCGGATGCGTCAGCAGTTTGTGCGATATCAGCGATATCGCCGTGGCGCCCACCAATCCGGACGTCATCTACCTCGTAACCAGTTCCGACGGTGCTACCGGACCGATGGTCTGGGTGACCCGGAATGGAACCAATATAGGTCCGGTCTTCAGCAGCGTAACTCCGAGCGGAGTGGCGGGCCGGCCGCTGACGTCGGTGGCGGTATCGCCCCTGGATTTCCACCAGGTGGTGATTACCGCCTCGGGCTTTACCGGCGGTGGCGGACATGTGTTTTTGTCCAGCGATGAGGGGGTCAGTTGGACCGACATCAGCGCGTTCCTGCCCGATATCCCGGCGCTCAGCGCGATATTCGATCCGGCCGCCCCGGCCACCGGTCTGCTCGTGGGTACCGATATCGGGGTCTTTCACAGTCCCGATCTGGGCCATAGCTGGAGCAGCGCGAATCAGGGCACGCTGCCAAACGTGCCGGTGTACCAATTGCGCCAGGCCAAGGGGATCGTGGCCGCGGCCACTCACGGGCGCGGAGTGTGGACTTTCACCGGTCCGGTCCCGGGCCATCCGTCTATCAGCTCGATTCCGGCGGCGATTGCGGTGGGAGGCAGCTTCGAGATCCAGGGATCGGGCTTCACCGCCGGCTCGGTGGTCAATTTTTTCATCGCCATCTCGGGCGGAGTTGTGAACGCCGGCCCCCTGATCCCAACGGCGGGCTGGAGTCCAACGCTGCTGACCGTCAATGTGCCGGCCGCCAGCACCTTGGGGCAGGGCTTCGTGGCCTTGCAGGTGGTAAATACCGACCAGAGCTTTGCGGTGTCCAATACGGCGTACGCGTTGCTTCAGGGGTCGGCTGCGGCGGGTATTCCAACCGTCGTCAGCGTTAATGGCGTGGGACTGGCCGCAACCAGCGGCGATCCGAATTACGCCATCAACAACGTCGAGACCGTGGTTGCGCAGGGCGCCACGGTGAAAATCGGCGGCACTGGATTCGACACCGTCAATGGAGTCGCGGTGGATCTGTTCTGTGCTTGTACGGGCGGTAAGGTGGGTCCCTTCATCGTGCACCCAGGCGACGCGGGACTGACGGCGTCTCTGATCAGCTTTACGGTGCCGGCGGCGGGACAGCCCAACTCGCCGGTCACCGGGCCGGGCTCCCTGGTGGTCAGCAACCAGGGGGCCGACGGCAGCTTTGCGCGCAAGAGTAACGCCGTATCGGTGCCAATTGGAGCAAAGATTTCATTGACCGCCGTAAGCCAGTCGGGGACCAAGGTGACGGTGGACGGGAGCGGATTTTCGCCGCTGACGGTGATCAACCTGTTCAACCTGCAGGGCCCGGCGGTGGTTAACCTTGGCGGACTGGCCGGCGGCGCGCCTGCCATCCCCATCACCCTGGTGGACAGCACGCGTTTCACATTTATCGTGCCGCCGGGCGCAGTCCCGGGTCCGGCTTATGTCCAGGCGCTCAGCCCGCCGTTTGTGCCATTTACCAGCTCGGGCGACAGCGCCGCCGGCGCGTTCACGTTGGATTGAGTCGTTATCCTCCGGGCAGGGTTGCGCGCCGGCACTCAGAATTCAAAGAGGTTTGTGGAATTTCGTCGCTTCGAGCTCTCCATTGGACGAAAATAATGGAAGAGCGTGGGAGGACCGGGCGGCCTTTCTGAAAAACCTCGACCTTCAAAATCTCAGGGCGAAAAAGGACGCCTACTTCACCCATAGGTGACTACCCGGCGATAACCTGCTAGGTTGCCTCGGCGCTGCCTGGCAGGGTGCGGAAAAAGCAGTTGCGTGGGCAACATCGCGTATGGAGGTTGCGCGCCCTGCATAAAAGATGGCTTCGTTCCTTAATTGTCTTTCCCTCTGGGAGAGACGGGAGTGAGGGAGCAGGCTGCGGAAGTCTTCTTCCACAGCCTGCCAGAAAGGACTGGATATGCGGCGGACGACGAAAAAGCCGATTGTTTTAATCGGCGGTACCGCGGGCACCGGAAAGAGCACTCTGGCGCGGGAACTAAGTTCCGTGCTGGCGTTGGATCACCGGTTGGGCACCGGGTTTATCCGCGAGGTGGCCAAGACCTCGCATTCGCCCAGTACCGCTCCGGAGCTGTTCAGGTTCACCTTTCGTGCGGAAAACCCAATCGAAAATCTCATTGCCCAGGCGCGCGCGCTAAAGCCCGCGATCGACGCCTGCATCGCGCGGGCGCGCAACGAGGGAACCTCGCTCGTGATCGAGGGCAACCATTTGATTCCGGAGCTGTATCGCGACGCGCCGGTCGATGTTTACGTGGTGCTGGCGGCGCCCGCACCGGACCAGCATCGCACGCGCCTCAACGGCTTCAGTCATAACAAGAGGCGCCTGGGCGAGGATGACGTCGCCAACGTGCGGCGCATCGGCGATTACCTGCGCGACGAGGCGGCTCGTCATGGCGTTGCGTATATCCTCTACGAGGACAATCTGGCCCGCTTCGCCGATCTGGTAATCAGCGGGAAATAGAGGCTTTTGATGATTGCGGTTACCGTTGTCAAACCCGGTGACGAAACCCAGTTCAAACTGGCCGAGGTGCCGGACCCGGCGCCGGGCCCGCAGGACCTGCTGCTCAAGGTCCGCTGTACGGCGATCAATCGCGCCGACTTGCTGCAACGTCAGGGACTGTATCCGCCGCCGCCCGGCGCTTCTGAAATCATCGGCATGGAGTGCGCCGGTGAGGTGATCGAGGTCGGGCGCGAGGTCAGCGGATGGCGCGTCGGCGAGCGCGCGATGGCGCTGTTACCGGGCGGCGGTTACGCGGAGAAGGTTGCGGTCCATCATGGGTCCGCGATGCACGTGCCAGCGGCGCTCAGCGACGAGGAAGCCGGCGCGCTGCCCGAAGTCTTCCTGACCGCTTTCCTGAACCTGTTCATGCTGGCGGAGGTCAGCGCCGGCGACAGCGCGCTGATTCATGGCGGCGGCAGCGGTGTGGGCACCGCCGCGATCACGCTGCTGCGCGAGGCCGGGGTGCGCGCGCTGGTAACCGCCGGCAGCGCCGACAAGTGCGAGCGATGCCTGCGGCTGGGCGCCGACGTCGCGATCAACTACAACGACGGTCCGTTTGCGCCTAAGGTCAAGACTGCGACCAACGGCCGCGGCGTCAACGTGATCCTGGACTGCATCGGCGGCGCCTATCTTGCCCCCAACCTCGACGCGCTGGCTCAAGGCGGACGGTTAGTTTTGATCGGGTTGATGAAGGGGGCGCGCGCCGAGATCGATCTCGCCGCCGTGATGCGCCGCCATCTGCACCTCATCGGCTCGACCCTGCGCACCCGCAGCCTGGAGGAGAAGGCGCGGATAGTCGAGGCCTTCCTGAAGCGCTTCGGCCCCGCGCTCGAGCGCGGAGCGGTGCGCCCGACGATTGACTGCGTAATGCCGATGGCGCAGGTCGCCGAGGCCCATCGCCGGATGCAAGCCAGCGCCCACTTCGGCAAAATCGTCCTGCGCGTGAGCTGATCGCATCCGCCGCGCCCCAACCATGCCGACGCGCGGCGAAATCTCGCGCAACCTTGCCCAGACCCGCCGTGTTTACTTTAAGGAGACGGAAGTGATTGCTCGGGCGACCACGGGCAGTTGGACCGGCAAAGGTTGCTTGGACCAAATCCTTGACAGCGGTTAGCCATCCGCGGTATTTAACTATTTAGTTATTTAACTGGTTGGTTACGCGTGATCCACTCGATTGATCGGCGCCGGCTGCCTGGATGCGTCGCTCACGGGCGGCCTCGTTTGCTGACATTCCACGCCGAATGAATTTCTCAATTATTGATTAACCAAAGGAGTACATCATGCAATTGAACGCATACCTCAATTTCAACGGCCAATGCGAGGCGGCATTCAAGTTCTATGAACGGTGTCTGGGAGGCAAGATCGAAGCAATGATCACCCACGCGGGTACCCCGATGGCGGAACAAGTGCCGTCGAACTGGCGCGACAAGATAATGCATGCGCGCCTGACGGTGGGCGACGCCGTGTTGATGGGGTCTGACGCGCCGCCCGATTATTATGAGGGAACCAAGGGCTTTTCAGTGTCGATCGTCGTGGACAACCCGGCGGAGGCGGATCGAATTTTTAACGCCCTGGCGGAAAGTGGTACCGTGCGGATGCCGATCCAGCAAACCTTCTGGGCCGTAAGATTTGGGATGCTGGTGGATCAATTCGGTATCCCGTGGATGATTAACTGCGAGAAGGCCGCCTGATCGTTGCCTGCGGCGGTCGCCGGCCCGATCAGGTTTGGCGACGCCATAACGTTGGAACGTCGTGGCATCGCCGCGCCGTTCGGGAGCTCGGATTGCAGGGCGGCGGGCGCACTCCCCAATTTGGATCCCGCGCCGGAAATGGCCCCGATTCGAATAACCGTTGGGAGCCAATGAGCTTGTAACGCGTAATTTTTCCAGCGGACTCACCCCCGGCGGGAGATATCGAAATCGCGGTCGCCTGAAAGACTCCTCGGAATTCCTCACATAAATGAAATGGCACGGCTTTCGCTACAAGTCTCCGTAGCTGTTTGATGACGAGGTGAGGAAGATGACTAAGAGCAAAAATCAGGGTCAAAGCGACCTTTCGCTTAAGCGGTTCCGGCGATGGTTTTGGCAGGACGGCTGGCGCCGGTTCGCTCTTGACGATTGCGGCGGCCGCGGCCGCTGCGACTGCTCCCGGCAATCAAGCCGTGATCAACAAATTCGCCCTTAATGCCTATTGCTCCGAGGCACAAAGCAAGTCGGCCTCTTTGGCCAATGGGAGCGTTTCATATAAGCGGGTAGCCGACCTGGCCAGCAATCGGGCGCTGGTCGAGCATCCAGACATCTATCCCGATTCCTCCGATTGGAAAAACGCGATCGTGGCGCTCCTGGATCAATACGGCGACGAGCCGACCAGCCAGCTTTGCACCGAAAATCCCGGACCAAAATCGTAAGTCGGGTCGAAGCGTTTTCGCTGCGGTAGCATGGTCGATCTCAGTGCCTTCCAAAGTGCATTCAGGCCGCTGCGTATATGCACGGCGCTACAGGAAGCGGGGATTGTGGAGAAGGAGCCCGGCCGTGGCGTCGAGCCCGGCTCGCCGATCGTCGCAGCAGTCGAAGAACTGCTTTACCGCCCGCGCAAGGCGATCGGGGTGTTGCGGTTGCGAATGTTAGCGCCGAAGAATTCGATGAAGCGGCGCCCCGCGCCCTCGCCTTGGGCGGCAATCGCCGCGGCCAGCGCCTCGAGGCCCGCGGCCTGTCACCAGCCAGCATCTGGCGCACGCTCTCGGTGCTGTCCTCGCTCTTCGATTACCTGATTGGCCAGGAAGCTCGGCATCTCCGGCCTCTTCGAGGCGAATCGTGCCGACTGATTGAATCTCGTTGCAATGCGCAATAGGGCCGCGTTTTAGCGGACAAAAAAACCTCACATTTACGACTGGTTTCCCGGGCACGCCGGTTGCTCAACGATAAGAGATGGCGCCATCGGCCGGCCGGAGTAGCATTAAGCATGAGCCATGGAAAACGGAGGGCTCACGCTGTGGATGAGAACCATCCAAATAGTCGAAGAATTTCCTCACCAGTCGAACCAGCCGCCGGAGGTGCGCTGCCCCAGGGCGCAGGAAAGCCCGTCTTCAGCGGATGTTTCACCGCGCTTATCACTCCATTTCGCGCTGGAAAACTCGATGACAAGGCTTTTCAGAATCTGGTTGATTGGCAGGTGAGCGAGGGGATTAACGGCTTGGTCCCGTGCGGGACAACCGGGGAGTCACCGACCCTGAGCCATAAGGAGCGCATGCGGGTTACCGAACTGTGTATCGAGGTCGCCGCGCGCCGCGTCCCGGTGATCGCCGGTACCGGATCGAATTCCACCCAGGAGACCGTCGACTTCGCCAGGCACGCCGAAAAGGCGGGCGCGGACGCGCAACTGGTGGTGACGCCATACTACAACAAACCGACGCCGGAAGGACTCTACCAGCACTTCAAGGCGGTGCACGATCATTGCGGCTTGCCGATCGTCATCTACAATATTCCCGGCCGTTCGGTGGTTGATATGTCCGTGGAAACGATGGTGGAACTTGCCAAATTGCCGCGGATTATCGGGGTCAAGGACGCCACTGGCGATCTGGCTCGCCCGCTTCACACCCGGCTCGCCATCGGCCCGCACTTCTCGCTCCTTTCAGGAGATGACGCAACGGCGCTGGCCTTTTTGGCGCAGGGGGGCCATGGGGTCGTCTCGGTAACGTCGAATATCGCGCCAAAAATCTGCGCCGCGATGCAAGCGGCCTGGCGATCCGGCGCAGTCAGGGAGGCGCAGCGCATCAATGACATCCTGGCGCCGCTCAATCGGGCGCTTTTCCTGGAAACCAGCCCTGCTCCGGTCAAGTACGCCGCCAGCCTTCTGGGTTTGTCCACCGCGGAGGTGCGCTTGCCCTTATGCGAGATCAAAAACGCCAGCCGGAGCAGGGTACGTGACGCGATGGCTCAAGCCGGGCTCATCCACAGCGAAAGTCCCGCCCCAGTGACCGTAGGCTGACTTCGAAGCGAAAATAATTCTCGCGCAACGAGCGCATCCTGACCCGCTCCCTCATCGGCGACTGTCGAAAAATCGCAATCAACGTTCACAGGCAGCGGTGTGAGGTCGCCCCAGCGCAAGGGCGCCGCTATTGCGTGCTCAGCACGACCGGGTCGCCGATGCGGATAACTCCGGTGACGCGCGCTCCGGCGAAGACTCCAACGTACGCCTGATGATACCGAGCCGCGGCGCGCAGGATCGCCGGATCGTGGGGAAGCTCTTCCTGCGGATGAGTGGTCATCGAGCAGCGGATGGCGGGCCACATGTCGGCGATTCTGACCGCGTCGCCGATTTCCAGGATACCTCCCAGCCAGCGATCTTCGATGAATCCATCGGCGTCATCGCCGGTGTCGATCAGAATATTGGGGCGGAAGCGGCGCCGATCGAAATCCGGCCCTTCCTCCAAGGCGTGCAGATGCTTGAGCGTGCCGCTCGCCAGCAGATGGATCGGGCCCTCGTCGAAAAACTTCCATTGCGGCAAAAACGCCTCGCCGTTGCGGATAGCCTCGATATCGGTGTGCGAAAGCGGGCCGGAGCGCGTGCGCTCAAGCCGCACGTGAAGTGCCAGGCGCTGCGACAGAATCTCCGCCACTTGCGGCGAGTCCCCTTCGACCACCGTCCCGTCCGGCATCTCGATCCGCACCACCCCATTGCCCTCGGGCCCAGGCTCGACGGCCCAACCGGCGCGCATCGCCAAAGTCGAGGGCAGCATCCTGGCGCTGAGAATCGCGCCGTACTTGAGGTCGCGCAGGGCGTAGGCGCGGTCGCCATGCACGCCGTCGGCGGTGATGGTCATCGCGCGCAAACTCTGGCCGCGCAGCGACTTGACCGGATAGCGCCACAGTTCGCCTACGATTCCGACTTGTACCTTCGCCATCGCTTGCCGCGCTCCGCCCCTCCGCGGATGGAACTTTCAGGGGCCATGTTATGCGCTTGCGGGCCAAGCCGTCAATTTGGGAATCCGCGATCAAATTGGTGCGGCTCAATGGTTGAAGACCGGCGCCATGGTATCTTAGACGGCACATGAAGATCTCTGACCTGGATTACGACCTGCCGCCGGAGTTGATCGCGCAGGAACCGTTGGACCGGCGCGACGAAGCCCGGATGGAGGTGGTATCCCGCAAGACCGGGGCGATCGAGCATTCGCGCTTTTACAAGCTATGCCGCTATCTGAATCCGGGTGACGTCCTGGTGCTCAACGATACCCGGGTCTTCCCAGCCCGGCTGCTGGTGCGCAAGGAAAGCGGCGGCAAGGTGGAATTGCTGTTCATCCGCCCGGCGGATGATCCGGCGGGCGCGTGGCTGGCGTTGATGCGGGCGCATCGCCCGGTTCCGCCCGGCTCCCGGCTGCTGCTCGAAGACGGTTCGGCGCTGCGCGTGGTTCGCTTTCAGCGGCCGGGGCGGGCGATCGTCGAATTGGAAGGCGGCCGGCCGATGGAGGAGCTGCTGGCGATGGTGGGCGCGCTGGCGCTGCCGCATTATATCAAGCGCGAAGTCACGGCCGCCGACAGCGCCGATTATCAGACCGTTTACGCGGCGCACACCGGCGCGATTGCCGCTCCCACCGCGGGACTCCATTTTACCCCCGATCTGCTGCAACAGTTGGAGGTGGCCGGCGTCAGAACCTTATTCGTGACCCTGCACATCGGCCCCGGAACCTTCGCGCCGCTGCGCAGCCACGAAGTGGAAGCGCACAGCATGGAGGGCGAATGGTACACCATCCCGCAACCCACCGCCGAGGCGTTGGCGCATGCCCGGCGGATCGGCGCGCGGGTTATCGCGGTGGGGACCAGCAGCGTGCGCGCGCTGGAATCCTACGCCGTGACCGGCGACCTTGAGGGATTGACGGGCCTGTTCATATACCCCGGGTTCCGCTTCAAGCTGGTCGAGGGCATGATTACCAACTTCCATATGCCGCGCACGACGGTGCTGGCGATGGTGATGGCGTTGGCCGGCCGCGAGCAGATTCTGGCCGCCTACCGTGAAGCGATCCGCCATCGGTATCGATTCCTGAGTTATGGCGACGCGATGCTGATCCGGTGATGGAAGGCCCAATCACATTGGAGATCCTGGCCCGCGACGGCGCGGCGCGCCGAGGCCGCCTGATTACCGCGCACGGCGTGGTGGATACCCCCGCCTTCATGCCGGTCGGCACCCAGGCCGTGGTCAAGGCGATGGCGCCCCACGAGTTATGGGAGATCGGCTACCGGATGGTGCTGTCCAACGCCTACCATCTGGCGGTGCGGCCCGGCCCCGACCTGATTCGCGAGCTGGGTGGAATCCAGTCCTTCATGGGATGGAACGGCGCGGTGCTGACCGATTCCGGAGGCTTTCAGGCGATGAGTCTGGCCTCGATCAACAAGATCAACGAAGAGGGCATCCGTTTCCGCTCGCATCTGGACGGCCGTGAGATGCTGCTGACGCCCGAAACCGCGATCGAGATCCAGCACAAGCTGGGCTCCGACGTCATGATGGCGCTGGATGAATGCACGCCTTATCCGGCGGACATTGCCGCAGCGCGCAAATCGCTGGAATTGACCGCGCGCTGGGCGGAGCGTTGCCTGCGGGCGCGCAACGTCGCGCATCAGGCGCTGTTTGGAATCGTGCAAGGCAGCGTCTATGCCGACTTGCGCCGCACCAGCGCCGGTCAGATCACCGCGCTGGGGTTTGACGGTTTCGCCACCGGCGGGCTGTCGGTGGGAGAGCCCAAGGCGATGATGCTGGAGATGGCGGAACTGAGCGTCTCGTTTCTGCCCGCCACCAAACCGCGTTATCTGATGGGGGTGGGAACTCCAGCCGACCTGCTGGCCGCGATTGGGATGGGCTACGATATGTTCGACTGCGTGTTGCCCACGCGCAACGCGCGCAATGGCTGCGCTTTCACCAGCGCGGGACGGGTCTCGATCAAGCATTCGCGCTATCTCAAGGACTCGGGTCCGCTGGACCAACGTTGCGGATGCCGTACCTGTGCCACCTACAGCCGGTCCTACCTCCGTCATCTTTATCGGACCGGAGAGATTCTTGCGGCCCGCGCGCTAACGGAACACAATCTGTTTTTCTATGCGAGCTTGATGCGCACGGCCCAAGCTGCTATCGCCTCGGGGACTTACGCGGCGCTATGCAGGTCGGCGGCGCTTCCGGCCGCGGAAAACCTTGACCCAATGGAAGAAAATTAATGTGGCTTGAGGGAATCGCTTACGCACAAGAGGCCGGCAAGAGCGCCGGCGCCGGGCAACAGGTCATTTTCACGACCGTCATTCCGCTGGTCTTCCTGTTCGGCATCTTCTATTTCCTGCTGATCCGGCCGCAGGCCAAAAAAGCCTCCGATCTGCAAAAGATGCTGGCCGCGCTCAAGCGCAACGACGAGGTCGTCACCACTGGCGGATTGATTGGCAAGGTGGTGGAGTTGGGCGACCGGGTCGTGACCCTGGAAATCGCCCAAAACGTCCGGGTAAGAGTCGAGCGCGCGCAGATCGGGGCGATTTCGAGCTATTCCAAGGCGGTTACCAAGGCCGGCGCGAAGGATTAATATCGGTCTGACCCGCAAGGATTGCCGGCCCACGCGGCGCGTCCGAGGGCCACGATATGAGGGAGAGACAGTAAGTTTGGAAAATCAGAACTTTGCGCCGATTTTGATTTTGCTGGCGTTGGGCCTGGGGGTCTTGTACCTGCATTTGAGCGGTGGACGGGCGCTGACCCGGATTTATCTGACCGCAGTGCTGTTGGTGGTAGCAATCCTGCTGTTGGTGCCCAGTTTCTCGCCCGACCTCCCGAGTTGGTGGAAGGATTATCTGCCGACGCCCAAAATCCAACTCGGCCTGGACCTGCAGGGCGGCACCCATCTGCTGCTCGACGTTAAACTCGACGACGCGATCAAAAACGCCCTCAGCCGCCGGGCCGACGACCTGAAGCGCGAACTTAAGGACAGCAAGATCGCATTCAGCGATATTTCGGTTGCGGGCAACTCGGTGCAAGTCAAGCTGAGCGACCCGCACGATCGCAGTGCCTTCGAGGACCTCGCCTCCAAGGACTTTACTGATCTGACGCTTAACAGCGGTTCCTCCGAAGGGGCGGGGCCGGCCTTCACGATGGTCTTCAAGCCGCGCGAAGAGGCCCAGGTTCGCAGCAACGCGATGGACCAGGCGCTGGAGACGATCCGCAACCGTATCGATCAGTTGGGCGTGCGCGAGACTACCGTGGCGCGCGAAGGAGAGAGCGAAATCCTGGTCCAGTTACCGGGTATCCAGGACCCTGAACGAGCCAAGGAATTGATCGGCAAAACCGCGGTGCTCGAGTTCAAGATTGTCGACGACAGCAAGGGCGTCGATGAGGCGATCAAAGAGGGCGCACCGCCGGGCGACGAGATCCTCTACGGTTCGCCGGAACGGGGCGGCAGGCAGCCTTACCTGGTCGAGTCGCCGGTGCTGATGACCGGTGACACCGTCACCGACGCGCGGGTCCGTCCCGGCAGCCGCCTGGAAGGACCTTACGTTTCGGTTGACCTGGACCAGCGCGGCGCACGAATTTTCGACACTTTGACCGCCGAGAACGTGGGGCGGCGCCTGGCGATTGTGCTGGACCACACGGTCTATTCGGCGCCCGTCATCAAGGAACGCATCCCCGGTGGAAAGGTCTCGATTACCGGGCGATTCTCCATCGATGAGGCGCATGATCTGGCGATCGTGCTGCGCTCCGGCGCGCTGCCGGCCCCGGTTGAGATTGCCGAGGAGCGCACGGTCGGTCCGTCGCTGGGACGTGACTCGATTCGTCAGGGCGTGCTTTCGTTTGTGGTCGGCGCGGCGGCGGTGCTGATCTTCATGGCCGTTTACTACAGCGGAGCGGGTCTGGTGGCTGATTTTGGCCTGGCGCTGAATATCCTGCTGCTAATCTGCGTGATGGCGGCAATGCAGGCCACCCTGACCCTGCCCGGCATCGCCGGTATCGTGCTGACGCTGGGCATGTCGGTGGATGCCAACGTGTTGATCAACGAGCGCATGCGCGAGGAACTGCGCGGCGGAAAAGCGCCGCGCGAAGCGATCAGAATTGGCTATGAGCGCGCCTGGTCGGCGATCCACGACTCCAACATCTCGACTTTTGTGGCCGGGCTGATCCTGTTCCAGTTTGGGACCGGGCCGGTCAAGGGATTCGCCGTAACCTTGTGTGTAGGGGTGCTGACCGGCTTGTTTTCCTGCGTGGTGGTCACCAGGATTTGGTACGACTATCTGCTTTCCACCCGTAAACTGATGCGTATCAGCGTCTGAACCGTAACCAAGTCAGAGCTTTGATCGGGAAACCTGCGGTATGCCGTAGCGTCGCTGGCCGAGGCAGTGTTACACTGTGCGCAGAGCGGGTCGCTTACCCCGCGCCGCGGGGGAGCGGCTTGACTTCCCAATCGTCTCCATATTAAAAAGGCGCGTTTGGCCGTGGTATCAGGAAGTCCAACACATCGTCCCATGAGCCCAGCTCTGATTGCAGACAAAGACGACCTGCTACTCAATTCCAGGGAGGTGGCTTTCCTCCTGGATCTGAGTCCGGATACCGTGAACGAATTGGCCCGCCGCAATGCTATCCCCGCATTCAAGAAGGGCCGGCAATGGCGGTTCCGCAAGCGCGACGTCACCCTTTTTAAACGACAACTCAAAGGTCTCAACGTCGCTGCTTAAGCGGCCTGTCAGACCGGGATAACTGGGTCACCGCTTCCAACGTAAATGCCAGAGCCGCACGAAAGTCGGGTTTATTCGGACTTCGCACATGTTTATGACCGCCTTTGGGGCCGCGCGTTTGGCGACCGCGAGCACGCGGTTATCGAATCGCTTAACCTGCGTCCCGGGCAACGCGTGCTCGAGGTCGGCGTCGGCACGGGCATCTCACTGGACGCCTATCCGCCCTATGTCCATGTGGTCGGTATCGATCCGTCGCTGGACATGCTCGAACATGCCAAGAACAAAATCCGGGAAAACGGCTGGACCCATGTCGAGTTGAGTCAGGGCGACGCGCTCAACCTCGAGGCGCCCGACAACAGCTTCGAAGTGGTAAACGCCTTTCACGTAATCACCGTGGTGCCCGACCCGGTGCGGATGATGAGCGAAATGTACCGGGTCTGCAAACCGGGCGGGCGGATTGTGATTATCAACCATTTTCGCAGCGATAACCCGGTCATCGGTTTCATCACCGCCATCGCCAATCCGCTCACCAAGCATCTGGGTTGGACGACCCGGCTGCGTTACCGTGACGTGATTGATGGCGTGCCGCTCCAGGTGGAGCGTCGCGACAAAGCTTCGCGCTACTCCTTCCATTCGATTATCGTGCTGCGCAAAGCGCCCTGACGCCCGGCGTCGGCGTTTCCCCTCTCCCACTAGGGAGACCTTGCGATAAACTCCTGAATCTACCTCGCCCGCGCCCGCGGACTTGGGTACCGCAGACGCCATCGGCTGGAATGGCTTCGCCACTGTGCCACGGAAGCCGGCAGAACCTTAGAACCAGCGTCCCTTCCAGAAGGGAGGGTTCTGGTCCTGCCTTTTTCGTGGCACAGTGGCGAAGCCATTCCAGCCGGTGATTTTTCTCTTCCCAAAGGTCTCGGAAAAGAAGATGACACGCGGGAAAGCCTGTCCATGGCGGGCAGGGACGCCCGCCCCACTGAAAACTATCCGAACCAGTGAGGCGGCCGTCCCTACCTGCCGCTTCCCCGCAGGAATGTAGAAACTCCAGGCGCCCTGCGGACTTGGGTACCCGCAGGCGCACGCCGGGAGAGGCCGGCATGCGATTTGCTCCGGCAAGCGGCGTCACGGGCGAGGCTGCAGGCGACCCTGCAACGGTGTCGCCCGATGAGTATTCTTGGTCTGCGCCAATGCGTTCATCCCACTTGAGCTGTATCGGAACCTTTACCCTCGCCCTCTCCCACAACTGAATGTGGGCGAGGGAACAGAACCGGGCCTCCATTGCGCGGCAGCGCTATCAGGCCATCTTGGCTTGTCCTTTAGTCAGTCGTTTTTCGACCGTCTCTTTGGACGTGCGAGCCGGTGAAACATCACGGCGGGAGCGGGTTTTTGTCGCCCCTCTAACCCAAGTCCGTGCGCTCCATCCGCTCCGCGTTGACACCGGATTGGCGGTTCGCTAGCTGTTAGCGCGCTTGGGAAACGACACGCCAAAACCTGACGCCGATGAGCGGCAAGTTGAAGAACTGGCCCGGGAACTGGCGCGCCGCCTGCGGGCGATGAACAGCCGCCAGGAGCTGACGGATTATGCCGTCGCGATGCTGCGCGAGAGCGCGGAAGAGGCCCATCAGGAGGAGCAGGCGCGCGAGAGCGTGGAGCGCGCGGCCAAGGTTGGCAACCCCAACACCATCGCCTTCGGGCTGCCGCTGGCGGTCATCGGCGCGGTGCTGTGCGCGACCGGAATCCTGGCGGGTCCGGGATTGATCATCCTGGGCGCGGCGGCGGCGATGGTGCTTTACGGCATCGCGACCGCGTTCTTCATCCGGCCGCGCAAGAATGGTGAGGGCAAGGCGAGCAAGTGAAGCTCAGGTTGTTTGACAATTATCGTAAAATTAGCAAAGCTCCTTCGCGTTTGAGACATTTCAGGTTTTAGGTCCAACGCAAAGAGGACTGTTTTGGTGTTAAGGCGGGTGCCGGCTCGAGATCAAACCCGACGGCGGCCGCGGCGGAAACTCGATGGCAAAGTTTGACTGGAACGAAGTAAAACGGCAAATCACCGAATCGCAGGCGTGGCAATCAATCTTCCGCCACGGCTACGAAGATACTCCCCGAAACCGCATCCTGATGGTCTCGGGCAACGTCTGGCTGCATCTTCATCCTTCCAAGGTGCAGCGCCATGCCACCCGTTTGCGATTCACCTGGTGCATGGGCGGAATTACCTTCCTGCTCTTCCTGGTCACCGTCATCACCGGCGTTTACCTGATGTTCTACTACCGCCCCACGGCGGAGTACGCATACGCGGACATGAAGTACCTGGAATTCGATATCCCCTTCGGGATGTTGATGCGCAACATGCATCGCTGGGCCGCGCACGGTATGGTAATCGCGGTGTGGCTGCACATGTTCAGAGTCTTCATGACCGGCTCCTACAAGCCGCCCCGGGAGTTCAACTGGATCGTTGGCGTTATCCTGCTGGTGCTGACCTTGCTGCTGTCCTTCACCGGCTACCTGCTGCCTTGGGACCAGCTTTCGATCTGGGCGGTGACGGTGGGCTCGAACATGGCGCGCGCCACTCCGTTGCTGGGCCATGAAGGTCCATTTCACGAGGTCCTGGGCGTCAATCCGATCTATGACGCGCGCGCGTTCCTGTTCGGCGGCAGCGAAATCGGTCCGCATACCCTGTTGCGGTTCTACATCCTGCACTGCATCTTCTTCCCCTTGCTGGCGAGCCTGTTCATGGCCGTGCACTTCTGGCGGATCCGCCGCGACGGCATTTCCGGACCGCTGTAGAGCTGCGATGGGAAAAGTAGAGAAGTAGATGTTTGCATATCTGTTGCGTTTGGGAATTGTTCGCGTTCTGTCGGTGCCGCTGGCCATGGTCGCGATCATGTATGGGCTGTGGGTGCTGGCGAAACCGCCCGAGGATCTGGGCGATGAGAACGGCGACCCCGGCGCGCGCTAAACATTTGCACCGCACCATGGGTAATATGAGGAAACAACCAGGCCGGCGGCTGACTCCGGCGGCATAAGGACGAGCCATGGCAAACCCAACAAGCGGCAATGGGCCATCGATGATGATGCAGGCCGCGGCCGGTGGTGGCGCGCCGGCGCGCGGCGGTGCGTCGCGGGCGACCGGGCCGGCCCCCGGCAAGCGCATTGAAGTACCGATCAAGAAGGCCGGTTCGGGGATTGAGGATAAGCTGCACACCTGGCCCTTTCTGATCCGCAGCGAATTCCTGATGTCGATCGCGATTATCGTGGTGCTGACCATCTGGTCGCTGACCATCAATGCGCCCCTGGAAGGCCCCGCCAACACCACCCGCACGCCCAACCCCTCCAAAGCGCCCTGGTACTTTCTGGGACTCCAGGAGATGCTGGTGTTCTTCGATCCCTGGTACGCGGGCGTGGTGCTCCCCAGCTTCGTAATCGTGGGGCTGATGCTGATTCCGTTCCTGGATATCAATCCCAAGGGCAACGGCTACTACACCTTCAAGGAACGCCGCTTCGAGATTCTGACTTTCCTGCTTGGCTTCCAGGCGCTGTGGGTGTCCTTCATCATCATCGGGACCTTTTTCCGCGGCCCCGGATGGAACTGGTTCTGGCCCGGGCAGGTGTGGGATCCGCATCTGGTGGAATCGCTGACCAACGTCGATTTGCCCTACCTGTTGGGCTTCCGTGACTATTTCACTTCGGCGATTTTCGGCCTGATCGTGATTGGGGCGTACTTTGTGGTGGGCTACGTGTTGTTCTATTGGTGGGTGCGTTCGCAGCCGCCCAACAATCCGTGGTCGTCGTTCCCCGGCGGCGGCAAGGAAATGCTCGAGCACTGGGGCATGGTGCGCTTTGGCATCACCGGGTTCCTGTTCATCACCATGATTGGGGTGTTCGTGAAGATGGCGATGCGCCATGCCTTCAACATCAAGTACATCCTGGTCACGCCGTGGATTAACGTTTAGAGCAGATCAACCTTGTAATACATCGGTGTTCTTTTTTGGGAAAATTCTCGAGGCCTTGGGCTGCGCCGACGTGGGGTTCGCGCTGTACGTCGGACTGACCCAGGAGCGTGGAATGGGCAAGGAAATGGAACTCGCCGCGATCGGCATGCTGGTGTTCGGATTGGGTGTGCTGGCCGAACGCTGGTCGGCAGAGTGACCTGGTCGTGAACTGACGCCGGCCCCAGCGGACGCGGCGGTTTAGATGCGGAGCAAGATAATTTAGATGGCTGGCCGACTCGGACTGGATCCCACCGAAGAGAGCAAGTCCTTCAGCGCGCTGTTCGTGCTGATGGTTGCGTTGCTGCTGGCTGGAGCGGTTTGGGCGATATGGGACGACAACATTTCGCGCCGCCCGTGGAAGCAGTATCAGGTCGAATTCGACAACCTGGCGTACAAGAAATTGATGGGCGACGCGGCTGACGAGGACACGCGTCTGGCCAAGGATCCCAAGTACGTCAAGCTGACCGAACAATTAAAAGCCGCGCAGCAGGCGCTGACTTCAGGCGCCACCGTCGCCAAGCTTGACGACCTGGAAACTCAGCTCAAGGCGGCCAAGGTGGTAGCCGACGACAAAGACCAGGTTGCCCGCTTCACCAAGTCCGAATTGACCGAGCGCTGGTATGACTACAACCATGCGATCCAGGTCGGCGCCGACTCCAAACCGTTCAAGGATGACATCGACCGGCTCAATCAGGGCCTGGTCGGCCAGCAGGCCATCTCCGACGCCGCCAAGGCCAAGGTGGACGCGATCAAAGGCCAGATCGAAGCGCTTAACTCCCAGGTCGAAACCATCACCGAGCAACTCAAGGTCTATACCAAGAAGCGCGACGACTTTATTGAAAAGGCCGACGGCTACATGATTCCGCTCACCTTCCAGGGCCGGGTGCTGTTTCGCTATCCCAAGATTCCCAAGATCGAGCAGACCGCGATCGACGACTTCGATCGCAACTCCTTCGACGAGCCGGTGGCGCGCGTCGATCGATGCCAGAGCTGCCACACGGCCGAGGACAAGCGCGGCTTCGAAAACGCGCCGGAACCGTTCCGCACCCATTCCAACTACGCGGAGATTATCCTCAAGCATCCACCGGACAAGCTGGGATGCACTCCGTGCCATGGAGGGCAGGGGCCCGCGATCAACTCCGTGGAGCTGGCGCACGGCGATACCGAGTTCTGGGAGCAAAAGCTGCTCAAGGGGACCAAGATGGAGGCGCGGTGTATCACCTGCCACATCGACGTCGGCTCGCTGCGCAATGCCAAGGGCGAGCAACTCGCGCCGCATTGGATCGAAGGCGAACGGCTGTTTGAGCAGATGGGCTGTCACGGTTGCCATCTGGTGGCCGGCTACGAAGAAATGCCCAAGATCGGCCCATATCTGAAGCTGGCTAGCGCCAAACTCGATCCGTCATGGACCGTGCGTTGGGTTACCAACCCGCATATCTTCCGGCCCCATACGCGGATGCCCAACTTCATGTTCAGCCCGCAACAGGCCACCGCGATCGCCGCCTTCCTGTTCGATAGCTCCAAGGCGGAGAGCCAGAAATGGCTGGAGACGCATCCGGTGCCGCCGACCCTCGATTCGGACCTCAAAGATCCCAAGGTGGCGGCGGAGGGCAAGGACATCTTTGAGTCGGTGGGATGCAAGGCCTGCCATACGGTCGATAAGGAAGGGATCGGCACGCCGGTGGGTTCTTTCGCCGACTTCAAGCCCAACGAGGTCCGCACGACCAAGGATTTCGCGCCCAACTTGAGCGCGATCGCGGAAAAGACCAACGGGCATTGGATCTACCTCTGGCTCAAGAACCCGCGCGATTTTTCGCCGCACACCGCGATGCCGTCGCTGCGGCTGTCGGATCATGAGGCCTCGGCGCTGGCCGCCTACCTGATGACGATGGGGAGCAAGAAGGATGCCCCCAACGTCGAGCAGACCCTGGCTCAACCCGAACAAATCGCCAAGGGCAAGTCGCTGGTGCGCAAGTACGGCTGCTTCGGCTGCCATGAGATCAACGGGATGGAGAAGGAGTCGCGCATCGGCGTTGAGCTGACGACCTTCGGTTCCAAGCATCTGGACGAGATGTTCTTCGGCAATCAGACCGACATCCCCAATACCTGGGACGGATGGACCTATCATAAGCTCTATACTCCGCGGATTTATGCGACCGCCGACGTCGAGCAGTTGATGCCCAATTTCGAGTTCCAGGACACCGATATCCGCAACCTGCGGGTGTTCCTCGCCAGCCTGATCGGGGAAAAGGTCCCCGAGCGCTATCGCGCCCCGGACTCCGCCGAACAGCAGGATATCGTCAACGGGCGGCGGATGGTCAACTACTACAACTGTGTGGGATGCCACATAATCGAGCAGCGTGGCGGCTACATTCGGCGCTTCTATGAACAGAATCCCAACTTTGCGCCGCCGATCCTCAACGGCGAAGGCGCCAAGGTCCAGCCCGACTGGCTGTTCGGATTCCTCCAGGCGCCGACGCAGATCCGGCCCTGGCTGAAGCTGCGGATGCCGACCTTCCACTTCACCAATCCCGAGGACAACACCCTGGTGGATTACTTCGGCGCCACCGGCAAGCTCGAGGTGCCGTTTGTCTTCGTCAATACCAACACCATGCCGCAAGACGATCTGCTGGCGGGTGAGAAGTTGATGTCAAAGGATTACTTCAACTGCTTCAGTTGCCATCAGCAGGGCGACATCAAACCCGAAGGTCCGCCCGACGGCTGGGCGCCCGACCTGTCGCTGGCGCGGCATCGGCTAAATCCGCAATGGATCGCCCAGTGGCTGCACAATCCGCAGCTGTTGCAACCGGGAACCAAGATGCCGTCGTTCTATCCGGGCGGTCCCGATGATATCTTCCACGGTAACGAGCCCGAGCAGATTCGCGCGATTCGCGACTACATATTCTGGTTCGGCGACCATCCGGGGATGAAACCGGGTCTCGCTCAACCCGAAAAACCACCGGTGAAAGTCAGCAGCAAGTAGCCGAATCAAACTTCCACGGAGAGACTTCAGGATGAAGAAACGCGCTTTGATAACAGCATTTTTCGTGGCCGCCGCGATTAGCGCCGGCGCCATGACCACCCGCGCCGATGACGGGTCGATTACCGGGACGGTCAAGTACGACGGTTCCGCGCCGAAACCCAAATCGGTCGACATTAGTAAGGACAAGGAAGTATGCGGTCTGAAGCCGCACTTCGAGGAAGACCTGATCGTCGGCGGCGACGGAGGCATCGCCAATGCGCTCGTGTATATCGCCGACGCCAAGGCCGAGGCCAAACCGGAGACGGTGGATTTCGACCAGAAGGGATGCGACTACGTGCCCCATGTGCTGGCGTTCCCGGCCGGCAGCACGGTCAAGATCAAGAACGACGACGGAATCCTGCATAACATCCATACCTATTCCAACGACAATCCGTCGATTAATATCGCGCAGCCCAAGTTCAAAAAGGTGGTCGATGTTACGGTCGCGAAGCCGGAGCTGATCCGGGTGACTTGCGACGCGCATGGCTGGATGCATGGGTGGTGGTTCTCGGCGTCCAACCCGTACTATGCGGTGACCGACGACAAGGGCAATTTCACCATCAAGGATGTGGCCCCCGGCGACTATACCGTGACCATCTGGCAGGAGAAGCTGGGCAAGCAGGAGCAGAAGGTAACGGTCAAGGCGGGAGCGCCGACGACGCTGGATGTGTCGATGAAGCCCAAGGGCTAAGCGCAGATTGAATTGTGGATAGCGCACAGAGCGCCGAGGGACCGCGGTTCCTCCGGCGCTCTGTGCCGTTATGGCGGATACGCCTCTGTTCCTCTTGGGCTCTTTCAGTTGAGAGAGAGGGCAGCGCATCGGCGGACCTGGGGGCCAAGCCAGTGGGGCAGGGCGTCTCTGCCCGCCGCTCAGACCCTCATATCGCGCCTGATTGGTAGCGTCCATCCTCGCTCGGGACGATAGCGGGCAGAGACGCCCGCTCCACTGATCTGTGATCCGCCCCCCAACCACCCCATGGTGCGTGGCTAAGTTGGCGCTCATGAAAGGGTAGGGGGAGGGTTCTGGAACATTTCAAGAATCAACCGCGCCTTCGACTTGCCGCCCAAGTCGCACTGCGCCACCGGCTTCTGCTACACTTCACCACCAGAATTGACGGACCCATTGGACGAACCGCAATGCCGACGATTAAGCGTTTGGACCGCCTCGACGTAAACACCACCGACCTCAACGATACGATCGCTACTTACCGGCGCAATTTCAATCTGGCGGTCGCGCCCGGCGCCGACGGCAAAAGCGCCGCCGTCACCATCGGTGACGCGCTCATCAACCTTATCCGATCTCCACAGGCGGACGCGGAAGGTATGTCCGGGGTCTGGCTGGAAGCCGAAAATGTCGAGTTGGTGAGTGCGGCGCTGGACCAGGCCGGTTACAGTTTCAAGCCGATCCGAGCTGATGGTTCGCGTCGCGTCCTGGAGGTCGAGCCCCAATCGGCCAACCAGGTCCCGCTCTTTGTCTTCGACCGCAAAGCTTGAGAGTCGCAGCCCGACCGCACGCTCACGCTCACGGTTCGGACCACTTAAATCCGGGCTAATCGTTTTCAGGGACGGTTCCTGCCCGGACCAGGAACTTATCTCGACTTGCCCTGCGATGCGCGTCCCGTGGTTTAAACGCGCATCACCACCGTGGAGGGAAATCATGGCGAAAAAGACCTGGATTGAAGTCGCCCTCAACGGGGCCTCGACCCGTAGGGCCCAGCCCCGGATTCCGGTTCTGGCAAAGGAGATCGTCAACGAGGGCGTGGCCTGTATCAAAGCCGGCGCCGCCATCATTCATGCCCATACGCTCGAGCCCGACAGCGGCAAGCAAAACGGCGATGTGGACAATTGCGCCGCCTTCATGAACGGGATCCGCGAGCAGGTCGACGCGATCGTTTATCCCACCGTGGTCGGTCCTCCCAGTACCTCCAATCCCGCCTGGCTGTGGGACGCCACCGTGGAATTGGCCAAGCGTGGAATCCTGGAATGGGGCGTGCTCGATCCGGGCTCGGTGAATTTCTGTTTTATCGATTCCGACGGCGCCAGGTTGATGGGCGGCCCCGGGGTATATATGAACTCCAACCCGGCCCTGGAAACGGCTGCGGGATACGCGGCCGAGTACAAATTCCATCCCGCGTACGCCTGCTATGAGCCGGGTTTCGTGCGCCAGGGTGCGCTGCTGCATCGCCATCATCCCACCATGCCGGTGCCGGTGTACCGCATCATGTTCTCCACCGGAATGACCTTCAGCTTTCCGCCGGAGCCGTGGGCGGTTGAGGCCTACGCCAAGCTGTTGGAAAAAACCGCGCCCGGTTCGCCATGGATGATCGCCGGGTTGGCGGTTGACGTGCTCCCCCTGATTCCAACCGTGGTACGGCTCGGCGGCGGCGTGCGGGTCGGCCTGGAGGACGCGCTATACGGAACCGATCGGTCCAACGTCGAACTGGTCGACGCCGCGGTCACAGCGATCCAGAAGGCCGGCAGCGAGCCCGCTACGACCGCCGAAGTGCGCGCGGAACTGGCGGCGTACAAAAGGCCTGCCGCATAGGCGGGTTGTCGGATCCGGCCAGACTGGCTTAAAGTTAAACTTGAGGTCTATCAGCCTCCCTCACCTTGGGCTATCCCTCACGACCAACCGTGAGAGCGGATAAAACCGGGGAGAGGGAGATAATTTAGTGAGTAGCAGCAAGCGGAATGCGAATCGGAATCACGCTCCCAACTGAACCATTTGAAAATCGCCACATGATTGACCTGGTGCGGCATGCCGACGCACTGGGTTACACCGATGCCTGGTCGCTGGAGTCGTTTACCACCGAAGCCTTCAGTCCTCTGGCGGCGGTGGCGATGCTGAGCGAAAAGATGCGCCTGGGCACGGCGATTGTTCCAGTCTACACCCGGCCTCCAGCGCTGATTGCGATGTCAGCGGCGACCGTTGCGCAGCTCTCTGGCGGCCGTTTCATTTTGGGGTTGGGTATTTCCACGCCCCAGATAATCGGGCAATGGATGGGGGTTCCCTTCGACAAACCGGTGTCGCGCGTGCGCGATACCGTGGCGGTGGTGCGCGCCGCGTTGACCGGGGAAAAAGTCACTCACCACGGCCGCACGCTGGCGGTTAACGGCTTCCGGCTCGGGATGGAGGCTCCGGTGCCTCCCCCGCCGATCTTCCTTGCCGTTCAGGGCGCCCGGATGTGCCGCCTGGCGGGTGAGATCGGAGACGGAATCATCACCAACCTGATCACCCCGGAAGCCTTGCCCGGGATGCTCAAGCACGTCAGGGAAGGCGCGGCGGCGGCCGGCCGGCCGGCGCCGGCCGAGGTGGTATGCCGGATTCTTACCGTGGTTGACGAAGACCCCGAGCGCATCAGCGGCGCGTTGCGCCGCCACATGACGCCATATCTGATCACTCCCGGCTACAACCAGTTCTTCAGCGAAATCGGCTTCGACCAGGAGGCCGGCGTGGCCTCGCGGGCGTGGGCCGCCGGTGACCGCAAGGCTGCCACCGACACCATCAGCGATCGGATGCTCGGCAGCATCTATCTGTTCGGCAGCGCGCAATATTGCCGCGAGCGCCTGGCGGCCTATGCCGAAGCCGGCGTGACCACGGCGACGCTATGGTTCAACTCCTTCGCGCGCGGCGCCGCGGAGCGTAGAGCGAACATTCTGGCGGCGGTCGAAAAGCTCGCGCCGCGCTAATCCGGCCGGTTCCGCGACCCCGCGGCGGTCGTGACAATGAGCGGCCAATCGCATACGCTGGTCGGGATTGCTGCGCCGGAGACTGCAAGGATGTTCGAAGACGACACCGTCGATATTGCCTGTCCGAAATGCGGCCATAAGAATTCGATTCTGGTGCGCGAGTTCAAAGAAAGCGCCCAGACGCACTTCGTGTGCCAAGCCTGTCACGTCGGCGTGAGAATCGAGGCGGAGGAGTTCCGGCAGCGGTTGGACCAGGTGCTCAAAGAGGTCCAGGACCTCGAGCGCGAAGCGAAACGCCCGGCCAAACGCCCGCGCAAAGGCGATTTCCAGATCTGACCCTCACCCCGCGCAGCTTAAAGAACCGGTGCGCGTGGTGTTGCGCGAGGTGGATCAGAATCCTCACCTCTGCCAAAAGCTCCGCTACATCTACACTCCGAATATCGGGCACCTCCAGCAGTTTGGCCCGGCGGTCGCGAGGCGCTTGAGGACACCGTGAACAGGTCAAGCGGTGTCAGCCCGGCCAGGGGTTTCCCCAGCGATCCGCAAACGCGACCTCGCTTATCGGCTTGCGTTTGACCGGCCCGAATTTGTCGATCGGATAACCGATTGGCAGCAGCGCCCAGGTATCGACTTCCTTGGGGATATCGAGCGCCGCTTTGACCTCATCTTCGAAAACCGCATGCAGCGTGGTCAAAACGGTACCCAATCCGTAAGCGCGGCATGCCAGGATAATGTTCTGGACGGCGGGGTAGATGCTCGAGCTCTCAAAGCGCGCCATCGTCTTCATCCCTTCCAGGACGTTACCGGAAACTTTCGCGCCTTCCCAATACGGCGGCGTCGGTTTGAGACATGCGACCAGCAACACCGGCGGAACATGCAGGTTCTCGAACAGGTACAAAACGGAATTCCCCAGCTTGCGCCGCTGAGCCTCGGCCATCTGTCCGGCGCCCTGCGTGCTTTGAAAAAGGTTGGCGATCACCGGCCGGATGCCGTCGCCGACCTTGCGATACACTTGCGCCACACGGCGGCGGCGCTGCGGGTCTTTGACCACGATAAAGACCCAGTTTTGATAATTGCTGGCGGTGGGCGCGCGAATCGCCGCATCGAGGATTTTGCTGATGACCTCGTCCGGGACCGGATCAGGTTTGAAGCGGCGCAGTGCACGCGCCGAATACATCGCTTCGAACAAACCGATTTCAGCCATCGACTTTCACTCCTTCGGTGGACCGGGAAAATTGTCTCTTGCAAGTTATGAGTTCTTCAATCCGATGGCGGAGATCAAGAGGGCTACCGCAGATCGCGAAAAGTCGTTGCTCAACATGCGCTCAATCCGGGACCCTAATTTGTGGCCTTCACCTTGGGTTGCGGATAGCCTTTTAGTCAGAAGACCTCAGCTTAAGTAGTACCGTCCTCGGAGTTACCGCGCATATTTTGCACGCTCGCAAAACGTCGGTCGTGACGGCCGCGGTTGATTCCAGGCGCATGAGTAGGGAGGCAGCCATCGTGATATCAGACTGGTCCCGTTGGCTTACGATAGCGATAGTGCTGGCGTTGGCAGTTCTGAACCCGTGCCGCACGCTGCGCGCTCAGACCTTGAATGTTGCGGTTTCGTCGAGCGGAGACCAAAGCTTGAGCGCTGGTTCAAGCTTCTCCAATGGCGGTACGATCACGGTTACCGCCAGCGGAGTGCCAGTGGGAGCGACCGTCAATATCACGTCGGTGACGTTGTCGGTTGAAAACGCCGCATTGTTCGATTCGCTCACCCTTACCGGCTCCTCGCCGGGCGGCAGCCAGGACTTCACCTTACCTCTTACCAGCGGTTCCAACGATGCCACATTCTCTTCGATCCAGTTATCCGACGGTCAAAGCGCGTCGTTCGTTCTGAGCGGAGCCGTATCGAGCTCCCCGCCGGCCAGTACCAATCTGTCCCGGCGTCAACTGAAGAACTTTCAGCGCGCGTCGATGTCTCCGGCCGGTGGCGCTTCGATGGTATTGGTTGGCTTTATCGCGCTGGGACTTTTGGCGCTGAGTGGCAAGCTCCGGCGGCGCCATCTGGTGATGTTGGCAGTGTGGATGGTCATGGCAGCGACGGTGGTAAGTTGCGGGCAGGGCGGCGGTTTGTCGTCGGATCAGCAAGTTACGGCGGTCAGCGCGACTTCCGGCAGCGGGAGCGCAGTCACGGCGGCCGGCGTGCCGGCGGACCTGGGAACGATTAGCGTAGCCGCGACTATCTCCTCAGGCGGCGTGGCAGTGCCGACGCCGACGCCGTAGGATTGGGCGCTTTCGATGCAATCCCTCGCTCACTCCCGGCTCTGATTGCTGACACTGTGTCAGGCCTGGCGCGCATCAACAGGCGTCCCACCTGAGATGCGCGCCGGGGGCGTGGTTGGTGGCCACGCCCCCGGCCACGCTTACAGCTTCACAAATACCGATTTCACCTGCGTGTACATATCGATCGAATGGTTGCTGAACTCGCGCCCCTGCCCCGACTGCTTGTAGCCGCCAAACGGCATCGTGAAGTCCAGCACCATGTAGCAGTTAATCCACACCATCCCCGCCTTCAGCCGGCGCGCCACCTTGTGTGCGCGGCTCACGTCGCGGGTCCAGATTCCGGCCGCCAGCCCGTAGGTGGTGTCGTTGCCCTGGAAGACCGCGTCGTTCTCGTCCTTGAACGGAAGCACCGCCGCCACCGGCCCGAAAATCTCCTCGCGCGCAATTTTCATGTCGTTGCGTACGCCGGTGAAGACCGTGGGCTGCACGAAGTAGCCTTTGGACTGCGGCCCGGGACCGCCGCCGGTAGCGGTATGCGCGCCTTCCTCTTTGCCGGCGTTGATATAACCCAGCACGCGCTGATGCTGCACTTTTGAAACCACCGGACCCATCGTGGTGCCGGACTCGAACTGGGCGCCGAGTTTGTGCGCCTTCGCCCTTTGCACCAGCCCCTCGACGAATTGATCGTGAATCTTTTCCTGGACGAAGATCCGCGACCCCGCGATACAGGCCTGGCCGGTGTTGCCGAAAATACCGATTGCGGCGTAGTTCAGCGCACCTTCGAGGTCGGAGTCGGCAAAAATGATGTGGGGCGACTTGCCACCCAATTCCAATGACACATGCTTGAGCGTCGCGACCGAAGCCTTCAGGATCTCTTTCCCGGTCGTGGTCGAGCCAGTGAACGCCACCTTGTCGACGTCGGGATGGTTGCTGAGCGCGGCCCCGGCCACGGGACCGAACCCCGGAACGATATTGACTACGCCTTCGGGAATTCCGGCTTCCAGCAATAGTTCACCCAGCCGCAGGACTACCAGGCACGCCTGCTCGGCCGGCTTCAGCACTACCGTATTGCCGGTGGAAAGCGCATGGGCGAGCTTGTTGGACGCCGACATCAGCGGCCCGTTCCAGGGGATGATCTGCCCGCATACCCCGAGCGGTTCGCGTAGCGTGTAGTTGAACATGTCGGGCGTGGAGGGATTGGTCTCACCGTAGATCTTGGTCGGCCAGCCGGCGAAATAGGTAAACAGTTCGTTGGCCGACGTGACCAGTCCCTGGCCGCCCATGATCGGTGCGCCGTTGTCGAGCGAGGACAACTCCGCCAGCTCCTCGCGATTCTTCTCGATCAGGTCGGCGATCTTGAGCAGAACCTTGGTCCGGTCATGGGGCCTCATCTTGCTCCACGGACCGTCTTCGAAGGCCTTGCGCGCGGCCTTGACCGCCTCGTCAATATCCTCCGCACCGCCTTCGGCCACTTGGGCCAGCACTTCCTCGTTGGCGGGATTGAGGCTGTCAAAGGTTTTGCCGGATTTTGCCGGGACCCACTTGCCGTTGATCAGCAGTTTTTTGGGACCGCTCCCCAGAAACTCCAGGGTCTTGGAACTCTTCGCGCCCCGGGCCGCGATTTCGACTGATGGTGCCGCTGCCATGATATATCTCCGATGCCGCTATTTTCTGAATTTGGAACAACCGATTGTTTCCACAGATACGCCACCCGATGCTGGCTGGCAAACCCTCTGACTGATGCCGCCGGACGCTGCCGGTGAGGCCAGGCGGTTGGCATTATCAGCGGCTGCGGCTAGTTTCAGACGATACGGCATCAGTTCATCGGCGGACCAAGAACGCGCCCCGGAGGCCCACGTGCAAGCGCGCGAAGTAAAGATGTATTCCGACTATAAGAGCCCCTTTGCCTATCTCGCCTTCGATCCGGCCTTCGAGATGGAGCGGCGCTTCCACGTGCGCATCCGATGGATTCCGTTCCAGCTACGCATCAAGGACAAGGGCGAGCGCAGCCTCTATTCCGAGTACAAGGCGCGCTATTCGTACCTCGACGCGCGGCGGTGGGCGAAGCCGCGCGGGCTAATCATCAAGGGTCCGCTCAAAGTCTATGACACCACGCCCGCGCTGATCGGCGGGCTGTATGCCGGCCAGTGCGGCCGGCTGCTGGATTACAGCCGTCGCGTGTATGCGCTCTTCTTCCGGCGCGAATTCGAGGCCGATCAGCCCGACGCCGTCGCCGCGTTACTCGCGAGCCTGGGCCTGGACGCCGGCGAATATCGCGTCTACCTGACCGGTGAAGGCGCCCTCGCCTACGAGCGCGCGCAAAGCGAAGCGGCCGCTGACCATATCTTCGGCGTGCCGATCTTCATCTTCGAAGGCGAGCCGTTCTGGGGCCATGATCGGCTCCCCATTCTGGAGCAGCGCCTGACGCAGGCCGGTCTCGCAATCGATCAGAGTGAATCTAAACCTCCGAGATAAACGGCATCACTTCAGTGCCGAAGCGCTCCATCGAGCGGTAGGCTTTGGCCGGGTCCAGGCCCGGAAGCTGCGTTACCACAATCAACTCGGTGAAGTGATACTTCTGCAGCAGCGCGCGCAGGCGATCGCGCACCTCGGCCGGCGTTCCCAATACGCTCACCCGCCGCAAGCGCTCGGGATCGGGCCGGATAAACGACTGCGAAGGATCGATGCCCTGCGCGCGCGAGATCCATTTGGAGTACAACTCGGCCTGATAGATCAGGGGCTGTTCGATGTCCGCCCATGCCTGGTCGGCCGAATCCGCGACGTACACGGTCTGGTTGCACACGAAGCTGAACTGGGCGGGATCCTTGCCCCGCTCGCGCAGCGCATCCATGTAAAGCGCCACGCTGCGGCCGTCGCCGGTGGTGGCAAAAGACATTCCCAGTTCGGCGCCGCGCACGATCGCTTTCTTCGCCGCCGCGCCCCACAGCAATTCCGGATGGGGCTGGCTGACCGGCCGCGGCAGAATCCGCACGTCGGCGAAGTTGTAGTACTTGCCCTGGAAGCCGAAGCGCTCCCCGGTCCAGGCCCGTTTGAGGATCTCGATGGTTTCGAGCGTGCGGCCCAGGCGCTCGCTTCTTTTCACTCCGAAACCGGAGAACTCCTCGACCGCATAGCCCTGCCCCAAACCCAGGCGCAGGCGCCCGTTTGAGATGGTATCCACCACCGCGGACTCTTCGGCCAGTTTCAGCGGATGGTAGAACGGCGCCAGCAGGACGTAGGTGCCGACCTGGATGCGGCTGGTGCGGGCCGCCACCGCCGCCGCCATCGGCATCAGCGAGGGCAAATAGCCGTCGTCGGTGAAATGATGCTCGGTGAACCAGACGGTATTGAACCCCAGTTCCTCCGCCCGTTCGATCTGCCGCAAGGTGCCCTGGTAGAGATCGATGAAGCTGCGTCCCGAACCCTCGGGATTGCGAAAGTCCGCCCAGTAACCGAATTTGACCTGTCTCACCCTTCGTTCCTCTGATCTCTCGATTAGCGGATGCATCAGGCCGATACTAGTGAAAACCGGGAGATGCCGGTGCGGTGTCAACCGATTGGTGGATACGCTCGTCGTTTCGCGCAGGTTGGTGCAGATGTTCAAAATGAGAAACGGGTCAGGGACTTTGAAGCAATCGCACTGCGGCAGCAGCAACCTGAAACCTTCAGCGGCGCAGGCCTTTTGCCTGACGTTTGCGCTGGTATTCGCCTGGGGCTGCGCCAGCCAATCGCCGCCCCCACCGCCGCAAACGGCACGGCCGGCCAATCGCTTCATCTATGTGACCGCGCAGAGTTTGCCCGACAACTGCTACACCGATCTCGGTCCAATAAAGGTCACCCGAGATTTTGCCGATACCGCCGTCGACCCCGACAATACCGAAGGGTCCAAGCAATTGCGTGCCGCCGCGCTCAAGACGTATCCGGCCGACGTCGATGCCGTGATCAACGTTCAGTCGGCGCAAAATGATGTGGGCAGCACGGTAACCGAGTCAGGTGAAGCGGTAAGGCTGGAGGATAAACGCACCGTTAAATGTACGTTGCGCGACGCCCGGGGAGTTGTGGACTCGTCTGCCGAAGGCGCGGCTGGCGGTATCGGCGGTGCAACTCTTGGCGGTCTTTATGGAGGGTCCGGCGGAGCCACGTCGGCCGGGATGGTGGGGGCCGCAGCGATGGGCGCCTACCAGGTCCTTCAGCACGAGGAGCTCAAGGCGCAGCGTAAGAATGAGATGAAAAAGACGCTCGACGATCAGCGCCGCGAAATCGCGGGTTTGCTGAAACAGCGCTCGCACCTGCAGCAATGTGCCAAGGATGACGTGCCCCTTGCCGCCTGCGAGGCGTCCGCACCAGGTACCGATGCATCCGATCAGGACCAGTCCGACGACCAGGACAGCGGCAAAGGGGCGGTCAACGCGACGACTTTTGAGATCCAAAAGCAGATTCAGGAGCAGCAGGACTACATCAAACAGCTCAAAGGCCAGATCGCGCAGACGAAGTGGGACATGGGCGGCCACCAGTAACGCGGCATGTGATCATCCGCGTCATGAGGTTGGCCAGTTCATTAGCCTAATCGCGCGAGCGCCTCATTATCCTTCCTTGACCATCTCGCCGAACCACAGCACCGATCGCTCCGGACCTGGGGGCAGCGCGCCCCAGATGTTGCGAGCGCAGGTGTCGATATCGAACGCCTTGCCGGCTTCAAGATCGCGCTTGACGAACGGCCCCAGCGGCCACTGCTCGGGGTCGGTCTTGATGGAGGCGTGGACCGCCGGGGTATCGACAAACCCGGGCCGGATCGCCACCACCCATGGACCTGCTGCGCGCCGCTTTCGCTCCATCCGCACCGCGCGCACCCATTGCTCGGCCGCCGCTTTCGCCGCACAGTAAACCGCGTCTCCCTCCCACGGCACACGAGCCGCCGCCGAGGTCATGAGCACCAGCCCCGCCTCATAATCCGGGCGGCAGGCGCGCACGAACGCCTCGCCAAGAACCAGCGGGGCGGCAACATTCGCCATTACTGCTTTGCGGTAGATCTGAGGATCCACCTCGCCGACGAAGCCCTGGGTTGCGCCCAGATAGGCGTTGTGGATGAAGATGGCGCGCTGGCCTTTGAAGCTTTGCAATTCAGCGGCGAAGTGGTTGCACACCACGTCCCAGGTGGAAGGGTCGGTGAGGTCGAATCGCACGCTCTCGTAATCGGGGTGCTGGCGGCGGGACAGGTTGATGATTCTGGCGTTGGGATAAGGCACGTTGCGCGCCAGTCCCAGGCCGATACCTTCGGTCGCACCGCTAATCCATACAATTGTTTCGTGCACGGCCCTCTCCCTTGTTGTTTGGCGCCAGAATAATCTGGCCTTCCGGACGCGCCTTAACCGCGCCATCGCCGGCGAATAATTTGCAAGCTATACGCATCGCCCAGGATCTGGTCAAACCATGATGCGCGATTCGCACCTTCCTGTCATGCCGGACGGTGCCGTGCAAGATTTGCACGAAATCCGGAGCCGGCCGGCACTTTCTTCAAAATTTGCCGGCTGCCTGAAACGAAAAGTGCGCAGTAATGGCGCATTTTCGTGCTGACTTGCATGGCATATCGCTTGCTCAAAGGGGCGTGGCATCCAGCGGTACAGGACTCGGCGGAAGTTTACCATCTCCCGATCGCGGCTACCGGGCAGTCTCGCGGCCACCGGCAGTTGCCATGGCTGAAGGCAAACGAATCCTGATCGCGGAAGACGACCCTTCCGTCCGCGGCCTGCTCAAGGAACTGGTATCGCGATGGGGATTTGAGGTGGCGGAAGCCACCGATGGCTTGCAAGCGTGCAAGATGCTCGAGTCCGTATCGGCCCGACATTTTGCTGCTCGACATCAAGATGCCCAAGGCGGACGGACTGGCGGTGTTGGGCGAAATCCGCTCCCGGCAACTTCCGATTGCCACCATCGTCATCTCCGGCGAAGGTGGCATCCGGGACGCCGTCAGGGCGGTCAAGCTCGGCGCCGATGATTACCTCGAGAAGCCGGTAGAACCCAACCATCTCAAGATTATACTGCGCCAGACTCAAGAGCGTCTGGCCGGACAGTCGCAGGGCGCTGCCCGGCGGAAATCGGGAGAAGGACCGATCATCGGACAGTCGCTCGCGATCCAGCAGGTGATGGAGATGATCGGCCAGGTCGCACCCACTGAGGCGCCCGTCATCATTCTGGGCGAAAGTGGGACCGGCAAGGAGTTGGTAGCGCGTACCATCCACAACTTGTCTCCGCGCGGCGATGGCCCATATCTCGGCATCAACTGCGCCGCGCTCCCCGCCAATTTGATCGAAAACGAACTGTTCGGACACGAAAAGGGATCCTTTACCGGCGCGGAGGAAACCCGCCCGGGCTGCTTCGAACTGGCGCGCAATGGAACCCTGTTGCTCGACGAGTTCACCGAAATGAGGCCGGAGTTGCAGGCCAAGCTGCTGCGGGTGATCGAAGAGCGCAAACTGCGGCGGGTCGGCGGCAATCGCGAGATACCGCTGGACGTGCGCGTGCTGGCGGCCTCCAACTGTAATATCGGGCAGGCGCTGAGTGAGGGCCGTCTGCGCGAGGATCTGTATTACCGGCTAAGCGTCTTTACCATCACGGTGCCGCCGTTGCGCGAGCGTGCCGACGATATTGCGGTACTGACGCAGAGCTTCATTGCGCGCTTTGCGGCCGAAAGCCATCGGCCCATAACCGGGGCCGATGAGGAATGCCTGATCGCGCTGCAAGCGCATTCCTGGCCCGGAAACATCCGGCAACTGCGCAACGTCATCCAGCGCGCGGTCGCACTGAGCCCCGGCCCGCATCTTGGCAGGGCCGACTTGCCCGCTGAGTTTCAGCATCGGGGATCCTCCGGCGCTTCATTTCAGGTCCGCGTCGGCGCCACCCTGGAGGAGGTGGAACAGGATCTGATTGCGCGCACGATCGCGGCCTTCAGGGGCAACAAGACTCGCGCCGCCAAGGCACTTGGAATCAGCCTGAGGACGCTTTATAACCGGCTGGCGCATCAGCGCCCCAACCGGAGTTGGGATCAAGACCGCTAAAGGTAGAAGAGATAGTGGATGGGGCTTAGAGCCAAGCTTACCATCGGCTTCCTGGTGCCGCTGGCGGTAACCACGCTCGCAATCGCTTTGCTGGAAACCGGCCACACCACGCAATCGATGGTGAACCACCTCGCATCATTGGGAAATCTGTTGGTCCATCAAACCTTCGAAGAGATGCGCGCCGACCAACCACCCAACCTGCAAGCGCTGCGCGATCACCGGGGCTTCCGCAACTTTCTTAGTTCGATGCTGGCGTTCGGCGAGGCAGTAGTGGCGGTGCGGGTGGAAGACACCAACGGCGTCACCGTGGTCGCCGAGCCCCAGACACTGGAAAATCAGCGCGTCGCCGACGTTCCTTCGATTGGACAACTTCAGGCCGAAGACGGCTGGCGGGAGACCCTCTCGATGCTCCTGAACCAGCCGCCCGGCAGCATCTACAAGGTCAGCGGCGTGGTCCAAATTGACGGACAGTATGCCGGCACCATCAAGATCGAGCTGTCAACCGCGCTGATTGCGGCCCGCGTCCGCCGCTCAATCATAACCGGACTCTACCTGATTGGCATCGCGCTGGTGCTCGGATCGGTGGTGGGAACCGTCATGGTCGGCACGGTGCTGCGTTCGGTAACGGTGCTGACCGCGGGTGTGGAACAATTGGCCGCGGCGCGAACCAGTCCCGCCGTCAGGGTGGAATCGCATGACGAACTGGGGAAGCTGGCCGACAAATTCAACCTGCTATCCCGGCGCATCATGGCGGACCGCCAGCAATGGGAGCAGGAGCGCGACCGGCTGGTCTCCGCGGTGAGCTCGATCAACGACGCCGTCATCATGCTGGATTCCGCCGGACGCGTGAGATTCGCCAACCCCGAAGCTTTGGGCCGGCTGGGGATGCCCGACGGCCTCGCGGTCGGCAAGCCTCTGGCGCAAGTGCTCGGCGCCGGCCATTCGCTGGTGCGTCTGGCGGCCACGGCCCTGAGCGCGCACACCGAATTGCACAACGTCGAGATGGAACTTGATGGTCCGGGGTCGGCAAAGTTTCTGGTCTCGCTGCTGGAAATGGATTCGGAGGGCGGAGCCCGCGGCGGCTTGCTGGTGTTACGCGACGTGTCACTGGTGGAGGAACTCGAAGAGACCCTCAATTTCTCCAGAATCATGGCGCGTCAGGGCCGGTTGCTGTCGGGGCTCGGACATCAACTGCGCAATCCCCTCTACGCGCTCGGCTTACAGGTGGCCTTGCTCGCCGACGACGCGCGCAACGGCGCGCCGCTGGAGGAGCGCATCGAGGCGATGCGCTGCGAACTTGGCCGCATCACTCAGACCATCGGCTCGCTGCTGCGATTCATCCGGCTCGAGCGCCTCGACCTCAGCGAGTTTACGCTTAACGGCTTGCTGCGCGAGGTTGCGGCTCGCCACGTGACCTTGGCCAAGCATCAGGTGGAATATCAACTTGATGAGAGCCTGACGGACATCGAAGGTGATCGCGCGCTACTGGCCGAAGCGCTGGGAAACATCGTCGCCAACGCCGTCGAGGCGATGCCCGAGCGCGGCAGGGTCAGGCTCCGCACTGGCCTGGCCGGCGGCGAAGGCGTGGAGATTATCGTCCACGATGAAGGGACTGGGATCGACCCGGAGAACCTGAGCAGCATTTTCGATTTTTGCTTTACCACCAAACCGGCCGGTGCCGGTATCGGGCTCTCGATGGCGATGCGGATCATTGATTTGCATCGCGGCACCCTGAAAATCGGCTCCCAGCCCAGCCGCGGCACCACCGTACGTATCACTCTGCCGCTAAGACAGGCAGTCAAGACTTTCACCTCGCCCGCGCCGGGCGTCCAAGCGGGAGAGTTCCATGCATAAGATGGTCAGGTTGTCGCTGGTGTCCTTGGCCACGGTATGCGCCGCTTGCGCCAGCGCCGGATCCTATTCTCAGCCGCCGTGGATGAATTTCTTTGTCTCACCGGCGCCAACCTATTCGGCCTCGCGCGAGCGGCACCACTCCAGACACTCGCGCGTCGCGCACAATCATTCACCGGTTCGTGAATCCGCGGTCACCACCGTCTCGGCCGGCAGTGTGCCAGACGACAAACCCGCCCCGGCTCCGGTCGTGGCTTCGAATGCGCCGGTCACGCTGAGCCTGGCCGGCGACGGAATGGACCGGACCCGCGCGCAACAACTGCTGGTGAGGGTGGATTCCAGACTTGAGCGGGTCCATAGCCAGAAGCTGAGCAGATCTCAGAAAGAGACCTACGAGCGCGCCAGCCAGCTCGCCGGCCGCGCGCGCCGCGCGCTGGCTGACAACGACTGCGCCGCCGCCTCGAGCCTGGCGGCCAAAGCTTCGTCTTTGGCGTCCGGACTGGGCGGTTCCGAGCTCTAAGTGCTTTCTGCGCACTGGCTTCCGGCCGATGAGTTCGGAGCTCTCGCACATCAGGGCGAACCGCTTACCATTTAGTACTGATGGCTAGTGACGAAGAAATCCTTCCGCAGCTTTTGAAGCTGCCCGCCGCTGAACGCGCCAGGCTCGCAACAGAACTCGTTCTAAGCCTCGATGAGTCGCAGGATCCCGATGCCGCGCAGGCGTGGCTCGTGGAGCTTGATCGGCGCGCACGCGATGTTATAGGCGGAGGCGCCACGTTAGACGACTGGGTGGAAGTCCGCCAAAGGATCGAATCGCGTTTGCGAGCGCGCTAGTTTGACGATAGGCTTCACTCCGAAGCAAGTCGCGAACTGGCCGAGGCGGTGGACTGGTATGAAGAACAGCGAGCGGGCCTTGGTGAAGCTTTTTTGCGTGAGGTCTCGCGCGCCTTTGACATAATTGCCGAAAACCCACCCATGTGGCCTCTATGGCCGCACTGGCAATCTCGCCATCGGGTACGTCGATTTGTTCTGCATCGTTTTCCCTTTTCGATTGGCTACATAGTGGTTCGTCAACATGTCCTCATCCTGGCCATTGTCCATGCTCGGCGCCGGCCATGGTATTGGCGGGAAAGAGTCAAAACAATAACGAAACTTGGTCAAAATCCAGGCTTTGCCCAGGTTCGGTCGGCGAGGGCGGCCTTGACCTCCGCGATATAGCGCAACGCGCCGGGGTCGTACCACGAGCCTGAAAACCAGTCGCCCATGCATCCCCAGAGCATCTGGCCGGTGGTGCCATCAGGGTAGGCCGGATAGTTGCCGGCGGGAGTCTGCTGGCGCAGATAGGAGATGTCGCCGTTCATGCACGCGCGCTGGTAGGCGAGCCTGAAGTCAACATTGAAAGCGGTACTGTCTTTGGACAGCGGCCAGCCATTAAAGCTGGTGAACTTCATCTGCATGATGCCGTAGCTTAGTTTACAACCGGCGCCGTCCCAGGCGCCCGGAAATCCCAGTCCCGGCGGGCATCGCGACCGGTCATCGCTCGAATCGCCGGCATCATCCTGGCGCCAATGCGATTCAGCCACCGCCTCGGCACGCACAACGTCCTCATCAATGCCCCATTTGCAGGCGCCCCATCTCAGGATTTGATCGGTGGTCCCGGTAAACTGGCCGTCAACCCGGGCGAAGTCCTGCGCCGGCGCGAAACGGCCTTTGATCGGCTGCAGATGAAACAGCATCAATTCGGCGGAGGTCGGAACCCTTTGATTGGCCGCGGAATTTGCGGAACGGGGTTCCCAGGCCGTGGCGCTGCGCACTTCCATGGCGCATTGAGCGCCGCTGGGCATCGCCGCATGCGGCGGGAGCGTGGAAAAATGCGAGGGGACCCCGGCCGAAAGCTGCGCGCGCGCTGCGCGGGGTGCGGCGATCAAGGCGACCGCGGCCAAGGCTCCCAGCAACGCCGCCATGGCCGGTGGCGCTTTTGCCAATTCGCGCCGCTCGATCTGCTCGTCCTGCTCGTCAAACCGCATCCGCGCCCGTTCCGCGATCATCCAGACCAGGCCGAAGCCCAACCCGATGATACTGGTGAAATCGGTGATCGAAGCTTCGGTCAGGTTGTGTACGAGCATCGGAATGACGATCCAGAACGCCACCGGCTTGAGTCCCCACGGATCCTCGCGGCGGCGCAACACATCATACCATGGGCGCAGTACAATAAAGAGCCACAATAACATGGCAGGCACGCCGACGCCGACGGCGCGATCGATATAGCCATTATGCAGCGAGCTATGCGGCCCTTCGTCCCACGGACCCCACCACAGCGGGAAATAACGGCTGTCGAAGATCGCTCCCGCGACTTCGTAGCCGTAGCCCAGTACCGGATGGTCTTCGATCTGGCCGGCCGCGAAACGCCATATGTCCGTGCGTCCGGTCAGCGTACCGACGTCGCCGCGCGCGAAGTAACCTTCATCACTGGTATTGAAATGCGCCATTGAAGCAGCCAGCACGATTACCAACATCGGCACGACGGCGCGCGCGCGATATTTCCATACCAGGTAGCATCCCCCGCCCACGGCCAGCGCGATAAACGGAGTGCGCGAATCCGCCAGACCGGCGGCGCCCAACGTCACCACAATCAACCCGGCCAGCAACAGGCGCCCGCGCCCACGGACGGACGGCCACAACACCGCCGCACATCCAACCGTCACCAACATCAGCTCACCTACGGCATTGGGACCGTCGAAAATCCCGACGAACCTGATCACGTCGCCACTGCTGTCAGTCGGAACCATCCAGGTGACGCTTTTGGGCAGGACCAGTCCGGCCAGCGCGAGCCCCCCGGTGACGATTGCGCATCCGAGCAGCAGGGACATCAGCAGGCCCCGGATCTCCTCGCGCCGGTTGATTCGCGACACGATCAAGCTGAGCGCCCCGAAGATCAGTAATGAATCCAGCAGGCGGCCAGCGGAAAAATCCGGCGCCAATGAATAGAGCACGGTCAGTCCCGCCCACAGAAAGTAGCAACTGTAAAGCCCGAAGCCGCCGCGCGCGAAGGAGCGATTGCGCCACGCCGCCGGAAGCAGCGGCAGGCAGAAGAGCGCAACCATGCCGTAGTGCAACACCGCGCGCGCGGCGCCGGAGAGAAACCAGGCGCCGGTGAACAGTTCGATCAATGCCAGCGTGCAGATGAGCGATTGGGGACTGGCCGCGGTATAACGCAACCCCATCCAGACGACGCCGAGGCCGATCGCGGCGGCGGGAATTACCGCCAGTTCCGGGCGCAAGGCGAACAAGCAAATCAGCAGCGCGAAAGTCACGCCAAGCGCGCCCGCCACCATCATCTGCTGTTCGGATGAGAACGAAAATCCTCTGTGCACCATAGCGTTGGGCATCCCGACCCTCTGATCACCTGAGAACGATCCCGCATCAACCTCGGATCAGCTACGCAATGCGCAGCCGGCCATTTCGCGGCACCGCAGGATGCGGCGCCGGATACCGTTGGCCAGGTGCTGGCGGAGCAAACCCAGCCAGCGGCCTGACAGCAAGGCGCGGAAATCGTTAAGCGTGGTCCGGGCGTGCACCGGGAGTCGGCTCAACAGGTAACTTCCGGCAATGGCAAGCGCAAAGTCCGACGTCAGCATCGCCCGGTAGCCGGCCGCGACCGCGCCGGCGACCACTTGATCGTTATAGGAGCCGAACGGAACCGCGAGACGATTGACCGCTGTGTCCAGGAGCGATTCGAGCCGCCGCTTGGAATCGATCAGCTGGCGGCGAATCTCTTCGGACGACAGTTCGGCAAGCGGCACATGGGCCAAGCCGTGCGAGCCGATTTGGAATCCCTGGCCTTCCAACTCGACGACCTGATGGCGGCTAAGAAAACCGGAGCAATCCAGACGCGTCCAGGTTACGAAGAACGTCGCCGGCAAGCCGCGTTGGGTGAGTTCGCGCGCGGCGATCACATCGCTGCAATGACCGTCGTCGAAGGTAATCACCACGGATTTTGGCGGCAACGAGGCCTGCTC
Organism: uncultured Pseudomonadota bacterium; assembly: GCA_963805995.1. Taxonomy (GTDB): domain Bacteria; phylum Desulfobacterota; class Binatia; order Binatales; family Binataceae; genus JAJPJA01. The sequence continues at coordinate 23,352 of CAWDWL010000014.1, read as the reverse complement.
CAGTGCTTCGGGCAAGATCGCATTCCAGCCTTCAGCGACCAGTATGTCCATGTGCTTGCGAAACTGGTCCAACGAGACGGCATGCTCAGCGCTCCACTGCGCCGGCAGCGGTTCCCGATCCTGTTCGATAATCGCGTGATAGGCCAATATCGGCACACAACTCGGTACGGCGGTTCGATTCGCTTGCTCCCCCTTCGTACCGTAGACCTGTCCGTTCAGGAACATTGTGGGCCTGCGACCTTGTTAGCATTGAAGGCGTCGGCCACCATCGCGGTGACCGTCGCGCCCTCGACCCATATGAACACCGCCGCCGGAGGCACCACCACGAACACCAGCACCAGGGGTCCGGTGGCGCCGGACAACATCGCCAACGCCTTGCCCGCGGCGGTGGCGACCGCACAGGCCAGTGCCAACCCGGCAGCCGGCAACACCGCCGTGATTAGATCACTCGAGCCAAGGCCAACCAGGGCTGCGGCAACCAACAGGCCGGCGATGCTGATCAGGCCTTCAACCCCACTCATTCCGGCACTTATCCCCGCCAGACCGAAGCGCGATAATCCACACACCGCGGCGGCGATCAGCACCAGCCGTGCGCCGTGCAAGTAGATATCCACGGAGGGACGCGCCTTGGCCAAATACACGGAGCCGATTCCGGTTCTGAGACCGACCAGGGCCAGGCCGACCGAGAGCATCCGCAGGGGCATCGCGGCCGGCAGCCATCGTGCGCCGTATATCGTGCCGATCAGTTCAGGAGCGGCGACCGCGGCGCAAGCCGCGACTGGTAGAACAATGCGGGCGACATACTGGAAAAAATTGCAGTAGCTGCGCGCCGAGTTCCGTATCGTTATCCTGGAGCCGGCAAAAGGCCGGGAAGGTAACTCTACCCGCCACTTTATATAGTCGATCGGGAACGAAGCGCAGCAGATCCCAAGCCAGGACGTAAAAGCCCAATGCTGAAGCGCCAAGCAGCCGGCCGACCAACAAAAAGTCCGCGTTGCCCGAAACCAGACCGAGCAGACTGCCCCCCCACACGGTGGCGGCGAAGTTGCGCAAATCGCGCATCGCGGCAATCGTCGGCCGTACGCGCGGGAGGCGTGGCGCCGCCACAATCAAGATTATCGCACGACTGGCCACGCGCACCGCCAGCCCGGCCATCAAGCTCCAGGCTCGCAGCGGCGTCCACAGCAGACCCAGCGCGACGGCTAAAAACGCCACCTCGGCGGCCACGTCGGCAATCGCCAGCGTGCCGAATCGCATCTCGCGTTGCAAAGCGGCATTGGCGGTAACGGCCAGGCAATCCAGGAACACGGGCAGGCAGACCAGACGGACGCCGGGAGTCAAAGCTGGCATCGCCATCAGCCAGGCGACCAGCGGGGCAAGCGCGAACAGCGCGCTTGCTCCGCCCAACCCTAATACGACGCTGGCCCACCACGCGGTGGACTCGTGATCGGGGGTTATGTCTCTGCGTTGCACCAGGGCCTCGGTCAGCCCGGGTTGAAACAGGGCGCTGGAAAACATGCTCACGAACATCAGCACTCTGAATAGTCCGAACTCGGCGGCGCCCAAGACGCGGGCCAGTACCACCATGGCGCACAGCCGCACGCCCTGGACCAGACATTCCGCCACCACATTGTCCCGCACGCCGCGCGAAAACTTCCGCTCGAGCCCGGAGGGCAAAGCCGGCGCCGGCCCCGGTGGAGCGGCATCCCAAACTATGGAACGGAAAGCCACGTCATTTTCCTGACGCAGGTCAAACCGCGTCAGTTCCCGCCCACCGCACGATTCGCGGTCGCCTGGGGATCTAATTCAAGCGCCCGCAATTCGTTGGACTTCAGCACCGCTTGCAGCAGCGCCGCCGGCGAGAGTTGCAATAGCAAATTGATATTGGGAATTACGCAGTGGCCGCCGATGAAGCCCGGAGAATACTTGACGCGGGGCAGGAACTCGACTTCTTCGAAGAAGCTGGCGGCTTCGTCGTAATCGGCTCCCAATGCTTCGGCGTAACGATTGAGTTCCTGGGCAAAGGCAATGATGACGCCGAAATACGTGGTCTCGGCGAGCTTGGCCAGCTCCAAAGTCTCGGGCGCCTGGATCCGGCGCGTCTTCATGCCGGCGGCAGTAAAATGTGCACTCGCCATTTCCGCAGTCACGTCGTCCGCGGCGCTGACGAACTTCGTGTAATGCAACAATTCCTGCGCCATCCGCGCATGCTTGCCGCGCACCGGACTGTAGGCGATGCGCGCGCCGGTCGCTTTGGCCAGATTACGCGTCGTATGCGGCATCACCGTGCTGTTGATGATCGTAAGCTGGGGCTGAAAACGCCGGATGTAGGCTCGCACCGCGCTCTCGAACGAGCCGCGCGAAGCAAACGGAAAGCAGATGTGCATCACCTGCACCGGGCCATCTATAGTTGCAGGTGTAAGGTCAAGACGGGCCACTCGATGCCCGCGCTCCAGAACCGGGGCGAGCGCTCCACCCACCTCGCCCACGCCGATAACCAGTGTGATTCCGGATTCCACTGAAAGCCTCCTCCCTAGTTCGACCATTACGGTCGCGTCAGTCTTTGTGAGTGCTCTCACGTCGGGCTGAAGAGAACACCGAGCATTGCGGGCAACATAATTAAGTATCCCACTCCGATTACATCCACTTGGCATTGTGAATCTGTTTGTCAGCGTCCGCGGGCTCTTGATGCCGCGGCGCACGGTTAGCTTGATGAGCAGCCGATGGACTGGGTCCGGAAGCGCGGCGGCGGCGCTTACTCGTCAGTTCATCAACAGTGGCGAAGAAATTCGCCTCCTGGTGGGCCCAACTCAGCTCGCGGGCAATTCGCAGCGCATTGAGCGCCATCAGGCTGCGCAACTCGGGATCGCGAAAGAGTTCCTCGATTGCTTCGGCCATCGCGTTTGGATCGTCGGGAGCAACCAGCCGCACCGCATCCTCGGCAAAATAATGCTCCACGGTGCGCAGGCGCGAGGCGATCACCGGAATGCCAAGCGCCGCGTACTCCATCAGCTTGACCGGCAGCATCAGATGGGTCGCGCTGCTGGCGTGATTGGGCACCAGTCCGATGGTGGCGTCGCACAAAAGCCGCGGCAGCTCCTCGATTGGCGCCATCCCCTGGAACCGTACGTGATCCGAAACCTGCAGGCGCAACGCCAGGGTCCGCGCCTGCTCCAGATAGTCGCCGCCACCAATCACCCGCAGTTGCAGGCCCGGGATATGGTCGGCCAACAGGCTGACCGCCTTGATTGCCGTGTCGATTCCGAGCCGCTGCGTGATCGTACCATGGCAGACCAGAACGCACTTGCCAGTGGTATCCACCGGGCGAGCGGCCGTCTGCCTGAAGATGCTTGGCTGCGGCGAATTCATCACCACCGTGATTTTGCGTCCCGATATTCCGGCCTGCTCCAGGCGCAAGCGGTGCAGCTGATGGACCGCGAACACCCGGTCGGCAAAGCCGGCGCACCACCGTTCCAGGAACATCAGCATCCGGGCCCCTATCGCGCCCCGCCGCCCGCCGAATTTCTCCTGATACAACTCCGGCATGGTGTCGTGGACGTCGAGAATCACGCGGCTTCCGAGCCAGCGCGCCGGCAGCGCGCTGAGGACGGCGGTATCGGGCAGGGTGCAGGTTATTACCACATCGTAGGGTTTGACGCGGCCCATGCGGAATCCAAGCCGTGCAGCCTCGGTGAAGAAGCGCAGATAACTCTTCAAATAGCCGGCGCGGCTGGCGCCGCGATAGCGGTCAATCGGTATTCCAATTACGTTGACGCCGTTTTGCAGGCCGTCATGTCCGCTGCGCAGACTAATCACGTCCACGGCGTCGCCGCGTGCGGCCAACGCCTCCGCATGGCGCTTGACGCGGCCATCGTGGATGAATGTGGTATAGGCAATAATCAAAACTCGCGCCATGTTTTGCACTCCAAACGGGCAAGGGGTTCCTGACTAAGTAATCGCGGCCTGGCGCCGGCGCATCGATCCGTGATGATGGGTTGACCCATCGAAACATCCAGTTCCGTTTGCGCCCGCTGACACCACCACTGCGCCACCTGCGAAGGTAGCGCCCGCCACGCGTTGTCAAGGTGGGCCAGGTAGTTGAGAAGACGCTCGTAAGCGTCAAGATAAATGCCGGCGCCGCAATAGTCGGGATGAGTCAAAGTAAGAATCATCCCTCCAAGGGACGCTATCCACCGCGCCTTACGAATCCAGGTGGGCAGCAATTCCCGCCCCAGCAGATGAATCAGCGTGTGATCTTGCGGCAGCGTGTAGGGCAGTTCGACGATTGAGTCGAGAAAAAACGGAAAGATGCTGCAGGTGCCGCCAGGTTGCGGTTCGAAAATGTCGGTATCGGAAAAGCTGCTGTCAAAGTCAAATCCCAATTTCGGAATCCATTCCGCCCGCCGCAGGGTCGACGGCGCGCGGAACCCGACCAGACCATGTTCATCGGCGATACGTTTAAGGCGCGGCGCCAGCGCCAGGAAATCCCGATCGCTTCGGAACAAACGTCCGTCGTGCTTGAGGCCGTGCGCCCCGAATTCAAATCCGCGCGACCGCAGATGGTCGATGCGCTTCCAGTCGACTGGATATTGCTCCAGCGCCAGGTTCCACGCCGAGCGAAAGCCGTAGCTTTCCTCGAGATCGGCCATCCGATCCATGAGCGCCAGTCCGCGAAGGCTTTCAACATCGTGAGTAAGTACGATGCACACGGCCCTGTCGTCAGGCCAAAACCCGACGTGCCAGGCGTCCTGCGCACCCGCTTCATCCAGGAACGATTCCAACGCGCGCCGCCATAGTTGGAGCAGCGCATCTTCGCAGGGCCAGTCGGGAAAGCTCGGCCGCGGCCTGCTGTTGATCGCGAGCGAATTGAGCCGATGACGCAACCCGGCGGGTATCAGGTCCTTAACGGTATAGTAATAATTGAGCATCCGCGAAGGTCTGCGACACCGATCATTCTGATATTTTTCGTAAAGATAGTGCTGCGCTTTGGTTTCGGATTCTTCGATCAAAGCATCGGCGCCCAGGCGCCAGCTTTGCGGCAGCTTCCAGAACGAAAAAGCGTCGTTGCGCCGCCAGTTACCGGATCCCGGCGCAGGGATATCGCTGCCGGGCGATGCATAACTCGCGTTGGTATTTAAATCCATACGGTTTTCATCAACAGCAGCCGCCGCATTTGTTGCCGGCGAATAAACTTAATCAATTCGGGCGAAGCCGCGCGCGGCTGGCCCCGCCAATAGCCTTCCAAGTAACCGGCCAACATCGATAACCCTCCGATCAGCGGCGGCCATCCCAACATCTGCCGGCCAACGCGCGCCGTCATAAACAGGGGCGAATATCCGCATTGATAGGCCGCCCGTCCAGAGGCCAGGCGGCCGCGCACAATACCGGTCGCGCTGCCCTGTGGCCGATGATGCCGCGCCCGGATATAGCGGAAGTTGCGGGTCGTGAAGCCCACAAAGGCGGCGCGCGCTTCATCGATAGTGTCCCAGCCCAGTCCTGGCTCAATACCGCCAATCGCATTGAGGCAGGCGCGCGAGTACATCTTGATCGCACCCCTGGTGTGAAACCGCGGCATCCTGACTTCCTGCCATTCGCCGCGGCGCCGCTCATACAGTGCGCCGCTGGCGATACCCAGCCGGGGGTCGCGGCGGAATTCGGCCAGCATCGAATGAACGAAGTCGGGCTCGAAACTGATGTCGGCGTCCACGCGAAAGATGACATCGCAATCGTTCCACGACTCCGGGGAGAGAAAGCGTTGAAGCGCGGTCTCGCCGCCGGGCTGACGCTCCGCGCCACACGGGACGTGATGAACCGTGACCCACTTATGGCGGCTGGCCAGGTCGTCGGCCAGCCGCGGCGTCGAATCTACCGACCCGTCGTCAATTATGATCCAGCGCAGCGGCAGGCGGGTCTGTGAAAGCATGCTGTTGATCAAGCCGGGCAGGAATGTTTCCTCATCCCGGGCGGGAGTTATGGCTCCGTAAGTCGTCATGCCAGGTATCCATAAATGGCGGATCCGATGATCCGCGTGGCGGCCAGCGGCAACCGGCGCCACAGCGCGGTCAACGCGCGGGCGGCTCCATTAACCTGTTCGCTGCTGATCTGTCGCGGCGCTCGTGGGAAGAATGCGTAAGGCAGCGGCGCCGGGGCGGCGCCCATCTCGCGCTTGAAGCGGCTCAATCCATCATTGTTAATGTCGGTTCTGCCGAGGTCGAGCGTTGTGAAACTTGCCGCATAGTGGGCGCAAATATCGGCGAACAGCAGTTGCATCGTGCCCGCCGGCGCCGTTGCGGCGCGCGCGCTCCACTTGCAATGAAGCGTGGCGCGGTGCTTCAGCAAGACGACGCTGCCCAGTTCGCGGCCATCGGCTCGCGCTAGCCCGACTTCAAAGCGTCCCGAGGGGCCGAGTATCTCCGCGACCAGGCGAAAGAAGCGCCAGGGCGGCGCCGGCAAGCCGAGCCGGCGCCGGTTCTCCAGGTGAAGGCGGTAAAAGCGCCGGGCGTAGTCAGTCGAAGCGCCGTATGAAACCGTGATTCCGGCCTCGCGCGCGCGCCGAATCTGACGGCGAAAGTTGCGGTCCATTGCCTGTTCAACGGCCTTGACCCCGACCCCCAAGTCCAGCTTCCAGTGACGGAAGCGATCGTCCACTACCCACGGCGCCGGCGCGGTCGCGCCGCGCAGTTCGCAGGCTTCGCCCGCCACGGACAACCGCGCGGCCAGCGCTTCGAGCAACGCCGCGCAACCGCCAGTCTCCACCTCAAGCGGCGCGCAATAATCACTGAAGGGCAGCGCGATCAACCTGCGCGAGAAGGGATTGCGCGCACGCGCGAACACGCATCCGGCAATCGGCCCGTAGTCATCCTGTTCCAGCACCGCGGCCTGGAAGTTCAAACCGTACGCTGAATGCAGAACCCGCTGCCATTCCAGCTCATGATAGATGGACGACTGCGGACACCGGTGGGCCAGCGCTTGCCAAACTTCGCGGCAGCTATCCATCGGCAGCAGCGACAATCGCGGCGGGGACATCGGGGTCGGCGCCGCAAAGCTGCCGTATCCGCTGGCGATATCCGCGACGGCGCGGTCGGCCCCCAGGGATGCGCCCGGGTTCATAGGCCTCCTCCACGAACCATTTCAGGCATCGTTCGCGCCAGGATTTTCAGGTCGCCGGCCAGCGACCAATTCTCCAGGTATTGGACATCGAGCCGGACCATGTCCTCGAACGACAGATGGTTGCGTCCGCTTACCTGCCACAGCCCCGTCACTCCCGGCAGTACTTCGAGACGGCGCCGATGGCGCGGTTCATATTGTTCGACTTCATAGGGCAGCGCGGGCCGCGGCCCGATTAGGCTCATCTCACCGCGAATGACATTGATGATCTGCGGCAACTCATCAATACTGAAGCGCCGCAGCCAACGGCCGATCGCCGTTATGCGTTGGTCGCCTGCCAACTTGAAGATCTTCTCGCCGTGATGATTTTGACGCGTCGCGTCGACGCCCGAGGCAATCCACTGGCGTACGTACTCGCGATGCACCCCGTCGTCGGCCTCGGGCCGCATGGTCCGGAACTTGAGCATCTGAAAGGGCCGGCCATGCAGACCGATGCGGGTCTGCCGAAACAGAATCGGGAATCCGCTGGTGATCGCAATCGCCGCGGCCGACCACGCCAACAGCGGCGAGACCACGACCAACACGGCGACGCCAATGCTAACATCGAAAGCGCGCTTGAGCAGGTAATTGAGTCCCTCGATATTGGATCCGCGCGGTCCTACCAGCGGCATCGCCCCGATCAAATCCAGCCGCAACCCCGAAGCCATCGAACCGAACAGCCACGGCACGATACTCCAGCGCAACCGCAGATTCTCGCATAACTGCACCAACTGGGCCTGGCGGTCGGCGCCCGCTTCGGGCAGCGCGATAATCGCTTCGAGGCACGGATATTCCCGCACGAGCTGGGTCAGGCAGCGCGGAGGTCCAAGCAGCGGCAGGCCGCGATAACTGGTGGTGTCGGGAGCGTCATCGACGAAGCCCACCACTTCGTAATGGCTCAGATCGTCGATTACCTGGTCGCAGAGGTAACGGCCGACGCGGTTGAGTCCGACGATTACCAGGGGAACGGAGATTTCCTTTCTGGCGTAAACATGCCTGATCCCAAAGCGCAGCAGCTTGCGCATCGTCAGCACGCAGCCAACCGAGAGCGGATAAGTCAGCGCCGTGGTAATGCGCGAGATATCCAGATGCATCAGAAAGCCCACGGTGATCGCAAGCAGCGCACCCACCGCATTGCCGCGGCACACCGCCAACGCCTCGGCCAACCCACCGTTGCGCATCCGGTAAAGATCCAGAAAGTGGAAGATCAGGAGCCACGCCGTCGCCATCGCCAATCCCACCAGCGCCAGCGCCGCGGGATTCGCCAGCAACCGGTCCGCCATCCGGCGGGACGGATCATGAATTGCCAGAGCGCACCAGTACGCAATCGTCAGACCGATGACGTCCGCGGCCGCGAAGAGGACCTTCTGCTTGCGCGACTCGTTAGCAAACATGCGTCAGCAGCCTCCTTCGGCTTGCCGTCCGTCCGCGGCTGCGCGCACGGCGCGCGCGACGGTGGCGACCTCCTCCTCGGTCAGATGCGGATGCATCGGCAGGGAAACCACGGTGTCGGCGATGCGCTCGCTGATGGGAAAGTCGCCGCCGCGGTAGCCCAGCATGCCGCAGGCGGGCTGAAGATGCAGCGGAACGGGATAATGAATGCCGCAACCGATCCCGGCCTGCGACAGCGCCTGGAATATTTGATCGCGCGCCGCGCTGCGGACCACGAACAGGTGATAGCACGACTCGGTTCCCTCGGGCTCCGCCGGAGTCATCACCCCGCTGCCGGCGAGCAATTCACCGTAACGCCGCGCGATTGCGCGTCGCCGCGCGTTCCAGTCTTCGAGGCGTTCAAGCTTGGCCAGCAGCACGGCGGCCTGAATCGTGTCGAGCCGGGCGTTATACCCGGACTCCTGATGCAGGTAATGGGAAACGCGCCCATGATCGCGCAATAGCGCGACGCGGTCGGCCAGGGCGCTGTCATTGGTCGCGATCGCCCCGGCCTCGCCCCAGGCACCCAGATTCTTGCCTGGATAAAAGCTGAAGCAACCGATCGAGCCGGCCACACCCGCGCGCTGCCATCGGCCGCCCACGTGCACCCGCGCACCATGCGCCTGGCAGGCGTCTTCGATCACCGGCAAATTATACCGGCCGGCCACTTCAAGCAGCGGGTCCATCGCCACCGGCAATCCATAAAGATCCACCGGGACGATCGCGCGCGGCCCTCTGGGTGAATGAAACTTTCCGCTTTCGAGATAACGCTTGACGCCCTCGATGCTGATCGTGGCGGTGTCGGGATCGACATCCACCAACGCGGGCCGGGCGCCGGCCTGAAAGATCGCTTCCGCAGTGGCAATGAAAGTCATTGGCGTAGTGATGACTTCGTCACCCGGTTCGACCCCGGCGGCAATCAGGGCCAGGCGCAAAGCGTCGGTTCCGCTGCCCACGCCCACCACCCGCTTGACGCCCAGGTAATCGGCGAAGCAGCCTTCGAATTGCGCTACTTGGGGTCCACCGACGTACGCCGTGCGCTCGTGAATATGCTGATGTTCGGCCTCGACGCGAGCGCGAATTTCGTCATTTTGCGCGGCCAGATCGACAAACTTAATCGGCATGGAAGGAATTCTCCTCGGCCTTGGCGCCCAGCGCATGGACCCGGGCGGGATTGCCCACCACGATCGCTCCCGGCGCGACGTCATGGGTGACCACCGCACCGGCGCCGATCAGGGCTTCAGCGCCGATACGGACTCCGCACATGATGACCGCGCCGCTGCCGATTGCGGCGCGCCGGCCGACCAGCGTGCGCTCCATCAGCCAGTCGTCCTCGCGCTGAGGCGAGCCATCGGCGTTGGTCGCGCGCGGTCTGCGATCGTTGATGAAAACCACGCCGTGGCCGACGAAAACTTCGTCCTCGATCGTGACGCCCGAACATATGAAGGTATGAGAGGAGATCTTGCAGCGCCGGCCGATGCGCACGTCACGCTGCACTTCGACAAACGCACCGACCCGGGTGTCGTCGCCCAGTTCGCAACCATACAAATTGACGAAATTGCTTAACCGCACATTGACGCCCAGGCGGACGTCAGCGGCTACGCAAATATAATCCAGGGTTTGCATTGCGCCTATGCCCTCCGCTCAGTGCCACTCGTTCAACGAGACCGAGACGCCGCCGTTGCGCAGCGACTTCTGCGCCGCTTCCAGCACGGAGACCACGCGCAAACCATTCAGGCCGTCGGTGGCGGGCGTGCTGTTGTTGCGGATGCAGTCGGCGAAGTGCTGGCATTCCTGCTTGAGCGGCTCGATTTCTTCAATCCGCGGGATGTGGATGTCGCCGTAGCGATAGGCGTACTGGAATTCGCCGTAGTTGTCGTAATAAGGGTTGACCGTCACGCCGCGGTCATAGATGCGGACCTTTTCCTGCAATGCCGTATCGTCATACACCAGCATGCGGCGCGAGCCGACGATGGTGGTGCGGCGGATTTTGTTGGGGTCAAGCCAGCTCACGTGGACGAAGGCGATCACGTTGTGCGGCAGATGCAGGGTGATCAAGGCCACGTCCTCGATGTCGCGGCGGAAGTGGCTCTGTCCCTGACAGGACACCGCTTCGGGCATCTGCCCCAGCAGCATCAGGATGATCGAGATGTCATGCGTGGCCAGGTCCCAGGCGACATTGACATCATGCTGGAACAGGCCCAGGTTCGCCCGGACCGAACTGATATAGAGCACTTCGCCGATTTCACCCTGGCTAATCAGTTCGTGCATCTTGAGCACCGGCGCGCTGTACTCAAAGGTGTGCCCCACCATCAGCACCCGATCGCGCAGGCGCGCCACGCGCACGAGGTCCGCGGCCGCGGTGCGCGAAGTCGCCAGCGGCTTTTCCACCACCACCGCCTTGTCGGCCTCCAGGCACTGCTTGGCCAGCGGATAGTGAGTGCTGACCGGGGTGGCGATTACGACTCCCTCGATATCGGGGTCGCGCAGGACTTCATCGAACTTCTCCGACACTTCGATCGCGGGATAAAGGCCCTTGATGCGGCGCAACCGCTCGCCGTCCAAATCGCAGGCCACCAGGCGCTCCGCGCATTGCAATGAATAGAAGTTGCGGATCCAGTTGGGCCCCCAGTAGCCCAGGCCTACCACCGCCAAACCGCGCAAGCGCTTGGACGGGTTGTTTGAAAGCTCGGCGACCACCGGCTGGGTCGGACCGCTTTGATTAACGACTTCCAACTTCATTCCTTCCTCCTCGAAAAATCCTGTTCCATCCGCGTAGGGCCGAAGGGAGTTGCGGTACTGCGTTCATGATTACACCCGCTACGCTGCGCGAAGCGGCTTTAAGCGCGACCGCGGTGGTCGCCAGTTCTTCGCGTTCGGTGCACCCATAGCGGGTCACCACCACGATCGGATCGGTCGGCCGCGCCAGACCCAGCAGGCGGCCATCCAGACGCACCACGCCCAGGTCCACGATCGCCACCAGGAAGCTGTCGAGCAGCGCTTCGTAGCCCTGCGCATCACCCGGCCGCATCGCTCCAGCCGTCATCGGCAGGCAGCTTGCCAATTCCAGGCGCGGCACACTGGAGGGGCGCACGACGAATTGGTCGCCCAGCAGCAGGGGTGGACTTTTCGCTCCCGCCGGCGGAAACATCTTGTGCAATTCGGGCTTGCGCAGATGCGCATCGACGAGCAAAGTCCGCAGGCTCAGCCGTTGGCTCAGATCCAACGCCAAGCCCATCGCCACTGTCGAGGCGCCGTCGCCGGGACGGCACCCCGTGACCAGCAGGCGGACGCTCTGTCCGACCCCGGCCAAAGGCGCCAGCCGCTCATTTAATGCTTGCAGGGACCGGGTGCGCGCCGCTTCAAACGGAGTGCGCGCCTGACTCAGAATCGCAATTGGCGCCAGCGCTTTGGAGGCCTCGGCATCCGGTTCGATAACCGTCTCCTCCTGCGCCAAATCGCTTTTCCACAGCGGCGCCTGACCAGGGTGGCCGCGGCGCATGATATCGTAGTAATTCACCATTTCATCTATTCCACGTCGTTAGCGTCAGCGGTGGTGGTGCTGGTGGCTGCAGACTCGGGCGGAAGGTGGACCACCTCACCCGGGTACAGGACGCTGGCATCACCGATGTGCGGGTTGAGCCGCATCAGCGTGCTCACCGCCCGCGCCGATCCCAGGTAGCGGATGGCGATGTTACCCAGCGTGTCGCCCCGGACGACGATTACGGAGCGCCTGGGCTGCGCCACCGGTGGGGCGGACGCGAGAGCTTCCGCGGGAACAATCCGCGTCTCCGCGGGCGCGACCGGTGCGTCAAGCGGCGGCCGGGGCAGCGGTGGCACAGGTTCGGGAGCGGAAGAAACATTTGCCATTACGGGATCGATCGCAGTTGCCATCGCGGGATCAATCGTGGCCGCCGCGGCCCGATGGGTTTGCGCGAGGGTGGTGTCCTTCACCATCGAGCGCAGATGGCACAGCGGATGGCGATTCAGGAGCGCGTGCCCGCTGACGAAACCTGCTACTCCAAGCAGCCCCAGTCCCAGCATCGGAGAAAATGATCGAAGTCCATGGGAAATCCATGCCGAGTGCTGTGGTGGACTGGCAGTGCCGCCGAGGCCCTCGTAATCAGCAACCGCATCTTGGGCCATCGCCATCGCGACCCGCTTGACGCCATCCGAGTAGGCGAGCAACAGCGAGTTGTGGCACAACGCATTGATCCGGCGCGGTACGCCGCCGCTGTGCCGCACGATGTAATCCAGGACCCGGCGTGGAAAAAGGTCATCGCAGCTGGCCGCCGCATGAGTCCAAACGATGCCGGATGTACTCGACGCTCTCCAGCCGCGTCAGCGGGATTAGCACCGCGCGCGCGCCAATGCGCTCGTTGAAATGGCGCATCTCGGGCGCCGTCAGCCGGCGCGCCAATTCCAACTGTCCGGCCAATATTATCTGCGCCGCCTTGCTCCCGTGCCGTTCGAGGTTGGACAGCAGACGGAAATCCTCCATCGCGTCGTCGCTTAGCGCCTGCGCCTCGTCCACTATCACCGCGACGCGTTCATTGGCCGGTAAACCGTTGGCGAAGCCGGCAAACGCATTGAGCATCGCGGCCTTGCTCGCGCGTCCTCCGCGAATGCCCAACTGGTTCAGCACACTGGCCAGCAGATCGACGAAATCGAGCCGCGGATTGCCTAAGTAGGCCGCTCGAACCTCGCGGTACTGCCGGGCCAGCAGGGCGCATAGCAAAGTGGTCTTGCCGACCCCGGCCTCCCCGGCCAACAGCGTAAGCCCGCTGGGCTCGTGAAGCAGGCCCCATTCCAGAGCCGCCAAACACTCACGGTGGGTGCGGCTCATGAACAGCGCCGTAGGCGAAGCCGTAAATTGAAACGGCGGCGCGCTCAGTGCGAAATGCTCCAGATACATCGGTTACTCCTGGTTTAGTTCGCGCAACTGCGCCAAGGTCTTCAGTCCACTGACCGCATTCACCCCGGCCGGCGAATAGATCCGCGGATCCAGTTGCTCTTCGAGGCAGGCGACGCCAACGGCGCAGGCCAGGGCCAACAGCACACCCACACCCAGGTTGAGCGGTACGATTGGATAAGTTGGCGCCATTGGACGGTTGGGCGGTTCGGTCACGCTGACGTTGAGGATTTTGCTGCGGTTGAGCGCTCCGGCCGCACGCGCTTCTTCGCCGCGGCGCAGATAGGACACATAGGCCTGCTTTTCGGTATCGACCATGCGCTGGAGCCGGTCATTCTCAACGCTGTCGTTTAACAGTTGCTTGACCTGCCCCTGGGCTTTGACAATCTGCGCCGCCGTGGCCGTCTGATTTGCCTGCAGCGACGCTGCCTCCGCGGTTGCCTGTTCCAGCTCGGTGTCGACCTGCACCCAGATCGGATTCAGATCGGTGCTTTGCTCCTGGACTTCGGTGTGGTTCTCGCGATCGAGGATCCGGTGTGCGGCGTCCAGGCGCGCGTCGATTTCCTTGATTCGCGCGCTGTCTGGCATATAGCGCGTCAGCAAATCGGCCCGCTCCGTTTCCAGTTGCAGCACCTGGGGTTTGAGCTGTTGCAGGGCGAGGTTCTGAACCACCTTGGTCTCTTTCCCGACGCGTCTGGGAATTGTACCGGCCTGGCCCTGAAGCACCGCCTCGCGTCTTTGCGCCGCGGCCAGATCGGCCGCGGTCTTGGCCGCGTCGTTTTGCAGTTGAGCGATGCGCGTAATCAGTGCCTGCTTTTGCTCATAGGGATTGGTAACTCCGGTCTGCACCTGATAGGCGCGCAATTGGTCCTCGACCGCGTGCAGGCGCCCTTGCAACAGCTGGGCCTGCCGCTCAAAGAATCGCTCGGCTTGGGGGTCGTGCGACATGCTGCTATGGAATTCCAGATACTTGTCGATCAGCCGCTGCAGAAAATCGTGCGACCATTTGGGATCGTGCGAGGTGAAAGCGACCTCGATAACATTGGAGCGCTTGATCACCGACGAGGATAAGTGACGCTCTACGCGATGCGCCCATTGCTCGGTCGGCGTCGGTGCGGACGCTCCATGCGCGGCGGCGTAAAGCCAGGTTGGAAAGTCCAAGACCCATTCCACCGCCGAAACCAGCACGTGCGCGGCGCCGTCCTTTGGTCCCGGCAGGTCGGCGAGCGCCTGCTGAATCAGATAATCGCTGGAGAGCAGTTCACGTTCGGAGTTGAGGTCTTCCTCCGTCACCGCGTTGGCCACTACCGCCGGCTGATTGGGAGCGTTGTTTTCCAGGGCGGGCGAGACCAGTAACTGCGCGCGGTTGTCCTGCACCATGATTTCGGTGCTGGAACGGTAGACCGGCGGCCACAGAAAGGTCGCCACCACCACCGCCGCCATGATCGCCGCCGCAACCTCGGCCATGATCACGCGCCGGCGCAGCGCAAACTGAAGCCATTGCTCGAAATAAGCATCTTGCATTGCCAGGTCTTCCTCTCCTCGGACTACATCGGGATTGCGAGATATGGCGGAATCGGGAGCAGGCTCTGGACGTACTGCTTTACGAATAGATCGAGGTCCGCGATCACGCTGCGCGGAACCACCACGATGTCGGCGGGCATCAGCGCCACGTCGTCGAGTTTTTTACCCCCACCATTATCCGCGGCGCGCAGATCGACCGGGATTCCCTGCGGATTGCCGCACAAGTCGCGCCGGATCAACACCGCACTGCTTGCACCCGCGGTTTCGGTAACCCCTCCGGCTTCGGCAATCGCCTGCAAGGCAGTCTCGCCCGGTTGCAACGCGAACACGCCCGCGTGAGCCACCTGCCCCTGGACGTACACCCGCCATGACGGACTGTTCTTGAGGTGGACCGTTGCGCCAGGATTGCGCAATTCACGCGCGTAGCCCTGGTTGAGCTTCGCCGCAAATTCTTCAGGAGTGATCCCGGCGGCGTTCATCGTACCCACCAGGTCGAGGGCGACCTGGCCGTCGGGCCTGACCATGACGTCGCGATTGAACTCGGGATTAAGATAGAAGTCGATTTGCAATTCGTCCCCGGGCCGGATGACGTAGCTGCCCTTGTCAGTTTCGTATGCCGTCAGCACGGCGCCTGGCGGACAGTCGCTTTTTTTCATCGCCGCACCCGCGGACGTATCGCCGCGATTCGCCGTGGCGGCGCATCCCGCCAGCGAGCCGGCGCACAGCGCAACGCCCACGAGTAGTTGCAGGTGAGCAACCGTCCGCAAAACACATGATCCACTGACTGTCATTCGCTTTCCCATCGTTCCCCACAGGGGACAAGAGCAACTATCAAACCAATCGAGTAGAAGTTCTCTGCGCCTGCTCGCTTGGCGCAGGCGACGACAGTGGTCAGCAAGACCGATGCCACAACGTAATTGCTGGATAATTCGATCGGGCCGCGGGGCAACGATGCAGGATCTGCACGCTTGCCGTAATCAGCCGCTGTAGAATTTGCGGCGATTGAACTGTTCTGTCCCTCTCCCAGGTTCCGGCGTGAGAGAGAGAGCGAGGGCTCTGATACACCTCAAGTACAATGAACGCACTGGCGCACAGGGGGATTGTGCCAGTTGCACCGCGCCCGCCGTCCTTGGAGGTACCGCTTCAGCAGGCGACCAGAGTGCGGGTCGCGGTGTGAAGTTCCTTTCGCGGCTGGCCGGACTCAGCCGCTACTGGCTTCTGGCCGAGCCGCGTCAGAAGCCGGGCTGCAGCCAGGGTTCGGTGCTAAGGTCGCCTTGAACCTTCCGTATATAACTGATCGCTCCGCTGTCGTACCAATCTCCGCTGTACCAATCTCCAACGCATCCCCATAAGCGTTCATCGCCGGTGGCGTTGGCATAGGTGGCATGCCCGCCGCGGGGTTTATCCTGGTTGAGATATCCGATGCTGCCGTCCATGCAGGCGCGTTGATAAGCCAACTTATAGTCCGCCACAAACGCCGTCATGAGATTGGAAAGGCAGAGCGGATCGTTGATGTAGCTGGTATCGCCGCCATTGAGCGAGACCGGATTGCAGGTGCCCGGATAGTCGGCCGACTTCAGCTGCAAAATACCGAGGCTGACGCCGTTGCCCACGTCGCCGAGGTCATACTGATTCCAGTAACTCTCTTCCACGGCGATCGCACGCGTCACATTAGGGTCAAAACCCCATTTATACGACGCCCACTGAAGAATCTCGTCGGTGGTACCGGTGTAGTTGCCGGTGACTTTGCCCAGAAGTTCGTTGCCGTGGCTGTCAAGATAACTAATCGTCCCCACCTGGGCGAGGTCGGCCGAAGTCGGGACCATGTCGTTAGCCGGGTAGTTGTCCGGACGCGGTTCGAAATTGGGATTAAGCGCGACCATGGCGGCGGCTGCGGCGTCTGACAACGGGCAGCAAGTCGCGGTAGCAGCGGGAGTCGGCGTGGCGCTGGCCGGCGGCTGCGTTAGGGTCGGTGTGGGTTGAAGGGTCAGCGTAGCGGTGGCGTTGGGCGGGGTTGGAGTCGGCGCGGGCGCTGGCGTTATCGTCGGCGTCGGCGACGGGGTCGCTATCGTCTGCTGGTTGAGCACGATGACGGTGATTGCGGTCTTTGCAATCACACTGTTGCGCGAACTGTAACCCGTCACGGATACGGAGTGTTTGCCATCCTGCACCGTAGTCGAGTCCCAGCTTACCGAATATGGACGCAAGGCCGTGGGCGAATTCGACGCCACCCAGACGTTGTCCACGAAAACATTGATCCAGCTCACGTTGGAGCTTTCGGCGGTGGCAATCGTAACCGTGCCGTTTACTATCGCGCCATTCGCGGGCGCCGTGATCTTGAGCGATACATTAGCCGCAATAGCATAATCAAAGCTAATGATGATAGAGATGGCTACGGTTATCCATGAAATAAAATTTTTCATGACCACAGCGCTTGGATAGCAAGAACCCCGTTTGTTCATTCAAGCTCCAGGGCCATGTTGTCAGCCGGCCCGATCCAAGATGGACAGTCTTCCCCAGCTAATGTGAACACATGTTTACGCATGTATTTCAGCGCGAATAAGCGGTAATTGGACGCATTCCAGCCGCCGCCCAAAATACCTTGATGTAGAAAAAGGTCAAACAGTTAGTGATATCCAACTCCTTGATTTATTGAATAATCTGCACGGTCAGCCGTGCATGAATTGCACGCTCGATCTTAGGCCCGCTCCTGCCTGCGGCTGACGACTTTCCTACTCCGGCTTTTCCAAGGTGGATGGCGTTGCGGTACCATTGGCAGGGTCAGGCCCGAACCACGAGGTGGATATCGATGAATGAAATTGGATTGTTTGAGGCCATTTACACCGCGCGAGCGCTGCGGCGGCTAAAGCCCGATCCGGTGCCCGACGAGGTCATCACCAAGGTGCTCGACGCGGCGATCAGGGCGCCTTCGGCCAGCAATACGCAGAACTGGGCATTCGTCGTGGTAAAAGACCCGGAGCAGCGCGGCCGGGTCGCGGAGATTTACCGGCAGGCCTGGAACATGATGCAGACGATGTACCGCGAGCGCCGCCCCGCCTCCCATCAAAGCCCGGCCGGCTACAAGAAGATGATGGGCGCGGCCGATCACTTGGCTCAGCACCTGCAGGAGGTTCCGGTGATCCTCGTCGCCGGCCTGCTGACTGCGCAAACTCCCGGCTTCCAACCCCCGGCGGAACACGCCGCCGCGGTAGCGTCAGCGGGTCCGCGAATTTCCGGCGCGAGCATCTATCCCGCGGTGCAGAATATCCTGCTCGCCTGCCGCGCCTTCGGACTCGGTACGGTCCTGACCACGATCCATGCTTATTTCAACGATGAAGTGCGGGCGGTGCTCGGCCTGCCACCAGAATTTGCGACTTACGCCGTGCTCCCGATCGGATATCCGATGGAAGGCTTTGGCCACGGACCGGTCAAGCGCCGGCCGGTCAATGAGGTAGCGTGTCTCGATCGATGGGGCAACAACTGGCGCGGCTAGCGACCATTCTTCCACGGTCTCCAAAAAGGGAGCGGATACAGAAAATATTCCACCAGCTCAGCGTAACGCGGGCCAGCGTTTAACCGGGGCAACTATTGCGCCGGCTTGACTGAGGACGACGCGATACTCAGCAGTTCGGTTGCGGCGCGGCGATCGGGCGTGCAGAGCATCTTGGCGAACGCGCGGTTGGTCTCGCCGGCAAACCAGGTTGGGCCATCTTCCAGATGGTCCAGACCTTCCTGGGCTACATCATCGGATTCCATCAGCGGAATGCCGGATTCCTCCAGGCGGGTGCCGTAGCGCGCGATAGCCGGAGTCCTGGTATTGCCGATTACGTAGCTCAGAACGTTGACTCCGAACGGTTTGAGCTCGTACCACAACCCTTCGCCAAGAATCTGCTCAAAAGACTTCGAGGCCGTATAGGCCGCGATATTTGCCGCGCCCGCGCATCCTCCGAGCGAGCCGACCAGGATGATGCCGCCGCGTCCGCGCTGGCGCATCGCGCCGCCGAAATGATGGCATAGCGCGGTAGGTCCGACCACGTTGAGGCGAATGATCTGCATCGCCGCCTCCAACGGGCGATCGACAAACAAGCCATGGCCGCCTTCCAGGCCGGCATTATAGATGAACAGGCCCACTTCCAGCCCCGCGGTCAGCGCCTTGACCTGATCGAGCATGTCAGGACGAGTCAGATCGAGCGGCGCGGCACGTACCTCGACCTGGCTCTGCTGGGCGATCTCTTTGGAAAGTTCCACCAGCGGATCGGGCTTACGCGCCAACAGGAAAAGATTGATTCCCTGCGCACCTAACTTACGCGCGAAAGCGGCGCCGACGCCTTCGGAACCGCCGGCTATCACCGCCCACGGGCCGTAGTGTTTTCCAAACATTTGTTTTCGGTTCCTTCCGCTACCGGCAGCCGTGAGAAAGCGATGTTGGTTTACTGGCGAAATTCCGCTCTCAACGACGGATATCGCAGCCGCCGCCTAACCGGCAAAACGAGGCTCGGGTTTGCCCTTCACGCCCAGCCCGCGAATCACGTACAGACCGCCGTCGGCGTCGTTGGGCTGAAACATCCCGCCCAAGTCGCTGCCAATCGAGGTGATGTACAGGTCCTCGAGGTTGTCGCCGCCAAACATGGTGCTGGACACCTGCTTGGGCGGAACCTCGATCAGGCGCTCGACCTTTCCGTCCGGAGTAAAGCAACCGACCTTTCCCGACCCTACCAGTGCCGACCATACGCGCCCGCCCGCGTCCACCGTGCAGCCATCCGGCATCCCGCCCAGATCGCCGGTTGTCGCGAATATCCGGCGATTGGATACAGCTCCCGCGGCGGCATCGTAATCGTAGGCAAAAATCGTCTTGAGCGGAGTGTCGGAGTAGTAAAAGGTGCGGTTGTCCGGACTCCAACAGGGTCCGTTGAAGCATAACACCCCGTCGCCCAGCTTGATCGGCTTGAGGTCCGTGTCGAGCCGGTAAAAGCGCCCGATGGGTTCGTTCTTCAGATTGATTTCACCTACGACGAAGCGGCCGCGCACGTCCACCTTGCCGTCGTTGAAGCGGGTACTCGGCAGTTTGCCCTCTGGATAGGATATTGGCGTGAGCTGCCCGGATTCGAGATCGAAGAGCTCGAGGCCATGATTGGTCGCCAGCACCACGCCCGCGCCCTTGCGCAGGGCGATCGAACCGACGTGACGGGCGGGCCGCACGCTCCATGCGCGGAACTTTCCGGTCGCGGGCTCAAGGCGGAAAATCTCGCCCTCCTGGGCGTCGATCCAGTACAGCGCATGTTCGGCCGGTTCCCATATTGGACCCTCGCCAATTTGATTCCGCGTCGTTCCGATTCTTTCGATTGTTACCGCCATAACGCGCTCCGTATTTTTTTGATTGCGGCCGCCGCTCAGCCTGAACCTGTAGCTCGCGCCCTATCCGCGGTCAATTGAAATCCGGCCCCCGGTAATGGCGCGATTGACAATAGCGCCAAACTCGCGCAACAAACCTGGCAGATCAAGTCAACGAGGCATGATGAATATGGATAGCAACAAGCTGCAGGAGATGTGCGACCGGACCGAAATCAGCGAGGTGGTCTATCGCTATGCGACCGGGATCGACACCAAGGACTGGGCGCTATTTGGCACCAGCTTCACCGACCCTATGGAAGCCGACATGACCGCCACGCTGCTCGCCACCGCGGCGCCGCAGCAATTCCCGCTGGAGCGATGGCGCCGGGTCACGGAGCGCACCTTGAGCCGGTGGAAGAGAACGCAGCATTACATGTCCAACCTGACCATCAAGGTCAATGGCGACCGCGCCCAATGCGTCGCGTACCTGCAGGCGAAGCATTACCGGCCCGACGATCCCGAAGGCAAGGAACCATACAACATGGGTGGTTATTACACTTTCCAGTTCGTCCGCACGCCCGAAGGATGGAAGATCAACAGCTACAAGCTCAATCCACTGTGGGAGGAAGGCATCGCCCCACCGATGAAGCGCTAAGAGACGGGATGCGCCTTTTACTGAAGGGCAGGAAGCGAAGTTCAATTGGAATCAGTAGGGCGTCCCTGCCCGCCGCTTTTCTTTCTGAAAATCGCGCGGCAACGGCGGGCACGACGCCCGCTGACTTGGATTGGTGCCTCGATCAAGCTCAAAACTGAATGGTTTTAGTCGGACTACTCGGTCGTCTCGCCCTCGACGGTTCCCTTCCGATAAGAGAAGTACCACCGTCCATCCACCTTGCGCACTTCGTCGTGATACGTGCCGAACGCCATAATTTCGGTCTTTCCATCGCGTCCGACACAGTAAATGAAGTAGGCGGTTCCGGTTCCCTGATCTCCTTTCAGATGAACATCGACGTTGGTTGTAACATGACGCTGCTTGCGCGCCGGGCCGTACGCTTTGTTAAGATTTGCCATGTTTTCAAGTATCTCTTCGCGACCAGCGAAACGTCCGCGCCCGCTTTCGAAAACGCCGTCAGGGGTGAAGCAGGCGGCCATATCGTCAGGCCGGTTCTCGTCCCAGCTTATGGCATAACGGTTGTAAAGTTCCCGAATCTCTTCCATATCGTCGTGTCGGCTCATCTGAATCCTCCATCCACGGCGCCGGTCAGGACCTCCGTTATACCGCCATCGTTCCGAGCGCGGATATGTCGTCGCCGGTTAATTTAATTTTGCCCGCGCCGATATTCTCTTCCAGATGCGCGATCGAAGTCGTGCCCGGAATCACCACCACATGGGAACCGCGCGCCAGCAGCCAGGCCAGCGCAATCTGGCCCGGCGTCGCGTTATGCCGGGCAGCAATTTCTCCGACCGGCCCAATCGGCTGCGCCAGCGGCGCCCCGTACTGGAACCCGCGCGCGCCCAGCGGACCCCATGGTATGAACGCGATTCGCTCACGCGCACAATATGCGACGACGTCTTCGTTGTCCCGAAAGGAAAGCGCGAAGCGATTCTGCACCGAGGCGATCGGCACGATCCGCCGCGCCTCTTCCAACTGGCCCAGCGTCACGTTGGAAAGTCCCACGTATTTGATTTTCCCCTCGCTGGCCAGTTCGGCTAAAGCCGCGATCGACTCGGCGAAGGGCAGGTTCGGGTCGGGGCGATGAAGCTGATAAAGATCGATTCGTTCAACTTTGAGCCGGCGCAGACTGGCCTCGCATGAAGCGCGCAGGTTGCGGCGGCTGCCGTCGGATTGAATCTGCCCGGGCCCGGTCTTGAGCAGTCCGCCCTTGGTCGCAATCACCAGTCCGGCGGGATATGGATGCAGCGCGGCGGCGACGATCTCCTCCGAAAAGCCCGGGCCATAGCTGATCGAGGTATCGATAAAGTTCACTCCGAGTTCCACGGCCCGGCGCAAGAGGCGGCGGCCGCCTTCCTGATCGGGAAACGGCCCCCAGTTGCCCGGCTGCCCGGTCAAACGCATCGCGCCGTAGCCGATGCGGGCGACGGTCACATTACCTTGGATTGTAAACGTGCCTGCCGGAGGACTTGTATTGCTCATGATCCGATCATGAGCCCGGCTCGAACGCGAGGCAAAGCAATTGCGGGTACGCGGTTACATGGCCTCGCAAAGGCAGAAGGATTCGGTGGCAGTTGTTACGCGAAATGTGGGTGGTTGTATGCGGTGGTCAGCGCCGAAGTGCTCAGCCGGCCCACCAACGCTGATCAAAACTGGGTGGAAGCCTACGCCCGCAACCACCAACTCCCAATCCAAGGGGCTGAAAAGGGCGTGCGCAAAGAGGATTACGTCTTACCCTGGTTGCGCCGGACGGTGCAGCACGACCGCTTCGCCACCTCCAAGCCCAGTGGCTTAACGTACAGGTCGACTTCCCGCTGCTCCAGCGCATCGCTCTGCCCATCACCGTGGTGGCGGTGCGTTATCCGGGAATCAAACTCCACGACCCCCGGATTATCCGCGTACTGGAGGTCCTCCTCCAGGGCGCCAACCACCTCGGCGGCTGCAATGCCCGGCAGATCCACCAAGCCGTTCTCAACACCTTCCGCCTATCCGAAAAGACCTACACCCTTAATCAACTCCGCTATGACCTGCGCAAACTCAAAGGCCACCGCCTGCTCCAACGCGAGCGCTCCCGCTCTGCCTACCGCTTGACCACTAAAGGCGTCCAAGCCGCTCTGCTCTCCCTCTTTTTTCACCAGAGCCTGTGCCGGCCACTGGCCAACCGCCGCTTCCATCATCAACCCGACCCCGCCCATCGCCCCAACAGCAAACTCGAAGCCGCCTACCACACGGCCGATCACGCCATCCAGCACATCGTGACCTGCTCGCCGCCGCTTGATCTGCTCCTTCAAATCTTCAACTGCTGTTGTTTAAGATCTGCGAAATGGGAATCTAG
>CAWDWL010000013.1:0-177558 GCA_963805995.1 uncultured Pseudomonadota bacterium | reverse complement strand
CTCCGGATTTGCCAGGACCGTCAGCGCGCGATTGATGGCGAAATCGAAGTCGGGAACCGCCAATGCGCAGCCCGAGTTGTTAAGGGCGTTGTGCAGTGGCGCGAGCAACTGCGCGGCGATGGCCGAATCCTCCTTTACCGCGGCCAGCCGCGGCGCTTCGCCTTCCTGGCCGCGCTTGGCGCGGACGCGCTCGATCTGCGTCAGCAAAGATTTCAGCGCCGCGATCGTTTTGGGCTCGCCGCCCGCGACGTTGATCACCAGGTCGGGTTCGCCGCTGACGTCAAGGGTAACCATTACCCGCTCGTTATCGCGCACGGCGGACGGAGGATTTTTCACGTCCATGTGAAACCCGAGCTGATGCCATGAGCGCCAGGTATCGGCGGTCTGGGCGCGCGTCTGATCGCCGGTCAGCAGCAGCGCGTAATAGAGGTGCTCAATTCCAGCCAGCATCCGGAACAGCTTGGTGCTGGTGACCATTTGGGTCGTTTTGATATCCACCGAAAGGCTGGGCATAAGAGTCTCCACAAAAAGCGCGCCTGCCGATAACCGGCAGGCGCGCGGCTTTAGATCGCGATTCGCAACGGTTTAAGGTGTCGGGGTCAACTCGCGGTTGGGATCGAGGCCGTAAAAGTTGACCATGTTGTCCACCAGCACTTTCTTGCGATCGGCCGGTGTCGCCCCTTCGAACATGTCATCGAGCATCTCGTGGCTGGCCGGATAGGTGCCCATGCTGTGGGGAAAGTCCGAACCCCACGCCATCATGTCGGTGCCGATATAGTCGCGCAGCTTCATCGCGGTATGATCGATGATGAAGCCGAACATGCAGTGCTCGCGCCAGTATTCGCTGGGCAGCTTCCTGAGCTTGAGATCGTAGAACTTGTGCCAGCGCAGATAGACTTCGTCCAAACGGTTGTTGAGCGCGTGAATCAGCCACGAGCACTGGGTCTCGGCAAAATACATCTTGAGTTTGGGAAAGCGATCCAGAGTTCCGTGCAGGATGAGCCGCCCGATGGTGCCGCCGGTCATGGTGGTGGCGCCGGAACCCGACACCGCCATCTCGGCGGTCGGCGATTCCGCGGCGTGAATCGGGCCGCCGAAGTTGACGTGCGGCGACAGTTTCATGTCAGTGTCGAGCAGCGCGGCCCAGAAGCGATCGTCAAGTTCCGGCTTGGGATCGGGGCCGCCGTTGGGCCACATGGTCAGGCTGACCGCCCGCAGTCCCATCTTGCGGCAACGCTCCATCTCGGCGACCGCGTCATCGACGCCGCATTCGGGCATCATCGCATTGCCGATCAACCGGTCGGGCGCCACCGCACAATACTCCTGGCCCAGAAACGTGTTGTAGGCCTGAACGCACGCCAGGTAGGCTTCCTTGTTCCCGGGCAGCAGCTTGCGCAAAAAGGCGGGCCCGAAAATCGGGAAGAACAGGACCTCGGCGTCGATTCCATCTTTGTCCTGCTCGCGCAGGCGCTGCACCGCGTCGCCGGTTCCGGGACGCGATGAGCCGTCATCGAAATGATAGCGCTGGGTATTGTTCGGGGTGAACTTGTCGAAAGTCAAATCGCAATAGAGGTTGCCGATGTTTTCGCGGGTTGCTTCACCCATTTTCCAGTATTCGGTTCCGTCCTCGCGCCGCACCAATTGCGGCACGATATCCTTGAACTTTGACGGGACGCGGCTGGAAAAATCGATTGGAACTTCAACGTGACCATCGCCTGAGATCACATTATATTTGCGCATCGCTTTGCCTCCCTGAACGCATGGTCAGATTAATCCCCTCTGCTTTTGGAGTCCAATCCGTCAACCTTTAAAACCCCGGTGTCGCCAACGGGTTACTTGGGCCAGATCAGCAGATGTTCCTGGGCCCAGAGCGTGCTCACCGAAGAAACGAATTTCTCGCCGTCGGCCCAGGTGCCCTGGATAAATTCGTCGGATTGCAAAAACCGCTGGGCCGCCTCGACGTCGTCGAACCACAGTTGCGCGACTCCGTCCCAGCGCGGTTCCGTGAACTGATACAGCTCGTCCAGCGTTTCGCTGCGCTCGTAACGCCGCAGTCCGGGCAGCTTCAACGCCATCGGGGCGTGAACTTCCGCCCAATATTTCCGGAACTCGGCCACCGACATGCCGGCCTTGCGCTTGTTCGGCCACACGCCCTTGACCATGCCGGGCTTGCGCGGTCCATCGAGCACCACGATGTCCCTGGTGGTCAGGTACTCAACGTGTTCGCGATCGATGAAGTTAAGCTCGTCCTTGATCAGGGTTGCCATCTGCGGCGAAGCCAGCAGCGTTCGCAGGTCATCCAGGGTTTCCGTCCACAACTCGGCGATTCCCTCATACGGCGAATCGCCGGGCGGTTCGAGCAGGCCGTGGCTTTGTACGTAACGCTTGATCTGCGGGACCGGTTCCTTGAGCGCCCGCGGATGACGCTTGCGCCAGTAGGTAAAAAACTCGTCGCGGCTCAGATCGGGCCGGCGGCTGATGAAATAACGCCAGTGAACCATCGCTTACTCCGTTGCGGTCAGGCGGCCGAGGCGCGCCGCGGCGTGAACTTCACGGGCATCCGCTTGATGCCGCCGATCAGGTTGGACGCCACGCGCTCCACTTTGCCGGTCAGTTGAATATCGGGCATCCGCTCGATCACGTCGGTCAACATCAGCCGCATCTGCAAGCGCGCCAGATGCGCGCCCAGGCAGAAATGGGTGCCGTACCCGAAACCGACGTGGTCATTGGGCCAGCGGGTGATGTCGAACCGGTAGGGATCTTCGAAAATCTCTTCGTCGCGGTTGGCCGACGCGTTCCAAACCACCACCCAGTCGCCTTTACGCAGTTGTCGTCCGCGCAATTCGGTATCGCGCGTAGCCACGCGCATCAACTGGACGATCGGACTGGTCCAGCGCACGATCTCTTCGATCGCACCGCGCATCAGCGTGCGATTCTCGCGCAACAGCCGCATCTGGGCGGGATTCGCAATCAAAGCCGCGACGCCGCCGGAGGTCGAGTTGCGCGTGGTCTCCAGTCCGCCGATCACGAACATGAAACCGTTGTGACCGACCTCTTCTTCAGTGAGTAATCGGCCGTTGACGTTGGAGTTCGAGATCAGGCTGAGCAGATCGTCGCCGGGATTGCCCCGGCGCTTGAGCGCGAGTTGCAGACAATAGTTGAAGATCCCGGTGTACCCGGCGTTTTTGGTCGCCGGCGCCCCGCCTTCGATTTGGTATTCGGGATCCTCCGCGGCCATCGCCATGTTGGCCCAGTGAAACATCTGCGCCCAATCGGCGCGCGGAATCTGCATCATGTCGCAGATGATCGCCATCGGCAGCTTCGCCGCGACGTCCATCACGAAATCGCACTCGCCGCGCGGCAGCACCTCATCGATGATTTCCGCCACCAGTTTGCGGCCCGGTTCCTCGTAATGGTTCACCGCACGCTGCAAGAAGGGTCCCACGAAAGCCTTGCGCGCAGCGGTATGAAATGGAGCATTGCTGGAGACCAGCATTTTTTCCCGCGCGCCCTTTTGTGGATCCGCGTCAAACTTTTCCATCTCGGCGCTGCTGGGCAAGCCATAGCCCGATTTAAACGTGGCGGCGTCGCGGTAAACCGCCTGCACGTCTTCCAGCTTGGTCACCGACCAGAAGCCGCGGCTCAGCCCGCCTTGCGTCCAATGCACCGGATCCTCAGCCCGCAGGCGCCGCCAGATCGAATCCGGATCGCCGTCGGCGAAAAAGATCTGGTTGGCCAGGTTAAGGTCGTCCTGATGCGTTTGATCCATCGTCATCCCCGATAATCGCCGAAATTTTCCCCGGCACCCGCCAGCTAGATCAACCCCGAGGCGATGCTGCCGTCATGCTAACCCGTTTTTGATCGAATTTGAAAGCCGCGTCCGGGGCCGCGGCGCCGCCTCCACGAGGCCTGGATCCACGCCCCCTCACAGATGCGGCATCACGTCGCTCGCCAGCAGTTCCAGATGTTCCAATTCATCGAATACCGGGTTGAGCATCAAGTGGCGCGCGCCGGCCCGCACCAACTCACCCAGTTGGTCGATACACTCCGCGCGGCTGCCCCAGATGGACACCCGCGAACCCATGTCGGCGTTGCGATAGCGCTTCGCGAACCATTCGCGCAGACGGCGCTGCGCGCGGTCCCGATCGTCGTCCACCGCGAGATATACGCGCTTGGAAATGGCAAATGTTTCCGGGTCGCGTCCGGCTTCGTCCAGCAGGCTACGCAGTATCCCGTATTGATGGACGAAGTCCTGGGTCGATGACGACCCCGCGCCCATCCAGCCGTCGCCATGGCGCACGGCGCGTTTGAGCGCTACCGGTTCGCGGGCGCCAAACCAAATCGGCGGATGCGGTTGCTGGATCGGCTTGGGCTCCATCGGCACGTTCTCGAAGCGCCAGAACTCGCCGTTTACCGTCGCTCGGGGCTGCGTCCACAGCGCCTTCATAACCTGGAGGGCCTCGACAAAACGGCGCGCGCGCCGCTCGCCGGATACTCCGAACACGGCCTCAGGAATATGCGGGCCGCCGATTCCCACGCCCACTGTCAGCCGCCCCTGACTGAGTTGGTCCAGGGAAGCCAGGCTTTTGGCGAGTTGCACCGGATTGCGTATCACCGGGAGCAAAACCGAAGTGCCAAGTCGAACCTTCGAAGTCAGCGCCGACGCGTAGGTCAGCAGCGTGACCGGTTCCAGCAGGCCGTAACCGGTGATGATCTGCTCCTGAACCCACAGGCTGTCGTATCCGAGTTGTTCGGCGCGGGGAACGAAATCGCGGATCAGCCCGAGGTCGATTGGCGAACTCGGAAACGTTTGAGGAATCGCGATCCCGCAGGGGATGTTTTTGCTTGCCATCGTGATCTCCTCCAGCGGGGACGCCTCGCGTGCGGATAAGTGAGACGCGTCAAACGAAAGACCAAGCGCCGAAGCCGCCTTGAAGGCGATACTGTTGGCCTGGCAGCGCCCCGTCAAGGGCAAAATTCGCCGCGCCCTGACGCGATGCGACGGCGAGTTGGTTAATAATCCGCTTATGCTATATAAGTCGAGCCCGGACCGCCCGCGGCGAATCGGTTTTCGAGCAGGGGAAATAACCCATGGATAATCTGAAGTACGAGGCAGTCACGACCGGATTTGGACTTCTGGAAGCTCCCCGCGTTGATGACCGGGGACGCATCTACTTTACCGACGTCAGCCGCGGCGGAGTCTATCGCGTCACCCCTGGCGGTAAGCCCGAAACCCTGATTCCCACCAGCCGGCACGGCGTGGGCGGGCTGGCCTTTACCGAAGACGGCGGCCTGATCATGTCGGGGCCGAATGTGGCGTTGTGGTACGAAGGCGGCGAACCACAGGAACTCTTGAAAACCTACCCGGGCAAGCTGGCCAAAACCTTCAACGATCTTACCGTCGATGCGAATGGCAGCGTTTTTGTGGGATCGGTCAACGGACGCGGCACCATGAGCGCCGACGGTATTCCCGACACCGATCCCGGAGACCTCTATCGAATCGATCCCGATGGCACGGTGACGCTGGTTTGGGAAGGCGGCCTTGAATGCAGCAATGGCATGGGCTTCAGCCCCGACGGCAAGACGCTGTATCATGTCGACGCCTTTGCCAAATGCATCTACGCCTATGACGTGACCTCCGATCGATTGTTGCGCAACCGCCGCATCTTCGCCCGCATCGAAGAGGGATGGCCCGACGGAATGGCGGTGGACGCCGAAGGCTGCGTTTGGGCGCCGGCTTTGTTCGGCGGAGTGATTATGCGCTTCAAGCCCGACGGAACGCTGGCGCAAAAGATCGAGGCGCCCACCAAAAAACCCATCACCCTGGTTTTCGCCGGCAGCGACCTGCGGGATTTGATTGTGGTTTGCGCCAAAGGCGGCGGTGTCGACGGCACCGTGTACCGGGCGCGCACCGCGGTGCCGGGACTTGCGGTTCCCAAGGCGCGAATCTCAAAGCGTGTGCACTGAACCGGCGCGGCCCGGGCCGGCAGCGCCGTTGCCACCCACCCCGGTTGCCGTCGGGCGATGGCGCGGCCGTATTCTGGCCTGATTGCCGCGTTGACACGCATCTTACGGTCCGATAAATAACTGGATTCTGGTTCAGGCATGTTCGCAATTGTAAAAACCGGCGGCAAACAGTACCGCGTCGCGCCCGGCGACCAAATCGTGGTCGAACGGCTCAAGGGCGTCGTGGGCTCCAGGGTATCATTGTCCGAAGTGCTCGCGATTGGCGGTAACGGTGCTCCCGTAATCGGGAAACCGTTGGTCGCGGACGCTGCGGTTACCGCGAAAATCGTCCAGCAACCGCGCGGCACCAAGGTCATCGTCTTCAAAAAGAAGCGGCGCAAGAACTATCGCCGCAAACGCGGCCATCGGCAGGAGTTGACGGTCCTGAAAATCGAGGCGATTCAGACCGAAGCCGCCCCTTCCGAGCCGGTCGAGCCGACGCCGTCGAGTGAGCCCGCTCCGTCGAGCGAGCCGACCACGATCGAAGCCGGCGGCGCCCCGGCACCGGAAGCATGACCGAACCGAACCAGATCTGGCGGCGTTAATGCCGCGTTGACAGAGGAGGAAGCGCCGTGGCGCATAAGAAAGGACAAGGTTCGACGCGCAACGGCCGGGATAGCCCGGGCCAGCGGCGAGGAATCAAGATTTTCGCCGGACAGACGGTGAGAGCCGGCAACATTCTCGTCCGTCAGTGCGGGACCAGGATTCATCCGGGACGCAACGTCGGCTTGGGGCGCGACTATACCATCTATGCGCTGATCGACGGCGTGGTGAGTTATGAGCCCCGCGGTGAAAAACGCCAGGTGAGCGTTTATCCGCCGGCGCAATTGGAGCAGGCGCAGGCACCGGCGGCCGGCTGATTGGTTAGTTTCACATCGTGAAATTCAAGCCCCGCCTCCCGCGGGGCTTTTTTTTGGCTTGCTGCGCCGAAAATCCTGCGGCGAAGATTACATCAGGAAATGACTGCTTGAATTGCACCGCGACCTCACCCTACCTTCCCATAAGACCAGCTTGGGCAAAAAATTGGTGGGGACCCTTTCTCGCGGAGGAAACCGTGGGGAGCGGACAAGAATCAGTGTGAAAAAGTTTATCGACGAGGCCCGGATCTTTGTCCGCTCCGGTAAGGGCGGGGACGGCGCGATCGCTTTTTTGCGCGAGAAGTATCGTCCCTTCGGTGGTCCCGCCGGTGGCGACGGCGGCAAAGGCGGCGACGTGATCTTCGAAGTCAACGAAGGACTCTCCACCCTGCTCGATTTCAAGTACAAGCCCCGGGTCATAGCGCGCAACGGCGACCCCGGACGGGGCAAGGAACAGTATGGACGCGGCGCCGAGGACCTGATCGTTAAAGTTCCGCCGGGGACGGTGGTTATCGATGAGTCCACCGGCGACACGCTTGCCGACCTGATCCTGCCCGGCCAGAGCGCGGTGATCGCCCACGGTGGCGGCGGCGGCCGCGGCAACATGCATTTTGCCTCATCCACCCGCCAGGCGCCGCGAATCGCCACGCCGGGCGGCCCCGCCGAAGAGCGATGGGTGCGGCTGGAGTTGCGGCTGGTGGCCGAGGTTGGACTGGTCGGGATGCCCAACGCGGGCAAATCGACTCTGCTTTCGGCGTTGAGCGCGGCGCGGCCCAAGATCGCGTCTTATCCATTCACCACGCTGACTCCCAACCTCGGCCGGGTGATCATCGACGACCAGGAAAGTTTCACCGTGGCCGATATCCCGGGCCTGATCGAAGGCGCTCATGAGGGCCATGGACTCGGCATCCGCTTCTTGCGCCACATCTCGCGGACCCGGATACTCGTTTTCGTTTTGGACCTGACCTCGGACATCGAGCGCGATTTCAATACCGTCCGCGAGGAAATCCGGGCCTTCGATCCCGAACTGGCCAACCGCGGCGCGTTGGTGGTGCTGAACAAGATCGACCTCGCAAGCCCAAAGCAGGTTGCCGCCGCGCAACGCACCATGAAGCGGCTCACCGGATGGGACGCCATCAGCATCTCGGCTGAGCAGCGGACCGGCCTGGAACCTCTAATCCGGGCGCTGGCGGCCAAACTCAGCGAACTGCCCTGACATGGAGGCCGGTGGCCGCCGATGTCCCAACTGATTTACAAGGCGGAACTGCTGGCGTCGACCCGCCGCCTGGTGGTGAAAGTCGGCAGCGCCGTGCTTTCCGACAGCGGGGGCCTGCGCCCCGAGATAATCCATCGGCTGGCCGGCGATGTGGACTATCTGATTAACCGCGGCTACGAGGTGATACTGGTTACGTCGGGCGCGATTGCCGCGGGGCGCGCGCGCCTGGGAGCGCCGCTCAATTCCACTATCGCGATGCGCCAGGCGGCGGCGGCCACCGGACAGATCGCCCTGATGACGCTGTACGCGCAGGCCTTCGCGGCCCATCAGCGGCATATCGCGCAGATCCTGCTGACCCATTCCGACCTGGCCGAACGCACGCGATGCAACAACGCCCGCCATACGCTGGAGGCGCTCCTGCAACACGGAATCGTCCCGATTATCAACGAGAACGATACGGTCGCGGTCGAGGAAATCAAGTTCGGCGACAACGACAACCTGTCCGCCCTGGTGGCGACGCTGGTGCAGGCGCAAATGCTGATCATCCTGAGCGACGTTGCCGGGGTGCTTACCGGCGACCCGCGCAAACGCCCCGACGCGCGCCTGATTGGGCTGATTGCCGACGCCGACGCCGAAATGAAGGGGTTGGTCGCGGACTCGACCGGACCGCTGGGCACCGGCGGGATGGCGTCCAAACTCAAGGCCGCCCGTCAGGCCGCGCGTGCGGGAATCGCCGTTATTATCGCGTCGGGACATGAACCCGACGCCCTGCGCGACGCCATCGATCCCATGCGCGAGCACGGGACCCTGGTGTTGCCGGCGCGCACCCGGATGCGCAGCCGCAAGCATTGGATCGCCTTCGCGCTCAAGCCGCAGGGCGCGCTGGCGCTGGATAAGGGCGCCGCCGACGCGTTGCGCAACAAGGGTCGCAGCCTGCTGCCCTCGGGCGTACGCGCGGTCACCGGCGACTTCACCGGCGGCGCTTGCGTCAGCATCCTGGATCAGGACGGCCATGAATTCGGACGCGGCCTGGTCAACTATCCGGCCGCCGACGTAGCCAAGCTCAAGGGCCGCCGCACCTCGGAGATTGCCGCAATTCTGGGTTACCAGTTGGCGGATGAGATCATCCATCGCGACAATCTCGTGCTACTATGAGATTCGCATGAGCCTGGAGAGCGACATCCTGTTCCAACTGCGCCGCGTGCGCGCCGCGTCCCGGGAGTTGGCGCTGTGCTCCAGCGCACTGAAGAACCGGGCCCTCAGTCGGCTGGCAGACGCATTGCGCGCGTCGGGCAGCGCGATCATTGACGCTAACGCGCGCGATCTCGAACAGGCCCGGATGCAGGGAGTGAAGCCCGCTTTCCTGGAACGCCTGACGCTCAGTCCCGCACGAATCGAGGCGATTGCGCTCAGCGTCGAGCAGGTCGCGGCATTGCCCGACCCGGTGGGTGAAGTGATCGCCGGATGGCGGCGGCCCAACGGACTGGAGATTAGCCAGGTGCGCGTGCCGATCGGGACGATCGCAATCGTTTATGAATCGCGGCCCAACGTGACCGTCGAAGCCGCGGTCCTGGCGCTCAAGGCCGGCAACGGCGCCGTATTGCGCGGCGGCAAGGAGTCGCTGGCGACTAATCGCATGCTGGCCGATTTAATCGCGCAAGCGATGGAGCAGGCGGGGCTCCCGGCGGGGGCGTTGTTCTTCGTGCCGACACCGGACCGCGAGGTAATCCGGATGCTCAAGCAAAGTGTCGGCCTGATCGACCTGATCATCCCGCGCGGCGGAATCGCTTTGAAAGAAGCCCTGGCCGGCTCCGAGGTGCCGGTGTTGCCGCATTTCGACGGGATTTGCCATGTGTACGTTGACGCCCGCGCCGATCTCGCCAAGGCCGAGGAGATCTGCGTCAACGCCAAATGCAGCCGGCCCTCGGTCTGCAATGCGATGGAAAATCTGCTGGTGCATGTGGGCGTGGCGAATACGTTTTTGCCGCGGCTGGCCGCGCGAATGGCGGACCATAAGGTGGAGTTACGCGGATGCCCACGCACGCTGGCGATTTTGAAAGACGCGCGTCCAGCCATCGAACAGGACTGGGACACCGAGTATCTGGACCTGATTCTTTCCATCAAGGTGGTCGATTCGATCGATGAAGCGATCGACTTCGTCGCCCGCCATGGGTCGGGATTGGCCGACGCAATCGTTACCGAAGACCTGTCGGCGGCGACGCGCTTTGAGCATGAAGTTGATTCCGCCACCGTGTACGTCAACGCTTCAACCCGGTTTACCGACGGTTTTGAATTCGGCTTTGGCGCCGAAACCGGGATCTCCACCAACCGCCTGCATGCGCGCGGTCCGATGGGACTGCGCGAGTTGACGACCTACAAATACGTCATCCGCGGCAATGGACAGGTGCGGATTTAACCGGGTATCCGAGGGATAATTCCGTGCGGATCGGTCTTTTCGGGGGTAGTTTCAATCCCATCCATCTCGGCCATTTGCGCGCCGCCGAAGAGGTGCGGGAGGCGATGGAGCTGGACCTGGTCTATTTCATTCCCGCCGCTTCGCCTCCACACAAGACCGGCACCGACTTGGCGCCCTCCGACCATCGGTTGCGGATGGTACAGCTCGCCACCAAGGGTAATCGTCATTTCATGGTCTCGGACGCCGAGGTGCGGCGCTCGGGACACTCTTACACGGTGGATACGGTGCGCCATTTCCGCACCACTCTGCGGGCCCAGCCGTCGTTGTTCCTGATGATGGGCAGCGATTCGTTCGCGGAACTGGAAACCTGGAAGGAAGCGGACGAGATCGCCCGCCTGTGCAGCGTGATCGTCCATTCCCGCAGCGCGGCTAGCGAGGCCGAAAGCTCACCAGGAGCCCTTGCCGCTCTGCGGCGCTTTGGTTACAGTAAAAACAGCGGGTACTACGTGCATCCAAGTGGGCAAACGCTGTCCTTTGTAACCACCACATTCCTACCGATCTCGGCTTCGGCAATCCGCGAACAGTTGCAAAAACAGCGCTCCGCGCGTTATCTCGTGCCCACCGACGTACTCGACTATATCGAACGGCATGGACTTTATTGAGGAGTTAGAACGCCCCGCGTGACCCCGCTGAACAAGACGTTGGCAATCGTCGAAGCCGCCCTGGATAAAAAGGCCTACGATCTGGTCGTCCTACAGGCCGAACACCTAAGCTCAATCGCTGACTATTTCGTTATCGCCACCGGCCGATCCGATGTGCAGGTGCAGTCGATCTGCCGCGGCGTGGAGGAACGGATGGACCGCGAGAGCGAGGGCCCTTTATCAATCGAGGGCTTCAACCTGGGCTATTGGATTGTGCTCGATTACAACGACGTAGTGGTGCACATCTTTTACGAGCCGATCCGTGACTTCTACCGGCTTGAAACCAACTGGACCGACGCCCAGAAAATCCCGCTGCCCGAACCGTTCTCTTCCCGTGCCCGCGACCTGAGTCTGTCGGCATAAGACAAATTTGGCTTGCGTGACTTTGCGCACGTCACCGCAGCTTTGATCGCATTTACAATTCAGGAGCCACCGCCTGAGTGCTACTCAGCCGTACCGACAATTGCTGGGGTCGATCTCCCATCCACTGGATTACAGGGCCTTCGTGGCGCGCAGAGGGAACAGCCCACAATAAAGATATGCGCGCTCGTTATCTTCGCGCCCTGGCTCGTCTATCGAATCTCTCAAACGAAGGGAAAGGGTACGAACCCAAGCCCCTGCATGCGAATACCGCGGTATTCCGTATTCGCTAGTTGGCTCCGGTGGCGGAATCTCCGGCGTCCTCGACCTGCTCCACCCGCTGCCATGAACTGTCAGGATCGTAGGCCGCTATGGACGATGCGACTTTGGCCGTATCAGGACCGAGGTCTTTTTGGTACACGACTCCGTCCTGACCGGCCATGAAGGTCATCACGCCCGAGGAGCGGTAGCCGGCTGGATAGGCGAGGACGGCGAAGCCGCCCGTCATCCTGCCGTCTTTCAGATAGCTATGCGCTCCCCCCGCGGCCTGTTCTCCTTGCGCAGTCAGGATCCGGTAGATGTAGCCGTGGTAGGGGTTGGGCTTGCCGGCGGCGCCGCGGCGATAACCTTCATTGGAGGCGGCGACGATCAGGGGACCCAGGGGGCTGGGCGGCGCGCCGGCGGCGGTCTTCCAGTACAGGCCGTTATGCTTGCCGGCATCGCTCAGGAACTTTTGCGCGTACTGCGCTCCCGTCTCCCCGGTCTGTTCCTGACTAAAGTATTGCTGCTGCGCGGCAACCACCGCCTCGCACACCTTCATCGCTTCCAGTTCGTTGCGCCCGATCCGCCGTGCCAGGATTTCCTGCTTGCCGAAGGCGGTGTCGAAGTACCATTTGCCGTTGTGCTTGACCAACGGGATCGGCAGCGGCCAATTCTCGGCGCCCACGTAAATGAAGACGCGGCCTTCGCTCCCGGTCACGAACCGATGCATCTGATCGTAAGCCGCCGCGATTCTAGTGCCGGTTGCCCGGTCGGCAACCGGATCGCCTGAGCTGACGAGATTCCTGGAGTCGGGTCCGAGGATTTTGGTCAGCGCCGCGACGTTGTGATTGCGGGCCGCGTCGGCCAGCGCTTTGGCCGCTGCGTCCGTAGTCGCAAAGGCCTCGCCATGCGTAGTCGCGGACGCCGCTTGCCCGACTGCACATATCCATGCGCCGAAGACCAGTATCGCTACTAACGCGCCCGGGCGAGTATATCGTCGGTCCATGATTCTTTTGCCTTCCACCTTGTGCTTTCGCGCCAGTGACCTGAGCGAGACCTGGCAGGCTGTGGAAAAAGCCTCCGCAGCCCGCCCCCGCTCTCTTATCTCCCCCCGGTCAGGGGGAGAAGGTTGAGGAAGGAGGCCATCTTTTATGCAGGGTGCTAATCCCATCGGGCCACCACTCCTGTATCGGGAGCCTTTTTTTCCGCACCCTGCTAGCGGCGCCGCGCTCCACCGCCACTGCGTCCGGCGCCACCCTGAACGCCTTTGCCTGCACCGAGGCTGTTGCGACCGCGGTTGCTGGCCGTGCGCGCACCACCACCGGAACCGAAACCGTTGAACGCGCCGGCGCCACTCTTGGCCGGGCCGCCCGCCTGGCCGAACCCGCGATAGTTTTGGAGCCCCTGATTGCCGCCGCCCGCGGGACGCGTCTGCGCGCCCGTGGGACGATTAACATTGGTAGGCCGATTCACGTTCACCGGTTGATTGGAGGTCACCGGCCGATTCGGGTTCACCGGCCGATTCGGGTTCACCGGCCGATTCGGGTTCACTGGCCGATTCGGGTTCACCGGTCGATTCGGATTCACCGGACGATTCGGGTTCACTGGCTGATTCGGATTCACCGGACGATTCGGGTTCACTGGTCGATTCGGATTTGCCGGCTGATTCGGATTTATCGGACGATTCGGATACACCGGACGATTCGGGTTTACCGGACGGTTTCCATTCCAACCGGGAGGACGGTTGTAATTGGGATTGCGATAGTAGCCGCGGCCGCCGACAAACGTGGTGCTGCGCGAGACGTAAACGTTGCGATTATAAACGACGTTGCCGCCGTGCCAGTTGCAGCCCCACGAATTCCATCCCCAACTGTTGTTGTTGATGGCCGAACCCACGAGCATCCCGACGCCAAAGGAAAGCGCCGCCGTGGCCATCATCGCGCCGGTACTATAACCGGGATAAGTCTCCACCGGGGCGCCGTACACGATGCTGGGATTGTACGTCGGCACATAAACGACGGTGGGCTGCGCGGGCGCAATGATAATCGTTTGGGTGGAACTGTCGGTGGTGACGGTCTGCTGGGACGTGGTCTTGAGCGTTCCCGCCTGCAGCGCGCGCTGGCGCAGTTCCTGAATCGCC
This sequence comes from uncultured Pseudomonadota bacterium, assembly GCA_963805995.1. Lineage (GTDB taxonomy): Bacteria > Desulfobacterota > Binatia > Binatales > Binataceae > JAJPJA01. The sequence continues at coordinate 163,601 of CAWDWL010000013.1, read as the reverse complement.
GCGAGCACGTTTTGCTGGTCGTTGTAGTAGGCGTCGCCCAGTGCGGAGGTCCACGACAGGTTCTGACTCATGTTGTTCAGCACCGAAGGGAACTGGGTCAAGGCCTGGACACTGGGGTCCCACGTCTGCTGGTTGACCGCGTTGACCAGGGCGCCCCCGGTCAGATTGGAATTGTCCCTGAGAAAACGCGCGGCGTCGACGATCTGGGTCGGGTAGGTCGAGCCCGCCAGGATCTGCGCCACCAGGGCGTCGGGATACAGCGCGATGGGCGCGACCAGTTGCAGCAACTGGTCCTGAGTATTGGCATCGCCACCGGTGTCGGATTGAGCCGACGCCGTGATGCCCACCAGACTATCCGCCGCAATCACCAAAGCCAGCGCCAGAGCGCCGAGAAGAGCAATTGAAGCGGAGCTTCGCCGCATTCCAACTATCGATCGCCAGGGAGTCACCTATTAATGCCTCCAGCAAGATTTAGTCCCAATACCATCTGCTTTCGATCCCACCAGTCCAACCGGCTTCGCGACTATTTTAGTATCACACGCCTTACCGTGCACTCTACGTCTGACACCGTTCTTCGCGGCCCGCTATTTTGCCAACGGTATATGCTTGGCGGCGTTGACCAGCATCAGCGCCTGGATGCGGTTTTCGATCTGGTAGGCTCTGACTACTTTCTGGATCGGAAGAATTTTCTCCAGCTGCGCGATATAGTCCGCCACCAGTTCCAGCCGCTTGCGATCCCCTTGCAGGGCCTGTTGGAGCAGCGCCCGGGCGGTCTGCGTCTTGAGTGCGGCCACTTTTTGACTCTGAGCGTAAGCCTCGATTAGCACGGCCCGCTCTTCGTCCTGTCTGATCAGGCGCCGCTGGTAAGGAATATATACCTGGAGGAAGGATTGCTTTTCCTTATCGCTGGAGAAATCCATGCTGTTGAGCACAATCTCCTGACGCTTTTGCTCCAGGTCCTGTATTTCATCGCCGCGGGCGCGCGGAATCCCGCCGGTAAACCCCATAATCAAAATCAACCCAAGCGCGGTCAGGATGAGCTTCATATCTTTCAGCATCGATTCTTCCCTCGCCTGTTGGCATCACGCTCGATACCATCAAGCAGGCATCCGGTCCATCGGTTGGCCGGGATTGGAGGCTCGTCGCCGGGACCACGGATAATCATGTTCGCGGCGATCGCTTTAGCGTGGAATCGATGGCCAAATGATCGACGTTGGGGACCAAATGGAGAAACCTCTCACGACTCCGCGATCACGTGCGCGATGGCGTGGATCGCGCTGTGGCTGATGCTTAGTTGAAACCCGGTCACATTGTGCCGGCTTGCGAACTCGGCCGCCTTGCCCCAGAGCTTGATTCCGGGCGGACGGCCGCGCGCCCTGACGACTTCGATATCGCGCCATCCGACGTAGCGGTTCCATCCGGTGCCCAGCGCCTTCATGGCCGCTTCCTTGGCGGCAAAACGCGCCGCGTAACTTTGAAACCGTGCGCGCCCGCGCGACTCGCAGTAGGCGACTTCGCCGGGCGTAAAGACCCGCTCGCGGAAGCGCGCTCCGGTCAGCGGACGGAGCAGCGCCTGCTGAACCCTTTCGACCTCGATAAGATCTATCCCGGTGCCGAAGATCATCGTCCCCTTTCTATTGAAGCAGGCCCCAAATCACGAAAGCATGGAAACGTCGTTGCTCAGCGCGGCGGCCTGCCGCATGATAGCAGCGGCCCGGCACCAAGAGGAGAGCGAGACAGGTTCAATGGTCAAGACCACGGTAAACAAGGCCAAATGTATCGGCAGCGGCGATTGCGTCGAAACCGCGCCCAAGGTTTTTGCGTTCGACGACAACGGCAAATCAGAGGTCATCAATCCAACCGGCGCGGAGGACCGGGTGATCGTCTCCGCGGCGCGGAGCTGTCCGGTTAAGGCGATCACCGTGGTCGACGAGGCCACGGGCGAGCAACTGTTTCCGCCACCGCCTAAAAAACCAGGCTGACGGCGCGGCCGGCAGCGGTCACTTGCTGTCCGCGTAGCGTCCGCGGATCAGCGCGCTGGGGTTGCGCCTCAAATAGTCGGCCAGTTCCTCGATTGCGCGGGCGGCGCCGGAAACGTCATCGAAGGTCTTATTCATTCGATAGAGGACCGGCGAAGCGGGCTCCAGGGTCGTGGTCAGAGCGGCCAGGGTCCGATCGGTGGTCGCCATAGTATCCTGGGCTCTATTCGCGACGCCTTGCAGGGCGATCATGAGGGGCGGTACGCGCGAGTTCAGGTTATCCGAAAGTATGCGCAGGCTGACCGCCGCGCGGTCGAGGTTTTCCGCAGCCTTACTGAGGTTGCGCTCGGTGCCATTGAGGGAATCAACTGCCCGGCGCAGGTCGGGGGACGCGACCAGCTGGTCGATACCTTTCATCGCCGAGCTGGCGGCGGTCATCATTCCCGGCAAATCCGCTTCTTCAGCTTTCGCGATCAAACGCTGCAAGGTTCCCTGCGCCTGTTCGAGCGTGGTCTGGACGGTGGGAATTTCCTGATAGCCCGAATCTTTGGGCAGGACATAAACCAAAGGGGCGCCGGGCACCACGTCGAGCGAAACATAGGAGAGCCCGGTGACGAAACTGTCCAACCGCAATTGGCCCCGCAGGCCCTTTTTGACCGCCGCATCAAGCGTTTTAGGGTCGGTCAGATCGACCCGGCCGCCGCGCGCCGCGATTTGGGTCTGGTCCAGTTCGACGATCACCGGAATCCTGGATTCCTCCGACGACTTGGTCAGCAACGGCGGCAGACCGGGAATGTTCAGCCGAATCGACGTCACCGAGCCGATCGGGACGCCTCTGAACTTGACCGCTGCCCCCACGCGCAGACCGCTTAAGTCTCCGGGAAAGCACAACGCGTATTTGAAGGAGCGGTGAAAGAGACGGCCGGAGCCAAGTACGGCCACCGCGACCACTGCCAGCGCGATCGCGCCGACTACGAAAGCGCCGATGATCTTGGGGTTCGATCGATTCATAAATCAACTGTCCTTGCACCTGGGCAGGCCTGATGAGCTAGATACCGAGGATATAAAACAGCACCGCAGACAGGCCGCACGCCGTTACGATCATTACAATCCCCGTCACCACTGCCGCGGTCGCCGCGTCACCTACGGCCGATGAACTGTTGCCGCACTGGAAGCCGCGCAGGCAGCCGGCATACGCGATTAGAACGCCGTAGGTGGTGCCCTTGAACAGCCCCCCGGCCAGCCCCCCCAGCGTAATGGCGTGAATGGTCTCGTGCAGATACGTGGAGAGCGAAATCCCAAGCATCCCGACGCCGATCGTGGCGCCGCCCATGATTCCGACGAAATCGGCGTACAGGCACAGCAGTGGCATCATCACGATCAGTGCGATCACGCGGGGCAGCACCAGGAAGTCCATCGGCGAGATTCCCATCGTGGTCAGCGCATCGATCTCCTGCGTCACCTTCATCGTGCCGATTCGCGCCGCGAAGGCCGCGCCGGTCCGGCCCGCCATGATGATCCCAGTCATCATCGCGCCCATATCGCGCACCATGCCGATTCCAACCAGGTCGGCCACATAGATCGACGCGCCGAACTGTTGAAGCTGAACCGCCCCCATGAAGGCGAGGATGACGCCCACCAGGTAGCTAATCAGGGTGACGATGCCCAATGCGTCCGCGCCACATTGCTGGATGACTTCCATCAGGTCGGAGGTGCGGTAGCGGGCTTTGCGGCGAATGAGATTGCTGAAGGAAAAAGTCAAGGCGCCCAGGAACTCCAGGAACTCGCCCGCCGACTGGTTAAGTTTGATTATTCCAACCCCGATCCGTTCCACGAAGCCGGGCGGCCCCGGCGGCGCGGCGGTCTCTTTTTTCTCCTCAACGGTTTCGGAAAGATCGATCAGCCGCGTGAGTCCCTCAGGCAGTCCCGAGCGCTGCGCGGGAATCCCGCGCTCCTTGCACAGTTCGTCGATTCCGGCGACCAGTAGCAACAGGCTGCTGTCCCACGCGCCAAGGTCCCGTGCCTGTACCACAACGCGCCGCGGCGGCGCGGTACTGAACTCGCTCTCCACCTTCGCGATCGAAGGCATGCCGCGGCGCATTCGCCACGATCCCGATACCGCGACGATCAGGTCATTGTCACTGGTCCGTTCAAACGAGATCTGGCTATCAGGGATCAACGGTTCATCTGTCTGCAAGGGCGCATCCAGGCGGAAATAGTCGCCCGCGAGCGCACGAGCCGCGGGCGTAGATCATTTTCCCGCCAAGCTGCGCAACTAAGCAAGCGAAATGCCGGCGGACGTCAATCGAGTCCGCGCCGTCCACATCTGCGGGAAAATATCAAAAATGACTTCGCCGCGGCCGCCCGGCCGCTCATCGGCACGGCGCGACCGCCGCGCAGGCGGCGCGCAGAACCTGGACGCTTTCAGTGACGGATCGGCGGCCGTTGAACACCGACGTTCCCGCCACCGCGATCGTCATGCCCGCCCGCGCCAGCTCCGCAATATTGTTTTCGCCCACGCCGCCGTCGACTTCGATTTCCACCCGTTCAAGTCCGCGCTTGACCAGCACGGCGCGCAGACGCGCGACCTTGTCGACGGTCGAAGCGATGAACTTCTGGCCGCCGAACCCGGGATCGACCGACATCAGCAGCGCGACGTCGATGTCGGGCAGGATCTCGTCGAGCAGCACGATCGGCGTGGCCGGATTAAGCGCAACTCCCGGCTGCGCCTTGAGTTCGCGGATGTTGTTGACCGTGCGATGCAGATGCGGGCAGGCCTCGAGGTGGACCATCATCACCGTGGCACCGGCGCGCGAAAATTCGCCCAGGTAGCGGTCGGGTTGCTCGATCATAAGATGAACTTCCATAACCGCATCGAACTGCTGGGCCAACGGCCGCAGCGCCTCCACCACCAGCGGCCCCATGCTGATGTTGGGGACGAACCGCCCGTCCATCACGTCGATATGAATTCGGCGGATGCCGGCCGTGAGGGCTTCCGTGACCTGCTCACCGAGGCGGCGGAAGTCAGCGGCCAGAATCGATGGCGCGATCTGAACCGTTCGCGGACTATTGTCGCTCACTAAAGGCCTTCTGTTCCCGATCCACTCAGCAACGTCCGATTAGGATGTTGACACAACGGTCATGATGCAACCGCGCGCATTATCAGCCGGCTTTCTTGAGTTCGGCGCTCTTTTCCACGATACAGGCCAGCAAGTCGTCCCAGGACTTGACGAAGGCGTCGGCGCCTTCGCGCTGAAGCTGCTGCGCCAACGCGTTCACATCGACCCCCGCCTTGGTGAACTCGGCGATTTCGGCCTCGGCATTGCCGCCATCAGGAGACAGCAGCGTCCCGACCTCGCCGTGATCGGCCGTCGCCATCAAGGTGTTTTCCGGCATCGTATTGATGGTGTGCGGAGCGGCCAGCGCCTTGACGTATAGCAGGTCGGAGGCTTTGGGATCCTTGGTGCCGGTGCTGGCCCACAGCAGGCGCTGCGATCGCGCACCATTGTTGACCAGCCGCAGCCAGCGGTCCGACGCCAACAATTCGCGATACGCCCTGTAGGTGCGCTTGGCGACGGCGATCCCCAGTCGGTTGTGCAGGGCGGGCGGCACCTGCTTGTTGGCCGCCACGTCCCAGCGGCTGATGAACAGCGACGCGACCGAACCCACCAGCGGGTTGAGTCCCGCCGCCAACCGGCGCTCGACGCCGCGCATATAGGCGTTGGCCGCCTCCAGGTACTGCTCGCACGAGAAGAGCAGCGTCACGTTGATCGGAATGCCCGCGAAAATGGACTCTTCGATTGCCGGAATTCCTTCCGGGGTGCCGGGAATCTTGATGAACAGGTTGGGGCGCGCGGCACGCGCATGCAGGTCGCGGGCCGCCGCCACGGTGCTGGAGGTGTCGTAGGCCAGCTTGGGCGAGACTTCCAGCGAGACCCATCCGTCAACGCCGTTGGTCTGATCGTGAACCGGCCGGAACAGGTCCGCCGCCGCGGTGCAATCCTCCAGCGCGAGGTCGAAGAACAGGTCTTCGCCCGCCCTTCCGGCTTTGGTTTGCTTGCGGATCTCGCCGTCATAGTCGGAACTGTGCTTGATCGCGCCGTCGAAGATCGTCGGGTTGGAAGTCAACCCGGTGACCGAGAGTTCGGCGATGTAGCGTCGCAGGCCGCCGCCAGTCAGGAGTTTCCGCGTGATATTGTCCAGCCAGATACTCTGGCCGATATCGTGAAGCTTCTGGGTTGGTTTCATGATTCCTCCATTGCCCGTCGAACGCCGCGCGGCGCTCCGGCGTCGTCGCCGATCAGCTACCAATGCGGGCCTGCACTGCGCCTGCAGGATCGTATTTTACGCCAGTGCCTTTAATTTTGCTTGATGAGACTGTCGATAAACTCCTGAACCAACCTCGCCCGCGGCTGCGGACTTGGGTACCGCTGCCGCATGCGGGGAGAGGTCGGCGCGCGATTTGCGCCCGCAAGTCGCGTGACGGGTGCGGGTGCAGGCGGGCCTGCAAAGATACCGCGCGTCCACGTTGTCCTTGTGCGCCAAAGCGAATCTGTTACTTGAGGTGTATCAGTCACCTTCTACCTCGCCCTCTCCGATAGCGAATATCAGTTGATGGCGTTTATCAACAGTCTTTGACCAGCCAGAGGGTGGGGGCTTTGATACGCTTCAAGCATCACTTCTGCGGCGCGTGCCATCCGCCGACTTCCTCGGTAAGCCGGTCCGCATCCGCCGGCCCCCATGTGCCGGGTTCGTACTCGTGGATAGGGGTGACGTCGCTCAGGATGGGCTGCACGACCCCCCATGCCGCCTCGACCGCGTCCTCGCGCGCGAACAGCATCCCGTCGCCGGCCATCGCGTCACTGAGCAGCCGTTCGTAGGCGTCCATCTCATCGCCCTCGGCATCGTGCACTACCTTAAGTTCGGTCGATTCGATCGCCCACTGCTCGCCCGCTTTCTTCACTTGCGATCCGACCGCGATGATCACTTCCGGACTCAGCCGGAAACGAAAGTAGTTGGTGTCGCCAACCTTACGCAGCGGCGGGCGCTTGAGCGTGACCAGCACCTCGGTCGTGGTCACCGGCAGACATTTCCCCGCGCGAATGAAAAACGGCACGTCTTCCCATCGCCAGGAATCGATATGCAGCCGGACGGCGGCAAACGTTTCCACGGTCGAGTTGTGCGCCACCCCGGCTTCTTTGCGATAGCCCTTGAACTGCCCCCTCACCAGGTCGTCGGGACTGAGCGGACGGATGGCGCGGAAGACCTTGGCCTGCTCGTCGCGGATCGATTCGTGGTAGGTGGTCACCGGCGGCTCCATGGCCAGAAACCCGACCACTTGTAGCATGTGATTCTGCACCACGTCCCGGATCGCTCCGGCCTCCTCATAGAAAAGGCCGCGCCCCTGAACTCCGAAATCCTCCGCCATCGTGATCTGAACGCTGTCCACGTAATTGCGGTTCCAGATGGGTTCGAGAAAGGTGTTGGCAAACCGGAACAGAAGCAGGTTCTGCACCGGCTCTTTGCCCAGGTAATGGTCAATCCGGTAAACGTCGTTTTCTTCAAAGACCGTGTGAATGGTCTGGTTGAGCGCCTGCGCGGAGGGCAGATCGCGTCCGAACGGCTTTTCAACGATTAACCGCGCGCCCCGGGCGCTTCCGGACTTCGCCAGTCCTTCGGCCACGATCGCGAACAGGCTCGGCGGAATCGCCAGGTAATGGGCAGGATGCGCCGCATCGCCCAGTTCCTTGCGCAGGGCCGCGTAGGTCGCGGGGTCCTTGTAGTCGCCGTCGACGTAGCGCAAATGCTCGAGCAGGATCGTGAAGGCATTCTCATCGACGCCGCCGCCATGGGTCTGAATGCTTTCGCGGGCGCGCGTCCGCAGCTGATCGAGATTCCATCCCGACTTCGCCACCCCGATCACGGGGAACGTCAGATGCCCGCGCCGCGCCATCGCGTGCAGCGCCGGAAAGATTTTCTTATACGCCAGGTCGCCGGTCGCGCCGAAAAAGGCCAGGGCGTCAGAGCGTGGCTCACTCATGCCCCGCTACCCCTTCTTCTCCAGATGCCCGCCGAACTCAAATCTCATCGCCGACAGCAGCTTGTCCTGGAACTCCGCGTCGCCGCGCGAGGTGAAACGCTCGAACAATGCGGTGGCCAGCACGTTGGCAGGCACGCCCTCGTCGATCGCCGCATCCACGGTCCAACGTCCCTCGCCCGAATCCGACACGCGCCCGGCAAAGCGTTCCAGCTTGGGGTCGCCGGCAAATGCCGTAGCGGTCAGATCGAGCAGCCACGACGCAATCACGCTGCCGCGGCGCCAAACCTCCGCGATGTCGGCGAGATTCAGGTCGTACTGGTAATACTCGGGGTTGCGCAGCGGCGTGGTCTCGGCGTCGGCGGCGCGCTGCTGCTTGCCGGCGTTGGCGTTCTTCAGAATGTTGAGCCCCTCCGCATAGGCCGCCATCAGGCCATACTCGATTCCGTTATGCACCATCTTGACGAAATGGCCCGCGCCGTTGGGCCCGCAATGGAGATAACCCTGCTCCGCGGTGCCACCCAGCTTCTCGCGGCCGGGGGTGCGATCGATCGAGCCCTTGCCGGGCGCGAGCGTGGCAAAGATCGGGTCGAGATGACGCACGACGTCGTTCTCGCCGCCAATCATCAGGCAGTAGCCGCGCTCCATGCCCCATACTCCGCCGCTGGTACCGCAATCGACATAGTGGATCCCGTGGGGCTTGAGCCGTTTGGCGCGGTCGATGTCGTCGCGATAATAGGAATTGCCGCCATCTACGACGATATCGCCGGCCGCGAGCTTGCCCACCAGTTCATTGAGCTGCGAATCAACGATCGCCGCCGGCACCATTAACCAAACCGCCCGGGGCTTGGTCAGGCGCGCCAGAAAGTCGTCGAGCGAGGTGGCGCCCTTGGCGCCTTCGTGCTCGAGACCATGCACCGCTTCGGCCGAAACGTCGAAAACCACGCATTCGTGGCCGGCCTTCATCAAACGCCGTACCATGTTGGCGCCCATACGCCCGAGTCCGATCATTCCTATTTGCATGTGCTTCCCCTGAGTTCAAAATTCGCGCCGGCCGCGAGCGCGACGACCGCATCCGCCGGCACGGACTACCCTCGGTTACGGAGTGATTTAAAACCAGTCAATTTGAACACTTTCGTTCGCGATACCCCAGATCCTGCACCTTTTTCTTAACCGCTCGCAAGACACGTCGCGCGCCACGCCCGCAGTGTTGCTTGCTGGATGCCCGCGGTCGCCGTCAGCTTAACGTCCCTCGGAGCGTCGCCGCCATCGTCAGAGCGACTGTACTCGCGAGCGCCCGCGGCGATGCGCCATCCTCACGCCACCCCCGCGGACCGGATCAACCACGCTGCGCGAGGACAACAGATTGAACAGGATCATCGCGGCAGGGATCAGAAAAAACAGCGATCCGGGGACCCACATGATTAGTCCCGCGGTGATCTGATCGCTCAGCGGCGTAATCCCCGCCATCCGCGGCACAGTTTCATAATACGGGTAGATGATGCGGTCGGAAAAGGTCAGCAGCGCCGATAATATGGTGTTTTGCCCGTCGGCCAGGAGCAGGTACGGGATCATCGTCCAGCGCGGCCAGCGCATCGTGCTCGGCCACGGCTGCACCACCGGCCACCAGAACAGCATCGCGGCGCCGACGAAACACGCGTGCTCGACTTGATGCCATCCTTCGGAGCGCAGCGCCAATTGATAGGGACCCGGTGCGTGCCAGCTCCAGGTCGCGATCACCAAGGCCAGCCAGCCGGTCATGGGATGCCCGAGGAGGCCGCCAATTCTGCACAGCGTCCGCGACTTCAGCATTGGACCAAGCACACGCTTGGCCAGAGTTGGCGGGAGTGCCCGCAGCAACGGAATCGCCGGCGCACCGAGCAGGATCAGCGGTGGCGCCACGAACATCAGGAGCATGTGCTGCGCCATATGCACTTGGAGAAGCAGGTCGTCGAAGGCCGCCAACGGCGATGATATCGCCACCAGCAAGGCTCCAAGTCCGCCCAAGTATGCGCCCAGCCGCCAGGACGGAAAGCGATCGGGCATTTGCCGGTGCAGGCGCAGGAAGCCGCGCAGGTAGAGGACGCCGCTGACCATCACCGCGCCGGTGAACCACGGCGGAATCGTCCAGGATGCCAGCGCTTCCTGCGCGGGCGTCAATTGGGTTGGTTCGAGCATCGTAACGCGTACTTCCGTCCCCTCTACCTACGAGAGCGTCGAAAGGCTGTTTGCAGCTTCAAAGTCCCAAGCACGGAAGTGGCCGGAGGATCGGTTTTGATTAATAACCGCTCACTGCGCGGCACCGCGCAAGGAGTATCGATAATCTAACCCTACCTCGCCCGCGCCTGCGGACTTAGGTACCACAGGCGCACGCCGGGAGAGGTCGGCGCCAACAAGTCGCGTGACGAGTGAGGGTGTCACTTTCAGAATTATTGGCGTATACAGAATTATTGGCGTCTAGGTTTTAGCGCTATTTGGCGTATTCTCAAATAGAGCCGCGCTTCGGCAAGACGCGGTGATCGGAGCTGGTACTTTGTCGACGACCCAACCCGCTATGCCGGTTACCCAACGTAAGTGATGCGGTCTTGCGGAGTTGCTCGCTGAGCTCCGATTCAGCTCCGCGAAGCCACCCCGTCAGAGGTGGCTGTCCAGATAATGGGCGTTCCGTCCTGTCCTCAGCGACATCAGCCATCTATTAGTCTAACTCGTAGTGCTAACTCGCTGGATACGAAGCCTGCCCCTTTCCACCACATGACCGACGCCACACTTCGCGTTTGGCCCAAATTCACTTTTTTGATCGGCCACTTCCCGGCTTCGCGCCCAGCGTCCGCCGGATGCTTTCTCGCGATAAACGCGCGCGCATTTTCGCCGCTCTTAGAGCCGCCACTTGGGTGGCGGTGTCCTGCTCGTTGGTGGAGACGCGACCGTAACCGATCGGCGTTGCACCAATGCATCGCCAATGCTTTTCAATAAAGCAACACCTTTTCGCAAGGCGCCAAACCCTGTAAACAGCTGCACCGGGTTTCCTTTGCAGAGACGACGGACGGGGTGTAGGAAACGGTGTCGAGTGCGGGATCCTCAGCAGGATCCGCGTGCCAGCGGTCTGTTTCTCTGCGCTTGTCCCAACGGCTGTGGTGCTTCGCTGACAGAGTTTTGCCGACGCCGGATGGTCCCTAGCAAAGTCCGCAATACCTGTATCGGCGGCAAGCTATCGCAGAACTCGGCAAAGCGCCGACCTCAATGGCTTTTCCCGACGTTGCGAAAGTCGCGCGCGCGCCGAATCTGTTCGATGGTTTCCTCAACCGTCGAGGCCGCGAGGGGCTCTCCGGAATGGAACACCCAGCCCCCGCACTTTTTTCTGAGTTGTGCGGTCCCGCGCAAGGGGCGCAAAGGGATCTTATCGTCCGAGATCCCCAGCTCTAACTGGTCGCTTGGGGCAAGCTGTAACTTGTCGCGCACCGGTTTCGGGAGCACCATCCGGCCGAGCTTCTCTATCGTCAGTTGCCACTCATCGGTACCGTTTTAGCATGGAATTTGGTAACAAAGGGTGGCATCAAGCGGCATCGCAACGGAGATAATCGCCGCCATCGGGCGTCTGGAGCAAACTGCAATGGCTGAAATCGGATTGTTCGAGGCGATGTACAGCGCTCGGGCGTTGCGCCGCCTGAAACCGGACCCGGTGCCCGACGAGATTATCGCCAAGGTGATCGACGCGGGAATCCGCGCTCCTTCGGGCGCCAACAACCAGAATTGGATCTTCGTGGTGGTCAAGGATGCGGAAAAACGCGCGCGCATCGGCGAACTCTACCGCACCGCGGGCCAGGTGTTCATGGAGCTGTATCGCGACGCACCGCGGCCGGCTCACGTCAGTGATAAGGCATACGCGCGAATGACCGCGTCGGCCGCCTACCTGTTCGAACACTTGCACGAGGTGCCGGTCCTGCTGCTGGCCTGCCTGAACCCTCCAAAAATGCCGCCGGTCAGAGGTTCGTTGCCGCCCGAGATGGCCAACGCGGGAAAAATCGCACCGCGCTTGTCGGGTTCAAGCATTTATCCTGCCGTGCAGAATATCATCCTGGCATGCCGCGCCTTCGGCCTGGGCACGGTCCTGACCACCGGCGTAACTTATCTCGAAGATCAGCTCAAGGCGGTGCTCGGTATGCCCGCGCAGATCGAGACCTACGCTTTGCTGCCGATCGGCTATCCCGAGGAAAACCATGGGTATGGACCGGTTCGCCGTATGCCGGTCAACCAGGTGACCTTCCTCGACTCATGGGGCAACCACTGGCCGAAGTAGAGTTTTGCTACCGGGAGTGGTACGGCACAGGCTTAGGCGCAGGCTAACCTGAATCGATCGATCGCGCCTGTGGGTCAGATCTTCACCGCGTTGGTCCGGGCTTAATCGGAGCCGCAAGGCGTAAGCGAGCGGTTCGGTAGGCGTTGGGTAGGTGCCCACTGGCTGACGCTCGCGGCTGCGATTTCTTGTCCCGCCACCGGCCGGATGGTGCGCAAAATGTGCGGATGCCGGCCACACTGGCAACCGTCGGTAATCTCTGTTACAAGCGAAGAGATCGCGAAGGTAGTGCCGCGTTTTCCCATCCACGGTGAAGCGCGGGATTGATGGTGTGGAATCGAGTTGTGGTCATGGTGTGGCGGCGAGTATGACAATCCGCGAAAAGCTTCATGCGATGTTGGAGAGTCGACCGGAGGGTGTGGCGACCACCGAGTTGATGGGCGTGGTCTTTGCCGGCTACGGTTCCGACCCTGACCTTAGCGACCGGATTGTGCATCAATTGCTGGGAAGCAATCCGGCCTTCATTTATGACCCCGAGCATCAGCGCTGGGCTACTCGTGAAAGCCTCGCGCTTAGGACGGCGTCCGCCGAAGCCCAGTACGTCGTGGTCGATCTGGAGACCACGGGAGGGGCGCCGGGTGCCGGGGGTATCATCGAAATTGGGGCCTGCCGCATGAGCGGACCGCGAATCGAAGAAACTTTTCAGAGCCTGGTCCGCCCCTGGAGCCGGATTCCCAGGTTCATCAGCGGGATGACCTCGATTACCAACGAGATGGTGGCCGCGGCGCCACCAATCGAGGTAGTCCTGCCGCGGTTCAGGGACTTTCTGGGCGATGCGGTACTGGTAGCGCACAACGCCCAGTTTGATTCCGCATTCCTTGATTTCGAGTTCCGTCGCCTGTTCGGGATCGGGCTGCGCAATCCGATCCTGTGTACGCTCAGGCTGGCGCGCCGCTTGCTGCCTTCGATGCGCCGGCGCGGGCTGGACGCGATGGCGGACCATTTCGGCCTGTCCACCCGCGACCGCCATCGCGGCTTCGGTGACGCCCGTATGGCGGCGGAACTGCTGTCGATCTTTCTCGATATGGCCGCCCAGATGGGGATCAAAAGATTGGACCGGCTGCTCGAATTCCAGCACGCCGGCTCTTCGGGACGCCGCCTCGAGCGGCATGTTCCCCCGCAGGCGATCGCGGCTCTGCCCACCGCGCCGGGCGTTTACCTGATGCACAACGAGCGTGGCGATGTGCTGTATGTCGGCAAGGCGCGAAACCTCAAACGCCGCGTCAGTTCCTACTTCAACGGCGGGATGGGGTTGCGGTCAAAGGTCATTGAACTGATCAGTCATGTCTGGTCGATCGAGACCCGCACCGCCCGCTCCTCGCTGGAGGCCGCACTAGCGGAAGCGCGCCTGATCCGTGAGCTCAAGCCACCCTACAACCGGATGCTGAAAAGCTCGCCCCGAGCGTATTTCGTCCGGGTGGACATGGCCGATACGTTTCCGCGCTTGAGGCTGAGCACGGTCTTGAGCCGGCGCCGTGGACTGGTTCAACTTGGTCCCTACATCGGACGCCGAAGTCCCAGCCGGGCGATCGATGCGCTCGCGCGCCTGATGCGTCTGCGGATATGCAGTGGCCGGCTGATGCCCGAGGCCGGGGCCTCGCCCTGCATCTATGGCCAAATCGGTCACTGCACCAGGCCCTGCGACTTGAGTGTCGATGAGGACTCGTACGACGCTCAGGTGCGGCAGGCGATAAACTTCCTCCGCGGGCGCACCGGTCCATTACTGACTCAACTGGCGGCGGCCCGCGACCAATCGGCGCGGGCGATGCGTTTTGAGGAGGCCCAGCGCCATCAGCGCGACCTCGACGCGCTAAGCCTGTTCGCCTCCCGGGAACGGCGGCTCAGCCGCGCGGTGGAAGAGAATAACCTGGTGATAATCGATGGCGGCCTGGCCTTTGTGGTCCTGAGCGGCCGGCTGGCCTATCAGACCGAACTGGATTCGTCGTCAGCGCAGGCGCTGACCGCGTTCGTGGCCTGTAATTACGGCCGTTATCAAGGGCAGCCGATCGCGAAGGACGACCTTGAGCCGATGCTCCTGGCCTCGCGGTGGTTGCGGGAGAGGAGGGCGGATGAGGGGCAGTTGATCTTCCTCGAGGGTCCCTTTCTCCCGCTGGAAGCCCTTGCGCCTCATTGCGCGACGGCGGGGCCGAAATCCAGCCCGGCCGGCGCTGCGGTTGAGCCCGAACGGATGGCGCCCGATCAGGATCGGGTTATTCAGCCGCGCTGGCCGGAATAAAGCCCACCGTACCGTTGCGCAGGGTTACCTGCAGCCAGTCGCCGGATATGCCGGTGACGCGAACGTACTTGCGGCGATGCACCTGCGCCACCACGGCGCTGGTGCCGTTGGCGTTCTGATAGACGCGAGAATTGTGAGTGAGAAGGAACCGCCGGTTGAGGGGTTTTAATGGTTTCGCCGCCGCCATCGCGGCTGCCACAGGGACCGGCGCCGCTGCAGGCGGTGGCGGCGTCGAGGAAACGGCGGGTGGCGCGGAGGGGGCCTCAGTAGCGGTCGAGGTATCAGGCCCGAGCGTGGGATCGAGCTGCTTCACCCGGGCATACTCTTCGTCCGCGCTGGCGCGCTCGTTAGGTATCGTGGCCAGAAAATTGGCCAGGGCCAGATGGAGCTTGGCGTCCCCAGGCGCAAGGCCCGCCGCGGTACGCAACTCAATCTCCGCCTGTCCGACCTGGTTGCGACGATTAAGCACCGCGGCCAGTTGCCGCCGGTATTCCGCCGAGGTCGGATCCAATGCGACTGCCGCGCGCAGTTGATCTTCGGCCGAACTCCATTGGGAGCGAGCGGAATAGAGTTTGGCCAGTGCGGCGCGGCTTTCCGCGTTGTCGGGATCGAGGCCCGCGACCTTGATGTACTCAGCCTCCGCTGCCGGATAGTTGTGCTCGAACATGTAGAAATCGCCCAGCCTGAAGTGGGTCTTGGGGTCATTGGGAGCCAGCTTTACCGCGGTTTCGTAATCCTCCTGGGCGGTTCCCAGTTGGTTATCGTGCATCGCCTGATCGCCCGCCTTGAGGTAGTCCTGGGTTGATCTCCGCCCGCATCCCAGCGCCAACACGATGGGCGCCAGGATTAAAATCGTGGCCACTGCTTTTAGCGCCGATCGGGCGTTTGGAATTTCCTGAATCATCTGCGTCTCCACCGGCTAAGTCCTCCATCACATCCACCCTCTTAATTGTGGGTCCGCGATGATCTCTTCAGCAAGCTTCTAGCAGGGCGTGGTTCCGCATCCTGCATGAAAGATGGCTGCATTGCTTAATCTTCGCTCCCTCCGGGATAGATATTCGCCCCCTCCGGGATAGATAAGAGAGCGGGAGCAGGCTGTGAAACAGCGGAAATCCTTTTTTCCGCAGCCTGCCATCGATCGGGAAGGCCGCCTGGCTGGCTGACGATTGACGAAATCTGACGCCGGAGGCTTGCGCAGCGCCCGTGAGCATCGGCTATAAAAGAATGCGTGCGTACGCTCCTCATTGCGGCCAAGGAACTGGCCTTTGCCAAGACGCGTTTGGGTAGTCTGCCCCAGCGTCAGCGCGAACTTTTGGCCGCGGCCATGTTTCGCGATGTTCTGGCGGCCGCACTCAATTTCAAAGAGGCCGGCTGCGTTGCGGTGGTTACCTCGGATCGGGCCTTGCTTGACGAGGCGCGGGGCTGCGGTGCGATGGCAATCGACGAGCGCTATCCGCGAGGGCTCAATGCCGCGGTCGCGCTGGCTACGCGCGAACTGATTGCGGCCGGCGCAACCTCGCTGTGTACGCTCCTGTCCGATACTCCGCTGGTGACTGCCGCGGATATCCGGCAGGTTTTTGCCGCGGCTGCGGCAGTCCCCGGTGTGATCCTGGTGCCGTCGCGTGATGCCCGCGGGACCAATATCATACTGCGTCGTCCGCCCGATGTGATTCCGACCCGTTTTGGCCAACGCAGTCTTGCGCTGCATCGTTCGGAATGCCAGCAGTGGCGAGTTCCGTGCAAGGTGCTGCATCTGGCAGGGCCGGCGATGGATCTGGACGAACTGCAGGATCTAAGGGATTTCATAAGCGTGGCTAATGCCACGCATACATTGGCACAACTTACGAGCTTTGAGCTTGCATTGTCTTAGCTATCAAGCTTCAATGTTTTGGACGCGTTTCAGCGGGCTGCGGATGGTCCCGCTCTATTGCGAGCAACCGGTGGATGCGCTTGAATTTGACATCGTGGTCCGCGGCACCGAGCCCGGTAATGTGCTTATCGATTTGCCATGTACAATTGCGAACCTGCGCTAACAGGGTGCGGAAAAAAGGAGTTTCGTGAGCAATCCAACCTTTGGCGGTTCCGCACCCTGGATGAAAGATGGCTTCATTACCTACATCTTCTCTCCCTCTGGGAGAGATAAGAGTGATGGAGCAGGCTGTGAAAAAGCGGAAATTCCTTTTTTCCGCAGCCTGCTAGAATCAACGTCCGGCCGAACCGTCCCGCTGGCATTATAACACGCTGGGCCGCCAATCTCCTTTTGGAATGAGTACCCCGACCGGTATCGACACCCCTGCCAATCTTCCGGCGATCGCCCTGATTGAACGCTTGGGGGCGTCCATCCTGGAGAACGTAACCGCGTTGGGGCGGTTCGTGCTGTTCCTGTTATCAGCCTTGGCCGAGGGAGTGATGCCGCCCTACAAGTTGCGGCTCATTCTGCGTCAGATCCGCACCATCGGGGCCGAATCCTTTTTCCTGATCGGCCTGATCGGGGTCTTTACCGGGATGGTACTGGGATTGCAGGGCGAGTTCACCCTGCGGAAATTTGGTTCCGAAGGGGCCTTGGGGACGGTGGTCTCGCTGGTCCTGGTTCGTGAATTGGGCCCGGTTCTGACCGCCCTGATGATCGCCGCACGGGCCGGTTCCGCGATGGCGGCTGAAATCGGCTCCATGCAGGTTACGGAGCAACTCGATGCGATGACGGTGATGGCGATCAACCCGATTCAGTACCTGGTCTCGCCTCGAATCCTGGCTGCCGTGATCAGCTTTCCGTTGCTGACCTCGATGTTCGACGTGATCGGAATCATGGGCGGCTATGGGGTCGGCGTCTGGTTGATGGGCGCGCCGTCGGCCAGTTATTACAACGGAATCGCACAAAACCTGACTGGCGATGACATTCGTGGGGGCCTCTACAAGGCGCTGGTGTTTGGTCTGATCGTGGCTTGGGTATCGTGTTACAAAGGCTACCATGCCCCAAGAATGGCGACCGGGATCAGCCGCGCCACCACCGAGGCAGTAGTGCTTTCCAGTGTGTTGATCCTGGTGTTTGATTATTTCCTCACCTCGCTGCTGTTAAAATGACGACCACTAATTCCAGCCCGGCGGCAATCCAGGTCAGCGGTCTGCGCAAGCATTTTGCATCGCAGCAGGTGCTCGACGGCGTCGATCTTGAATGCCCGCGCGGTCAAATCACAACGATTGTAGGCCCGAGCGGTTGTGGCAAAACGGTCTTCCTCAAGCATTTGATGCTGTTGATGAGGCCCGATGCGGGTCATATCGTGATCAACGGCGTTGAGGTGACTAATCTGGGTTTCAGGATGCTGGATATGGTGCGCGAGCAGTTCGGCGTACTGTTTCAGGGCGGTGCGCTGTTCGACTCTCTAACGGTGTTTCAGAACGTTGCCTTCCCATTGGTCGAGAAGACCCGTCTCAGCCGCGACGAAATTGCCGCGGCAGTCAAGGAAAAGCTCGCCGCAGTTGGTTTGGAGGGAATGGGCCACAAATTTCCGTCGGAGATGAGCGGGGGGATGCAAAAGCGCGCCGCGCTGGCCCGAGCCTTGATTCGCAACCCGAACATCCTTTATCTGGACGAGCCGACCACCGGATTGGATCCGACTCGGACGGGGTCGATCCACAGCCTGATTCGTCGTACTCGCGATAAGTTCGGGCTCACGGTGGTGATGGTCAGTCATGATGTGCCCGATGTGTTTGAGATTTCCGATCGGGTAGCTTTTATGCATCAGGGAAAGATGCGGCTTAACGGTACGTTGGCAGAGGTCAAAGCAGCGCAAGATATGACATTCGAGCAGTTTTTGGCCGGGCGATCATCTCCCGACGACGAGGCGGAACTCGCCGAGGCCTCCGGGACGAGGGCTTAATGTACGCCAGCCGCACCACGCAATTTTTGGTTGGAGTTTTTGCCCTGGCGGGGCTCCTGGCCCTGGCTTTCCTTTCGTTCCGCCTCGGCCGACTGGAGTTGTTCGCTCCTCCCGGCTATCTGCTTTACGCCAATTTCGACAACGTGTCCGGACTCAAAGACGGGGACAACGTCGAAATTGCGGGCGTTGCCGTGGGCAAAGTGCTGTCGATTTCACTCAAACAGGAACGTGCCAATGTCAAGATGCGGATCGACCGCACGGTGCCAATCGACGAAGACGCGATCGCGGCGGTGCGGACGCGAGGCATAATTGGCGATAAGTATATCGCGGTCTCGCCTGGCAGCGGCCGTAATCTGTCCGCGGGCGGGGTGGTGCGTCAGACTGAGTCGGCATTTGTTTTGGAAGACGCCATCGGGCAATTGATCAATAATATGGGCTCTGGAGGGAGTAAGAAGCAAAGTGGCGACAAGGGCAGCGATGGACTCGAAGATACTCCAAGCATCACCCAGCCTGGCGCTCCGAAATCCAAGCCGACGGGGGAATAGCCGGTGCGCGATAGCGTTGCTGGCGGTGACCGCGCTGGCATTGACGCTGGCGCTGGGCGCCGCCGCGGCGATGGCGGACGGCGCTCCGATGGCGTCGGTGAAGAGCACGGTCAACCAGGTTCTATCCATCGTTACGGATCCGGCCTACAAGTCCGCGACCTCGGAGCGGCGCGAGAAGCTGCGCGAGGTGATTGCGCCGCGCTTCGACTTCACTGACATGGCCCGCTCCGCGATGGGATACCATTGGCGGACGCTGTCGCCAGCCCAACGCGATCAGTTCGCGCAACTGTTCACCGGCCTGCTCGAGGCCTCCTACATGGGCAAGATCGAGAGCTACAAGGGCCAGCGAATCGATTATGTCAAGGAGACCCAGGACGGAGAACTGGCCCAGGTCAACACCAATATTGTCCAGAAGGGCAGCGACCCGATCGCGGTCAACTACCGGCTCAAGCAGTCCGGCGGGAGCTGGAAAGTCTATGACGTTCTGGTCGATCAGATCAGCCTGGTGGGCAACTATCGCAATCAGTTCAATCGCATCATGAATAACAAGGGTTATGACGCCCTGATCAAGGCGATCCAGCAAAAGGTGGAGTCGATAGATTCGGGGCATTAAGGGTCTTGCGCGAACCCGGAAATGACGATTTTTGCCAGTGGCAGCCAGGGGGTCTTTGACCGACTATTTTGATTGCTATAAGAAGCTTAAAGGGCCGGGTGAAAGACTTTAAGCGCCACCCGCTGGGAGATGATGGTAGTGAAAAGACTTATGATCGGCGTTTTAGCCCTTGCCGCGTTGTGCGCTACCCAAGCGCTGGCGGCGGGTCCTCCGGATCAGCCCAACGCGAATCCCCCGGCTGCGGCCAGTTCAGGTTCTCCGGATCAGATCAGTTCCGAGGCCTACTCTGACCCGCTGGCGCCATTCAACGAAAAGATGTTCTGGATTAACCTCAAGCTGGATAAATACGTCCTGCGTCCCGTCGCGACCGGTTATGCCGACGTCCTGCCGGAGGATGTGCGCCGCCATATCGGAAATTTCTGGGATAACGTCGGCGTCATTCCACGCTTCGCCAACAACCTGTTCCAGCTCAAGATGGCTTTTGCCGGCGAAGAAGTGGGCCGGTTTTTTGTCAACAGCACATTAGGCGGCGTTGGCTTCTTTGACGTTGCCGATCCGTGGTTCGGATGGAAGGAGCATGATCAGGACTTTGGCCTCACCTTGGGCCATTACGGAGTGAGCATGGGGCCTTACCTGGTGCTGCCGTTCTATGGTCCGTCCTCGATTCGCGATGCGGTGGGCCGCGCCGTTGACGGCTCGATGAACCCCATGAGCTATACTCTGGCATGGTATATCTCGCTCCCGGTGCAGGCGGGCGCGACCACGCTGTCGGCGATCAACTACCGCTCCCTGAATATGCAATTGTTCGAGGACGTCGATCGTTACGCGGTCGATCTCTACGGCGCGGTGCAGGACGGCTATATCCAGCGGCGCAAGAAGCGCGAAGCGGAGAATACCTTCTAGCCGCAAAGCGGGAATAATTCTGGGCAGTGGTTTCGCGCGAGGTCAGTGGCCGTAGGCGAAATCCGTGTCGTGGACCGGAGCGTGCAACCTCTCCTTCGCCCGCTCTCAAGAAACTGCCTTGGCGCGCCGCGACTGCAGAACTGCGCGTCGCGCGTTGCTCACTAAAGTCTGGCAGTTTCTGGCCTGAGGCGTCGCGACCGCCGGTCGCGTGACTTGCTTCTAAGATAAGGGGAGGGGACAGAAAGAGCCTCTGCCCCAATGCGCATGTGCCCGGGCTGCTGCCAGCGCAGCGCGGCGGCACAACACCAAACGGCTGCTTGCACGGGCGCGTCGCGATTGGCAACGCGCCCGTTCCCTTTATGCCGATCTTCCGCGCAACTGGGGATTGTTGAAGAACGACCCCGCCGGCGCCTGCTGACAGGTGCGGCGGGGAATCAACGCACGAACCAAGCACGGCATACCGCACGACTCCAGACAATGGCGAGCGATATCGTTGCCGTCGCGGCTACCATCTGGGAGTCGTGCTCATCGGGATTCCGAGGGCGGTCTTGCCCATGAATTCCCGCGCGCGGGCATTGGAGAGCGGATGGTTCAGCCCGGCACGGACGTCGCGAAACAGGCGCTCCAGGGGGTTGCGGCGCACGTAACCATGGGCGCCTGCGATTTCCATGCAATAGTCCACGATGCGGATCGCGTTGTTGACGGCGACATACTTGGGCGTGATCACCCGCGTCAGACCCGCCTCGCCGGTGAATGAACCGCGATTGTCCAGGTAGTCGCGGGCGGTGCTTGCGCACAGCGCCTGCGATTGCGCGAGCAGCGCCTGCGCCTCGGCCATCGCGAACTGCACGCCCGGCAGGTAACTTATCGGCCGCTCCAGCGTGAAAGGTTTTAAGCGCTGCGCGAAATCACGGGTGAAGTTGATTGCCGCGATCGCAACCCCGGTATAGACCGCGGCAATCGACAGTTCGAACCAGGCGAACAGCGAGATGGCGTCCGCGCCCAGTGGACCGACCCGACGCCGATCCGAGATCGCGGCGGCCGGCACCCGCACGTCTTTCAGAATCAGGTCGTGGCTGGAGGTGGCGCGCATGCCCATCGCATCCCAGGTTTCGACCAGTTGGAGGCCGGGCGCGTTGCGGGCAACCGGAAAGGTGGCCGATGACAAGGGCCCGTCGTCTTCCACCGTCGCCATGATCATGAAGAAATCAACCACCGGCGACAGGCTGGTGAACACTTTGCGGCCGTTGAGTACGAACGCCTCACCCTCGCGCCGCGCCTTGGTCGTGAACAAACCCCAATCGCCGCCGCTTTCGGGCTCGCTGAGTCCGCCGCCGATAATCTTGCGCTGGCGTCCCACGAGGTCGAGAAAGAGGCCCTGCTCGGGACGCTCCGGAGAGCCGAGCTGCTCCACCATGGCGCCGATCCCGAACAGATGCATGTTGATGGCCAACGCGGTGGCGCCGCATCCTTGCGCCAGCCGTTCCTGGCAGCGGATGTAGTCGAGCAGATCGGCACCCAAACCGCCGTGGTTCTCGGGAACGACCAGCGCCGTGTAACCCGCCTGTTTCATCGCCTCGATGTTCTCAAACGGGAAACTGTTGGCGCGATCGTGTTGGGTGGCGCGGGTGGCGAAATCATCCGCCAGCCGCCCGGCAAGTTCGAGAAGCGGTGACTGTTTGTCGGACATTCGTCTGGATTCCCGTTCAAGTTTTAGTTGACGCCGAAGAGTAATCCACCATTGGTCACGTGGTAAAGCATCGGCGTAGGGGAAACGGTCGCTGATGATGGGGTAAAGATGCGGGGTGCGCTTCATCCGGGGCTGGTCCCGCCCGCGGCCACACCCAGCATCGCGTAAGGCATCATGGTCTGCATCACGTCGACCCTGGAGTCCAGGCTCTTGCCCAATCCGCTGAGCATCCCCATCACGCGGCTAACCAGCAGAATGTCGCCCGGCACTTCGACGATCGGGTTGGCTCGCAACGCGCGCGGCAGTTCATCGGAGATTTCCTTCATCAAATCCTGATCGGCGTATGACTTGCCGCGCTTGATGGCGTTGCCGATCAGCAGGTCGGAAACCTTGACCATCCCGTCCAGGGAGCCATTGCGGGTCTTGAAGCCGAGATCAGCAAAGGCCCGCACGATACCTTGCTGATCCGAGGTCAGAATGGCCAGCGTCAGGCGCACGATCCCCTCGCGGAAGGCGGGCGGAAAGTCCTTGGCCAGGCCGAAATCCAGCAGCACCAGTTTCGGACCCGGCTGGACCAGGATATTTCCCGGATGCGGATCGGCCTGGAAGAAGCCGTCGCGCAAAATCTGGGCGCAGTAAATGTCGACCAGTTTTTGCGCAACCTCGTGCCGGTTGATTGCGGTGCCTTCGAGTTCAGTGATCTTGACCCCCTCCATGAATTCCATCGTCAGCACGCGGCGCGAGGTGGACTGCCAATAGACCTTAGGCACCAGCACGTCGGCCTGGGTGGCGAAGTTGCGGCCGATGCGTTCGCAATTGCGACCCTCATTGACGAAGTCCAGCTCCATCGGGATGTACTTGAGCATCTCGCGGGCGACCACCCGGAAATCGAAGTTGGACTCCATCCAGGCCAGGATTCGCAGCACCAGCATCATGTTGCGCAAATCGGCGTCCACCCGCGCCTCGATTCCGGGATACTGCACTTTGACGGCGCATCGCCGCCCGTCGCTCAAACGGGCTTCATGGACCTGGGCCAGCGAGGCTGAAGCGATCGGTTCGCGATTGAAGGACGGAAAGCTCTCCGCCAACGGGCGTCCCAGTTCGGTTTCGATCTGATGCCGAATCAACTCGAAGGGACGCGGCGGCACCCGGTCGTGAAGCACCGAGAGCGTATCGACCCATTCGTCGGGCAGAATATCGGCCCGCGTCGCAATGAACTGACAGGCCTTGATGAGCAGGCCTTCGAGTTTGACCGCGGTGCGGTAAAGGGCGCGTGCGGCGCGCAGATCCTGGCGCCGGTAACGCTCCTTGGCCGTGGCATCGCTGACGAAGCGGCTCCAGAGCTGGATCGATTTGTAGCCGGCATAAATGCGGACCGCCAGGCTCATGACGGTCAGAAATCGCCACAGCCGCTCGTAAAGCCCGAGCTGTTCCGGGCCTGGATAACGCTCACCGCGTTGTGATTCGCCATTGTTCGAAACGGACACATCACCTCGTCGATAGATAACTTTGCTTGTCCCCAAAAGGAGCGCGGGCAGGGCGCAGTGGAGCCGCTGGACCGGTTACCTGATCTGATTTTACTTGAGTGTGAAGTTTACTTACAGTCGAGCGGCTTGGTTTGCCCTCTCTCCAGGGTTGGCGGTTTTGCTAGACTCCAACCGCAACCGGCCGCGCAGGCTTAACTGATGCCGGGATCGCGTCCGCAAGCGCCGGAAATATTGTGCTAAATCCCGAGATGAACCCAAAACAACCCCCCGACGCGCAGCGGCGCGGGGCGATCCGGTCAATCACCCGGCGCTACTATCTGATGTGGTGGTTCTATGCCTTTGGGGGCGGCTTCGTTTTTGGGGTTTATCCGTTGTTCCTGAGGGCGCGGGGCCTGACCGAGCTGCAGACCAACAGCGTCCTGGCGACCTACTTCCTGATGACTTTCCTGACCGACATTCCCACCGGCGCGTTCGCCGACGCGCTGAACCGGCGCACCGCCTTCATCCTCGGTTGCGCGTTGCGCACGCTCGCCTTCGGGATGTATTTCTTCGCGCATCATTATCTGCTGTTCCTGATCGCTGAAAGTATCGACGCGATCGGCACCACCTTTGGCAACGGCGCGATCGACGCGTGGGCGGTCGACGCGCTGGATACCGCGGGGTTTGCCGGGGGGAAAGACCGCATCTTCTCCCGCATGTCCCAGATCACCAATACCGGCTGGCTGCTGTCGGCGATGGTGGGGTCCTACGTGGCTAACGTGAACATCGCATGGCCATGGATCCTGGGTTCCGCGGGGTACTTGACGAGCCTGTTCGTGGGCGCGGCGCTGATGCGGGGCGAGCACGGGCGGGGTTCGCTGCGCAAAGGCTTGCGCGGCCTGATGACCGAACTGGGAGGGCGGACCAGGGCCGGGCTGCGGGAAGGGTTCGCCAGCCGGCCAGTACTATTGTTGGCGCTGGCCGGCGCGATCCAGGTTGGCTCCTGGGCGCCTTATTTCATGGAATGGCCCCAGTACTTCCATGAAAACTTGGGCGTCGCGATTTGGATGATCGGATGGCTCTACTGCTTCTTCAGTATCGGCCGGCTGATCGGTGCTGAGCTGGTCGCGCGGATCCAGCCGGGCAACGCGAATCGAGCGTCGCTGCTGGCCGGACTGGCGCTCGGCAATGGCGCGCTGCTGTTGTGCGCGGGTCTCATCGGCAATCTGCGCGCGATGCTCCCGATGCTGTTTATGATGAACATGTGCAGCGGTGCGATGCAGCCGGTGGCCCAGACCTGGATCAACGAGCATCTCGAAGCGCATAACCGCGCCACCCTGCTGTCGTTTCAAAGCACCTTCGCGACCTTCGGCGGAGCCTTGGGGCTGCTGCTGTGCGGATGGGTCGCCGACCGCCATGGACTGCTCGCGGCGTGGGTGGTGGCGGGGACGATCGGGCTGGGCCCCGCGATCTTTTACTGGATGCTGCGCAGTGAAGGCGCCGCCGAGGTTGTGCCCCAACCGGCCGCCGCCAATTCAGGCGAATAACCGCTGTCAGGTGGCTCGGTTCACATATCGATTGATTACAGCGGTAGCCGGCCAGACCGCCCAGCTCCTGAAAGCTGGCTATCGGGCCCGCGAGGGAGCCCGATCGCGACTTGACTTTATGGAAGCGGTGCGCCCAAAAGGGAGCGAAGGATAAATTCCGATGAAACGGCTGGACGGCAAGGTTTTACTGGTAGCTGGCGGCGGGGCTGACGGGCCGCCCAATAAGGGCGAGACCCTGGCGGTGGGCAATGGCAGGGCGATTGCGATGCTCTGCGCGCGCGAGGGCGCCCGCGTGATGGTGATCGACCGCTCGCTGGCGTCCGCGCAGGAAACCGCGGCGGCTATCCGCGCCGAAGGCGGCGAGGCGGACGCGATGGAGGCGGATGTTTCAAGCGAGCAGGCGTGTGTCGCGGCGGTGGCGCAAACCGTGGCCCGCTTCGACAAGCTGCAGTTGATGGTCAACAACGTCGGTATCGTCTATCCAGTGGACGACTTCAGCATGGACATCCCCGACTATGACCGGATCATGAGCGTCAACCTGCGCGGGCAGTTCCTGATGCTCAAATACAGTATCCCCGAGATTATCAAGGCGGGCGGCGGGTCGATCGTGCTGAACTCCTCGATGGGCGCGATTCGGGGCGGCGGCGCGACCTACGGTCCCAGCAAAGCGGCGATCAACTCGATGGTCCGCGGCGCCGCGGTGCGCTACGCCCGTGATGGAGTCCGATGTAATGCGGTGATGCCGGGTCTGATCAACTCCACCCTGGCCCGCCGCACCGGCGGTGAGGGACGCGACGCCGCCGTGGGACCGCTGGTCCCGATGGGACGCCAGGGGACGCCATGGGAAGTAGCCCATGCCGTGCTGTTTCTGCTCTCCGACGAGGCTTCCTACATCACCGGCACCGAGATCCTGGTCGATGGCGGATTCTGCGCTGGCATCAACCTGGCGCCATTGCCGAGACTGTCGCGGTGAGTGGGCGGTGAATGATCACGGCCAAAAATGGCATCGCTGAGCCGCTCGTACTCAGCCCAACTCAGCAAAACCGCCACGTTGGGCCCGTGCGCTGGGCCTAACGGGCGACGCCATAAAAGGAACTCCGAGGTCTGCCACCTAAGCATTGCAAAGCAGGTGGCGTTGTCGATCCTCCAGAATGCGACCCCGCACGATTGCGCAAAGTTGGCCGGGCACCCTCGGTTGCGTCGCGTTGAGGTCGGCGAATATCGAATCATCTACCGGTTCGATGACGACACCGTTTACTGTGCCGCTTATCGGCAAGTGCAACGACGATGAGATTTACCAGCGTCTAAGGCGCTAATTTCGGTGGCGCCATATGCGTCGTCGATTGCTTGTGTGATACGTTATCCCTTTAATGACGCGAGACCTCAAACCGCCGGTTGCTTCGATCGCCGGCGGGCACGAGCGATTGAATAGCATAATGGAATTTCCGCGAATAAAGCGCCTTCCGCCTTACGTCTTCAACGTTATCGGTGACCTCTGTCAGACCGCGCGCCGGGCCGGCGAGGACGTAATCGATTTTGGGATGGGCAATCCCGACGGCTCCACGCCGCCGCATATCGTGAACAAGCTGGTCGAAGCGTCGGCCAAAACCGCCAACCATCGTTATTCGGTGTCGCGCGGGATTTTCAAGCTGCGGCTGGCGATTGCCTCCTGGTACAAGCGGCGCTTTGACGTCGACCTGGATCCCGATTCCGAGGCGATTGTCACCATCGGCTCCAAAGAAGGCATCGCGCATCTCGCGCTGGCAATCCTGGATCACGGTGACGTGGTGCTGGCGCCCACCCCTACCTATCCGATCCATCAGTACGCCTGTGTGATCGCCGGGGCCGAGGTGCATGGCGTGCCGATGCGCGAGGGCAGCGACTTCTTCGATGAACTGGTCTCGACCGTGAAGCGCTGCTGGCCGCGTCCCAAGTTCATCATCATGAATTTCCCCCATAATCCCACCACCGCGGTGGTCGACCTGAATTTCATGCAGAAGGTGGTGGAGTTCGCGCGCGACAACCAAATCATGGTCGCGCATGATTTCGCCTACGCCGACCTGTGCTTCGACGGCTACCAGGCGCCGTCCTTCATGCAGGTGCCGGGCGCCAAAGACGTGGGGGTGGAGTTCTACACCCTGTCCAAGAGCTACAATATGCCCGGATGGCGGGTGGGATTCGCGGTTGGTAATCGTGAAATGATCGGGGCCCTTTCGCGGCTCAAATCCTACTTTGACTACGGGATGTTCACCCCGGTCCAGGTCGCCGCGATAGCCGCCCTCAATGGTCCGCAGGAATGCGTAGCTGAAATCACGGAGACCTATCGCCGCCGGCGCGACGTGCTGGTGGAGGGGCTGGTACGATGCGGATGGGAACTCACCAAGCCGCGCGCGACCATGTTCGTCTGGGCGCCCATCCCTGAGCCCTTCCGTGCGATGGGTTCGCTGGAGTTCGCCAAGTTCCTGCTGGCCGAGGCCAAGGTTGCGGTTTCTCCGGGAGTTGGCTTCGGTGAAGACGGCGACGGTTTCGTGCGCTTCGGTCTGATCGAAAACGAGCATCGTGTGCGCCAGGCATTGCGCGGCATCCGGCATGCGATGCAGCTTGGTTCGCCCAACCACATCAGAGCGGTGGGCGGCCGACGCTAGCAGGCGTTTGAAAGAGGATTTCACGGCCTGCTCCCTCACTCTGATCTCTCCCAGAGGGAGAGAAGATTTAAGAAGGAAGCCGTTTTTATGCAGGGTGTTGAGAACGCGCATCATCTAAACTCCATCAATCTTGCTGTTTCAACACCCTGCTAGGCGTCGCCCGGATTGCGGTCGGGAAGAATCCTGTGAAAGCGGTGCGGATCGGCCTGCTCGGTTGCGGTACCGTCGGCGGCGGGGTGGTCAAATTGCTGCGCCGCAATGCCGCGATGCTGAGCGCCAAACTCGGAGCTAACCTCGAGTTGGCCGGGGTTGCCGATCGCAGCCTCAAGCCCGACCCTGCGCTGGGCCTGACCGCCGGCCTCATCACCAGGGATGCTCACGAATTAGTCGCGCGCTCCGATATTGATCTTGTGGTTGAACTTTTCGGCGGGTACGAACCGGCGCAAAGCCTGATCCTGCAGGCGCTGGCGGCGGGCAAAGACGTGGTGACCGCCAACAAGGCGCTGTTGGCCGAGCATGGTGACCGAATCTTCAAGACCGCTGCCAAGTGCGGCCGGTTTATCGGGTTTGAAGCCAGTGTCGGCGGTGGCATTCCGATCATCCGGACGCTGCGTGAAGCACTGGCCGGAGATCGCCAGCGGGCCGTATATGGGATCGTCAACGGCACTTGCAACTATATTCTGACCACGATGGCTGAGAGCGGGGCCGAATTCGCCGACGTGCTGGCCGAGGCCCAGCGCAGCGGACTGGCCGAAGCCGATCCCTCGCTGGATGTCGGCGGCCATGATGCCGCCCACAAGCTGTGCCTGTTGATCGCGCTGGCCTTCGGCGTCGCGATCAAACCGCGCCAGATTCATACCGAGGGCATTACCAGAATCACCCTGCAGGATATTGGCTACGCCCGCCAGTTGGGTTTCACGGTCAAACTGTTGGCAATCGCCAAGAGCGAAGATGGATCGATTGAGGCGCGGGTCCATCCCACGATGGTCCCGACCCGCCATTTGCTGGCCGGCGTTGGCGGCGCCTACAACGCTATCTACATTCAGGGAGAAGGGCTGGGGTCAACGATGTACTTCGGATTGGGCGCCGGCGAAATGCCCACCGCGACGGCCGTGATGGCGGATATCCTGGAAGCCGCGCGGATGCGCCTGGCCGGTCCGAACACCGCCCCAGACCACGCGTTGGGTTATCCATTCGCCCGGATCAAGGCCGCCAAAGTAAAGCCGATGGATCGGGTGGTTTGCGAATACTACCTGCGCTTTATGGCTGCGGATAAACCGGGAGTGTTGGGCCGGATTGCTTCCGTACTCGGCCGGCATAAGATATCGATGGCTTCGGTGATCCAGCAGGAACGGGCGCCACAAGTGACGGTTCCGGTGGTGATGCGCACCCATGAATGTGAAGAGCGCAATCTCAAGCTGGCGCTGGCCGAGATTCGCCGCCGCAAGATCGTCAAGGCGGAACCGGTCTTCATCCGCATCGAGGAGCGATTGTAAACCCCGATGGCCGACGCAAACCAACGCGAATATCCCAGGCTGAGCCGCTGGCCCGGCCTGATCGAGCATTACCGGCGCTTTCTGCCGGTGACCCCGGACATGCCCGTGGTCACGCTCAATGAGGGCAACACCCCGCTGATCGAATCATCGGAACTGGCCGAACGACTTGGCTCCGAGCTTAAGGTTTACTTGAAGTTCGAGGGCCTCAATCCGACCGGTTCCTTCAAAGATCGTGGGATGACCATGGCGATCAGTAAGGCGCTGGCGGAGGGTGCCCGCGCGGTCATCTGCGCCTCGACCGGAAACACCGCGGCTTCGGCCGCGGCTTACGCCGGACGGGCGGGACTTAAAGCTTTTGTTCTGATTCCGAAGGGCGCGGTGGCGCTGGGCAAGCTTTCGCAGAGCGTGATGCACGGCGCCAAGGTGGTCGAGGTAATTGGAAACTTCGATATCTGCTTGAAGATGGTCCGCGATCTGAGCGAGCGCGATCCCACCCGGATCCGGCTGGTTAACAGCGTTAATCCCGACCGCATCCAGGGCCAGAAGACCGCCGCCTTTGAGATTTGCGACCAACTCGGCGACGCCCCCGACTTTCAATTTCTGCCGGTTGGAAATGCCGGTAATATCACCGCCTATTGGCTCGGCTACAACGAGTACAAGAGCCTCGGCTGGTCCAGCCGCTTGCCCAGGATGATGGGCTATCAGGCCGCGGAATCGGCCCCGATTGTGCTCGGCCATCCGATCGACGACCCCCACACCGTGGCGACCGCGATAAAAATCGGCAACCCCGCGAGTTGGAAATCGGCGGAGGCCGCGCGCGATGAATCCGGCGGCGTAATCGACCTGGTGACCGACGCTGAAATCCTGGCCGCCTACCGCTTGATTGCCGCTCATGGAATTTTCGCCGAGCCGGCCTCGGCCGCGTCGGTAGCGGGTGCAATCAAGTATGGCGCCACCGGAAAATTCAAGCCCGGGTCAACTGTGGTCTGCACACTTACCGGTCATGGCCTGAAGGATCCTGACACCGCGCTTAAGAATCTGAGCAATACCGTGGTAGTTGAACCTGAGGTCGGTAGAATTCTGAAACTGCTGGAGATCGACTAATCTGGAGATCTACTAAATGAAGTACGTGATCGTCCACGGCGACGGGATGGCGGATTGGCCGTGCCCGGAATTGGGTGGCAGGACGCCGCTACAGGCTGCCCGCAAGCCCAACATGGATCGGATTGCCGCCAGCGGCGAGTTGGGACTGGTGGCCACGATTCCCGCCGGGATGCCGCCGGGCAGCGATGTCGGCACCATGACGATGCTGGGGTATGACCCCAAGCGCTACCACACCGGACGCGCGCCCATCGAGGCCGCCAGTATGGGCCTTAACGTCGGCCCCGACGACGTGGTCTTTCGGATGAATCTGGTGACGCTCGACCCCGGTTCTGACGCCTCCTCTATAATGGGCGATTTCACCGCCGGCCATATCACTAGCGAAGAGGCGGCCGAGATTGTCCATGATCTCGGCAAGAGCCTGGCCAGCGACGATATCACGCTTTACAACGGCGTCAGCTATCGCCACATCATGGTGTGGCACGGCGGCCCCACGGATACGATCCTCACGCCACCCCATGACATCAGCGACAAGCCGGTCGCCGAGCACCTGCCAAAAGGTCCCGGCGCTGAACGCTTGCGCGATTTGATGGCGAAAGCCGCCGGAATTCTCGCGCATCATCGGGTCAATGAGGCGCGCCGGGCCAAGGGTAAGCCGGCGGCTACCAGCGTCTGGTTCTGGGGCCAGGGCAAGCGTCCCGCCGTCCCAACCTTAAAGCAAAGGTTTAATGCCGATGGGGCGGTGATTTCCGCCGTCGATCTGGTGAACGGACTGGGCCGGCTCGCCGGTCTGGAGGTGGTCAAGGTGCCGGGCGCCACCGGCTTTTTGGACACTGACTACGCCGCCAAGGGACGCTATGGCTTGGCGGTGCTCAAGGACCACGACTTTCTTCTGGTTCATATCGAGGCGCCTGATGAGGCCGGCCACATGGGACGCGCCGACTTCAAGGTTGAAGCGATCGAGCGCATCGACGAATTGGTGATTGGGACGCTGCTGGAGGGGTTGCCGAAATTGGGCGAGTATCGGCTGCTGCTGATGCCGGACCATGCGACTCCGTGCCAGCTCAAGACGCACTCGAATGAACCGGTGCCCTTTGCTATGGTCTCCGGTGAAGCTCTTAAACGAGCGCCCTCCGTGGATCGCCGCTACACGGAACAGGACGCCCGCGCGACTGGTTTAGTGGTGGGCGAAGGCTATGGCCTGATCGAGCGGCTCTTTCAAAAGCCCTCTCTCTAAGGGGGCAACTAACATCCGGGCGAAGTCCGCGGCCTAGGGAGGCGCAGTGGAGCGTAACCTTGCACTCGAAGCAGTTCGCGCGACCGAGGCCGCCGCCTTGGCGGTTGGGCGTCTGATCGGCAAGGGCGATGAGCGCCTGGCCGATCGGACGGCGTGCGAAGCGATGCGCAACGCCCTCAATTCGATCGCCGTCGATGGCAAAATCATAATCGGCGAAGGCGATGAGGGAGAAACCGACGTGCTCTACGGGGGTCAGATCGTCGGAATCGGTTCGGGCCCCGAAGTTGACGTTGCTCTCGACGCCCTGGAAGGTCCGTTGATTTGCGCCACCGGCGGTCCTAACGCGCTGTCCTGTGTGGCGCTGGCCGAGCGCGGCAAGCTGCTGGTCTGCCCCAATACCTACATGGAAAAGATCGCCGTCGGCCCGATCGGGCGCGGCATCATCGATTTGGATCGCTCGCCGGCCGAGAATCTTCGCGCCCTGGCCGAAGCCAAGAACGTTTACGTCGAAGACTTGCGAGTCGCCATCCTGGATCGTCCCCGCCATGAGACGCTGGTCAATGAGGTGCGGCGTGCCGGCGCGGGAATCAAGCTGCTGTCGGCCGGCGATCTTTCGGCGGCGCTGGCCACCACCCATCCCGAAAGCGAGATCGATATGTTGATCGGAATCGGCGGCGCCCATCAGGGCGTGCTGGCGGCGGCGGCAATTCGCTCGGCCGGCGGCGACATGCAGTGCCGGTTCAAGCCGCGCAACGACCAGGAATCCGAGCAATGCCTGGCGGCCGGGATTCTCGACCTCGGCCGACGCTACACTCTGGAGGAGCTGGCCGGAGAGAACGTGATGTTTGCCGCCACCGGGGTGACCACCGGTGATTATCTGCGCGGGGTGCGGTTTTTTTCCGGCGGTGCGCTCACCAACAGCGTGGTGATGCGTTCCAGAACCCGCACTGTGCGGTTCATCAACGCAATCCATCACTTTGATTTCAAGCCTGAGTATTAGTTGATTTCAAGCCTGAATATTGGATGCCAGCCCGCCGCCGCGCGCGTGCGGGTTCGCCACCGACGCAAGGAGCCAAGCCGTGGAACTTGAAAATCTGATTTTCGAGAAGGCGCCGATCGCCATGGTGACGGTCAATCGCCCCAAGGCGCTTAACGCCCTCAATGTGCGGGTAGTGGAAGAGCTGGCGCAGGTGCTGCGGGACGTGCGCCACGATTCCGCGGTCCGCGCGCTGATTATTACCGGAGCCGGCGATCGCGCCTTCGTGGCGGGCGCGGATATCGCCGCGATGTCCGAGATGTCCGCCGTCCAGGGGCTCGAGTTCGGCCGTCTGGGCCATCGCGTGCTGCAATCGATGGAAGAGTTACCGGTCCCGATTATCGCGGCGGTCAATGGTTTCGCGCTGGGCGGGGGATTGGAGTTGGCGATGGCGTGCGACATGATTATCGCCAGCGACAAAGCCCGGTTCGGCCAGCCCGAGATCAATCTGGCGCTGATTCCGGGCTTTGGTGGTACTCAGCGTTTGCCCCGCCGTATCGGCCATCCGCGCGCCCGCCAGTTGATTTTGACCGGTGACCCGATCGATGCGAAGACCGCGCTTGAATGGGGCCTCATCAATCAGGTGGTGGCGCCTGAGAATTTGCTCAACACCGCCCGTCAGCTCGCCGAGAAGATTGCGACCAAGTCTCCCCTGACGGTGCGGCAAGCGAAAGCCGCCTTGATCGCCGCGGCAACGATGACCGAGGACGCGGGGCTGAAGTATGAGCAGCAGGCGTTCGGGGTTGCGTTCAGCAGTGCCGATCGGGTCGAAGGCACCAAGGCGTTTATCGAAAAGCGCGAACCGAAGTGGCAGGGCAAGTAATTCCGAACCCCCGGCCACAATCTTTCAGGGAC
Organism: uncultured Pseudomonadota bacterium; assembly: GCA_963805995.1. Classification (GTDB taxonomy): domain Bacteria; phylum Desulfobacterota; class Binatia; order Binatales; family Binataceae; genus JAJPJA01. The sequence goes on along the minus strand of CAWDWL010000013.1, from coordinate 129,983 downwards.
GTGAGAGCGGCCGACGATTGACCGAACCTCTGCAACGGCGTCGGGATTTCCATAACGGCTTTTGCTACACTTGAAGCTCAACCTCAAGATTCAATTGACGCGCACAGGTAAACTTCGCCGCTGATGGACCTCGAACTGACCGACAACCAGAGCCGCGTACGTGACATGGTGCGCCGCTTCGCCCGCGAAAAGCTCGACCGGGCCGGGGTCGAAACCGACCGCACTCATCAGTTCCCGGCCGCGATCGTCAAGGAATTGAGCGAGTTGGGAATCATGGGCATCTTCGTGCCCGAGACCTACGGCGGCGCGGGAATGGATCATGTCTGCTACGCCTTGGCGATCGAAGAGATATCGGTGCAATGCGCGGCGACCGGCGTGATCGTCTCGGCCCATTCATCGCTGGGCATGTGGCCGATTCTGGGCCTCGGCACCGAGGAGCAAAAGCGCCGCTTTCTACCCGCGATGGCGGCGGGCAAGCAGATCGGATGCTTTGCCTTGACCGAGCCGCAGGCGGGCTCCGACGCGGCGGGACAAAAGACCAGGGCCGAGCGCGATGGGGATTCCTACGTAATCAACGGCACCAAGAATTTCATTACCAACGGCCCGCAGGCCGGGGTCGCGATAGTCTTCGCGATGACCGATATGACCGCGGGCCATCACGGAATCAGCGCCTTTATCGTCGATACCGCAAATCCGGGATGGCAGGTGGTGCGCAACGAGGACAAGATGGGCATCCACGGGGCCCACAGCGCGCAACTGAGTTTTTCCGACATGAGAGTGCCGAAGGATTGCCTGCTCACCCAGGAAGGGCAGGGCTTCAAGGTGGCGATGAAGACCCTGGACGGCGGACGTATCGGGATCGCCGCGCAGGCGGTCGGTATTGGCCGCGCCGCCCTCGAGGAGTCCTTGAAGTACGCCAGTGAGCGTCGCGCCTTTGGCGCCCCGATCGCCAGCTATCAGGCGATTCAATGGAAGTTGGCCGATATGGCGGTTGAGGTGGACGCGGCGCGGATGCTGACCTTGCAAGCGGCGGCGCTTAAAGACGCCGGCCAGGTTCACACCAAGCAGTCGGCGATGGCCAAGCTGTTCGCGGCGGAAGCCGCGATGAAGGCCGCTACCGAAGCGGTACAGATTCACGGCGGTTATGGGTATACAAAGGAATTCAAGGTGGAACGGTTTTTCCGCGACGCCAAGATTACCGAGATTTACGAAGGCACATCCGAAATCCAACGGCTGGTAATCGCCGGTCAGGTGCTCGCAGAGAGGTAGCCTGGACATGAAGAGCAAGAATCGATGGCTGGAGGAAACCTACAAGCGTGCGCCTGAACGCCCGGGGCGGTTCTCCACGGTTTCGGATATGGAGATTGAGCCGGTTTACGGACCTGAGGATGTCAGCCCCGATTTCGAGCGCGAGATCGGCTACGCCGGCGAGTATCCCTATACCCGCGGCGTGTACGGCTCGATGTATCGCGGGCGGTTGTGGACGATGCGCCAGTTTGCAGGCTTCGGACTGGCCGAGGACACCAACGCCCGCTTCCATTTTCTGCTCGGCCAGGGGCAGGACGGACTGTCCACCGCCTTCGACATGCCCACCCTGATGGGCTACGACGCCGACCATGAGCGCGCCAAGGGCGAGGTTGGCCGCGAAGGCGTCGCGGTTACGTCGATCCACGACATGGCCCGCTTGTTCGACCGTATCCCGGTGGACAAAGTCACTACCTCGATGACGGTGAATTGCTCGGCGTCGATCCTGCTGGCGATGTATCTGGTCAACGCCGAACGCCAGGGCGTGCCTTGGGAGCAGGTCGGCGGCACGATTCAGAACGACATGCTCAAGGAGTTCATCGCGCAGAAAGAATGGATCTGCCCGCCCGAGCCTGCCGTGCGTATCGTTACTGACATGATTGAGTTCTGCGCGCAGAAGGCGCCGCGATGGCATCCGGTGTCGATTTCCGGCTATCACATCCGCGAGGCCGGCTCGACCGCGGTACAGGAACTGGCCTTCACCCTGGCCGACGGCGTCTGCTACGTCGAAGAGGGACTCAAGCGCGGCCTTAATGTCGACGACTTCGCCCCTCAGCTTTCGTTCTTTTTCAATTTGCACAACGACTTCCTCGAAGAGGTGGCCAAGCTCAGGGCCGCGCGCCGAATCTGGGCGAGGCTGATGAAGGAACGCTTTCACGCCAAGTCGGAACGCTCGATGCTGTTGCGTACGCATGCCCAGACCGCGGGCGCCTCGCTCACCGCGCAGCAACCGCTCAACAACATCGTCCGCGTCGCGATCCAGGCGCTGGCCGGCGTGATGGGCGGGGTGCAGTCGCTGCACACCAACTCGATGGACGAGACGCTGGCGCTGCCGACCGAGGGTGCGGTGATGGTGGCGCTGCGCACCCAGCAGATAATCGCCGAGGAAAGCGGGGTGGTGAATACCGTCGACCCGCTGGGCGGCAGCTACGCAATCGAGGCGCTCACCGATCGAATGGAGCGCGAGGCGATGGAGTACATCCGCAAGATCGACGAGATGGGCGGGATGATTCGGGCGATCGACACCGGCTATCCGCAGCGCGAAATCGCCGACGCCGCGTTCCACTATCAACGCCAGCTCGAAGCGCGCGTCAAGACCGTGGTCGGCGTTAACAAGTACACGATTCCCGAGGAAATCCCCATTCAGACGCTCAAGATCGATCAGGCCTTGGAGGAAAAACAGATCCAGCGCGTGCGCAAGATGAAGCAGGAGCGCAACTCGGCGCGGGTCAAGGAGTCGCTGCGCCTGGTTGGCGAGGCTTGCCGTGGCGGGCGAGAACGTGATGGACGCGATCTGCGAGGCGGTGCGTCGCGAGGCCACCGTCGGCGAGATCAGCGACGTGTTCCGCACCGAATTCGGGGTTTATAAAGATCCGGGCTGGCTGTAGTGTGATCCCTCTTTATCCTGGGAGAGGACGAGGGAGAGGTTAACGATGACGTCATGGAAAAATTTGTTCTGTTCGCAAATAGTTTCCTCTGTACGATAGGCTACCCGCTAACTTGAAGAACGCGCGAGGGGTAGGCGATATGTGTCACCTCTCCCTCGCCCTCTCCTGGGATAAGGGGAGGTAACGGAAAAATCTAAAGTAACGCGTAAACTTGGATGGCTGAAAAGAGACTCAGAATAGTGGTGGCAAAGCCGGGCTTGGACGGCCACGATCGCGGCGCCAAAATCATCGCTCGCGCGCTGCGCGATGGCGGCTTCGAGGTCATCTATACCGGACTTCATCAAACCCCGGAGATGATCACCGAAGCCGTGATTCAGGAAGACGCGGACGCGGTTGGATTGAGCGTGCTCTCGGGCGCTCATATGACGCTGTTTCCCGAGATCCTTCGATTGCTCAAGGAAAAAGGGGTCGAAGACGTGGCGGTTTTTGGTGGCGGAATCATCCCCGACGACGACGCCGCCAAGCTCAAGTCGATGGGCATCAAGGAGATCTTCACCCCCGGCGCCTCGACCGAAGATATCGTCAAATGGGTTCACGAGAACATCCACCCGCGCCAGTGAGTCTTCTGGTGCCCCAGTCACCCCCACGCGCGGATCAGGCGTACCTGTTCCCTCTTCGACTTTCAGTCGGTAGAGCGCCCTTTCTGTTTCCACTCTCACGATTTGAGATCGAAAAATTCCGGAAACCTACCTCGCCCGCGCCTGCGGACCTGGTCCGCAGGCGCACGCTGGGAGAGGTGGTCGCGCGATTTACCCGGGCAAACCGCGCGACGGGTGAGGGTGTAGACACACTTCAAGTATCACTTCAACTTCCCCGCCCGCACCACCCATCATGAACTTCGAACTGAGCGAAGAGCATCGCCAGATTCGCGCCACCGTCGCGACCTTCGGCGAGCGCGAAATCAAGCCCTTTTCCACCCACTGGGACAAGACTGAACACTTTCCCCGCGAAGTCATCGAAAAGATCGGGGCCTTGGGTTTCCTGGGCGTCTCCTTCCCCGAGCGCTTCGGCGGCGGCGCTGCCGACACGCTGGCCCAGGCGCTGGTGGTCGAAGGACTGTCACGCTTTGACGCCTCAATCGGCCTGACCTGCGCGGCCCATATGGCGCTGTCCACCAGCCATATCGAACGCTTCGCCGCCGACGCGCATCGCGACCGCTACGTCCCCGACATGATCGCGGGCAAGAAGCTCGGGGCGTGGTGCCTGACCGAACCGGGCTCGGGCTCCGACGCGGCGGCGATGAGCACCCGGGCGGCGCGCGAAGGCGACCGCTATGCGATTTCCGGATCAAAGATGTTCATCACCAACGGCAGCGTCGCCGACGTTTACGTGGTGACGGCGGTGACCGACGCCGCTGCCGGCCGCAACGGTATTTCCGCTTTCGTGATCGATCGCGGCACGCCCGGACTCAGCAATGGCCGCAAGATCGAGAAACTGGGATTGCGCGCTTCCGACACCGCCGAAGTGATCCTCGACAACGTGGCGGTACCTGCCGCCAACCTGATTGGAGCGCCCGGCGAGGGCTATACGCAGGCCCTGAAAATCCTCGAGGCGGGACGCATCGGAATTGCCGGCTTTGCGATTGGAATCGCGCGCGGAGCGCTTGAGGACTCGGCTGCCTATGCCAAGGAACGCAAGCAGTTCGGCCGTCCGATCGCGGACTTGCAGGCGATTCAGTGGATGCTGGCCGATATGGCCACGCGCATCGAGGCGTCGTGGATGCTGCTGTATCGGGCGGCGGAGCTGAAGGACAAAGGACGACCCTTTGGACGTCAGTCCGCGATGGCGAAGCTGTACGCTTCGGAGACCGCGATGTGGAGCACGATCAAAGGCGTGCAGATCCACGGCGGTTACGGCTACGTCACTGATTTTCCGATGGAACGCTATATGCGCGACGCCAAACTCGCCGAAATCGGCGAGGGTACCAGCGAAGTGCAGCGCATGATCATCGCCAAATCCCTGCTCAAGGAAGGCTATCTGGCCGGGTAGGCCGCGTTTTTCACGATGCGAAATCCCATGAATCTGCCAGGGTCATGCGCGCGATGCGGAGCGCAGGTGCTCGCCGACGCGGTGTATTGCGGCCGCTGCGGGCATCCGGTAGGCAGTCCTTACCGGCACTCCCGCTACGATCCCGAAGAACCTGTGTCCGCATACTCCGGGCTGGTCGCGCTGCTCCTGTGCTTCTTCCTGGGCTACCTGGGGATACATCGCTTTTACGTCGGTAAAATCGGCACCGGCATCCTGTGGCTGGTTACCGGCGGGATCTTTGGCGTCGGCTGGCTAATCGACCTGATCGTGATCGCCTGCGGCCGCTTCCGCGACTATATGGGCTATCGCGTGGTGGTTTGGGAAGAGCCCGTCTCCGGCCCCGGCCTGGGCCGCATTTGATACTAGCCTCTTCAGCTCAGTTGATTTTGTACCGCTCCAACAAGTTGCGCGCGATTACCAGCGACTGGATCTCGTTGGTGCCCTCGCCGATCATCATCAGCGGCGCGTCGCGGTAGAAGCGCTCGACCGGAAATTCCTGGGTATAACCGTAGCCGGCCAGAATGCGCATCGCGTCCAATGAGATTTTCGCACACGCCTCGGAGGCGAACAGCTTGGCCATCCCCGCCTCCAGGTCGCATCGCGCACCGCTGTCTTTCTTATTGGCGGCGCTATACACCAGCAGCCGCGCAGCTTCGACTCGCGTGCCCATGTCGGCGAGCATCAACTGGACCGCCTGATGCTGACAGATCGGCTTGCCGAACGCGACGCGCTGCTGTGAATAGCGAATCGCGTTTTCGAACGCGGCCTGCGCCACCCCCAGGGCGCGCGCGGCGACGTTGATCCGTCCCACCTCAAGCGCCGACATCACCTGCTTGAAGCCCATTCCGGGCTCACCGCCAATCAGGTTGGCGGCGGGCACTGCGAGGTTATCCAGCACCACCTCGCAGGTGTCGATTCCCTTGTAGCCGAGCTTTTTTATATTGCGGCTGACGGTCGGGCCGTGTTCGTTCTTCTCGACCGCGAACATGCTGATCCCGGCATAGGCGGGCTTGGCGTTGGGATCGGTCTTGGCCGCCACCGCCAGCATCGTGCCGTGGCGCGCGTTGGTGATGAACATCTTACTGCCGGTCAATCGATAGTTGTCGCCGTCGCGTTTGGCGACCGTGCGGATCGACTGCACGTCGCTGCCCGCGTGCGGTTCGGTCAGCGCCAGACCGCCGCGCTTTTCTCCGGTGGCCATACCGGGCAGGAAACGGGCTTTTTGCTCGGCGGTGCCCGCATTGGCGATGATGAAGCCCATAATCAGATGACTGTTGATCACGCCCGACAGGCTCATCCATCCGCGCGACAGCTCTTCGATAATGCGCGCGTAAGTGGTGAAGCTCAGCCCCAGGCCGCCGTATTCCGCCGGGATCGTGGCGCCGAACAATCCCAGTTGCTTCATGGTATCGACCATCGCCTGCGGATACTCGTCCTTATGCTCGAACTCCGACGCGGAAGGAATCACGTCGTGTTCCACGAACCGGTGTATGGTCGCAAGAATGTCCTGGTCGGTTGTTTCGCTCATACAATCATCTCCCGCCTGAAATTGGTCCCCCGATCTACAGCCCGCGAACCGGCTTACGCTATAGTGACGCCATGAGCCGTTACTTGGAAGACTTCACCGCGGGCCAGACCTTCAAGCATTGGCCGGGCCGCACCGTCACGGAGTTCGACAACACCTGGTTCACCCTGATGACGCTCAACACCAACCCGCTGCATTTCGACGCGGCCTTCGCGGCCAAGAGTCAGCATGGGCAGCGGCTGGTCAATGGGCTGCTGGTAATCGCGATGGTGGTCGGGATGACCGTGCGCGATATCAGCGAAAGCGCGATCGCCAATCTCGAATACGAGTCGATCCGCCACAGCGGTCCGACTTTTCATGGCGATACGCTGTATGCGGAAACTACCGTGCTGTCGGTGACGCCGTCGCAGACCAGGTCGGATCGGGGCGTGGTGTACGTCGAGACCCGCGGCCTGAACCAGGACGGCAAGGAGGTGCTGATCCTGCGCCGCAAGGTGCTCATTCCGCGCCGCCCCGCGGAGACGTGACGTAGGTTGTTGTCATCCGGCGGCCGTGAGTGAGTCGGCATTTTCAGCCGTCACCGGAATATCACGCGGCCGCGCGGAAATGGTCGGCCAACACCTGGGCCACGCAGCAGGTCAGGCGCTTGCCCGTGGGGATATGCAGAAACTCATTGGGGCCGTGAGCGTTGGAGTTCGGACCCAGCACTCCGGTGATGAGGAACTGGGCCTGCGGAAAGCGTTCGCCGAGCATCCCCATGAACGGGATCGTGCCGCCCTCGCCCATGTAGGCCGCCGGTTGGCCGAAATACGCGCGTGAAGCAGTATCCAGCGATTGCTCCAGCCAGGGCGCGAGCTCGGGCGCGTCCCATCCGCTGGAACCCCAGTTTGGCTCGAAGCTCACTTCGGCCCCGTAAGGCGGGTCGCGCTCCAATATCGCCTTGAGTTGCACGACCGCGGCTTGGGCGTCGCAGGTCGGCGGCAGCCGCAGCGAGAGCTTGAGTTCGGTTGCGGGACGCAGCACGTTGCCGGCGTTAGCGGCCGGCGGCAGGCCATGCGCGCCGATTATCGCCAGGGCCGGGCGCCAGGTGCGGTTGAGGATCAATTCGGTCAGGGCACCGCTCACCGGACCGCCGCCCGTGGTAAACGGGAACTTGTTGTGGATCGATGCGCCCAGCACGGCGGCCGCCGCGCCGGCTTGTTTCAGCCGCGCCGGCGGGATCGTTGCGTGGAAGGCCGGCGAAAGGATCTCCCCGGTCTGCTCATTCTCGATTCGGCTGAGCAGCATCCGCGCGATACGGAAGCTCGACGGCACGATTCCGCTGGCATCGCCCGAATGCACGCCTTCGGTCAGCACAGCGACGCGCAAAGTGCCCCCCGCCAAGCCGCGCAGCGAGGTCGTGCACCAGAGCTGATCGTAATTGCCGCAGCCCGAGTCGAGCGCGATCACCAGGCTGGGTTTGCCGATGCGATCGCCGAGGTGATCGATGATGTGCGGCAGAGTCGAAGCTGCCGCTCTCTTCGCAGGCCTCGATCAGCATCACGCATCGCGCATGTGGCAGGCCCTTGCGACTGCAACGCGCCGATCGCGCTGAGACCCGCGAACATCGCATAGCCGTCATCCGCCGCGCCGCGACCATATAGGCCGGTCGCCGCTGGATTACCGGCTCCCACGGTCCCAGTCCCTCGCTCCATCCGCTCATTTCCGGCTGCTTGTCCAGATGCCCATACATCAGGACGCAATCATCGCCCTTGGCCAGGCACGTCGATTAGCAGCAACGGGGTGCGGCCTTTAAGTCTGATCACCTCGATAGTCATGCCGATTAGCGGATGGCCCAGCGCCCATTGATGGAAGCGCTCGACCACCTGATCGATCAGACCATGGGCCTGCCACTCCGGATCAAAGGCCGGCGACTTGTTGGGGATGCGGATGTAATCCATCAGCGTGGGAACAATGGCCTGATCCCAGCGCTGGTTGACGAAGGTCTGAAGCGCGGCGTGGTCCATGATGTATCAGCCTACGCAGGTCGGAGTCGGGGATCAAAATGTGAGCTGCCTTCAGATCACCAGCACGATCAATCCGCTGCCCATCAGTGTGGCGGCCCATAGCTTGTCGACGTTGATCCACGCCTTGCGCAGGATGCCGAGTCCGATCCAGTCATAGACTGCGATTGCGACCGGACCCATCACGGCGAGCATCGCGGCGGTGTGCAGCGTCACGACCCAGAGCGCGGTTCTAGCCATCGCCAAGTCCAGGCCGTTTGCGGCAGGGCTGCCGGACCTTGCGGTTGCGGCAATCGTGGTGCAAACCGGGAGGTTGATGAGCACTGGAAACAGCATCAGTCCGGCGCCATCGGCCGACGCCATCAGGAATGACCATACGACCAGGTCCCACGAGCTGACCCGCATCCCGACCCAGCGATAATGCAATCGCGATGAAAACAGCCGGAAGCCTCCGAAGAGCAAGAGCGCGCTTCCACCTATAAGCTGAAAGAACCTCGGATTGATGGTCAGCGCGCCCCAGGCGAGCAAGGCGACAACCAGGGCGATCGAAACCAGATGCCCGCCGGCAATCGGCACCAGCGCCGTCAGGACTTTCTTGCGGCTGCGCTCCTGCAGACCGAGCGAGACGGCGAACAGCCACCCCATCGCCGGGTTGAGGCCGTGGTAGGCGCCCATCGCCACCACGGCCAGCCACGGCCAGCTCACGGTCATGGATAGCAGTAGGAGTCGGAAGAGGCGTCGCCGCCCTCCAGGCGCACCTGATGGGGCCGCTCGCCCTCGAATCCGACAAAGAAGTCCTTATCAATGCTCAGGCCGCCGTTGGGGTCCGCGTCAATCTTCGTCAGCCATCCGCGCAGCCCCTCGGGATAGAACTGCGCGTCCCACGCCGAATACAGCGAGTTGGTCAGATAGACCCGGCGGCCGTCGCGGCTCAGTTCCACCATCTGCGCACCGCCGTTGAGCGGACCGGCCTTGGGATGGGGCGCGCGTGACGTGATGCCGCCCAGGCGCACCGACCCGGTCAGCTTGGGCTTGAACGGATCGCTCACGTCATACTGCTGGAACTCGCCCGTGCCCCAGCACGAAACGTAGAGGAAGCGATCGTCCAGACTCAGGTTGATGTCAGTGATCAGCGGCGGCACCGCCTTGAACGGCTTGAGCGCGGGCGGCAGCAGGGCGGGGTCGGTCGGTTCGGCCGGGACCTCGATTACCTTGCGGATCTGCCAGCCCTTTTCGTCCCGGTACCAGGTCCATATCGACGCCGACAGATCCTTGGTCGATACCACCACACCGACGAACCCGTAGGTCTTGGTCGGATCGTGCGAGGGCCGCAGCTCCAGCACCATCTGCTGCTCCGCGCCGAGGTCCAGGGTCTGCAGATGGCGCCGCTTGCGCAGGTCCCAGATATGGATCGCGTGGCCATAACGTCCGGCCAGCAGCAGGTCGGGATTCACGCCGTTCTCGACCATGCTGGGCGTGCCCCATTCGCTGGTAATCGCCACGTCGTAACCCAGATGCCACCAGAAATCGTAAGCCAGATACTGCGGTCCGCGATCGACCTCCCAGCGGCCCAGGACGTCGAAGCTGTCGTGGTCGAGCAGAAAGATTCCCCCCGGCCCCTCGCCGTTGGGCGCGCCCAAAGCGTTCATGTAGATGGCGTCGGGACCGCAATGCACGGTGTGCGGACGGCTGTAGCCGGTGCGGGCCGCCACTTCTTCGGGTTCGATGGTGCGGACCAGGGTTGGATGGCGCGGGTCGGGCTTGGTGTCCACGATGAAGATGCGCGAGGAGCGCAAGCCGGGGATGATGAAATAGCGGCGCTCCACGTGCGGATGCGGCGCGTAGGGACAGAGCGCGGCGCTGCACGCGTTCCATCCGAAATGATGCAGCTCGTTGCCGACGCCCAGTTCGAGCCGCCCCACGATTTTGCCGCGACTGGCCGAGGACGGATCCACGTCGATGACGGCCAACGAATCCGGCTTGCCAGTTTTGGAATGCCCCAGCGCCGTTTGCGGATCGAAGGTGACGACATAGGCCAGCCGTTCAGCCGGCGCCTGACCGGCCAACCGCGCTGACGGATAGAAACTGGGGTCGGGCTTCCACAGTGCCATCGGCGAATACCTCCGTTACGGCATTTGTCAGATGGTAGTAGCAAACGCGGCCTTGGCACGACCAGTACGCCGCGAGCGAGGCACTCACCCAAAATGGTATAGTCTGTTTCCATGAAGGCCGCAGCGATTTTCACTCCCGCACCAATCGAGACCAATCCGCTCAGGCTCATCGACCTCGATATGCCCGAGCCCGCTCAGGGCGAGGTGCTTTTGCGCGTGATGGTATGCGGTGTATGCCGCACCGACCTGCATGTCAGCGAGGGCGATCTGCCGCCGCGCCATCCGCGCATCGTTCCCGGCCATGAGGTCGTCGGTGTGGTGGAGCGATGCGGTCCCGGCGCCAATCGCTTCAAGACCGGCGAGCGGATCGGCGTTGCGTGGCTGCGCGAGACCTGCGGCATCTGCGTCTATTGCCAGCGCGGCAACGAAAACCTCTGTCCCAATGCCCGCTTCACCGGATGGGATCACGACGGCGGATACGCGGAGTATGCGGTGGTGCGTGAGGATTTTGCGTACCGCCTGCCGCAAGGGCTGGGCGATGAGGAAACCGCGCCGCTGCTATGCGCGGGGATCATCGGCTACCGCGCGATGAAGCGGGCCGGGGTCAGGCCGAATTCGACAGTCGGGCTTTATGGATTTGGCGGCTCGGCGCATATCGCGCTGCAAGTCGCGAAGTATTGGGGATGCAAGGTGTTCGTCATGACGCGCGGCGGCAAGCATCGCGAGTTTGCCAAGGAAATGGGCGCGGACTGGGTTGGGACGGCTCATGAACCGCCGCCCGCACCATTGGATTCGGCAATCCTGTTCGCACCCGCCGGCGACCTCGTGCCGCCTGCCCTGGAGGCGCTCGATCAGGGCGCCATCCTGGCCGTGGCCGGCATCTATTTAAGTCCGATCCCGACGCTCGACTATGAGCGCCATCTGTTCCACGAAAAGGAGTTGCGCAGCGTTACCGCCAATACCCGCATCGACGGCGAGGAATTGCTGGAACTGGCAGGAAAGGTCCCAATCCGCACCAGCACGACGGCCTTCGGCCTCGACCAGGCCAATCAGGCCCTGCAGATGCTCAAGCACGACGAGCTAAAAGGCGCCGGCGTGCTGCGCGTTGGGTGAAGCGGGCCGCCGGCCGCAAATTGGGGATGACGGCCTGGTAACGCTGTCCCTGCCCGCCGCTTCGCCGCAGGAATGTAGAAACTCCAAAACCACAGGCTGGAAGCCTGTGCCACGAAGCCATCTCGGCCATCTAGAAGGGATGGCTCTGGTCCGGCCTTTTTCCGTGGCACAGGCTTCCAGCCTGTGGTTTTTTTCTTCCCAAGGTCTCGGAAAAGAGGATGACAGGCTAGCTTCGGTAGTAGCCAGCCTGTCCCACCTCAAAACATATCCTTTTTTCTGCCACCATTTCCGCGGACCGCGCAGCCACGGCTCAGTCCCTTCGAGGAATTTTTAGAAACTCAAGAGACAGCCTGGAAAGGCCGTCCCTCGAAGCCATTACTCGCAGGCAGTTTTTGGACCTGTCGACACGGTTTGAAAAACCTGTCCTCAATCGAAGAATCAGGCTACTCCGATACCCTCACTTTGCCTGGCTGCGGTTGCGATGGTACTCGACCATGTAGCAGCCGCCGGCGATGGCGCCGCCGTCGACGGGCAGCACGGTGCCGGTCACGTACCCTGATGCCGGCAGGGCAAAGAACCACGCCGCGTTGGCGATGTCGGCGACGTCGCCCACCCGGCCCAGCGGCACGTGATGCGAGCGCAGCGACATATCCGGCGACCCCGCCCGCAGCATCGGGGTGTCGGTCGGTCCCGGCGCGATTGCGTTAACGGTGATGTTGTATTGCGCGAGGTCCATCGCCATCCCGCGCACCAGTCCGATGATCCCGGTTTTGGCCGCGCCGTATGGTGTGTTGGTGCCGATTGGCCCTTGCAGTCCGGTGATCGACGACATGCAAATGATGCGGCCGTACTTGCGCTTGGCCATCTCGCGCGCCGCCGCCTGACAGGTATAGAAGGCGCCGAACAGATGCACCCGGACCACCCGCTCGAATACCTCCTTCGACAATTCGATCAGCGGACCGCCGCCGCCGATGCCCGCGTTGCTGACCAGGATGTCGATCTGGCCGAAGGCCTTCATCGCCGCGGCGATCAGGGCCTGCACTGCGTCGTAGTCCGCGACATCGGTGGTCTGTGCGATGGCCTTGCGCCCCATGCGCTGAATCTCGGCCGCAGTGGCCTGCGCTGATTCATTATTGATGTCGGCGACGGCGACGTTGGCGCCCGCCTGCGCGTAGCGCAGCGCGATTGCCTTGCCGATTCCACTGCCCGATCCAGTTACAACGGCCACCTGATTTTGTAGTTCCATTTTAGTCACCTCCGACGAGAGGCGGGCAGGGACGCCCGCTCCACTGAACAATAGTAATTGATAGTTGACGCCACCAAGCGCGGCGGAAAGTTTGCGGTTGATCTACTTTTTCGCCTGCGCGCGATTTCGATGATATTCGACCATGTAGCAGCCGCCGGCGAGCGCGCCGCCGTCAACCGGCAGCACCGTCCCGGTCACGTAGCCCGATGACGGCAATGCAAAGAACCACGCCGCGTTGGCAATATCCTCGACCGCGCCGAGCCGCTCCATCGGAACGTGATGCGAGCGCTCGGGCGGGACGGACGGCGCGCCCCCGCGGAGCATCGGCGTGTCGGTGGGACCGGGAGCGATCGCGTTGACGGTAATATTATATTGAGCGAGGTCAAGGGCCATGCCGCGGGTGAGACCGAGCAAGCTGGTTTTGGCGGCGCCATACGGCGTGTTGTTGCCGGCGGGTCCCTGAATAGCCGTGATCGAGGCCATCGTGATGATCCGTCCGTACTTGCGCTTGACCATCTCCCGCGCCGCCACTTGCGAGCAGTAGAAAGCGCCGAACAGATGCACCTTCAGTACCGCTTCAAAGTCGTCCTTGGGCATCTCCAGGAACGGCGCGATCCGCGCGATACCGGCGTTGTTGACCATGATTTCGATCTTGCCGAAAGTCTTGACGGCCTCGGCAATCAGCGCCTGCACCTGATCGTAGTTGGAGACGTCGGTAGTCCTGGCGATCGCCTGGGCGCCGGCCTTGCGCACCATGGCGGCGGTCTCTTCGGCGCCCGCGGCGTTTAAATCCCCAATCGCGACATTGGCGCCGGCCTGCGCATAGCGCAGCGCTATCGCCCGGCCGATACCGCTGGCGCCGCCCGTGATCACCGCCACCTGGCCTTGAAGTTCCATCGTATTTCCTCCGTCTGATATTGCCGTAAATTTGCGTCGCGCGCGGTGCGTGCTTCTGAACAAAAGTTCCGTTTGGCTGAATCTAACCGCAAGGCGGTCGGCCCCGTCAACGGTCAAGGGCAAAAAGAGCCGGTTGAAAAGCCCTACGAAACTGAGCTACCCATTGGCCAGAACGCGGCCACATTTGGCGATGAGGAACGGAAATGGCTGAAGGCAAAGCGAAGCGGATGTGGGCGCTGCCGGGCGCCGAGTTCATTGCCACCGCGGCCGCCATGATGCATGGCGGATCGCTGGAGACCTTCGCGATGCCGGTCCCGTCCTATCTGATCGAGCATCCCAAGGGCCTGGTGCTGTTCGATACCGGATGCTCGCCGCAGATGATCGACAATCGCGAACAGTATCTGGGTGAATTCGCCCGGATGGTGCGGCTCAATTTCTCCCGCGACCTCACCGTTGACGCGCAAATTCGCGCGCTCGGGTACAAAATCGAAGACGTCAAATACGTGGTGGTCTCGCATCTGCATCTGGACCACGCCGGCGGGCTTTACCTGTTTCCACACGCCCGCTTCCTGATCATGGCGCACGAGCTGAACTACGCCTGGTGGCCGATCCCGGAGCATCGCTTGATCTTGAAGATCGAGGACCTGCTTCCGACCCGCAATTTCAACTGGCTCGAACTCGACGGCGATTTCGATCTGTTCGGCGACGGCGCCATCCAGATGCTCAAGACGCCCGGCCACACGCCAGGTGAATGCTCGCTGTTCGTACGGCTGCCCAATCGCAAGGTGGTGCTGACCGGAGACACGACGCATCTGCGGGCGGCGCTGGAGGGTGAAATCACGATGCCGGGTGACGTGGACCCCGATCAGGCGGTGGCGTCGCTGCGCCGGCTCAAGGCGATCCGCGACCTGCAAGAGGCGACGCTTATAATCAGCCACGATCCCGAAGATTGGGCGGAGTTCCCCCACGCGCCCGCTCCTATAGAATGATCCCGGTAGTAAAAGATCCCGGAGTGTAACGATGCCGCTTTATGAATGGGAATGCCTCGCCTGCGAAATCACTTTCGAAGACCTCGTTCCGGTCAGTGAAGGAAGTGTCGGACATGCTTGTCCGAGTTGCGGGCGGATGAGCCCGCGGGTCGTATCGACGTTTGCGATCGCGTCGGGTGCCGGTCCGCAGCCCGAAGCCAACACTGCCACTACGACGCCGGGGACCAAGGCGCCGCCGATCTGCTTGCGTTATCCGCATATCCCACTGCTTTGTCACATGGACCAGCCGACGGCTGAGCGTGCGGTTGCGTATGCGCATGGGCGCGGCGGCGAGTACGACGATAAAAAGGGCGCGCGCGAGGAGTTGCGCAAGAAGCGCGGACTGCCGCCGCCCCCGCCTCCGGCTCCTCCCATGCATGCCCACAACCACAATCCGCGCCGTCACCAGGCCGCCGGGGCCGGTCAGCCGGGCAAGGCCGCGGCCGCTCACGACCACGGACCCAAAGCCGCGCACCAGCATGATCACGCCGGCGCAAGCCCTCAGCCAAAGGGACAAAAGGCCGGCCCATCCGGCGCGCCGGCGCACAACCACTGACCCATTAAGAGCGCTTATTTCTCCGCGCCGTCTGGATGAGCAATTGACCCGCTCGTCAGCCGCTTGCTAGGTTCTGAAGCAGGGCCCCTAAGCCGGGGCCGGGGTGCCGTATGGCAAACGTAAATCAAGTTTCCGCAATCAGCAAAGGTGACGAGATCATGCTGGGCGATACCGCCATCCTGACCCGCCTGGACAAGGCGGTGGCGTGGGCCCGCAAATTCTCGATTTTTCCGTATCCATTCGCGACCGCATGCTGCGCCATGGAATACATGGTGTTGTCCACCACGCCTTACGATATCGATCGCTTCGGCGCGCTGCTCCCGCGCTTTACCCCGCGCCAGGCCGACCTGCTGATGGTTATAGGAACCGTCACGGTGCGCCAGGGGCCGATCCTGCGCCGGGTGTACGACCAGATGGCCGAACCGAAGTGGGTGATGGCGTTCGGCGCGTGCGCATCGACCGGGGGTTTTTACGACAACTACTCCACGCTTCCCGGAATCGACCGGATCGTTCCGGTTGACGTTTACGTGCCGGGATGCCCACCGCGTCCCGAGGGCGTGCTGGACGGATTGATGGCGCTGCAACGCAAGATCCAGGGGCAGAAGCAAAAACTCCTGAACCGGATGGACGCCGACGAGATTCCCAACCGTCCCTGAGAGGCGCCTGGAAGGTCCCCGAATATGGAACGAATTCTGATGCGCTGGTTGGATATCCCCAAGCTCCGCGACCTCGACGTCTATCTCGCCAACGACGGCTACCAGGGCGCGCGCAAGGCGTTCTTCGAGATGAAGCCCGAGGAGATCATCGACGTCGTCAAGAACTCCAACTTACGCGGGCGCGGTGGCGCGGCGTTCCCCACCGGGATGAAATGGAGCTTCATTCCCAAACAATCGGAAAAGCCGGTCTATGTCTGCTGCAACGCCGACGAGAGCGAGCCGGGGACGTTTGCCAACCGCTACCAGCTCGAACATGACCCGCACGGGATCATCGAGGGGATTCTGATCTCCTGCCGCGCGGTCAACGCGCACACCTGTTACGTCTATTTTCGCGGCGAGTTCGCGCTGCAAAAGGAGATTTTCGACGCCGCGCTGGCGCAGGCTCGCGCCAAGGGCTATATCGGTGCGGACGTGATGGGCTCGGGCTTCGGCGTCGAGATCCACACGCATCGGGGAGCCGGCGCATATATCTGCGGCGAGGAGACCGGGCTGCTGGAATCGCTCGAAGGCAAGCGCGCCTATCCACGCAACCGTCCGCCGTTTCCCGCCATTCAGGGCGCCTTCGGCTGTCCCACCGTGGTCAATAACGTCGAGACGCTGAGCAATGTGCCGTGGATCATCAAGCGCGGAGCTGACTGGTACAAGGCGATCGGTCCCGAAAAGAGTCCTGGTCCCAAGCTGTTTTGCCTCTCCGGCCACATCAACAAGCCGGGGCTTTATGAACTGCCGATGGGGTTTCCACTCAAGGACCTCATTTACGACGTCGGCGGAGGAATCTACAACGACCGCAAACTCAAGGGCGTCATCCCTGGCGGTTCGTCATTTCCGGTCTTCACCGCCGAAGAAGCGGTGAAGGTCAACATGGATTTCGACTCGGTGCGGGCAGCCGGCTCGCTTGATGGGCACCGCGGGCGTGATGGTGATGAACGAGGACACCTGCATGGTCGGGGCGCTGCGGACCATCGCGCACTTCTACCATCATGAGTCTTGCGGCCAATGCACGCCCTGCCGCGAGGGCACCGGATGGATCGAAAAGATGCTCACCGATTTGGAGGCGGGACGCGGAAACATGGCCGATCTCGATCGGCTCATCAGTGTCGCCTCCAACATGGAGGGCAATACCATCTGCGTGCTGGCCGACAGCCTCTCGATGCCGGTCAAGAGCTTCGTCCCCAAGTATAAGGACGAATTCATCGAGCACGTTAAACAAAAGCGTTGTCCTTTTCGCGCCCGGGAATCGCGCCCGCTGGCGGCGGCGTCCTGACGCATCGCGCCGGCGCATGACCAATACACCACACATTCATGTCCTCGCGGGCCTGAGGCCCGCCTGATTGTAGCGAGCCATCACATGCCCAAGGTCACCATCAACGGCAAAGAACTCGACGCTCCCGAAGGGATTAACGTAATCCAGGCGGCCGACATGCTTGGGATGGAGATCCCGCATTACTGTTACCATCCGGCGCTCACCGTGGTCGGCAACTGCCGGATGTGCCTGGTTGAAATCGAGAAAGCGCCCAAGCTGCAAATCGCGTGTAATACCAAGGTCACTGAGGGGATGGTGGTTCATACCAACAGTGATAAAGCCAAGGCGGCGCAGCGTGCGGTGCTCGAGTTCCTGCTGATCAACCATCCGATCGATTGTCCGGTGTGCGATCAGGCGGGCGAGTGCAAGCTCCAGGACTACTACATGGACTACGACCGCCAGGAGTCGCGCTTTCCGCTGCCCAAGAAGGTCAAGAAGGGCAAGGCCATCGATATCGGCTCGGAGGTGATGCTCGATCAGGAGCGCTGCGTGTTATGCGGGCGTTGCACGCGCTTCTTCGATGAAGTCACCAAGACCAGCGAACTGGCGTTCTTCGAGCGCGGCGACCACAACCGCATCGACATCTTTCCCGGGCGCAAGGTTGACAACAACTACGCCGGCAACGTCATCGACATCTGCCCCGTCGGCGCGCTGACCGAAAAGGATTTCCGCTTCCGCATGCGCGTGTGGTACCTGCATCGCACGCCGTCGGTATGCGCCGGCTGCGAGCGCGGATGCTCGATCGACATCTACGAGAACCACGGCAAGATTTTTCGCTACAAGCCGCGCCACAACCCGCTGGTCAATGGTTACTGGATGTGCGATGAGGGGCGTCACAGCTTCAAGCGGATGCAGACCGAAACCCGTATCACCAGCCCCCTTTATCAGTCCGGCGATCGCATGATGCCGGAAGGGTTTGCATCAGCGATCCGCCGCGCCGCCGACGCGATCCGCCATTGCGGAGAAACCCACGGCGGGGGTTCGATCGGCGCTTTGATCGACGCGCATGCGACCAACGAGGAAATCTTCGCGCTCAAGAGCTTCATCAAGGACGTGATCGGTTCCGACCAGATCGGCGGGATGAGCTATACGCCGCCGGGCCTTAGCGGCGACGATGATCTTTTGCTCCGCGCCAACAAGAATCCCAATACCGCCGGCCTGATGGCGCTGGGGGTTGGGCTCGACGGGCTGGACGCACTGGCGCCGGCGGTCGCGTCGGGTCAGCTCAAAACCCTGATCGCGCTGCGCGCCGACGCCTGCCGCGCGTTGGGCGAGGCCGAGTTCGTCAAACGCTTCGGCGCGCTGGACTACCTGATTTTATTGGATACCGACGCGAGCGAGACCGCCCAGATGGCCAACCAGGTGATTCCGATCGCGGCGTATCCGGAGCTGGACGGCACCTTCACCAACTTCCAGGGCGTGGTTCAGCGGCTCCACCGCGCGTTTGATCCACCAGGCGAGGCCAAGTCCGCAATCGAGGTGCTCACCGATTTGGGAATGGTGTTGGACGGAGTTGAACGGCCGCAGACCGCGCAGCGGATATTCGCCGAAATTGCTGGCCGTGAAGCTCCCTTCGCCGGCTTGGACTTCGACCAACTGGGTCACAACGGCGCCAAACTCGCCAATCCCTAGAAGGGTGCGAAAAAAAGGAATTTTTGTGGGTAGTTCAACGTTTGGTGCTTCCGCACCCCTGCATGAAAGACGCCTTCATTCCTACATCTTCTCTCCCTCTGGGAGAGATAAGAGTGAGGGAGCAGGCTGTGAAAAAGCGGAAATCCTTTTTTCCGCAGCCTGCTAGTGGTCGCGCACGGTATAGCGCACAACGGTTGATCCCTAGTATAGTGACGCGCGAACCTGGCAAGGGCCTTTTTAAACGAACAGGAGGGACGGCGATAGCCAACCACAGTGCCGGGGTGATGGGTGTAATACGAGCGAAAAAAAAACTTGCGGACCCCGGCCGCGTTGCGACGCGGCAGACCGCAGCCGAACTGAAGGTTAGACGCGCAATCCGGCATGCCGGCACCGGTTTTGTCCAGCGCCATCCATGGCTCAAGTACCAGTCGGCGATCGGCCTTATCATCCTGCTGGCGGTTGTGGCCGGCACCGGATTCGGGGCGTTGCTTTACGTCCGCGGTCGTATTTCGGCCTGGATTTGCGTGCCGTTGCTTGCCCTTTTCGCGTCGATTGCGCACGAGATCGAGCACGACACGATCCACGCGCTCTACTTCAAGAACCGCCCGTGGATGCGCCACTTGATTTTCGCGATGGTGTGGTTGCTACGGCCCAATACTCCCAATCCCTGGATCCGCAAGACCATCCACCTGCACCACCATCGCAATTCGGGACAGCCTGAGGACATCGAGGAGCAGTTGATCGGCAATGGCTATCCCTACCGCCCACTGCGCTTTCTGATCATGGCCGACCCGCTGTTCGCCTGGCGCCTGTTTCCGATTTTGCGGCGCAACTCCAAGGCCTTTCGTCCCTGGGTCATGGTCGGCTCGATGCTGCCGATGCACCCGATCTTCTCCGCCATCTGGGTGACCTGGCTGGCGGCTCACGCAGCGCTGTGGATGAACCCCAATGTGCAGCCGTTTCGGTATCTGGACGTGCATTTCCTCAATTTGCTGATGGTTCTGTGCGTGGTGCCCGCCGTCTTGCGGGTCTTTTGCCTTCAGTTCACATCGTCCACGATGCACTATTTCGGCGGCGTCAACGGCTTGCTGACTGAAACGCAGGTCGTTAACAAATGGTACATGCTGCCATTCCAGTTGTTTTGCTTTGGTTTCGGCATGACTCACAGCATCCACCATATCGTCGTCGGGCAGCCGTTTTACCTCCGCCACCTGATCCGGAAGGAATGCTATCCGACCATGCAAAAATACGGCGTCAACTTCAACGATATGGGTACCTTCAAGCGCCGCAACCATTATCCCGCAGGTGCACCGGATCCGGTTCCCGCCGGCGGTCCCGCGTTCGTCAGCGCGTAGGGGTCACCGCCTGGCGCGCGCTCTCTTACGAAACTGTTTGGTCGAGGAGTTGGGCGTACGCATTCCAGCCGGCAACTCATGCGTCGGTTTGGCTGGGGTCGTCTGTGAACGACGTGCCGGGGCTGTCAATTCGCCCGTCAACCGGACCGGCTGGACCTCTATTCCGCGATCTGGTGAACCTATCGGTTTCCTCGTCAAGGGAATCCAAACGCACACTTACAGACACCGCGGAGCAGCGCGATTTTCTGTTCCAGCCTCCGCGCCAGCAAATGCGTCGTCGACGGGTCGTGTTTCAGCGATGATCAGTGGTTCGGCTCAGGCCCGCGGGGATTTTATGGTATAAGCAATCCAGTTGAGGCGGTCAGATGCGCGCGGATAATCGATCTGCCGGTAAGGATCACCTTTGGGAACGCGTGGTGGCAGACTGTAGCACGCACGACGGTGTCACCGCGTTTAACGGCAAGGCAAACCTGCTTGGCGCCCAGCCGGAGCTCGATCCGAGCATCTGCTGGCAAGCGATTTACAGCCGTGATCGCCGCTTCGACGGTCGCTTCTTCGCCGGCGTCATCACCACCGGAGTGTATTGCCGTCCGATTTGTCCGGTGCCATTGAGAAAGCCGGCCAACGTTCGATGGTATCCGTCAGCCGCATCCGCCGAAGCGGCCGGTTTCCGGCCTTGCCGCCGATGTCGCCCGCACACCTCGCCCGGTACACCGGCGTGGCTGGGAACCGCGGCGGTGGTTTCCCGCGCGCTCAGACTGATCTCCGACGGTGCGCTCGATAGCGGGAATGTTGACGTACTGGCCGAGCGCTTGGGCCTCGGCTCTCGTCACGTCCGTCGGTTGTTCCTCCAGCATCTGGGGGCGTCACCCGTAAGAATCGCGAGCACGCGGCGCGTCCACTTTGCGCGAAACCTTCTCGACCAGACTGACCTCCCGATCACCAAGATCGCTTCCTACTCCGGGTTCAACAGCATTCGACAATTTAATCATGCGATGCGAACGACGTTCGACATGTCGCCCTCGGAACTCAGAAAGCTTCGCTCCGGGACGACGACATCGCCTCCAGGGGGCGGTATCGCTCTCCATTTGCCCTATCGTCCACCCTTCGATTGGCACACCCTCATTGACTTCCTGAAGGCTCGCGCAACGCCGGGAGTGGAAGTTATCGAGAAGGATTGTTATCGGCGGACGATCGAGGTCGATGGTCAGGCCGGCGAGATCGAAGTAAGACCTGAACCGGATGAACCGCTTCTCCGCGTGCGAGTAAAGTTGCCGAGCTACGAACAGCTCATGCTGGTGGTTGAACGGGTGCGACGGATATTCGATCTCGGCGCGGACCCGATGCAGATTGCGAATCACTTGGCTCAAGAATCGAGGCTCGGCGAGATGCTCCGGACGCGACCGGGTCTGCGGGTGCCGGGCGTTTGGGACGCCTTTGAGCTTGCAGTCCGCGCAGTGCTGGGTCAGCAGCTAACGTTTGTGGACGCCAAGTCGGTCATCGCGCGGCTCGTGCGAACTTTCGGAAGGCCGATCAAGACCACGGTCCCCGGTCTGACGCATCTGTTTCCAAGACCGGAGGTCCTGGCCGGAGCTAACCTGTCAGGCCTTGGCATACCGCCTGTTCGTGTAGAAACACTTAGAGCATTGGCGCGGACTACTTGTGAGGGAAAGCTCAACCCGGACGCATGTAAAGGCCTGGACGACATTATCTCGCGACTCTGCGCAATACCTGGAATGGGGCGTCGGCGTGCAAACTACATCGCCATGCGGGCGTTTGGAGAGCCCGATGCATTTCCCTCCGGCGATCTGGGACTTCGGCGGGTACAGACCATTGGTCGAACGCCGCCGCCCGAAAGTAACTTTCTGAAGCTCGCGGAAAATTGGCGCCCGTGGCGAGGCTATGCAGCGATATACTTGTGGGCTGCGGACGTGGCTCAGTGCGCAACAAGCGGACGCGCTTTCACAAGTTTGAAGCCGCAGGCCTTCCAAGCCCGCAATCGACTGAAGGAAAGTCCTTTGGGTGCGAGAGCCCGATGACCTGAGGAAGTCGAGGAGTCTTTATGCCACAGGTAAGAGCGCGGCATATCGCAGTGATCAGATTTTTATGCGGACTCGGGATTCAGTTTTCGGCCACCGATTTCCGCGGCAACGCCATCACGTACAGCGGTCACCGGTTTCTACAAACGATCTTCAAAATCCAACGAAATGGAGGGCGCTCGTCAGTATATTATTGCCCCTGCGGAGAGATGGCCGTCCGCGATGACTCCCTCGGAGACTTCGTGATCTTCGCATCCGATGCTTCGAGTGGCCAAGTTCAAGCTTGCCGCCTGGGCAAACTCACCTGAGGCCGAAACATCCCCGGATCACCGGACCGATCATTACCGGTCCGTCTCAAAGAGCCGCCGCTCCGAGGCCAGATTAGGATAGAGCCGGAGCACGCCCAGGATGAGACATTCCTGAATCAGCGAACACGCGGCTGATTCTTTTGAAGGTCAGTCCATATCATTAGCCCAAGATCGAAGACGTAGAGCGCAATAACCACGTTCCCCAACTCAGCCGCGAGATTGCTGGCAGGCATGAGTTGCACGACCCCCCATAAGAGAAACGCTATGCCGAGCATCAAGCGTTTCAGCAGTTCCAAGGGCTGCGGCTGGAGTATCGCTTGCAACACTACGTACGAAGAACCCGCGAGCAACAGCGGGAGCGCCGGGAGCGGCAGATTCTTGACCAAGGCCCAGCCGCGGGAAGCCTCCTTCGCCAGGTACGTCGGCAGGGAAGTCAATAGTGGCGTTGCGCCAACACACAGGAGGGCAACGCTGGTCAAAACCGCCAAAACCGCAAGCGATCTGACTAGCCATCGCAAAAGCTCCTGGAGGGCAGGTCCCTCGCCCGGCCTTCTTATCGAGTTTGGGTGGCCATCATTCGGTTCAAATTGGAGGTCCGTTTCCTGGACAGATTTTCGCGCGCCGCCATCGTCGAGGGGAGCCCCTCCTTCCGCGTCGAATCTCAAGGAACTCGTTGATCTAGGCATCTTCGTCACTTTGCTGGTGTTGATTGAATAGCTCTCGAGTTTGCCAAACCCAGTCCGTCGTGGGAACGGGTCGCCAATCAGCGATAGCAATCGCATCTTTCAAATCGAAAGCCTGGTTTGCATTCTGAAACAATCCGCGATTCGAGGAGCGCAATAAGCGCCCGGATTACCGCGGAGTTCTGTTGGGAATGGAGCTTCCGGTAGGCGCTCAGCCACTGCATTCACGTCCGAAAATTGCCAGTAATGGTTGGGCCCTGCGTCTACCGTCGAGCTTTGATCGACTGTGGAACTGAAATTGTTGAGCCAGCGAAACGAGCCGCGCCTGCTGGCTCACGCGCGCCAATCCGTGATGGTGTTCCGATACCATGCTGATTTTGCTCAACTAAACTGAAAATCACGGAATTGGCTCAAATCGTAAATTGGTGCGGTGGTAATTTATTCCAATCATTCTAAGCCTCATACCCAACGACGAGCCTTGTTGCGCGACGAGATCGCTCCGATGGATGGTGCCCGCAATAATTCTGGTCTTTGAACCGCGCTCCAGCACTCCGATCTCAAGCACGTCAATTTCGGGCAGTTGTTCAAACAGGCGTGGGATCGCGGCATCCACATCCTCGAGGCATTGCTGAGCGAACAGCTCGGCTTGGCGCCTTTCCGGCAGATCCCGATCCCATGGATGAACGTCTCGGGCGAGCCATTCTACGTGAAGTCCAAGAGAGAGATCCTGGATAGACAACACGTCATTCCAAACAGCTCCCCGAGGTTTGACGGTAAGCGCGCTCGCCACTCGACGCACGATCCCGTTGGATCGAGCACCCTTACGAGCCTCGCTCTGCTCGGCAGTTTGGAGTGCACTTTGGAAACACTTTATTAACGATCGAATGGGCCGGCTGACATAAAGATTGACATTCATAAGTTACCCCATACGAAATGGTTTCAGGCGTTGACGGGTTTAATTTAAGCTACTTAGTATCCGCAGACCGGCATGTTTCGGACGTAATCGCGCGCAAGGATAGCAAGTTTCGGACGTGATCCGGCAAAGCGCGGCCCATACGCAAGTTCGGGTGCCGAATTAGACGGCACCCGCGTCCTGAAGCGGTGCACCGTCCTGGGGATGAGATAAAAGGTTGAGTGCGTCGCCCATCTACTTCGTTCTCCGGATTGCTGCAGTTGGGCGGTTAGGTACGACGAACAGCATGCCTACTGTTCGATCGCGAGCTTCGCGCATGGGTCTGAGCGATGTCCAGGCGAACCGTGGTGAGACCTTGCGTGCGACCGCGTGGTCGCGGCCCCGATAGAGATTCTTGGGCCGTTCGCAGTGACGAAGATAAAGGCTCCTACCACCATACCTACGCAGTGGCAGGAGCCGCGACAAAGGTGCTGATTGTTGGGTGTGTGTTGCTATGCTCTTGCCAACGCGCCATCCGGGTCAGCGTTGACAATTTCGTCCTCGGGGTACGCCGGCATACCGAACTCGGGAACATCGAGGCCTTCAAGTTCGACCTCTTTCGAGACCCGCATCGGCGAGACCGCATTGACCAACGAAAATACCAAGTAGGTGAAGCCGAATATGTAGACTGCCATGAACGTGGCTCCGCCAACTTGCGTGAAGAACTGCCGGTAGTCTCCATACATTAGACCGGTAACGCCTTGGCCTGCCTTGCCCAAGTACGATGTCGCACCGACACCATTCCATCCGGCGCCGTAAGTTCCGTCGGCAAATATGCCGACACACACCGCTCCGAGCCACCCACAGTATCCATGAACGGAGATCGCGCCACACGGGTCATCGACCTTGATCACGCGCTCGTTGAATAGTACGCCGGCGTCGACAAGTATACCCGCCAAAATTCCGATGACAACGGCAGAGTTTGGCGACACAAAGGCGCAAGGAGCGGTGATCGCAACTAGTCCAGCAAGCATCCCGTTGCAGGCCATCGTGATGTCCGGCTTGCCGAACAGGTAGTACCAAAGGAACATTGCCGACGCGGCGCCCGCAACGGCGGCGAGATTGGTATTGACGGCGATTACCGAGATCCGAAGGTCGCTGGAGCCCAGGGTTGAGCCAGGATTGAATCCCATCCAACCGAATAGAAGGATGAACGTGCCCGTTACGACATAAACGAGGTTGTGCGCAGGGAATGCTCGCGGCTTCCCGTCGGGCCCGTACTTGCCAAGGCGAGGTCCGAGGATTACGGCAAGCGCCATCGCGCAGAAGCCACCGACGCCGTGGACTACGGTCGATCCTGCGAAATCCACGTAACCGTGGGCAAGGTTCATGGTCTGTCCTAACTGGGAAAGCCATCCCCCACCCCAGACCCAACAACCGAAGCTGGGATAGAGGATGGCGCCCATGAAGATTTCGCAGAGCAGAAACGCCCCGAAAGTGATGCGCTCACAGATGGCGCCCACGATAATGTAGCCGGCCGTCTCCATGAACACGACTTCAAACAGTGTCAAGCAAAGGACGCCTGAATCGTAGGCTGGACCGCTCAGGAAGAAGCCCTTGCCCCCCAGAAAGCCCCACAGGCCGCTTCCGATAAGGAAGTGATTCAGTGTGGGCGTGCCGCCCAAATTCACGGGCGCCGCGTTGAGAGCAGCACCACCATATTGAAACGCGAACCCGCACACATAATAGGCAAGAAAGGCGAAGACGTACGCAGCGAAATTCAGCATCATAAGGTGGCCAGCGTTCTTCTTACGCACCAATCCGCAAGTAAGGAGCGCAAACCCGGCTTGCATGAATAGCACCAGGTATCCTGTTAGCAGTGTCCACGTAAAGTTCGTTGCGATCCGTAGGTGCCCCAGATTATCGGCGAGCTTCATCACGAGCGGCTCTTTTGCTGCCTGAGCCTGGAACTCGTCGAACGCTTTCTTGTTTTTGTCGTAGTCTGGGGCCGTCTTATCGGTCGGCTCAGTAACGACAAAGGAATTGCCACCGGCATCGAAGGTAGTGGTTTTATCGCCGGTCGCAATGCCGGCGGGGTCCGGCTGTGGTTCGTCGGCGCGGGCGAAGATCACCGGGCCGGCGAGCCATTGTGCAAGCAAGATCGCGATTATGACCTTGATAAATCCTTGTCGGTGTCGGTAAGAAACGCTGGACATTTTTGAACTCCTCCTCAATTGCGCCCGCGCCTAGGGGCGCCTCCTTTGAATTCCGATTAGAATCAAATTGCGTCGCGGCCTCGTTCGCCGGTTCGAATGCGGATTACATCGTCGACTGAGGTAACGATGATCTTGCCGTCGCCGATTTTGCCGGTGCGGGCACTATCGGCGATCGCTTTGACGACTGGTTCGACGAGGTCCTCAGCTACGAGAACGCTGATGAAGACCTTGGGCAGAAAGTCCACGGTGTACTCGGTTCCGCGGTATAGCTCCGTGTGGCCTTTTTGGCGGCCGAAGCCCCTAACCTCAAAAACCGTCAGTCCCGTGATCCCCACAGCCGCAAGGCCGTCCTTAACCTCGTCGAGCTTCTGAGGTTTGATCACTGCGTCAATACGCTTCATTTTGTCACCGGTCTCCTTTCGGAATCGTTTCGTCCGTGCGCGAGAATCGAGTTCTCTCTCGGTCCGTTGTTCACGGCTCCCAAGCATAGACGGAAATCCCATAGGCGGACCGGCAAATAGCGGACGGGACCTCCCCAACAATGGCAATTTTCGGACGTGATGGTTCGGTAGCGGGGATAGCGGCGCTCTGTCTCTCGAAATGATGTCCGAAAACTGCCAGCCTGATTCCTCCCACAGCGTGTTTGCTTGGAGTAAGGTTCCTTCATGGCCGCTGTCTCCAGATCTAAATCCCTTGACCTTGGGGTTGCAGTGAATTCCGTTTCCTCCGTTGCCGCCGAATTGGCGGACGCGCTGGCGCGCGGGCGTATCAGACAAGGCGCCTCCGACGAAACATCCGAGCTGGACCCCACAATTTGTTGGCAGGCAATCCACAGCCGCGATCCGCGTTTCGACGGTCGATTCTTCGCGGGGGTACGCACGACCCGGATCTATTGTCGACCGGTCTGTCCTGTGCCACTCCGGAAGCCCGAGAATGTGCGATGGTTTCCGTCGGCAGCGTCCGCCGAGGCTGCTGGTTTCCGCCCCTGCAGACGATGCCGACCCCACACCTCGCCGGGGACGCCCGCATGGTTGGGCACTTCGTCGGTAGTTTCGCGTGCGCTGAAGCTCATCTTCAATGGCGGACTCGACTCAGACGATGTGGAGGGGCTCGCTGGACACGTGGGTCTAGGTGCGCGCCATCTGCGTCGGTTGTTTGTCCAGCACCTGGGAGCGTCACCCGTGCGAGTTGCGCGAACCCACCGGATCCACTTCGCCAGGAGCCTGATCGAGCAGACCGATCTTCCGGTCACCAAGATCGCGTTCTACTCAGGTTTCAGAAGCATTCGACAATTTAATCATGCGATGCGGGCTGCATTTGATCAGTCTCCGTCCGAACTTCGTCGCGAATACGACATGCCGACAACGCAACGGCATCCGGGCAGCATCATTTTATTCGTTGCGTACCGTCCGCCCTTCGATTGGAAAGCACTTATGAATTTCCTCAGGCCAAGGGCGACGCCAGGCGTGGAGCTAGTCGAAGCAGACTGCTACCGGCGCACGATCGAGGTCAATGGCGAATCCGGCGAGATCGATATCAGACCGGACGATGCGGAACCGCGGTTACGGGTTGAGGTCAAGTTAGCGAGCCATGAACTCCTTTTGCAGGTGATCGAGCGCGTGCGCCGGATCTTCGATGTCGGCGCAGATCCGCTTCAGATTGCGAGTCATCTGTCGTGCAATCCACGGCTGAAACCGCTTCTTGAGACACGGCCGGGCTTGCGAGTGCCGGGAGTTTGGGACGGGTTCGAATTCGCCGTGCGCACTATACTCGACCACCAATTGCCCGCACCAGACAGGGTCGCAGCCGTTACAGGTCTGGTGCGGACTTTCGGAACGCCGATCGAGAGCTCAGTCGTTGGACTGAGTCACGTGTTTCCGCGACCCGCGCACCTGGCAGAAGCCGACCTCTCGGTCATCGGCATTCGTGGCGGATGCGCTAGGGCAACTAAAGCGCTGGCTCGCGCTGTCGTCGAAGGAAAGCTCGCATTCGAGACGTCAAAGAGCCTGGAAGACACCGTTTCGCGCGTGGGCGCTATTCGCGGTATGGGAGAACGAGAATCGTATTATATTGCAATGAGGGCGTTCGGGGAACCGGACGCATTTCCCTTTTATGATCTCGAACTCAGACATGCCGTTAGCGATAGGGGGCTCCCGGTGAGCCCGGCGGAACTTGTGCGAATTTCGGAACCTTGGCGGCCGTGGCGAGCGTATGCCGCCATGCATCTTTGGGCCGCGCATGCCGAGGCAGGCAGCCAGCATCGTACCGGGGAATAGAACGGTGCACAACAAGAGACAGTTCCCAAATGCCTTTGAGGTGCTCACGCAGAGTTGGCTCGGTCGACCGTGTAACGTACCGCTCATCGATTTGTTCGATGGAGGTGGCGATTATGCTCGGTTCAATACGATCCAGAACAATCCGTTCAGATCGGTACCGTTCCAAAAATTGCCTGACCACGCGCGCATACACTATTCGCGTATTTGGGTTAGGTATTGTGTCGGGAAATTCGCCGAATTCTGGAGAGCCATCGGCTCCAGCAGATTGTTGATCGTTTGATTCGACGCGATCTTCAGGCATTTGGGGATTCTTCCGCGTTGACTTTTTAGCCGGGACGGACTCGCCCAATGAATGATGGCGGAGATCTTTTCTGTGCTTGATGTCCGAAAACTGCCAGTGCGGGGCTCGCCTCGCGCCTACCCTTGAGGTTTGATCACTGTGAAACTTAAATTTTTGGACCAGCACCCGCTTGGAGTGTAAGCTACGCCGCTCGTTAAGTTGGAGACCGCTTCGGAGGTAACAGACAACAAATGCCTTGGACCATAACTCGTCTTTGCAGGGACTGTCTCGATACAGGGTGCGTCAGTGTTTGTCCGGTTGACTGCATCTACGAGTACACAGGCGACGACCAAGAAAAGTTCCCCAACCAGCTCTACATCCACCCTGATGAGTGCATCGATTGTGGCGCCTGCGAGCCTGAGTGCCCATGGCAAGCAATCTTCGAGGAGCCCGCCGTGCCGGAAATATTCGGAGACGATATCGCCTTGAATCACGCTACAGTCGAGACGCCGGACGAGTTCAAAGTGGCGGTATTTCAGAAGAAGGAACATCCAACTCCCGAACAAGTTGAGGCAAACAAGCTGAAGTGGGGCATGGACTCGAATTCTTAGTCAATCCGGCGCGGACACATGAATCGAGTTATCGACGAAAAGGCGTTGATGGAAGCTTGCTACGAATTGCTTCGAAAACGATGTTCAACTCTGAGCCGGAGCCCTCGGGCATACGAGCGGTCGCGGAGAAGTTCTTCGACATTGCTCGCGAGCACTCCGGATCCGTACCCGACGATCCAAACGTCGTGGTGCGCGCATCGCCTCATTCAGTCCGGCGGTCATTGGTGCGCTGGTTGGGAAAGAAAGCCCCAGACTCGTTGACCCACATCGTGCCGCCTTGATGAAGCATCATGGTGGTGATATCTGCTTGGGCTTAACCGGCCAGTGATGGTCCGGAGGAGGTCGCGCAGATGGCAAAAACCAGAGACCAATTGATTGACGAGATGCTTGACCGCGAGGCGATCAGAGACCTTCCGGCCCGTTATTGCCATTACATCTGGACCAAGAATATCGACGGGATTTTGAGCCTGTTTACCGCAGACGGAATCTTCGCGATGGAAGGGCTCGGCGCCCCCCAGGAAGTCAAAGGTCAGCCGGAACTGCGCAAGTTCTATGGCTCGGTGGCGACCGGCGCGGGCCCCGCGCCGTACATCCACAACGTCGTCGTCGATCTTAAGGACGCCACGCATGCCACCGGCACCGCGTATCCGGAAGTGCGTTCACCGGCCCAGCAGATGAAGATGATGGCGATGGGCTATTACAACGACGAGTACGAAAAGGTTGGCGGGCAGTGGAAGTTCAAGGCGCGCAGGTTCAAGAACCTGCATTCCGAAAGTTGAGGATGGCGCGCAGATGACCAAGAGTAGAGAGGAGTTGGTCGACGAGATGCTCGACCGCGAAGCTATCAGGGATCTGCCGGTGCGCTACTGTCATTACGTGTGGACTCACAACCTCGAAGGCATCCTGAGCCTGTTCACCGACGACGGTCTGTTCTCGACCGAAGGACCGACCGAGCCCTATGCGATCAAGGGACAGGCGGAGTTGCGCAAATTCTACAGTACCATCCCCGACCGCGTCGGCGCCCGGCCTTTCATCCATAACGTCGTGGTCGATCTGAAGAACGCCCGCGAGGCCACCGGCAATTGCTACCTCGAGCTGCGCTCCGCCGCCCAGCAGATGAAATGGACCGGGACCGGTTACTACGACGACGAGTACGAGAAAGTCGGCAGCCAATGGAAGTTCAAGGCCCGCCGCTTCAAGATGGTCCACAGCGAGGCCTAGCGCTAAAGCGAAAAAAGCTTCAGCAGGACAAACGCTTTGGGGCAGAGGCTCTTCTCTGTCCCCTCTCCTTATCTAGCCCTAAAGCGAAAATGATTCTGCGCCTTGCGCGCACGAACACATTGGCGCAGAGGCCATTTCTGTTCCCTCTCCTTATCCTAGGATCTAGGAGAGGGCCAGGGAGAGGTCACACGCTCCGATTCACGGCACACCTTTCGCCCACATCCACTGAC
This sequence comes from uncultured Pseudomonadota bacterium, assembly GCA_963805995.1. Taxonomy (GTDB): domain Bacteria; phylum Desulfobacterota; class Binatia; order Binatales; family Binataceae; genus JAJPJA01. Next base: position 98,742 of record CAWDWL010000013.1, on the reverse strand, counting down.
ATCTCGCAAAAAAATACCCGGAATCATGCTCGCTTTAGCGTGAGCCGCTTTCGCATCGCTGCGTGTGTCCCCAAGCAAAGCCCATTTGATCCCCTGCCCGCTGCCGCTAAGCTCAATAGTAGAGCGGTATCCGATGGACATGAAGATTCTGGTCATAGGCGGCGGAATAATCGGCAATGCGGTCGCCTGGCGGCTCGCCCGCAACGGCCTGGACGTCACGATTTTAGAGCGGGGCAGGGCGGGACAGGAGGCTTCCTGGGCGGCCGCCGGCATGATTGCGCCGCAAGCGGAAGCTGAAGGGCCCGGCCCGTTTTTGCGTTTTTGCGTTGAAGGCAAGCGGGCCTTCGAAGCGGTACTCCCCGAGCTTATCGCCGAAAGCGGCGTCGATCCCGAATATGACGTCAACAGCGGCGTGCTGTATGCCGCGCTGGATGAGCAGGAGCGCGCGGAACTCAGCACTCGCGCGGCGTGGCAGCGTGCAGCCGGTTTGCGGGTAGAGGAAATCAGCGGCGACCAGGCGCGGGCGATTGCCCCCGCGCTCTCTGCGCAAGCGATCTACGCGCTGTACTTTCCCCATGAAAATCGCGTCGAGAACCGCAAGCTGACTCAGGCCTTTTTGGTTGCCGCGCTCAAGGCCGGAGTGACCCTGCGGGAGGAAAGCCGCGTTGACGCGATCGAGGCCAGGGGCGGAAGATTCTCCGGTCTGCGCTTGCATGGCGGCGAACTGCTCGAGGCCGACGTCGCGATCAATGCCGCCGGATCATGGGCCAGCGTGATTCGCGGGATGGAAGCCGACAACGTCAGCCTGCATCCGATCCGCGGCCAAATCGTGTGTTTCGAAACGCAACCAAACTTCGTCGGGCCCGCGATCTTCTCGCTGCGCGGCTACGCGGTCCCGCGGCGCGACGGCCGGCTGGTCACTGGCTCCACGCGCGAGCAGGCGGGCTACAGCAAGAACGTTACGCTGGAAGGAATGGAGCATATCGTACGCGGCGTCAGGGACATGCTGCCCGTTCTTGGAGGAATGCGATTTCGCGAGGCCTGGGCGGGTTTGCGTCCCGCGACCAGCGATTTGCTTCCGGTCCTGGGCCAGTCCCCTGCGATTCCCGGCCTGTATTACGCTACCGGCCATTTCCGCAGCGGCATCCTGCTCGCCGCGATTACCGGCGAGGTTATCGCCGCGATGGTGACCGGGGCCAAGCCGGACGCCGATCTCAGTCATTTTTCACCCGCGCGCTTTACCCGCGCCGGTTCCAGAGGGTAGCTCGCAGATGCGGATTTTGGGCTTGATCAAGGATCTGATGTTTCGCTCCAAGATAGACGTGACCGCCGAGTCCCTGGGCGTGGAGGTTGCGTACGTCTCCACCCTGGAGTTGCTGCCGCAACGATGCGCCGACATCAAGCCGTCGCTGGTGGTGGTCGATCTGTCGGAGAAGGCTTTCGCGCCCGCGCAGACCATGACGGCGTTGCGCGCCTGCGCGCCCGGCGCCAGGGTGATCGGATTCGCCTCCCATGTGGATCTGAAGGCGCTGGCCAGCGCCCGCGAAGCGGGCTTCGAACGTGTCCTCTCGCGCCAGGAGTTCGCGGCGCAAATTCCCGCGCTGCTGCAGCCTGCGCGGCAATAGATCACCCGCCGTCGCTTATCCAAAATAATTCAGCGCGATCGCCGCGTTGCTCAAAACAAAGGCTATCGGTACGACGATCCGGCTGACTCGCCGCATCTTCAGCCCCATGGTCCTTCGCCGCGTGCGTCCGGAGACGTGAACGGTCGTCATCTCGATCGCGGTGAAAAACACGAACACCAGGCAGTCCAGAAAGAACGCATCGATGAAAGTCAGGTACGGAACCTTGGGCAAGCTCAGCGAAATCGAAAAAGCAAAGGCGATGACGGTCAGGATGGTGGTTACCGAGATCTGCACCTGGCTGCTGAGATCCTGGGTATCGATCCAGTACACCGTCCAGGACAACATCACCATCAACAATAGCGGCAGAAATACCTTCCAGAGGTAGTAGCGGTACTTACGCTTGACCTTGATTTCGAAACGCGCTTCGGCAACCGGCCCGAACCTGGAGATTGACACCGTGCCGCCATGGGTTGTGATACCCGCCAGGTCCCATTCTGCAAGCGAGGAATAGACCGCTTCTTCCGAACTGATCCACGTGTAACCCTCATCGCTGCTCAGGCTGATCAGATGCGCCTGTCCAATGTATGGATGGACGATTATCTCCAGCAACTGGCTGTCAAATGGAAACCGGCGCAGGCGAAACCTGGTGCTGAGCTGGGCGTTGGATCGCTCAGTGTAAAGCACCTTGCCCTGTGGCGTGACCCGAAATGAACTGTCGCTGGTAGTGCGCGCGTTGATTCCGTTGACGAGATCCAGGCGCGGACGCCAGACCTGGGAGGGTTGGAAGAAATGGAAGTGCCGGTTGGGGTCTTCCGGCTTAAAGGCCAGCCTGGGGTCTTCCCACTCGGCGAAGAGGTAGAACATCAGGTTGAAGCGCTCGCCGACTTCGTCGATGTCGGTCAGATTGATGACGTGGATCGCCACCGAAACAGAAATCGGCTTGCCGTTATGCGGCGGAGGCCGAAGAAGATCATTTGCGTTGGCTGATGGAAGCGGTGCGCTAACCTGGGCGAGTCCCGAACACGCCAGTAGAAGGCAAAATCCAGTGATCGTGGCAGTTAAAAGCTGCTTCAATGGCTGTCGACGCCCTCGGTCTTCGATGCTTCCAGGTCAGCCTTATAGCAGAGCCGCGAAGGCTGAATCGATACGTCAGGGGTTGGCGGCACTCCTCGGGCCCGACGCCGAGGTCGCGCATCGGCTGGTTCCGACATGATATAAAGATCGGGTGAGTTCCGCCGTTGCCGCGTTCCATCCGCTGGTCCGAACCTGGTTCGAAGGCCGTTTCGGCCGGCCTTCGGCAATCCAGGAACTGGGATGGCCGCTGATCGGCGGCGGGCACGACGCCTTGCTGTGCGCTCCCACCGGCAGCGGCAAGACGCTGGCGGCCTTTCTGTGGTCGATCAACCAGCTCGTCATCGAGGCCCAGTCCGGATTCCTCTCCGACCAGGTGTCGGTGCTTTACGTCTCCCCGCTCAAGGCGCTGGCCAACGATATCCGGCTGAACCTGGAGGAGCCACTGAGCGGAGTGAGCGCTGCCGCGGCGCGTAGCGGACTTACCCTGGCCCCGATTCGCGCCGGGCTGCGCACCGGCGATACTCCCGCGAGCGAGCGCGGCGCGATGCTGCGCCGTCCGCCGCAAATCCTCGTCACCACGCCGGAGTCGTTGTTCATCCTGCTGACCTCCAGCCGTTTCCGTCAGAAGCTGGAGTCGGTTCGCTGGGTCATCGTCGATGAGTTGCATGCGATGGCCGGCAACAAGCGCGGCGCGCATCTGGCGCTGACCCTGGAGCGGCTGGAGCGGATGGTGAAATCCCGCACCGGAGCGCGGCCCGTCCGAATTGGACTTTCGGCGACACTCAGCCCGATTGAGGAATTGGGCCGCTTCCTGACCGGCGGCGAGGTCGATGCCAGCGGGGAGCGTCATGAGCGTCCATGCCGGATTGTGACAGCGGGCGACGGCCCGCGTGAACTGGATCTGCAGGTGCTGGCGCCGGGGCCGGAATTGGGCCCATTGGCGACCCATCCGCATTGGGACGCGGTGTACGACCGCATCGCGGATCTAATCCGCGAGCATCGCACCACGCTGGTCTTCACGCTCAGCCGCCGATGGGCCGAGCGGGTCGCATTGGCCCTGCAAAAGCGCCTCGGTCAGGAAGCGGTGATGGCCCATCATGGGAGCATGGCCCGCGCGGAACGGCTGACGGCCGAGCAGCGGCTCAAGCGCGGCGAGTTGCGCGCGATCGTGGCGACCGCTTCGCTGGAACTTGGGATCGACGTGGGCGCGGTGGAACTGGTCTGCCAGATCGATTCGCCCAGGTCGATCTCGGCGGCGATTCAACGCGTCGGGCGGTCGGGTCATGCCTTGGGCGAAACTCCCAAGGGATGCTTCTTCGCGATGACGCTGGACGACCTGCTCGAATGTGGCGCGGCGGTGCGCGCGATTCGCGCCGGCCGCCTGGACCAGGTCGAGATCCCCACCGGATGCCTGGACGTCGCGGCGCAGCAAATCGTCGCGATTGCGGCTGAGGACGGCGATGTCAGCGCGGCCGAACTGCTCCACCTCCTGCGCGGTGCGCATAACTTTGCGTCGCTTACGGCGGCGCAGGTCCATCAACTGCTCGAACAGATGGCGGCCGAATTGCCCGAGCGCATCCAGGGCGCCTACCCCAAGATTTTTTACGACCGCGTCGGCGGGCGCGTGCGACCGCGGCGTGGCGCCCGGCTGGCCGCGATCACCTCGGGCGGCACCATACCGGAAGCCGGAAATTACGACGTGGTGATCGAGTCACAGCAGCGCAAGATCGGCGACGTGGAGGAGGACTTCGCCCAGGAATCGGTGCGCGGCGACGTCTTCGCACTGGGTTCGATGCCGTGGCAGATCCAGCGCATCTCGCGCGGCCGGTTGATGGTCGAGCCGGCGCCCGGAATGGCCCCGACGCTGCCGTTCTGGATGGCGGAGGCGGCCGGCAGAACGCCGGCGATCTCCAATGAAATCAGCGATCTGCGCCATGAGATTGTGCGCCGCCTGGCGGACCCGGCGCAGGCGCAGGATTTCCTGGTCCACGAATGTGCGATGGATTCCGCCGCCGCCGCCCAGGCGGTTGATTACGTGCGCCGCGGCCTCGACGCTCTGGGGGCGATTCCCGATGAGCACACGCTGATTGCCGAGCGCTTCTTCGATGGCTTGGGCGGCACTCAGATCGTGCTTCATTCGGCGTTGGGAATCCGCCTCAACCGCGGCCTGGGCCTCGCCCTGCGCAAGCGGCTGTGCCAGTCCTTCGATTTTGAAATCCAGGCCTCCGCGACCGACGACGGCGTGTTGCTCGCGCTCAATTCGCGCCATAGCTTTCCGCTCGAGGAGATCTTTTCCTTTCTGAACTCGCGCACCGTGCGGGAAGTGCTGGTTCAGGCCCTGCTCGCGGCGCCGATGTTCGAGGTGCGGTTCCGGCATACCGCCACCCGCGCGCTGAGCATCATGCGCAACGCCGGGGGACGCAAGGTGCCGGCCTGGATTCAGCGCCTGCGCGCGCAAGACCTGACCATCGCGCTATTCCCGCAGCAGCAGGCCTGCTTTGACAATAAGCCCGCGCATGTCGAAATTCCCGATCATTTCGTCGTTCAGGAAGCGCTTCGCGAATGCCTGGAGGAATCCACCGATATCAAGCGTCTGTGCGCGCTGCTCGAAGGGATCGAGCGCGGGCGGGTGCGAACTCTCGCGGTTGACTCGATCGCACCTTCGGTCTTTGCCCAGCGCCTGCTACTGGCGTGGGATTATTCGTTCCTCGACGACGGCGAACGCGCCAACCGGCGCAGCCGCTCGGTGATGATGAATCGCGGGATGGCCGAGGACGTGCTGCGCACCGAGGACCTGTCGGAGATGCTGGCGCGCGACGCCGTCGAACGGGTCGCCGGCGAAGTCACCGCAACGGCGCCCACGCGCAGGGCGCGCGACGCCGACGAACTCTACGAATTGATCAAGTCGCACGGGGCGTTGGGCGATGACGAGATCGGCGAGCGCACCGCCGTTCGCGGTTCTGATCTCGTCCGCGAACTGGCCGGCGGCGGCCGTATCGCGCCGATTCACTTGACGCATCGGCGTGCGCCGGTCTGGATCGCCGCCGAGGACTCCCCGCTGTTCAGCGCGGCATATCCGGACGCCGAACCGATCGCGTCAAGCGCGGCTGCCAATGGCGATGGCCTTGACCCCGACTCCGCTCGCCAAGAACTGGTGCGGCGCGCGCTGCGGACTTCCGGTCCGGTGCGGCCCGAAGAGCTCACGGATCGGCTCGGATTTCAAATGCCCGAAATCCGGCGCCATCTGGCGGCGCTGGAAGCGAAGGGTGCTGTATTTCGCGGGCGCTTCAGCGGTGCCGGCGCCGAGAGCTGGTGCGACCGCTACAATCTGGAGCGGATTCATCGTCTGACGCTGGAGAAGGTTCGCGCCGAGGTCGAGCCCTGCGAAGACCATGAGTATGCGGCCTTCGTCCTGCGCTGGCATCACATCGGCGGCGACGGTCTGCCGTCGGGCGCGGACGGCGTGGCCGCCGTTCTTGACCAGCTAAGTGGTGTCGCGTTGGATACCGAGCTGTGGGAGCGCGCGATTCTTCCCGCGCGCGTACCGGATTATCGCCCTGAGCATCTCGACCTTCTGTGCCTGAGCGGCCAGATGGTGTGGATTGCGGTAAGCGGCAGCGGCGCCAATCAGGAAGTGCCATCGCGCATCGCGTTTGTCCCGCGCGGGCGGACGCCGGTTCCGTTGGCAGATGCGGAAAACCCCGGTCCGGAAGATCCGAAGCAACAAATTGTATTGAAGGTGCTACGCGACGGCGGCGCGCTCTACCTCGATCAAATCGCGCAGCGGACCGAACTTTCCGATCGCGACGTTTTACGCGCCTTGTGGAGCCTGGCCGCCGAGGGCTGCGCCACCAACGACAGCTTCGCACCGATCCGCCTGATGGCCAGCGCTCCGGACGTTGAACACGCGATTGCGGCGCCGCCTGATCGCAAGCTCAGCCGCTACGATGCGGGGCTGAGGGCGCGGCTTAAGTCCAGTCTCGGCGGAAGGTGGGTGGCGATTGACCGAACCGCTGAGGTGGAACGGGGCCCGGAATGGGAGCGCGAGTTGGCGATGACTCTGCTGCGCCGCCACGGAATCCTGACTCGCGAGGTGCTGGCCGCGCAACCCGAAGCCTCGTGGTCCGATCTGCTCTTCGCGCTGCGCCGCCTGGAATATTCCGGAACCATCCGGCGCGGCTATTTCGTGCGTTCGCTGGGCGGCGAGCAATATGCGCTGCCCGAGGCGGTGGAGATGCTCCGCGCCATCCGGACCGCGGCGCCGGCCCGTCCCACGATGGCCGCCTTATGCGCCGTGGATCCGGCGAATCCGTTTGGCGCCGCGTTGCCTGGATGCGGTATCGCGCGTGACAGCGCCAGCATCGTCGTCGTCGCCGGCGGCCGACCGGTCGCGGGATTAGCGGCGCGCGATCTGATCTGCCTGGCGCAATTGGACTCCGCGGATTTCAGTGCCGCGGTCGCCGCTATCCTGAAGCTCAAACCGAAATTCAAGATCGATACCGTCAATGGTGAACCCGCACTGAACTCCGTATGGGTCAGCGAACTGGCGGCGATGCGCTTTCACTCCGACGGCCGCAGCCTAATCTACGATGGCCTGCCAGGCCCGATTCCCGCACGGGCCGCAGCGATTGCCGCCGCCAAATCCGGCGCATCACGGATGGATGGGTGAACCGGCATGAAGAACGAACCGATATCGGGGCAAGGATCAGGCGAGCAGGCCGATTACGACGATGGACTCGCCAAGCTGCAGGCGCTGCTCGATCGCAGCACCAGGACCGCGACGCCGTCGGTGGCCGATTCCGTGGCTTATCCCGAGCGTCAGATGACCGCGGCTGAATTCGTCGGGTTCTGGCGCGGCGTGCGACTCGTCGCGATGACCACGGTCGGTCCTGGCGGCCAGCCTCATGTCGCTCCCGTGCATGCACAACTGGGCGGCACCGGCTTTCACATGGGGCCCGCGCGCGCAGTTGGCGATGAGAACTCCAACCTGACGACGATGCGGGTGGTGATCTACGAAAACGCGATCCGGCGAGCCGACCTGGCAAAAAATCCCCGCGTCGCCTTCACCACCTGGCGCGAAGACGGCGCAGCCGCGATCCTTTATGGACGCGCCGCCGAGATACCCGGCAGCCTGCGCGAGGCGCGCGCCGGCCGCAGCGGCCAGCCGCGCAAGCTGGTCGAGTTTGCCGTCAAACTGACCCGCATCTACGCGATGCGACCACCTCAAAGACAGGGGTGACAGGCCGGAGGGGTGTTCAATGCCCTTCTTGCCAAGGGAAAGGCGCCTCGGGAGGCGCTCCCCGCGATAATCCTTTCACTGCAGTGATGCCGGGTCATTGAGAACACACAACCTGGGTATAAGCTCAATGGATGAGACACCTACAAATAGTTAGGACCTATGATGGTGGGCACTCCTTTCGATTTCCCGCTCGCACAGCGGCCGGAACAATTCTGCGTTAAATTTCACACGTTTCATTTGGATTTGCGACTTCGGCACTAATGGAGTACAGACGCTCTTAAGCGTCCGGCGCCCGCCGGCACTAGGAGCTCCCATTGATTATCGGGCGAAAGCTTGCGCACGCGATCGTTCGCCTTCCGCGGAATCGCTGGGCGGCGCTGATCGCTTTGCTGTTGGGTGGCGTGGGCCTGTTCTTTCTGTTCAGTGCCCAAACGCCTCACGCGGGCGACTCCCCGGGGCTGATCGCGGGCTACTCATCGGGTCCATCTGATCCCGACGGGGCCGAGGGGGGTGCGGACGAGATTCGGGCGCGCGATCTGTATTGGGCAACACGGCGCGGTTTGCAATTCGGCGTCCCAGCCAGAGCCTATCAAGCAGCGGTGGCGCAAATGCAGCGTCTCCCGGCAGCATCGCAGGCAAGACGGACCCGGGCCGCGGCGGTCGTGCCCACGGCTTCGACCTGGGACTTCATCGGTCCGCAGCCGATGTTAGGTAACATGCCGAACTTTGGCGGTTTTTTTTCCGGACCGCCCCTGGCCAACTCGACCGGCCGGGTGTCGGCAATCGCGGCTGATCCGACCACCCCGGGGCGGCTGTTTGTGGGCGCCGCAGGCGGCGGGGTCTGGATGAGCACCGACGGCGGGGTAAGCTTCGCCCCCATCTTTGACGCTGAGCCAACCCTGGCAATTGGTTCAATTGCGCTTGATCCAAGCACCACTCCGGCCACGATTTTTGTCGGAACCGGGGAAGGGAACAGCAGCGCTGATTCCTACTATGGGCAAGGCATCTTCAAATCGACCAATTTGGGCCATGATTGGACCCAACTTGGTGCAGCCGACTTCAGCCGCGCTTCCTTCACCAAGATCGCCATCGACCCCAAGAACCCTTCCAACCTCTTTGCTGCGGTGACCTTGGGCTTTACGGCCAGCCGCGCCGACGCGGCGGTCTTGGAGACCGACACAGCGGTGGGTCTGTGGCGTTCAACCGACGGCGGGGACTCCTGGTCGCATTATGCCTACACGGAGTTCGGATGCGGTACGCCATGCGAAGCCGACGATGTCGTAATTGACCCGAGCAATCCACTGTTGGTCTTTGCCGCCATCGACGGCCATGACGTCTTTCGTTCGCCCGACGGCGGAGACACTTGGGATCCGGTCTCCTTTCCCGGCGTTGCCTCGGGTCAGATGGGACGCCAGAGCCTGGCGGTCTCGAGCAGTTCTCCAGGGACCGTATATGCGATGGTGGGCGCTCCGTCCGTCCAAAAAGTAAGGTCTTATTCAGGCTTTTTCCGATCTGTGGATTCCGGGCTGACCTGGTCCAAACAGACCGTTCCGAGCGTTAACATCGCTCCCTTTCCGCGGTTTCTGTACCTCGACGGAAGCGGCACCCTCTTGACCAGGACATATTCCCAGTCCGACTACGACCAGGCGCTGGCGGTGGCGCCGGACAATGCTGGCCGGGTCGTCTTTGGCGGCATTGCCGCATACACCTCCAGCGACGCGGGCCTGACCTGGAACGCGATTATCGGACAGGTTGGCGCAACCGCTCAGGTCACCCATACGGATCAGCACGCGGTCGCGGTCGATCCGTTCAACACCAACCTCGTGTACGTCGGTAACGACGGCGGCTTTTACAGCTATGACCTGAGTAGCGGCGTCTGGCAACAATTGAACTTCGCTATCAGCGCCGGCCAGATCCAGGGCATCGGACCGCACCCCTGGGACAACTCCCGGCTGATCGCAGGCTTTCAGGACAACGGCAGCCAGATCTACAGCGGCTCCCAGGGATGGCAGGTGGTGGAAACCGGAGACGGCGGCTTTGCCCTGTTCGATCAGGTCGATCCCAGGTTCGCCTATCACGATTTTGCTTCCGCCGAATCCTCTACATCAGGAGCGGACATTTCGATCGCGGCTGCCGGTCCGGCGGCGGGACCTACCCCAACGCCCGAGCCCGTGCCAGACAGGACCACACCGCACATTTCGACCTCCACTGACGGCGGCCTGACCTGGAATTCAGCCGGCCCCACTAGCGCACTGAACAAGGCGATCAATAGCACCGGGGTGACAAATTTCTTTGCGCCGCTTGCCGCCGATCCTGTCGTCCCTCATCGGGTCTTGTTCGGGGCGCATTCGGTCTTCGTTTCCACTGATGGAATGTTCACCTGGAGCCGGCAGACTGCACAGGATCTGACCGGGGGCTGCCCTGGCGCCGGCTGCGCGCTTCAGGACCTGGAAATTACCTCTGACCACACTCGGGCCTGGTCGCTTTCGCTGCAGAGCGGGACCACACCGTTCGAAGTTTTCAGTACCACGCAAGCAGATCACAACAGCGGAGCGACCTGGGATAATGTAACCGTCAACCTGCCGTTCGACTTCACCAAGACGCAGGCCACCGGAATCGCAACCAATCAGAACAATCCGCAAGATGCCTACCTCAGTATCTCCGGCTTTACGGCGTCGACCGGGGTCGGCCATCTCTTCCGCACCACTGATTTCGGGCGCTCGTGGCAGCGAGCCGATGGTACTCCGCCGCTACCCGCCACAACCGCGCTGCCCGACGTTCCGGTGCTGAGAGCATTGGTCGACAATCAGGATATCACTGGAAATACCGTCCTGGCCGGCACTGATATTGGGGTGTTCCGCAGCACCGACGGAGGTTCGACATGGTCGCAGTTCGGGCTTGCGGTCATTCCGAAGGTTCCCAGCTTTGATCTGGAGCAGAATTACAACGGAATCATTTTCGCCAGCACTCATGGGCGCGGCGCTTACCAATTACAGCGCATTGCGGAGTTCGCCCCCGGGGCTTTCCAGGCCGTGGGCAGCATGAGCACACCGCGCGTGTTCAACACCTCCACAGCGCTTGCCAACGGCGACGTGTTGGTTGTCGGCGGCCGGATCGCAGATTTTACCGCAATTTCCGGCGCCGACCTTTATGATCCGGACCTTACGGGGTTCAGCGCGACCGGCAGCCTGCAGCCAACTACGGATGACGAGGGCGCCGGGCGGTTGGGCCAGTCCGCCGTCTTGCTGCTCAACGGGAGCGTCCTGATCGCGGGCGGCCAGGACAAGAACTTCAAAATCCTGAGCAGCGCGGAAATTTATTCCCCTTCCACTGGCAGTTTTTCCACTACTAAAAGCCTGGTGGCGCCCCGCACCAGTGGTACCGCGACCTTGCTTTACAATGGCCAGGTTCTGATTGCAGGCGGCGACAACGACAGCGGACAGACCGCAAGCGCCGAGCTCTTTGACCCTGCCACCGGAACCTTCAGCCCCACCGGCAGCATGCTGGTGAATCGCGACGGACATACCGCTACTTTGCTGCGCAACGGCCAGGTCCTGATTACCGGGGGTGCCAATGGCGCGATTCTCGCCGAGGCCGAGCTGTACGACCCGGCAACCGGAACGTTCCTACCCACGGGCGCCATGACCACGACACGGGTAAATCACGCGGCAACATTGATGGCGAACGGGCGTGTCCTGATTACCGGCGGAATAGACGAAAGCGAGGAATCCCTGTTCAGCGCTGAAGTGTACGATCCGGTCACGGGGCTTTTCAGCAAAACCGGCAACATGACTACGGCACGCCTGGCGCACACCTGCACCGCGCTTGACGACGGCAAGGTGCTGATTGCCGGCGGTTCTTTCGATCCCTCCGGGAACACCGTGCTGGCCAGCACCGAGCTTTACGATCCAGCTTCGGGAACGTTCAGCTTGACCGGCAGCATGAAGACCGCGCGCTGGTTTCATAATGCAAGCCGGATGAGAAACCAACAAATCCTGCTTTCCGGCGGTGTCGATGCGGCAGGAGATGTTACTGAGACCGCCGAGGTTTACGAGCCCGAGCCTCCGGCAACCGCGGAGATTGTTCCCACTCCAATTTCCAGTTCCACTCCGGCGCCAACGCCGTCGTCGCCGGCCACGGGAACTCCCACTCCCACTTCCACTCCGACGCTTACCCCGACTCCGACTCCGACGTCCACACCGACGCCGACACCCACAGGAACTGAGACGCCGACGCCGTCTCCAAGCGCGACCTCAACGGCCACCTCGAGCCCGACCTCGATCCCAACGCCGATCACGACCCTTACCCCGACCCCCGGTCGCACTCCGACTCCTACACCGACTCCGCTGCCGGGCCATCCGCACATCACCGCGGTGCAGAATCCGGTGCTGGCCGGAGCCGCTTTCACTATCAACGGCAGCGGCTTCACCAAAGGCTCGGTGGTCAACCTATTCGTCGCCACCCCAAAAGGTCCGGTTAAGGAGGGGCCGTTCGACCCTGACCTGACCACCAGTAGCCGCACCAAACTCGTCGTCCCCGTCCCCTCCACAATTACTTTGGGTGAAGGCTTCGTGTCCGTGGTGGTAATCAATACCGACCAGGACTTCGTCAACTCCAATGCCGGCTTCGCCCTGCTGGAGGGTTCGCCGGCGGCGGGGTTGCCCAGCATCACCGGGCTTAACGGCCACCTGCTGGCGGCCACCAGCCTGAATCCTGACTTTGCCGTCGCCAACGTCGAGACCACGCTGTTGCAAGGGAGTTCGGTAGTCGTCAATGGCAACGGCTTCGACACCATTCACGGCGCCGCCGTGGACGTCTTCTGCGCCTGTCCAGGCGGCAAGCTGTCGACTACATTCTTTAAGCCGGGTGAAACCGGCCTGAAGCCCAATTCCATTACCTTTTCCCTGCCGCGGACGGCGCCGACCGGGCCGGGGTCGATCATTGTCAGCAACTCCGATGGTGGCACTTTTAGCGCCAAGAGCGACGCGGTGTCGGTGCCGATTGGGCAGGCGATCTCAGTAACCTCAGTGACTCAGGCCGGATCGACCATCACGGTGAAAGGTAGCGGATTCTCCACACTGACGGTGATCAACCTGTTCAATGCCCAGGGCGGCGGGGTTGTGAATCTGGGCGGGCTCGGGGTCGCAGGCACCGCGAAGATTAGGCTGACCCTGACTGGTTCGGAGCAGTTCACCTTTACCCGGCCGCCGGCCGCAGTGGCGGGAGCGGCATACGTGCAGGCAATCAATCCGCCCTTCGTGCCCTTTACCAGCAGTGGCGACGGTCCTGGCGGCGCGTTTAGTCTGAAATGACCCCCGATTTTTAGACGAGATTTAGTTATGCCGCCGCTTGCGCGCAGGTGGCGTTCTTTTCGCGTCGGATAAGTCCGCCGTGGATACGATTGCCCAAACGGTGCGCGCCGCCGTGGCAAGGATTAATTTCTGCTGAAAGCTGTTTGGGGCTTCCTTCGTGCAAGACCTTCGCGCCCCGTTTGCGGAATGTCGGTGATTATCCCAGGCGCTGGCGTGGCGGCGGCGAATCCACGTATAACACCGGCACGAGTTTCGTGTTCGGAGGTGACGCCAATGCGCTTTGGACTAATGACGGATTTCCGCAATCCCCAGCAATGGACCCGGCCGTCGGCGGAGGTTTACGCCGACATCATCGATCATATGGTTTGGGCCGAGTCGCTGGGCTTCGCTGACGCCGCCTTCCTCGAGCATCATTTCACCGACGACGGCTATATCCCCTCACCGCTGATCGCCGCCACCGCCGTTGCGGCGCGCACCAAGAAGATGCGCGTGGGCACCAATATCGCGATTCTGCCGCTATATGATCCGGTCGGACTCGCGGAGGACGGAGCAGTGCTCGACGTTATCTCCAACGGCCGGCTCGACTTGGGGGTGGGACTCGGCTACCGGCCGCAGGAGTACGCCGGCTACGGTATCGACATCAAGACCAAGGGCGCGCGCGCCGACGAGGCGCTGCAGATCATCCGGCGGCTATGGCAGGGCGAGACCGTCACGTTCCACGGCAAGCATTTCAATATCGAGGGTGCCAAGGTCACTCCGCGTCCGGTGCAGGAACCCAATCCTCCGATCTGGGTCGGCGGCTTCAACCGGATCGCCATCAGACGGGCGGCCAAATACGGCGACGGCTACACCGGTCCCGCCAACAAGCAGACCTGGGACATGTATCGAGAGGAACTGCAGAAGATCGGCAAGGATCCGTCCACAGCCCGCACCACCGGCGGGATTCCCTGGCTGGTCGTTTCCAACGACCCCGAGCGCACCTTCGCGCTGTACGCTCCCGGCGTGATGTATTGGTACAACTCCTACGCCAAATGGTTCGAGGGCACCGACACCAACGTCTGGCCGCATCTCGATACGGTCGACGATCTGAAGAAGTTGAACATGATCACGATCGTCACTCCCGACGAGGCAGTGAAGATGATCAAGGCCCTGGTCGCCGAAGTCCCGGTCGAGACCTTCGGAGTCGCGATCGCGCCGCCAGGAGTGCCGGTCAGCAAGGTGACGGAAAATCTTGAGTTGTTCGCCAGCAAGGTGATGCCGCACTTCAAGTAGACCGCGGCAGCATCCTCGTTCGGCGCGAGCGCGTGTTTATGAAAGCTTTCATGTGGGCCTGGCGGTAACGTGGAAGCGCACGCCTTCGCGCTGCTGAAGGAAGCTCACAATTTCAAAGAAGTTGGCCGTGCGCGGGTTGCCGATGGGGCCGAACATGCGCATGAGGCTTTTCGACGGGATATGAGTGGCCTGGGCGAGTCCACCGAAACCAACGGTCGCGTTGATGTAATCGCGCAAAATTGTCTTGGCAACCGCGATTTCGCCCGACAGCATCGCTTCCAGGCCATCGCGGAGAAGTTCCTTGCGAAACTTGGGATCGCGCTGCACGCGGTCCCGAATGGTCTCCTTGAAATCGCGGGTCAGGGGCATGGCGACTTCTCCTATTTTCTCCGTTTGTAGTCCTGCCAGTTGGCGATCGCGGCGGCGATATCGTGCTGCTGGCGCACCGTTGGGCCAAGCGCCCGTAACAATAAGTTAACATCTCCATAATCCCCGCTTACTTGTTCCATTATCGCGGGAGAACATAGGTTACTGCGCAAGCTGCTCGCCGTTCCCTTGGGCGGCTCGGTGAAGAGACCGCACAGGACAGCGGTTTAACTGGAGGAGAGATGCGGCATAGATCCTGGCATAAGCTTCTGGTCTCGAGTTCGCTGCTGGCATTCCTGGCGGCGACGCTGGTTGGCTGTGCGAACCTGAGCCAGCCCAGGTATTGGGGCGATTGCGCAATCAAGGGCGGCGTCCTCGGAGCCTTTATCGGCGGCGGTACCGCGGCTGGTATCACTCTGGGAGAGAACGCGAGTGACGGCACCAAGGTGGGTGCGAGCCTGGGCGCGGCCGCGGGTGGCGCGATCCTGGGCGCTCTGATCGGACATTATTACTGCGATCCACTGATCACGCC
The DNA here is from genome assembly GCA_963805995.1 of uncultured Pseudomonadota bacterium. Lineage (GTDB taxonomy): Bacteria > Desulfobacterota > Binatia > Binatales > Binataceae > JAJPJA01. The sequence continues at coordinate 83,322 of CAWDWL010000013.1, read as the reverse complement.
GCCGGCGCCGGTCGTCGCGGAAGCGCCGCCTCCACCACCTCCACCGCCGCCGCCCCCGGCTCCGCAGGAGCGAATCGTGCTGCGTGGCGTGCACTTCGATTTCAACAAGGCCAGAATCCGGCCTGATGCGGCGCCGATCCTGGACGAGGCCGCGGACATTCTCAAGCAGCATCCCAACGTGACCGTCAACGTCAACGGTTATTGCGACGCGATTGGCAGCGTGGCCTACAATCTCAGGCTGTCGCAAAGGCGCGCGGATGCGGTCGTTGGATATCTTGAAAACAAGGGAATTTCCAATGACCGGCTGATACCGCACGGCTACGGCAAGACCGACTTCGTCGCCACCAACGCCAACGCCGAAGGGCGCGCGCAGAACCGGCGCGTCGAACTGGTACCCACCGGTCAGTAAATGCCGGCCTGGCTTAATGCCCCGCATCGGTTGTGCGCGGTGCGGGAAACCAACAACACAGGGTCCCAGCGGATGCGGCATCAAGCATCAGATGGGACCTTGCTTTTGAGACACCCTCTTGAGATGAGACTCTCGATAACTTCCTGAACCTACCTCGCTCGCTCCTGCGGATCCGGTCCGCAGGAGCCCACAGGCCTGGAAGCTTGTGCCACGAGCCATCTTAATCATTTAGAAGGGAGGGCTCTGGTCCTGCTTTTGTCCGTGACACAGGCTTCCAGCCTGTGATTTTTTTTCTTCCAAAGTCTCGGAAAAGAGGACGACAGGTCAGAAAAGCCTGTGCAGGCGGGTCTGCACGGATGTCGCGCGTTCAAGTTGTCACTCTCGCCATCACTGCGTCACGACCTTGCCGAATCGGGTCGATTTTCCTACGTTAGCCATTAGCAGGGGTGAGACATAAGATTGATTGCGCTGGAAGGATGCTCGCTCTCGGCACCCTGGATAAAAGACGGCTTCCTTCCTAAATCTTCTCTCCCATTGGGAGAGACAAGAGAGAAGGAGCAGCCTGTGAAATCCTTTTCAACAGCCTGCTAGAGGACCATCGACATGAAAGGTACGGTCGCGTTTATTCCCGAGGGGCATAAGATTGAGTTCTTCCAGTATGACGTTCCGCAGCCGCAGCCGGGCGGCTTGATTGCGGAAATCACCCAGACCAACGTCTGCGGGTCCGAAGTTCACATGTGGAAAGGCGAGTTCGGGCGGCGCGGAATCATGCCGGGCCACGAAATGAGCGGCACGATTTACGCTCTGGGGCAGGGGCTGACCAAGGATTGGGCCGGCGCTCCGGTCAAAGTTGGCGATCGGATCGCGCCGGTCTATTACACGGTGTGCAATCGATGCGAAAACTGCGTGACCGGTAATCATGCCGGCTGTGTGAATCGGCTCATGGGCGCGGCGCATCCCGACGTGCCGCCGCATTTCACCGCGACATTCGCGACCCATTACAACGTCAAGCCCGACCAGCACTTCTACCGGATACCCGACAATGTGCCGGATTTGATCGCCGCTTCCGCTAATTGCGCGATGTCCCAGGTTTACTGGGCGCTGGATCGCGGCCGTTTAAGCTATGGCGAGAAGTTGCTGGTGGTCGGAGCGGGCGGACTCGGCTTGCATGCGATGGCGATCGCCAAGGCGCGGGGCGCGAAGGTAATCGCGATCGACGGCGTCGATCTGCGGCTGACGCAGGCCAAACGCTTCGGCGCTGACGAAGTGGTTGACCTGCGCAAGTATCCCGACCTCAAGGCGCGGCAGGCGCGGGTGCGCGAACTCACCGGCGGGGGCGGCCCCGACGTGGTCCTCGAAGTGGCGGGCATCCCCGAGGCGTTCGTGGAGTCGGTAAGCCTGGTTCGCAACGGCGGCCGGCTGATCGAAGTCGGCAACATCTCGGGCGGTCTGACCGCGCCGATTGCGCCGTCAATGATCACGTTCAAGTCGCTGGAAATCCACGGCGTCGCGACCTACCCGCCGCATTATCTCAAGAAGACGCTGGATTTTCTGAGCGAGCACATCAACCGGTATCCCTACCTGGAACTGTGCGACGCCAAGTTTCCGCTCGCGCACGCGGCCGAGGCGCTGGACAAAAGCGAACGCAAAGAGGTGACGCGGGCTGCGCTATTTCCGCAACAGCAAGCCTGAATCGGAGAGCCACACGGGTTACGCGCCGCTGCTTCGACGTCTGGTTTCAGCGCAGGGATGTGGATCCGCGCGTGACAGGGCTTGAAGACTGAGGCTGGATGTCAAGAGTCGGCGCGTTTTTCGCCCTGTTCAGTTTCGTCGCGGCTGTTTTAGTCGAGCTGGCGTTTGGCTGCGCGGACGTGTTTACCCATTCAATTCGGGTTTATCCGATTGAATGCGAAGGGCAGGTGGTGTTCGGGACGTTCTGCGACGGCGAACTGACGGAGCCGCTTAATCCGTCGACGTTCAGGGCCGATCCGGATCGGCAATCGGTGATCGAATGGAGCGCTGACGGAACCTTCGAATATAAGCGCTGTACGGTACAGGACTTTCGCAACTGGCAATGCACGGTTCCGGTGGCGAACGATTTGTTGCTCCAGAAGACGATGCAGGACGGCCGGTTTACCGTGAACCGGTTCGATTCCGCCATGTCCCCCAAAACCAACGTGAACTCGTGGGACACGATCTATGTGCCGGTATGGGATTGGCTGCGGTTCGATCTGGAGTACGAGATGAAACAGCGCCAGCCACAAACCGATTGACTGTCCTGGGCCTTCAACTCAGATGGAACGCGCGCGCCGCGTTATCCCATAGAATCTTGCGCTTGCTGCTCAGCGGGATCGGCTGCTCGTCAAGCTTGCCCAGCGCCCACGGCCAGGTGCCGTCGGGATGCGGATAGTCGGTGTTCCACACGAAGTTGTCGTCGCCGAGCAGCTCGAGCGCCGATTTGAGCGTCATCTCGTCGGCGCGGCACGCCACGTAGATATTGCGCTTGAAGTAATCGGTGGGACGCATCTTGAGGTCCGGATGCTCGGCGTTGCCGCTGAACTCCCAATGCTGCTCCATCCGCTGCACCCAGTAGGGCGCCCATCCGGCGTCGGCCTCGACGTGCACCACCGTCAGCCGCGGGAAATGCTCGAAGACCCCAAACCAGATAAGCCCGGCCATCGCGGACATCGCTTCAAACGGATGGGCCAGGATGTGCCCCGCGGTATGAGTTTCCATCCGGTCGCCGTATGACGGGATACGCGGAGAGCCGGAGTCATGGATCGAAATCGGCTTGCCCAGTTGCTCGATTTCCTTGAACAGCGGGAAATAGTCCCGATGATGCAGGTTGCGGCCCTTCACCGGATTGGGCCGGACGTAAAAGCAGACCGCGCCATTTTGCGCGGCCCGCCGCGCCTCCGCGATCGATTTTTCCACGTCCTGCATCGGCAGCATCGCGGCCCATCGCAGGCGCTGCGGCGCGGCGCCGCAATATTCGGCGCTCCAGTCGTTGAAGGCGCGGCAGCAGGCCGCCATCAGTTCGGTATCCTGAAACTCCCGGCCCAGCAGCTGTCCGCCCACGGTCGGGTAGATGATTTGCACGTCCACCCCTTCCTCGTCCATGTCGGCCAGGCGCGCCTGCGCACTGTAGCCCGCGCGTTTGGTTTTCTCGAAGCGCTGCATCGCGCGATCGGCGGCGGCCAAAAACTCGGGAGCCGCCATCGGATATTTCCCTTCCTCCGCGGTCAGCGACTCGCCCTCGATCATCATGGTGGTGCGGCCCGAGGCGGTACGACCCAGGCGCGGTGCGGCGGCCTTGAAGCGGGACTCGATATATTGCTCCCAGATACGGGTCGGTTCCATGTGATGAGTATCGGTATCGACGATCTTGAAGCCGTTTCGCATTGCGATTCCTCCGCGTTGCTTCGCCGTGAGCAGCCTTGGTTACAGCGCCGGATTGACCAGCACCTTCACTCCCTGTTTGTTGCGCAACAGCTCGAATGCTTCCAGTCCATTGGCCAGACCCACGCGATGGGTCACCATCGGCGCGAGGTTGACGGTCTGGTTGGCGACCAGCGCGATCGCGCGCCGCCAGGTCCGCGGCGACCTGACCCTGGAGCTGATGAGGTTGACGCCGTGGAAGAACAACGAGCGCATTTCCGCCGACGGCAGATCGCGCGCGGGCCATCCGAGCAGCACCAGTTGGCCGCCGCGGGCGACCAGTTGACGGACGCTGTCCATCATCCCGGCGGCATCGAACACCACGTCGGCGCCGTCTTCGCCGACGCGGCTTTTGACCTGCGCGAGCCAGTCATCATCCTGCGCGCACACCGTTTGGAATCCGAAGCTGCGCGCCAGTTCCAGTCTTTCGGCGTCGGCGCGCAGGCCGGTAATCACAATCGACGTGGCGCCCATGCACCGGGCGGCGAGTGCGGTGCAGAGTCCGATCGGTCCCGGCCCTTCGACCACCACGCTGTCGCCGGCCTTGATACTGGATTGCTCGACGCCGTGCAGACCGGTGGCGAACGGCTCCAGCAAAGCGGCCTGCTCGAGGTTCATGTCCGCTGGCACCTTGTAGGAATTGCCGACCGGCGCGATCGTGTATTCGGCGAACGCGCCGCTGAGCGTGGTCGGCGAGGTGCAGAGATTGAATCGCCCGGTCAGACAGGTGGGGCATCTGCCGCAATGACCGAAGGGGTCCAGCGCCACGCAGTCGCCGCGCTTGAACCCGGTCACCTCGGGGCCCATATCCACTACCACGCCGGCCGGCTCATGCCCCAACACCATCGGCAAGCGCGGGGCGAATCGCTCCGCGCCCAATTCCCATTCATAGATGTGGAGGTCGGAGCCGCAGATTCCACATGCCGATACCTTGACCAGCAGTTCCCCGCGGCCGGGGCGCGGCACCGGAATCTCAACCAATTCGGCTCCGAACTCCGGACGGGTCTTGGCGATTGCTTTCATATGAGGTTGCCCTGCTTACGCGATCCTATTTCAATCAATACGACGCCCAGCGCCCGGCGTCAAAGGCCCGTACGGCCTGGAGGCCGGCGCTACCCGAGTTCCCCGCGAGCGCGGTATTCCGCCACCGCCGGTTCCTGATAGAGCACGCCGGCTTCGGTCAGCGCGGCGATGCGGCTTTGCGGGTAGCCCGCGACTTCCGCCAACACGATATCATTGTGTTCCCCGATGAACGGGACCCGTCCGGGAATCTCCACCTTGGCATCGGAAAAATGAAACGGCGCTATCGGAAGTCTGATTTTACCGACTCCTGGTTGATCGATTTCGCCCAGCGCCCCGCGCGCAATCGTATGCGGGTTGTTCATCACGCCCGGAGTATCAAGCACCGCCGCGCTCAGGATGTGCGCTTGCTCCAACAGCGCCAGCGCTTCGTCGCGGGTGGGGACGGTTTGCAGCCATTCCTCCACGATCGCGATTACCTCCTGCTTGCGTTCCATCCGATGCTCCAGGGTGTCGTAGCGGGGGTCCGACGCCAGTTCGGGTCTCCCCATCACTTTGGCAAACGTCTCCCACTGATGAATGAGCACGGACAGCACGACATGTCCGTTGCGGGCCTTGAAGATGCCGAATGGAACCACGCGCCCGGAATGGGCGCCCGAGCGCACCGGCACTTCACGCCCGCCGCTCATGTCATAGGCCACCATCGCCAGGCTGTTGTACTCCGACATGCATTCCATCAGCGCGATGTCGATGTACTGGCCCCGGCCGGTGCGCTCACGCGCGAATAGCGCGCCGTTGACCGCGGCCAGGCCGTGCACTCCGCCGGTGCAATCGCCCATGTTGCCGCCGGGGTAAACCGGGGTGTCACCGGGATAGCCGGCCTGATCCAGCAGTCCGCTGCTCGCCCAGCAAATCAGATCGTTGCTCGGGCGATGGGAATAAGGGCCATTTTGGCCGAAGCCCGAAATCGAGCACATGATCAACCGCGGGTTGAGCGGTTGCAAAGCGTCGTAACCCAGCCCGTATTTGGCCAGCACCCCGGGCGTGAAGTTTTCGATTAACACATCGGAGCGCCGCACCAGGTCTCTTACGATTTCGATCGACTCAGGCCGCTTGATGTTGAAGCACAGACTCTTCTTGCCGCGGTTGTCGCTGATGAACAATGCGCCCTGTCCCGCTTTGCTCGGCGGGTAATGGCGCGCCATGTCGCCCATCGGCGCCATCTCGAGCTTGATTACCTCCGCGCCCAAATCCGCCAGCAACCGGCCCAGAATCGGGCCGGCGATATATTGGGTGAAGTCGAGCACCCGGATCCCGGACAGTATCCCGCGTTTTTCTGCTTCCACGACAAAACTCCGTGAGTCTGGCGGCGTCGCCGCCGCCGATGCTTGCCGTCCTAACCCAGACCCCGTGCGTGCGTCAACCTGTAATCCCACAACGGCGGCCTGCAATGGCCGTCCGCCGACTGCTATGTTATGGAAACTTAAGCTGACACCGCACGAGACGCTTCGTGCCGCCGCCTGGCAGCGCACATCGCGGTCCGAGCAATGGAGGAAGTATCAATGGTCAGAGTCGAACTCACGGCTGAAGAAGCCGAGGATCTCCGCGCTATCATGGAAAGCTATCTTTCGGACCTGCGCATGGAGATTGTCGATACCGACGGCGATGACTTTCGCAAGATGCTCAAGAAAAGAAAAAATTTGGTGGGCAAACTGCTCGAGCAACTGGTCGAGCAAATCAAGGCGGCCGGCTCCTGAGCGCAACTTCCACGGTGACCGGTTTCTTCGGATGGCTGGCCGCCGGACTCTGTGTTATGGAACAACCAACTTGAGGAGGTCGCACTATGCGATTTGACGGGAAGGTGGGCGTGGTTACCGGCGCCGGGTCGGGAATCGGCCGCGCGACGGCAATCGGCTTCGCGCAGCGCGGCGGCGCGGTGGTAATCGCCGAATTCAATGAAGAGACCGCTAACCAGGTGGCCGCCGAGATTAATGCGGCCGGCGGCAAGGCGGTCGCGCTGCGCACCGACGTGAGCCGCACCGCCGACATTCAGGCGGCTCTGGACCTGGCGTGCAGCAAATTCGGACGGCTCGACTTCCTGCACAACAACGCCTTCGCGATGCCGCCCAAATGGCGTCCGTCGCGGGTCGGAGAGATCCGTGACGAGGCGTGGGAGCATACCCTCAATGTGGGATTGACGGCCTGCTTCCGCGGCATGCGGGCCGCGGCGCCGATAATGAGCAAGCAGAAGTCCGGCGCGATCGTGAACACCGCGTCGATCTCGGGAATCCAGGCCGATTACGGCGTCGCCGCCTATAACACCATCAAGGCCGGTCTCATCAATCTGACCCGAGCCTTTGCGCTGGAGTACGGACCCGCCGGGATCCGCGCCAATTGCGTGTGCCCCGGCGTCATCAACACGCCATTGCTGGGCGGCGCCGGCGACGATCCGGAGATGCGCAAGCGGATCGAAAGCCGAATTCCGCTGCGGCGGTTGGGACGGCCCGAAGACATCGCCAATGTGGTCCTGTTCCTGGCTTCCGACCTCGCCGCGTTTGTTACCGGCTCGGCTTATGTCGCCGACGGCGGTCAGACGGCTCACACCGGGATTCCTCCGATCATTGCGACCGACGATTGATGCAGACCCCAGACGTGCGCCCTCAGTGGCGCGCCGCAGGTCTCGAGGAAGCAGTTAGTGGATAATTCCCAACCCGGCCGGACCGCGCTTGACGACTTGAAGATAGTGGAGCTTCCGGCGCTCGATCCGATACCGTTCTTTGCCGCCTCGATGGCGGGGCGGGCGATGGCGGATCTCGGCGCCGAGGTGATCAAGATCGAGCCGCCCAACAGCGGCGCGCGTGAACGCCATTGCGGACCGTCCGCGGGCACGGCGCCCAACCCCGAGACCCGCGCGCTGCATCTGTTTCTCGATTGCAACAAGCTCGGCGCCACCCTCGATTTGGAGCATCCGCGCGGCCCGGAACTGCTGATGCAAATCCTCGCCGGCGCCGACGCGGTGTTCAATCCCAATCCTCCAGCCCTCAACCAACGCCTCGGGCTTGGATGGCGAACGCTGTGCGAACGGTTTCCGCGCCTGGTGGTGGTATCGACGACTTTCTTCGGCACCGATTCGATGTATCGCGACTTGCGCGGCGGCGATCTGGTCGCGACCCAGATGAGCGGGGTCGGCTATGAAACGCCCTTCAACCAGGTGACTGACCCACCCAATCAGTCGCCGCTCAAGGCCCCCGAACGCCAGGGCGATTACATGACCGGTTTCACCGCGGCGGCCGCCGCGATGGCCGCGTTGCAGGGGCGCAAGCGCACCGGCAAGGGCCAGCACGTCGACGTGAGCCAATGGTTGGCGCTCTACAGCAGCATCCGGATCAATGTGGGCGAGATCTCGCACGACTCGCCGCGCGCCGGGATGTATCGGCGGCTGTTCGTACGCGGCAAGACCGGTCCGGGATGGATCTATCCGTGCCGCGACGGATACATCAGCTTCCGCAACAACCCGGGAAATTTCTGGGCCGGCACGGTCAGGATGCTGGAGGAGCCGGAATGGACAAAGGACGACCTGTTCTCCACTGAGATTTCGCGGATGAGGAATTCCGACGCGCTCGATGCGCTCCTGACGAGCTGGTTCATGGAGCGCGGCAAAGAGGAAATCTTCCAACTCGCCCAGGCGCAGGGCGTACCCTGCTTTCCGCTTTACGATATTCGCGAGGTGGCGGAGAACCGGCAATACCAGGCGCGCGGGTTTTTCCAGGAATGCGAGCATCCGGTGGCGGGACGCTTCAGGATGCCGGGTCCGCCCTATCAAATGAGCCGCACTCCGGTCACCGTCAGACGCCCCGCGCCACGCCTGGGCGAGCACAACGTGATGATCTACCAAGAACGTCTGGGAATGACCGGCGCGCAGTTCAAAGCGCTGGAAGCGCAAGGGGTGATCTGAGGATGGGCGATCTGCCGCTTGAAGGAGTCAGAGTCATCGACTTCGGATGGATCTTCGCGGTGCCTCACACCACCAGTTGGCTGGGCGCGTTGGGCGCCGATGTGATCCGAATCGAAAGTCCGAAGCGCCCCGATCTGGTCCGCTTCCTCGGCGCCACCGACGGCAAATTTGGCATCAACAGCAGCGGGCTGTTCAATTCGATCAACTTCTCCAAGCGCAGCGTCGCGCTTGACCTCACCACCAAAGGCGGTTCCGAGGTCGCACGCAAACTGATTTCGCGGGGCGACATCGTGACCGAGAACTTCGGCTCCGGCGTGATGGCCAAATTCGGACTCGACTACGAAAAGCTGCGCGCCTTTAAACCCGAAATCATCATGATGTCGGGGACGCCGCTGGGTCAGACCGGCCCGCTTAACGCCGCAATCGGTTACGGCCCCAATAGTTTGGCCTTCTCCGGCATCTCGCACCTGACCGGCTATCCCGGCGGTGAGCCCAGCGGTATCGGTGGCACCTGGCCGGATTTCGTGGTCGGAGTGGTGATGGTGCTGGGCGTGCTCGCCGCGCTGCATCATCGCGACCGCACCGGTGAAGGGCAGTATCTCGACTTGTCGATCGCCGAGATGGTCACCGGGATGATACCCGAAGCGATGCTGGATTTCTTTATCAACGGCCGCGAACAGGTGCCGGCGGGTAATCGCGACCCCGATATCGCGCCGCATGGCGTGTTCCCGGCCGCCGGCGACGACCGCTGGCTCGCCATCGTCGCGGCTACCGACGCCGAATTCAAAATCCTGTGCGAAGTATTGAATGCGCCGTCGATGGCGGCTGACGCGCGCTTCCAAACGATGAGCGCGCGGATCCAAAACGTGGACGCGCTGGAGCGGGAATTGGCCGACTTCACGCGGAAGGTCGAGCGCGACGAGCTGACGGCCGCGCTGCGGGCCCGCGGAATCGCCGCCGGCCCCACCTACAACACCGCCGAGGTGATGGCGGATCCGGCCATGGTCGAGTCGCGGATGAACCGGGAACTGGACCATAAGGAAGTCGGCAAGCGTCTGATCCCGCTGCTCCCGGTGACCTTCAGCGGCTTCGAGCCGAACTACTACGCCGGCCCCGCCATCGGCCAACATACCGACGAAGTATTAACCGGTCTGCTCGGCTACACCGCCGAAGAGATCGCACGGCTGCGTGAAGAAGGCGGGGTTTTATAGGGGGACCAGGAGGAATTGCGATGCCCAATTATGTTGAGGTTGCAGCGGCGCGGGATATGCCGGGGCTCCGGCTGGTGTTGTCGCCTGGAGTGCCGGGGCCGTGGAGCGAGGCGGCCAAGGGGATTTTCTATGTCAAAAAGCTGGCTTACATCCCGGTGCGCCAGAACATGGGGAGCGATCCGGCGCTGAAAGCATGGACCGCGCAGGATAGCGCGCCCGTGGCAATCTATAACGACGAGCGTCCGCGTTCGACCTGGATCGAGCAGCTTTACCTGGCCGAACGCTTGGCTCCCAATCCTGCGCTGGTACCGTCGGCAATCGACGACCGGCTTACGATGTTCGGATTGTGCAACGAACTGTGCGGCGAGAACGGCTTCGGATGGTCGAAACGGCTGCTGTTGTTTCACGACAACATGACCACCCCCGGCTTGACCGAAAAGGAGCGTGAGCCATCGCGGACCTTCGCCGCGAAGTACGGTTATGATCCGGCTCTGGCCGATGCGGCGCTGGCGCGAACGGTGGAAATCCTGCGGACGCTTTCAACCCGGCTCCAGGAACAGCGCGGCCGCGGCAGCCGTTACTTCATCGGCAATCAGCTCAGCGCTCTGGATATCTATTGGGCGGCGTTTTGCGCGATTATCAATCCGATGCCCGATGATTTGTGTCCGATGAGTCCGTTGATGCGCAAGACCTACACCAACAAGAATCCTGAGATCGCCGCCGCCGCGTCGCCGATCCTGTACGAGCATCGCGATTTCATCTTTCACGAGTACCTGGAGTTGCCCGTGGACAACTGAGTGAGCGCATAATGTCCGCGTCGATCGCGCGGGCCTGATGGTTTGGTTTGGCTGGAAAAATTTCTGGTAGGGGGGACCGGCCATGGTCAGAAATTTCCTCACCGCCGCCGCTTTGGCGGCCGCGATGTGCATGCTTGCCGGCTGCGCCTCAATCGTACACGGCACCAGCGAGAAGGTTCGGCTCGATTCCGATCCGGGAGGGGCCGAGGTCGTCATCGATGACACCCGGCATGTCAACACTCCGGCCGTGGTCAGCCTTTCAAGGAAAACCGACCACAAGCTGAAGTTTCACAAGCCCGGCTATCAGGACGATACCGAAACCCTGACCTCCAGCGTGTCGGCATGGGTGTTCGGCAACCTGGTCAGCGGTGGGCTGGTCGGTGCGGCGATCGACGTTTCCGACGGTGCGGCGCGCAAGCTCTCCAGCGACCAGGTCAGCGCCAGCCTGAAGCCAATCACGCCGCGAACCGGTACGGCCGCGAACGCTCCGCCCGACCGTAGTTCACAGCAAGCGGCCGTGGACGCTGCGCCCGAGGGACCTCCGCCCGAGAGTTTCAGGGACGAGGAAGTGGACTATGGGCCTTCGGCAATTTCCTGCCTTCCCTCCCAAAGAGACCGTCGAAAAAGGATCGAAGGCGAAATTTCAGCAAGTCGCAGGCGTGTCACAGCCCGGAAGCTTGGGTTGGTTCCCTCTCCCACGTTTAGTTGTGGGGAGCGTGATAGCCAGTTTGCGGATGCAGGCAGTGAGGGCCACCTTCTTTGCTTTGCCCTGTTCGCGCAGACGCTGATAGAAGGCGCGCAGGTGAGGATCACGGCGTACCGCACTGAGGGCCGCCATATACAGCGCGCAGCGGACCTCGGCCCGGCCACCGAAAATATGGCTGCGGCCATCCCAGTCTCCGCTCTTACGATCGTAAGGTGCGACACCCACCAGTGCGGCGATTTGGCGGCGGCTGAGGGTACCTAACTCCGGCAGCCGCGCGATTAAGGTGGCCGAAACCACGCAACCCACTCCCTTGGCGGTCTGCAACAGCTCATCGAGCTCGCGCATCTGAGCGTGGGTGCTCAAATGCTTCTCGATGGCCTGGTCAAGCGCTTTACGCTGGCGCTCCAAAAAGCGGATGACGGTTTGAATGCTGCGGCGGTTGGCGGGGCTAAGCGCCTGCTGCTGGCGATTGTGTTCAGCCGCAAGCATCGTCGTAAGCTGCTGGCGCCGGCCCACCAACTCCTTGAGCCGCTCATCCGCCGCGGCCGGGGCGACGTCGGGCCGGGGACGCATCTGGGCCGCAAACAGCATCAAACCGCGGGCATCGAGGCGGTCAGTCTTGGCCAGCTGACGATGGGCCTGAGCAAAATGGTGGGTGTCACGAGGGTTAACCCGCGCGGTTGGAATTCCCGCTTCCAGCAGGGCCAACCACACTTTACGCTCGTAACCACCGGTGGCCTCCAGAACCACTAGCGCTGGAGCCCGTTTAACTAAGTCCTGGACCAGGTCGGCGATCCCCGCATCGTCATTGACTACACTTAGAAGCTCGCCGCTGCTCAGCGCCACTTCCAGCGTGCGCTTGGCGACATCGATTCCCACATAAAGCTCCGCATACTGGCTCATCACCTTGACCCACTTGCTTTTCGGCCCCGATCCCGCCTTGCGCAATTCGGGCTCAACTTTATGGCCCCAGCGACTGTTCGGACTCCCGGCCGGTTTGGTAGTGGCGCGGCGTGAGCCCGTAAGGGCGCCAGCGAAGGCGCGCTGACCCGGCCAGATTCGCTAACTGGACGCGACCCCCGCGGGATAGACTTCCGAAATGGGAGCGGCGCTATGCACACGCGAAGCTGATTACCGATTTATTTGAGCGTGAAGGAGCCTCCCGCGTCGCTGCCCGAACTGGTGTACGGCACGAACGGCGGATTGATCGCCTGCACGTAGGATATTCCCGGAACCGCTCCCGCGGGTTTGGTGAAGGTAAACTGGTTCGAGTTGACAATCGTCAGCGGGATCTTCGACTTGCCGCTGGCGTCCAAGCCGCCCAGATTCACCGCCACGGTTCCCTGCAGGTTGAACAGATTGATTACCGTCAGCGTCGAGAACCCGGTTCCGTTGACCGTTAGCGTGCTCCCCGCCTGCGTCACCGAAGTTACCGAGACCGTCTGCCCAATCGGCACCGAGACCGCGTTGCTCTTCTGGCTGTAGCTCCCGGCGCCTTTGTTACTGACCACGAAGGAGCCTGGTCCAGTCGCCGGTGCATTGGGACCGGTGGCGGGCAGCGTAAAGCTGATCGACGTGCTGCTGGTCGGACTGAGGAAGAACGGTCCCACCTTGCCTCCCGTGCACGCGCAGAACAGGTCGACCGCGGCGCCATTGGTCCCGGTCTGGAATCCCGTCCCACCCAGCGTCACGACCTTGCCCTGTACCACCACCGTCTCGACGTTATTGGTGGCGTAACTCGGGTCGCTGCTGGTGGCGGCCAAACCGACAGCGTTGATGCTGGTGATACTCGGGATACCGGCCGCCGGAGAGCCCTGGAGCAGGGCCGGGACCGAGTTGGAGGCCAGGAAGCCCTTGTCGGTGTTGACCACCTGCACCTCGACGAAACCCTTGCCCAAAGGAACGGTCGCCGGGACATTAACCGTTAGCTGGGTCGGAAGAGTGCGCGCGATCGGGATTAATGGACCGCCGTTGATCACCCCGGCTGACGTAGCGATATACAGGTTGACCTCCGAACCCACGGTGAAGTTCAGCCCGGTGAGGCTGAACTTATCACCTGCCAGAATCACTCCGGGGATGCTCGTGATGACCGGGGTGCCGGGAACCGGTGTCGCTGTTGCTTTCGGCGTCGGGGTTCGAGTTGGGGTGTGAGTTGGCGTCGGAGTGGGGGTCCGTGTCGGGGTGTGAGTCGGAGTTCGCGTCGGTGTGTGCGTGGGCGTGTGAGTCGGAGTTCGCGTCGGTGTGTGCGTCCGCGTGGGCGTGTGGGTTGGAGTCCGCGTCGGCGTAGGCGTGGGCGTCGCCAACCCGGTACCGCTGAGCGCCACGTTGTGCGGACTGTTCGCGTCGGGCTTGTCGGTGATCGTTAGGAAGGCATTGAGTGCACCCGCGGCGGTGGGTTTGAACGCGACCGAGACAGTACATTTCGCCTTTCCACCCAAAACCGAACCGCAGTTAGTCGCGGTCTCGACAAAGTCGCCCGCCGCAATACCCGTGATCTTGTTGGACAGCGAGATGCTCACAGTCTGGTTGTTGGTGATGGTCACCATCTGAGCGGCGCTCTCGCTCTTGACCTTCACTTTGCCAAAACTCAACTTGGCCGGCGCTACTGTGACCTGAAATTGGCCGGTGCCGCTGAGTGCCACGTGATGGGGGCTCTGCGTGTCCGGACTATCGGTAACGGTCAGCGTGGCCTTACGTGCACCGGTGGCCTTGGGGTTAAACGCGATTGAAATGGTACATTTCTGTTTGCCACGCAAAGTGGCGCCGCAAGTGGTGGCGGTTTCAACGAAGTCGCTTGCGGCACTCCCGGTGATTGTGGTGCTGAGCGTTATCGTCGCTAGCTGGCTGTTGCTTATAGTCACTAATTGGGATGCGCTCTCGATGCCAACGAACTGAGTACCGAAACTGAGCATCGGCGGGGTCACACGGACCTGCGCCAGGGTTGGAGTCGGGGTCGAAGTCGGCGTCGGCGTTTGAGTTGGAGTCGGGGTCGGCGTCGGTGTCGGAGTCGGGGTCGGTGTCGGAGTTGGCGTCGGCGTCGGAGTGGGTGTCGGCGTCGGAGTCGGCGTTGGCGGTCGGCGTGGGAGTTGGCGTCGGCGTGGGTGTCGGAGTTGGCGTCGCAGTGGGCGTGGGAGTTGGCGTCGGCGGGGCACTTTCGATCATTTGAAAAGCGCCGCTTCCGTGAGTTCCCGCAAACAGGACGCCGTTGTCATTTTGCTCGATGTCAAAAACCGGTGTTGTCGGTATAATTCCCTGATTAAAATCGTTCCAGATGAGCCCGCCGTTGGTGGTGCGGAAGATGCCCACGTCCGTACCGGCGATTACCGTGTTGCCGGTGGGATCGGTCTTATCGACGATCAAGCGCAGAACCGGGATATCCGGAAGCCCCGTATCCGCCTCAGCCCAGTGGGCGCCCATGTCAGTGGTCTTGAAGATGTGGCCGACATGAGGCGGGGCCACGATCATGGTGTTCGAGTTATAGCCGGAGATTCCCAGATAAGCGGTCGCCGGATCGAAGGGACTGACTGCGATGGTAGTAGCCTGGGTATCGCTGGTATTCTTGCCGGTAGCGAAGGCAGCAGCAAGATTGCCGGTTACATCAGTCCAAGCCGTCGTGCCGTTGTTCCGGTCGGCCTGGGTGGTGACGAAAACCTTGAAGGGAAAGGTAGCGCCGGTATTGTCATTCACCCCCTGGCTCGCCAGTGAGTAGGCAACGGTGTGGTCATGGGGAGCAAACTCGATATCGGTGATGTTGCATCCCCCGTTGCAACCGGTCAGATTCTGCGGGCTCATCAGGGTGAAGGTTGCCGTGCCATTTCCGTGCGCATCCGGCCCCGCATTAGCGCTGGTCGTAACGTACATGAAATGCCCGCCGATCAGCAGACGATGGGCGACTTCCGGATCGACCGCAAACGGGGCGATAAAGGCGGCGCCGCCGAGTCCCCCCGGGATGTCATTGTTGGCCGTCATTACAGCCTTGAGGGAGCTATCTTGAGGAATCCAACTTCCGGCTACCCCACCTGTGCTGGAAGACTTCAGTTGCGGTACGCCCTTGAAGCTATCGATGTCCATATATGCGACGGTGGGATCGGAGTGATCGAACGCGTTGAAGCCGCCATCCGCGGTGAACGAGAAGTCCCAGCCCATCGAGCCGGTGTATAACTGCACGCCGTTATCCTGGAATCCGCCCAGCATCTTGTTGTTGTCGGTGGGATGTGGGCCGAGCACATAGATTTGGCCTGAGTTGATGAAATCGTTCAGCTCGGTCCAGGTATCGGTGGACGTGTCGAAGCGGAACGCACCGCCATCGTTACCCACGTACATCTGCGTGTTATTGGTCGGGTCGAAGGCGATCGCATGCTCGTCGCAGTGGACGCCGCCGTTCTTGGCGATAAAATCCCAGCTCGTACCCCCGTCGGTGCTTCGGTAGATGCCGAGACCGCCGAAATACACCGTGTTGGCGGTATGATCTCCCGGCCACACCGCTAGCGCCTGATCGTAAAACGCCTGCGACGACCCTCCCTCCGCGCGGGTGCCGTCGATAGACACGGTATTGGCTGCGGCACATTGAGCCGGAGCCGTGCTCCAGGTCGTGCCCTGATCCGCCGTCGCCGCGCACGGCACAGTTTCCGGGGTCCAGTCCAATGCACCGTCACTGGAATTCAGAAAACCAGAATAATGCTGGCCATCAGTGTCCCCGGCGATGGCGTAAATCTGCAGGTCGAAAGCGGGGTTGCCGATAGCCGTGCTAACCGGATTGCCAGTGGCCACGCTCGAGCGGCTAACGGGGCTGATCGGAAACGGCGGCAACACGCTGTTGCCAGCGCCGGCCACGTCGAATGGCGAAAGAGTGGTGTTCCCACAGGTGAACGGCAGACCCGTACTATCTTCGGTCGTGACCAGCCCGAGACCGTCGATCATGCCGAACATCGCCGGGATTTCGTTGCCGAACTGGGAATCAAAAATTGCGCCCACTGCCAAGCTGCGCACTGGGCCGCCCTTTGGGTCCTGAGGATTCCCCATACCGAAGGTGCGATGCCAGGCGGTTCCCTCATTCGGCGACTCATAAATCGACCCTTGCATGCAGAGGAATCCGCTGGAAAGGAGGTTCGGTTCACATTCGTTGATTCCCGAGACTCCGCGGCTGCTGCTGATGGCGTTGCCGGTGCCGGCGAAGAAATGCTGGCAGGGTATATCCAATGAGGTAAACGCCTGATAAGCCCCATTGCTGGTGAACCTGTTAGGGGTCCCTCCCACCTGCGTCCAGGTGTTGCCGAAGTCCTGGGTCGAAAACATGCCCAAACCGTAAAAGGTGTCGACCGCGCTGTTTCCCTCACCAGTGCCAACGTACACCGTGGGCGGAGCGGTGCTTGGATCGATCGCGATCGAGCCGATCGATTGAGTCGGTAAATTCTTGCTGATCCAGGAGAATGTGGCGCCTTTATTCTTGCTTAACCAGACGCCGCCACTGGCCGCGCCGACGTAGATGTTGCCCGCAGGATCGATCGCGATTGCGCTGATCCGCCCAGCGGCATCAAAGGTCGGCCCGTAAAAGTTACCGCCAAAGTTGGCCTTCTGCCCTTTCATCGGCATCGGCCCAATGAAGGTCCAGAACGGACTGGGTGCGGCCGCGCGGCTGCGCACTGCCAGCGCTTCCGCCTCCATCCGGCGCCGCTGAGCCATCGCGTCGGCATAGGCATGCGGCGGAACGCCAAGGTTAAAGCCATGACGCTCCAGTTGCCATTTTTCGCGCGCGAAGGCGTCGTCTTCCCCCTCGTCACGGTGGCCATGCGGTGACCGGTCGCTGTCTCCGTTGGAATGAAACGCCCCCTGGCGCAGCGCCACCTTCCGCACGGATTGCCGCGACGGGGTAGTCGAGCCGGTTTGACCGGCATTCGAAGAGTAATAATGCAGGCACACCACCAGCGTCACGCCGGCGGCGAACACGCTCCACAACAGGGGCTGGAATTTCTTCATTCGACACTCCGCCGCGCGACTTTCGAATAGCCGCGGAATCCCAATCCGCTATGCAGACAAAAGCGCGCTCGATTCATCGCGAGCAGATCAGACAATTGCAAGGGCGAACGTTAACAAAATCAGCCCTATCAAAGACCTCCGAACCCGCTTTACCTCTGCGGAACCGACTGCTGCTCAGGATAAATCCAATAACATCGGCGCTATTTTTTTTCAAACAAATCTGACGAGTGTCGCAATTTAAAGATCGAAGACCGGCAAAATATGCCATGTTTCCGTTAAGCGGCGCTCGAATCGGGATGCAAAGGTCAATGCAGAATGAAGCTGCCCGCGGAGCTGTTGCCGGAGCTGCTGAATGGCACAAACGGAGGATTGAGGGCCTGGACGTATGCCTGGCCAGGCACGGCGGCGGCCGGGACGGTGAAGGTGAACACGTTCGAGCTGACCAGCTTCAGCGGGATTCTGGGAGCGCCATTGGAACTGAATCCGCCGAGGTTCACTACCACGCCCCTACGCAGATTGAAAAGATTGATCACGGTGAGCGTAGAAAATCCCGCGCCGTTGACCGTCGCCATCGTCGCGCCCTGGCTGACCGAGGTGATCGTGATTCGCTGGCCAATCGGCACCGAGACCGCATTGCTGCTTTTGCCGAACCCGCCGTCAGCCCCCTTGTTGATGACCACGAACGAGCCTGGACCGGTGGGCGGGGCGTTGGCACCCGAAGCGGGAAGCACGAAGGACACCCTGGTGGAGGCCAGGTTGAGGCCTGGTCCGACTATAAACGGGCCGACCTTGCCGCCCGTGCAAGCGCAAAAGACATCGACCGCAACCCCATTGGCGGCGTCAAACCCCATCCCGCCGACGGTTACCGTCATGCCCTGCTGGACGACAGTGGCCACATTGGCAACGGCGATTCCGGGGTCGGTGCTATTGGGAGAGATTGGGGTCGAGTTGATTGCGGTGATGCTGGGAATTCCCACCGCCGGATTACCCTGAAGCAGTGACAACAGGCTGTTGGAGGCAACGAATCCCTGATCGGTGTTGACCACCTGCACCGCAGCCACGCCCGCACCCAAGGGATTGGTCGCCGGCAACAACACCTTCAACTGGGTTTGGTTAAATGACGGAGTAAAGGGTCCGGTGTTGATCGGTCCCGCGGCGGTCGCGACAAAGAAGTTCACTCGCGAGCCGAGCGTGAACCCGTGGCCCCGGATGGTAAAGACGGACCCGGCCAGGATTGCGCTCGGAATCGAACTGATAAAAGGAGCCCCGGGTACAGGCGTCGGCGTAGGGCTCGGCGTGCGGGTAAGCCTTGGCGTCGGCGTGAGGCGCGGGGTTGGCGTGGGAGTGGGAGGGACGATCGGCTGGTTGTACTCCAGCACGCGGCTATCCAAAGTGTCGGCCGCATAGAGATTACCTCCCGAATCCAGGGCCAGCCCTGACACGCCGCACAAGGTGCCGGCCTGCGCGCTCGCCTGGTCGCACTGTTTGTTGCCGATGGTCAGGTTAGGCGGTGCGCCATTTACCAGCGGGGCGTTATATTCGGTCACCCGTGCATTAAGCGGATCCGCCGCGAAGAGATTTCCCCGCGCGTCAACCGCGACCCCCTGCGGCTGACACAAGGTTCCACAGACTACGTTGGTAAAATTCGACTGCCCGATCACCGCGTTGGGCATCGGTGCGGTCATCAGCGGAGAAATGTACTGCAAGACCCGGTTGTTAGCGCTGTCGGCGATGTAAACGTCGTTCGCGCCGTCAAGCGCAACCGCGGTGGGACCGCATAGACTCTGGGCCGTGGCCGCACATCCCGGGTTGTGGCATCCGCCATTGAAGTTACAAAGACTCCCGGCCAGGTTTCCGCCCTGACCGAAAACCGCGTCGGCGTTGGTAGCAGCCGTCGTTGGATGGTTATACTCCAGCACCCGATTGTTGAGCGGATCGGTCACGTAGAGACGTGCCAGTTGATCAACCGCAACGCCGGCGGGGGCGGACATGCTACTGGCGCTGACGCCGCCATTGTTGCTTACCCGCGAGGTGAAGCTGCCATGTTGACCCAGCACCAGATCCGACGATAGCCCTGCGCTCTTGCCGCTGCTGAACGGCGCGCTGTAACCCAGAACACGAAAATTGTTCGAATCGGCGACGTAGAGATTTCCCGACGGATCGACCGCCACTCCTTGTGGAAGACAAAGCGTATCGGCTGCCGCAAGCGGATTTCCCGCGGCATCGGTCCGGTTTTGATTGCATCCCGCCGACAGAAAATCGGATTGCCCAATCACCAGGTCGGCCGGCGCCCCGTTCACGAAAGCCGGCACGCTATGCCACGCCAGCACCCGGCTGTTATTGGTGTCGGCCACGTACAGCCGGTTCGGCGTCGCGCTGACATCCACCGCTGCCGCCGCTGGCCAATATAGACCCGCCGCTTTGGCGCCGTTGACTCCATTGCGATTCAGGGCCGATTGCCCGAGCGCCAGCACCGCATCGGTATTGGGTGGATGAGTGGCCAACGGATTGGTGTACATCAGCAACCGCTGGTTGCCAAAATCAGCGGCAAACAGATCGCCCACCGGATCGAGCGCGAGTCCGGAGGGCAGGCACAAACTGCCCGGCCCCAGAGCGCCACTGTTGCATAGCGCGGTAGAAAAATCGGGCTGGCCAAAAACCGCATCCGCAGTCGTATTCTTGCTCCCGACCGGGTCGTCGTACTCCAGGATTCGAGAAAAGCTGCTGTCTGAGATGTACAGATTGCCGGCGTTATCGGTTCCGAGACCCGCGGGTGTGCAGAGGTTGCCGGCGCCGGGACCTGGGACGCATCCGTTGGCATTCGAATTGAAGCTGTCAGCCTGCCCGAAAACCAGATCAGCGGTGGTATTCTTGCTGGCCACCGGCGTGTTGTACTCAAGCGCACGGAAGTTGCTGTTGTCGGCCACGTAAAGATTGCCCGCGGTGTCGACCGCGACCGCAGTCGGACCGGATAGAGAGTTCGCACTGACCCCGCCGGCATTGCGCGTCGCGCTGCTGAAGCTCCCAAACTGACCGAAGACGCGGTCGGCGTTCACGTCGGTGACCAGCGGCATGTCGAACTCCAGAACCCGGTTATTGCCGGTATCCGAGAGGTAGACATTGTCCGCATCATCGACCGCCACCGCGGTGGGACCGCACAGACTCGCCGCCGAGATTCCGCCCTTGTTGCATGCACTCGTGGTAAAGCTACCGGCCTGGCCGAAAACCAAGTCGGGCTGCGCGTCGGTGGTAAAGGGGATATCGTACTCCAGCACCCGATTGTTCCCCACGTCCACGACGTACAAATTACCCGCCCCATCCACCGCGATTCCCCCAGGGACACAAAACGTCGCGCCCGTCACCGCCGCGTTGTTGCACTGTGACAACCATGAAAGGAAGTCGCCCTGGCCAATCACCACGTCTGCCGGACTGCCATTTGTGAGCGTCTCGATGCTGCGCCAGCCCAGGATCCGATGGTTACCCGAGTCCGCTACGTATAGCCGGTTGGGAACTACACTATGATCGACCGCAACCGACTGCGGATTCCAAAGGCTGACGTTAGTTAAGATATCCGGACTGTTATGTACGAAATCGACCTGACCTAGCACCCGGTTAGCAGAGCTATCGGCGCGCGCAACCAGTTGGTGGACAACAACGTGGGCAAGAACCACGAAGATGACCAGAACGACACGCCATCGTAATGGGTAACGGTGAAGCAACACTGGTGCGGAGTATAACTCATATAAGGAAAGGTGGCCAGCACAAAAACCATCGTAGATTCGGCTTTGATGTATGTTTAATTCATCCCTGTGTATCGATTGGATACACAGACCCATAGGGAGGAATTGTACATAAGATTGACTCCAAAGGAGACACCTAATAACTAGTCTTTAAACAATCTGACTAGTTAACAGATGCTGGAACACATCCGGACACCGTCTAGCAGGGTGCCGAAAAAGAGGGCAACCCGCCGTTGGTGGGCTCCGCACTCCATAAAGACGGCTTCATTCCTACATCTTCTCTCCCTCTGGGAGAGATAAGAGTGAGGGAGCAGGCTGTGAAAAAGCGGAAATCCTTTTTTCCGCAGCCTGCCAGGGAGCAGGGGAAATGAAAGCGCGCCTTGCCGGGCTTCCTGATCCAGACGACAGAAAATCACCTCACGGTGAAGGAACCACCGAGTCCGTTGCCGGAGCTGCTAAACGGCACGAATGGTGGACTGACCGCCTGGATATAGCCGGCCCCCGCAACAGCCGCCCCGGGCAGACTGAAGGTGAATTCGGTCTGGTTGATCAATGCCAGGGGGATTCTAGGCGTCCGGTCGGACTTGAGTCCGCCAAGATTCACCACCACGCCGGCCTGCTCATTGAAGAAGTTGATTACGGTCAGGGCCGAGAAGCCGCTTCCATCCACGGTCACCGTGGTCCCAATCTGCTGCACCGACGTCACCGTGAGGCGTTGGCCGATCGGGACCGCCACCGCGTTGCTCTTGCGGCCGAAGCTCCCGTCGGCGCCCTGGTTGCTGACTACGAACGAACCCGGCCCGGTGGACGGCGCGCCGGGTCCGGAGGCCGGCAGG
This sequence comes from uncultured Pseudomonadota bacterium, assembly GCA_963805995.1. Lineage (GTDB taxonomy): Bacteria > Desulfobacterota > Binatia > Binatales > Binataceae > JAJPJA01. Next base: position 61,234 of record CAWDWL010000013.1, on the reverse strand, counting down.
TTCAACGCGATGCGCGTGGAAGTCAGACCCGGATTCCCGGGATTAAGGAAGAACGGGCCTACTTTCTCTCCGGGGCAGTCGCAGAAAAGATCCACCGCCACGCCATAAGTGGTGTCAAACCCGGTTCCCTCGATGGTTACCTGTTGGCCCTGCACGACCACTGTTTCGACGTTGGCGACCGCGATATCGGGGTCAGCGCTGTCGGCGGCGAGGGGGACACTGTCGATCGCGGTGATGCTCGGAATGCCGGCCGCGGGATTGCCCTGAAGCAGTGCCAGTAACGCGTTGGAGGTCAGAAAGCCCCGGTCGGTGTTCACCACCTGCACCGACACCACTCCCTGTCCCAGCGGGTTGCCGGCCGGAACCGCAACAGTCAGCAACCCCGGGGCGAAGCTAATCGGGGTGAGAGGTCCGGTATTGATCGGACCCGAACCGGTCGCAACGAAGAAGTTGATTCGGGATCCCAGGGTGAATCCGGCTCCTTCGAGAGTGAAGACCCCGCCCACCAGGATCACGTCCGGAATCGAACTGATCGAAGGATGGCCCGGTATCGGGGTCGGGGTTGCGCTGGGCGTTTGAGTCGGGCTCGCGCTTGGAGTGGAGGTTGCCGGCGCGGAGGCGGTTGGAGTAGGCGTGGACGCCAAGTCAAACGCCACCACGCGGTTGTCGAAAGTGTCGGACGCGTAGAGGATGCCGGGCGGAGCAAACGCCAGACCCGACACGCCGCAGAGCGTGCTGGCGGTCGTGCTGGTCTGACCGCATTGCTCTCTTCCGATCACCTGGTTGGGCGCCATGCCGCTACGCAGGGGGGCATTGTATTGGTTGACCGCAGAGTTGGCGGAATCCGCGGCAAACAGAATACCGGCTGGACTTACTGCCAGCCCCTGCGGTGCGCACAGGCCGTTGCAATCCAGCCCCTTGAAGTCCGTCTGTCCGATCACCAGGTCGGCAGCCTTGGCGGCCGCCTGGGGATTGTTAAAGACCAGCGCCCGATTATTGGCGGTGTCCGCGATGTAAAGGCTGCCAGCGTCATCGACCGCCACTGCCGTGGGATTGCACAACGAGTCGGCGCTGCTGAAGCATCCAGTGCGATCGCAAAGCCCATCGAAGTTGCAGGCACTGGAGGTGAGGCTGCCGCCCTGCCCGAAGACCGCGTCGGCGGTGGTATCGCGGGTGGACGGATGGTTGTATTCCAGCACCCGGTTATTTGCCGGATCGGCGACATAGAGACGGCTGGCTTTGTCCACCGCGACACCGCCCGGCGCCGCCATGCTGGCGGCGCTCACCCCGCCGTTGTTCACAACCCGGCTGGTAAAGCTGCCGTTTTGCCCGAAAACGATAGCGGCTACGAGATTGGCGGATTTGCCGGTGCTGAACGGCGCGTTGTATTCCAGCACGCGATAATTGCTGGAGTCCGCGACATACAGATTGCCCGACGAATCAACCGTGACCCCGCCGGGCTGGCATAGCGTGTCGGCCGCCGCCAGCGAGTTTCCCGCGCCGTCGGTCTGGTTTTGATTGCATCCCGCGGACAGCGAGCCGGCTTGACCGATCACCAGATCAGCGGGCGCTCCGTTGGCAAACGAGGGTATGCTGCGCCATCCCAGCACGCGGCTGTTGCTGGTGTCGGCAATGTAAAGCCGGTGGGGAACGACGCTGAAATCGAGGGCCACCGCACCCGGCCAGTAAAGGCTGTTTGGTTTGGGGCGATTGATTCCGTTGAGTTGAAACGTCGTTTGACCTAGCACCAAGCCTGCATTCGTATTCGGCTTCCGGGTCGACAGTGGCTGTAAGTATTCCAGCACCCGTTGGTTGCCGAAGTCGGCCACGAATAGATCACCGGCAGCGTCCGTCGCCATTCCAAAAGGCAGGCAAAGGCTGCCCGGACCCAGTGCCCCGTTGTTGCACAATCCCGAGACAAAGTTTGGCTGTCCGAATACCGCGGCCGGCGTGGTAATCCCGCTCGCCACCGGATCAGCGTATTCCTGGATGCGCGAAAAGGTCCCGTCCGAAGCGTAGAGATTGTCCGCGCTATCGAGCGCGAGACCGCTGGGCGCGCATACTGAACCCCGGCTCGGACCCGACGCGCACGAGTTGTTGCTCGAATCGAAATTGCCTTGACCGAAAACCAGATTGGCGGTGGTGTTGCCTCTAAGCGGATCGTCATACTCCAGCAGGCGAAAATTGCCGTTGTCCTCCACATAAAGGTTATCGGCCCGATCCACCGCGATAACGGCCGGAGCGCACAGCGTGTTCGCGCTGACTCCGCCCGCGTTGCAGGTGCCGGTAGTAAATCTGCCGTTCTGGCCAAAAACCCGATTCGCCAATGGTGTGACCAGCGGACGGTCGAACCCCAGCACCCTGGAGTTGTCCGCGTCCGCGATATAGAGAGCGCCCGCGGTATCAACCGCCACGCCGGTGGGATTGCATAGGGTCGCCGCCGTAATGCTCCCGTCCTGGTTGCAGGCGCTCGCGGTAAAACTGCCGCCCTGGCCGAAGACCCGGTCGGGCTGCGTGTCGGTGGTGAACGGCTTGTCGTATTCCAGCACGCGGTTGTTACCCGCGTCCACCACGTACAGATTTCCGCTTCCGTCAACCGCGGCGCTGGTCGGATCGCATAGCGTGGCGCCGGTCACCGCCGCGTTATTGCACTGTGAACTCCAGGACAGAAAATCCGCCTGACCGATTACGAGGTCCGCCAGACTGCCGTTTACCAGCCCCTGGATGCTGCGCCAGCCGAGCACCCGATGGTTGCCCAGGTCGACCACGTAAAGCCGGTTGGGTGTAACGCTGCGGTCCACCGCAACCGCCCTGGGATTGGACAATCCACCATTGTCCAGGATGTTAACCCCGTTGTGCACAAAATCCAGTTGGCCGAATACCTGGGATGCTGCGGGACCCAGGCTTGCGGCGCGCGCGACGCAACCAAGAGCGATCTCCACCACTGCGATCGTAAGTGGCAACGCGAGCAGGGATGCCCGCAGACGTAACGACATTAGCCAACCCCCCTTGACACCTGATAATCAGTCTAAAGAAGAGCAAACGCCAGTTCTTTTCCACATATTCAGCAGAGCCATTATTTTGTTGCACTGTGCATTTTTGTCACGTCCTGAAATCGTCCTCCGCTTTGGGTCAACGGCGGCGGCACAATGCGACAGGTCGCATTTACGATCAGCGACGGGGAGAATGTGGATACGATCGCGGGACCCGATTTGCGCGGAGGCCAGGCCGTGGCAGTAAGCGCGATGGGAGCGATGTCGGCGCGCCGTCAGAGCAACCGGCTGCACGGGCGTCTGCGCCTTATTGCATATTTGAATTGGGCACCGACGCCGGAACACATCCGGACTATCGTCTGACACTGGCGCGAAAATAATTGCTCACTCCCTTTGGTCAGCGAAAAGCAGTCCAGATTCGCTTTAAAGTAGGCCGAGGGGGAACCAAACAACCCCTCGCCGAATTCCAAATCGGGAAGCCAAGAAAGTCACTTCACGGTGAAGGAACCACCGAGTCCGTTGCCGGAGCTGCTAAACGGCACGAATGGTGGACTGACTGCCTGGATATAGCCGGCCCCCGCAACAGCCGCCCCGGGCAGACTGAAGGTGAATTCGGTCTGGTTGATCAATGCCAGGGGGATTCTAGGCGTCCGGTCGGACTTGAGTCCGCCAAGATTCACCACCACGCCGGCCTGCTCATTGAAGAAGTTGATTACGGTCAGGGCCGAGAAGCCGCTTCCATCCACGGTCACCGTGGTCCCAATCTGCTGCACCGACGTCACCGTGAGGCGTTGGCCGATCGGGACCGCCACCGCGTTGCTCTTGCGGCCGAAGCTCCCGTCGGCGCCCTGGTTGCTGACTACGAACGAACCCGGCCCGGTGGACGGCGCGCCGGGTCCGGAGGCCGGCAGGTTCAACGCGATGCGCGTGGAGGTCAGACCCGGATACCCGGGATTAAGGAAGAACGGGCCTACTTTCTCTCCGGGGCAGTCGCAGAAAAGATCCACCGCCACGCCATAAGTGGTGTCAAACCCGGTTCCCTCGATGGTTACCTGTTGGCCCTGCACGACCACTGTTTCGACGTTGGCGACCGCGATATCGGGGTCAGCGCTGTCGGCGGCGAGGGGGACACTGTCGATCCCGGTGATGCTCGGAATGCCGGCCGCGGGATTGCCCTGAAGCAGCGCCAGTAACGCGTTGGAGGTCAGAAAGTCCCGGTCGGTGTTTACCACCTGCACCGACACCACTCCCTGTCCCAGCGGGTTGCCGGCCGGAACCGCGACGGAAAGTTGGGTGGGCGTAAAGGATTCCGGCACGAAAGGACCGCTATTGATCGCGCCCGACGGCGTCGCGACGAAGAAATTGATCTCGGAGCCCTGGGTGAAACCGCTGCCGTCGATTGTAAAGCTGGCACCTGCCTGGATCACGCCCGGGAGAGCGCCGATCCAAGGCTGCCCCGGCTTTGGTGTCGGGCTCTCAGTGGGGGTTGGAGACGCACTCGGGGTTGAGGTGGGCGGCCCGCTGGCGGTCGGGGTTGGCGTGGGCGTTGTAACTATAAAGCTGGGAGTCGGCGTCGGTGTCGCGGCCAGGGCGAAACCCAACACACGATTATTGAAAGTGTCCGCGACGTAGAGAAAGCCAGCGGGATCGAAAGCCAGGCCCGCGGGTCCGCACAGCGAATCATCGGTGCTGCTGGCCTGATTGCATTGCGCACGTCCGATAATCGCCTGGGGCGCCATGCCGCTGCGCAGCGGCGGGTCATACTGATCGATCACCGATTTGACCGAATCGCCGACGAAAAAGTGACCGGCCGAATCAACAGTGAGCCCGCTGGGGCTGCACAGGCTCCCGCAAGTCAGTCCCTGGAAATCGGCCTGTCCGATCACGATATCGGCCGACTTACCTGGCGCCAGCGGCAGGTTAAAGACCAGGGCGCGGTTGTTGCCGGTATCTGCGACGTAGAGCTTACCGGCGGAATCGGTGGCGACCGCGGCCGGACCGCACAGTGCGTCGGCGCTGGTAAAACATCCCGCGCGGTCGCAGAACCCGTCAAAGTTGCAGGTGCTCCCGGTGAAGTCTTCACCTTGGCCAAAAACCGCGTCGGCGACGGGATCGGGCACGGCCGGATGGTTGTACTCCAGCACGCGGTTGTTCAGCGGGTCGGAGACGTAAAGATGGCCGGCCTGGTCAAACGTAATTCCCCCCGGCCGCGCCATGCTGGCCGCGCTCACGCCGCCGTTGTTTTCCACGCGCGAGGTGAAACTGCCGCGCTGACCGATGACGTCATTGGCCGTAAGACCGCCTGCCTTGCCGCTGGCAAATGGCTGGTCGTATTCGAGCACCCGGAAGTTGCCGGTATCCGCAATATACAAGTTTCCGCCGGGGTCCACCGCCACGCCACCCGGCTGGCAGAGTGTATCGGCCGCGGCAATCGAATCTCCCGACGCGTCGACCCGGTTTTGATTGCATCCGCCCGCGGAGATATCGCTTTGGCCGATCACCACTTCGGGCTCACCCGCGTATTTGAAATCCGGCAGGTTGTACCATCCCAAAACCCGGCTGTTGGCGGTGTCGGCAACGTAGATGTGATTCGGGGTGCTGTGGGTGTCGATCACCACCGCGCCGGGCCAATACAAACCGTCGGGCTTGGTAATGTTGGTCACGTTTTGATTAAACGTCATCTGCCCCAGCACCAGATCGGCGGCGGGGCTGAGCGTGGCCGGCGGAGTCCCATATGCCACCACCCGATTGTTGGCGAAATCCGCCACGAACAAGTTGTTGAGGTTGTCCGTCGCAACCCCGAACGGAGCGCATAGAACCCCCGCGTCCAGACCGCCCTTGTTGCAGGCGCCGGTGGTGAAATCGGGCTGGCCAAAAACCGCGTCGGGAGTGGTGTTGCGCGTGGCCACCGGCGCGTTGTACTCGAGCACGCGCGAAAAACTGCTGCCGGCTACGTACAGGTTTCCGGCCACGTCAGCCGTGACACCGCCGGGCGTGCACAACCCACCGGCGCTTGCGCCGGCCGCACAGGTGTTGACGTTGGAAGTAAAATTGTCGTTCTGACCGAACACCAGACCGGCGGTGGTGTTATGCAAACTGGGCGGGTTGTCGTACTCCAGAACGCGATAGTTGCCGCTGTCCCCAACATACAGATTACCGGCACGGTCCGCGGCGACCGCCGTTGGAAGGCACAAGCTGTCCGCGCTTACCCCGCCTAAGTTGCAAGTCGCGGCGCTGAAACTGCCGTGTTGGCCGAACACCTGGTCCGCCCGCGCGCCGCCAGTCGCCAGTGGCGCCGCATACCCCAGCACTCTGGAATTGGCGGTATCGGAAATATAGAGCCGGCCGGCGCTATCGATGGCGACGCCCTTTGGCGCGCACAGGCCGTTCGCCGATATCCCCCCGCTATTGCACGCGCTAGAGGTAAAACTGCCGCCTTGGCCGAACACCCGATCAGACTGCGTATCGGTGGTGAACGGACTATCGTATTCCAGCACCCGGTTATTGACCGAGTCCGCGACGTACAGATTGCCAGTCCCGTCAACCGCGATACCCGCGGGTGAGCACAGCGTGCTGCCGGTTACCGCCGCATTGTTGCATTGCGCTTGCCAGGATAGAAAATCCGCTTGACCGATCACCACATCCGCCGAACTGCCGTTCTCCAGCGCTGCGATACTATGCCAGCCCAGTACCCGATGGTTCCCGGCGTCGGCGATGTATAACCGGTTTGGGGTGACGCTGCGATCGACCGCAACCGCCTGGGGATTCCACAATCCCACGTTATTGACGATGTTGATCCCGTTGTGGACCAGATCCAGTTGGCCAAATGCTTTAGTCGCCACCGGACCGCTGGAGGCCGCGCGGGCGAGGGCGATAGCCAGCGCCGCCACGATGACCAGCACAAATGCCATCGCACGTGCCCGGAAATTACGGAACATGAGCGGATCCCCCGATAGAACCTGTACTATGCTAAGAATCCGCGAGATGCCGAGCGAGCTTTCCCTGCACGGATTTTCCGTCTTGGATTTTCGCCACTATTTTGACGGCCAGCGCCGCGGACGCCTCCCCAGCGCCGGATTGACCAAACCGGGCAATCCTTTTTGTTGGTTCGTTCCAGAGGGACTCGATGGTCGATCCGATTGAAGCATTGCGCTACGAGTAAACGGACCGCTTTTGGTTACTTGCAGAAGCTGGTGCGTTCAGAACCATGAGGTGAACCTGAGATGAAGGCCGCAATTTTTCACGGCGCCGGGCAACCACATACCTTTGAGGAAGTGGATATCGATCAACCCAAGGGCCACGAGGTGCTGGTCCGCACCGTGGCGTCGGGAGTGTGCCACAGCGACCTGTCCGTCGCCGAGGGCAAAGTCACGATGCCGACTCCCATGATTCTGGGTCATGAGCCGGCCGGAATCGTCGAGGCAGTCGGCTCCGAAGTCACCGGGGTGAAGCCTGGCGACCATGTGATCGCGCGGCTGGGCGTCTTCTGCGGAACGTGCAAGCACTGCCTGTCGGGTCACCCCAACCGCTGCGGCAACCGGAGCGCGGTGCAGCGCAAGCCCGAGGAACGGCCGCGGATGCTTTATCAGGGCCGGAGGATCGCCGGGGTGAGCGGCGACGGTGCCGGCTTCGCCGAGAAGATGCTGACCCACGAGAACGGGTTCGTCAAAATTCCTGACGACGTACCCCTGCAAGCCGCGGCGCTGGTCGGATGCGCGGTGGTAACCGGGGTTGGCGCGGTGCTGAACACCGCCAAAGTAGAGCCCGGCTCGACGGTCGCGGTGTTCGGCGCCGGTGGTATCGGCCTGTCCGCGATTCAAGGCGCGCGCATCGCCGGCGCCAGGCGCATCATCGCGGTCGATGTCAATGAAAGCAAACTGGCGGCGGCGCGCCGCTTTGGCGCCACCGATACCATTGACGCCTCATCCGCCGATCCGGTCGCCGTGATTATGCAGTTGACCGGCGATGGCGCGGACTATGCTTTCGAAGCCATCGGTTCCAAACAAACCGCCGAACAGTGCATTCAGAGTCTGGCAGTGGGCGGCACCGCGACCATCATCGGAATCATTCCAGGCAATCAGAAAGTCGAGATCGACCCGATGAGCCTGCTCAGCGAAAAGCGCGTCCAGGGTTGCCTAATGGGCTCGGTGCGCTTTCCGATCGACGCGCCGCGCTATATCGAACTCTATCAGCAGGGACGCCTGCTGCTCGATGAAATGGTGACCCGGCGATGCCGTCTGGAGGATCTCGACGACGCCTTCGCCGCGATCAACCGCGGCGAAGTATTGCGCACCGTCATAATGTTCGACTGATAGTCTGACCCTATCCTACTGCGCGCCGGCGGCGCCGGCTGGTGCTTGCTCGCTGGCGGGGGACGCGGGCCTCGTCGAGTTGCGCGCCGGGGGCTGGTTGGGCGGATGCATGGTTTCCAGGAAGGCCACCAGGGCGTTGACCTCCGCCGGACTGAGGTTATGTCCATAAGCCGGCATGTTGCCGCCGCCTTGCAGGATTTGGCGCACAATCTGATCCTGGGTAAGGCGGGTGGCGGTGGTGTCGAGCGCGGGACCGCGTTCGCCGCCCTGGCCGCCCAAAGAGTGGCAATTGCGGCATTGCTTGGCCTGGATCTCCACCGCGCCCTGCAACTCCAGCGGCGTGCGCCCGCGGACATCGTCCACCGGGGTCGGCGTTCCGCTCCAGGCTTCCATATGCGGCGACCACGGCGAGAATGTTCCGAGATAGATCAGGATCCCGATGGCCATGAAGGTCAGCACCAGGATCATCACTGTGATCGGACGCCGCAGCGGGCTCTTTTCCCCGGTCCCGGAGATAAACGGCACCAAAAACAGGAGTCCAATGGCCGCCACCGGGCCGGTCAGCATCAGAACCGTTTCGGTCCATGGCGGTAGCAGGGCAAACACCGAGAACAGCCACAAGAAAAAGAAGTCGGGCCGCGGAACCGTCTGGATGATGGCCGGATCCGGCTCGCCGTTAGGACCGATCGGACCCATCACGGCGGCGGTAACCACCAAGGCCAGAATGATCAATCCGGCGAAAACCAGGTCCTTTTGCGCCGCGTAGGGAAAGAACGGTTCGCCATCCTTTTGGACCAGTGCATGATACTCGGCGATATAGGTGTCGCGCTTGACGATGCGGCCCGGCACCGGCCATTCATTGATGCCCAGCCTGAGCACCAGGTAGAGGTGAAGTCCGACAAAGGAGATGATTAGGCCGGGAATCACGAACACGTGCAGGGTAAAAAAGCGCGAGAGCGTCTCGCCGGCGATGATCGGGCCGCCCAAAATCATGTCAACGACCTTGGGCCCGATGAACGGGGTGCGGCCCGCGATCGCCGCGCCGATTCCCAACCCCCAGTAGGCATCCTGATCGAAGCGTAACACCTGTCCGGTAAACGCCATGCCCAGCGTGCCCAGCAGCAGCACCACGCCGGCAATCCAGGTCAGCTCGCGCGGATACTTGTGCGCACCGAAGAGGAAGACCTGCGCCATGTGGATACATACGAGCCCGACCATGAAGTTGGAGCCCCAACCATGCAGCGCCCGGATGAACCATCCCAACGGCTGGTCGTAGTTGAGATAGATCAAACTTTGCCAGGCTTTGTCCGCAGTCGGCGCATAAACCGTCGCCAGGCACAATCCGGTGACGAACTGAAGAATGAGGACGGTGAAGGTGGCGCTGCCAAAGACGTACCACCAGCTCGCGGAACTGCGCGGCACCGGATGCGTAGCGGTGTCGGCAATCGTACCGCTGAGCTGAAGGCGATGGTCCAGCCATCCGCCCACGTCCTTAAGCAGCTGCATCAGCGACATCGCGCAGGTTCTCCTTCAAGCATGGAGCTTAGGCCAAGGGCTCGCCGAGAGTGGGCATTTCTCCGGCCCGGATCCAAAGCTGGCCGTTGTCAACTTTGTGGCTATACCGGTAAAGCGGCCGCGGCGGCGGACCCGACGCGTGGCGGCCGTCGGAGTAGAAGACCCCTCCGTGACACGGACACATAAAGAGTCCGGACTCCGGGAACCAGCGCACCGGGCATCCAAGATGCGTGCAGTTGATCGCGAAGACGGTAAAGGTTTCGCCGCCTTCGCGGCGCACCCAACAGGGAATATTTGCGGTCTGTCCGTCCCAAGGCTTGGTGTAAGGGTTGCGATAAGTCGCCAGGCGGGTCTGATTTTCAGGAAAATCGGCCAGGGTGCCCAGGGAAATCCAGGACAGCCACACGAACTTGCGCATCGGGGAAAGAATGTAGCCCACTACGGGAATCGCAAAGACCAGCGCGGCAATCGCGTTGAGCGCCAAGCCCAGGCGTAACAGAAAGAGCCGCCGGGTGGTCGGCTCGCCCGAAAGTGGTGGACGTGGAGCTGGATTGGACGTCTCACTCATTGGGAATTTCTCTCATCTGGCTTTTGCTCTCGTCATGGATTGCGCGCGTAGTTGCCGGGCGCAAACTGTGGGCGCTTGGCCGCCAGCCAGGCGACGACATCGTTGATCTGCTGCGCGCTCAGGGGCTGTCCGCCGGGATAGCCGCGCCAGTCGGGATGTCCCAAGTCGGGCCGTCCGGCGATTACCAGCGTGCGCAGGGCCTGGTCATTGACCAGCATCAAATAAGACCCGTCGACAATCGAACCGGGAGACTTGGGTCCGCCTTTCCCATCAGGCCCGTGGCAGGGCGCGCACGATTGCGCAAAGACCGCGGCGCCGCGATTGGGATCGCCGGGGCTGTCGCTGGCGTATGGTGGCAGTCCTTGGATTGGCGCGCCGGTCTTCCATCGCCGCCGCATCCCGGTCACCAGAATCGCAACCTGGGCCGGGGTCAGATAGCCGCCCGCATCATGTGCAAACGGCGCCATCGCGGTACCCGCTATCCCTTGGCTGATAACGCGAGCAAGCGTGTCGTCGTCCACCAGAGCCTGGTAAACCGGATTGGCCAGCGCGCACGCGGCTCCAAAGGTTCCGTTGGCGCCATGGCATCCAGAGCAACTCTCGGCGTAGATGGCGCCGAAGTCTTTGACCTGGTTTGGACTAATCGGACGGTCGGATTCCTTGGGCTTGCCGGGCAGTGAGTTACATCCGGCCATCAAGACCGCTGTGAGGCTAACCGCCAGCACCACCACCGCCACCCTCCGCACGATGATTAACGCTCCCTGCGCGGCATCACGCCCGGCGCTTCGACACCCATGCGCATGGCGAAGGGCAGATGCTGGAAGGTCCGAATCTTCTCCGAGCTTGCAACCACAAGTCCCGCCGTCAGGCCGAAGCCAATCTGACACACGATAAACGAGAGCCATTCGATGCGCGCGTCGAGCAATGGGTTAATCACCTTGAGCGAAGAGTAAAGCAGGCCGGTCCACAGCAACGGTGCGATCAGGCCGCCGAAGAAAATCGGGTTACGCGGCAGCACCGGAAGCATAATCCCATACAGCAGGCCCACCAGCAGCGAGACCGCGCCATGAATAATCAGGGCCATGATGAAGACCCGGGGATCGAAAGCCGACAGCGCCGCAACGCTAAGGGTTGCCACGCTCGGCATCGCGGTGGCGGCCAGGATGTTAATCGGATACCAAGGGCTGCCATGCTGCAACAGACCGAAAATGGCGGCCAGCGCCGCCATCACAAAGCCGCCCGCAATCCCGCCTTTGATCCCGGCTGAGTACGGATAGATTTCCAAGGGCAGCACCGCGCGATGGCCCGCTTCGCCGACCTCGATCCGGGCGACTGCTGCCCGCACGGGAGCGATAGCCACGGCCACGGCCGCCGGCTCAACCGCCACCGCCGCGCGTTGCTCCTCAGGAAAGACTTCACCGAACCACCCAATCGCTCCCGAAATAATCAGTATCGCACCAACCGCACTGACCACCGCGCTGGTAACCAATCCGGCAAACACCATCGTCAGGCCCAACGCCGTAATCATCGGCCATCCGCCCGAAGCGGGAACCTCGATCGTGTTCGGGATCCGGTCGTGCTGTTCAGACTCCATGCACCCCGTCCTTATCCATCAGCGTCCGATCACATATACGGTCAGGAACACCACCACCCAGACCGCGTCAACAAAGTGCCAGTACCAGGAGAGCAATTCGGTGCGCTCGGCATGGCGTTTACTCATATGACCCCTGAGATTCAGCAGCATGACAATCAGGATCATGATCAAACCGACGGTAACGTGCAGCGCGTGGAGGCCGACCAAAGAATAGTAGGTGGTGCCAAACAGATTGGTGCTGATGGTGAGATGGTCGGTGTAAATCAGTTTGTACCACTCCAGCGCGGTGCCGGCCATGAATTCCAGGCCCAGCAGTAGCGTGACCAGCCACCACAACCCGAAGACCCTGGTGTTGCCCATTCTTAAGGCGCGCACCGCGAACACAATCGTGACGCTGCTGGAAAGCAGGCAGATGGTGTTCAAGATGGGCGGCGAGAGTACGTCGCGCGGATAGGGCCCGTTCAGGCTCTTGCCGATATAGAAAATGTAGGCGGCTACGAAAATCGAAAAGAAGGCGCTCTCGGTCAGAATCAGGCAAAGGATTCCAACCCGGCCGCGGTAGGGAAGCGTCCACGTTTCGTAGGAAGGAGGAGGAGTGATTGCCGCCGCGGTTGCCATCGCCTTACTCGTACAGCCAGTCGGGATCTTCGGGATGCTTCAAATCCCACAACGGGCGCCGGCTGTGAACCTCCGGAGCGGCGGCGAAATTATACTCGGGCGGCGGCGACGTGGTGGACCATTCCAGCGTCCAGGCGTCCCAGGGATCGGAGCCGGCTACTTCACCGGCGATCAACGAACGCAGCACGTTAATCACAAAAATAAGCACCGCAATGCCTTGGATCACCGCACCAATCGAGGCGACCAGGTTGATTGAGTCCAGCCCGCGTCCCGGCTGATAGGTATAGATCCGCCGCGGCATCCCGCGCAGTCCGGCGAAATGGAGCGGGTCGAAGGTCAGATGGAAGCCGATCAGGAACAGCCAGAAGTGCCATCGCCCCAGGCGCTCGCTGAGCATCCGCCCGGTGGCCTTGGGGAACCAGTAGTAGATGGCGGCGAAGATCATGAAAACGATTGCGCCAATCAACACGTAGTGGAAGTGCGCGACCACGAAGTAGGTGTCGGTGAGTTGCCAGTCAAACGGCGCGACCGCCAGCATGATGCCGGTAAGGCCGGCGATCAGGAACTGGAAGAGGAAGCCCAGACTGAATAGCATCGGCACCCGGAAGCGGATCTTGCCGCCCCAGATGGTCCCCAGCCAATTGAAAATTTTGATTCCGGTCGGAATTGCAACCAGCATCGTGGAGGTGACGAAAAAAGCGTTGCCGGCCGGCGTCATCCCGACCGCGAACATATGATGCGCCCACACCCCCAGGCTGATGAAAGCTATTGCGCACGAGGCCGCGACCATCACCTGGTAGCCGAAAATCACCTTGCGGGAGAAAACCGGAATGATCTCGTTGGCGAAGGCGAACGCCGGGAGCACCAGGATGTAGACCTCCGGATGGCCGAAGATCCAGAAGAAGTGCTGCCACAGGATCGCGGAGCCGCCGGCCTGGGTATCGAAGAAGTGCGCACCCAGGTAGCGGTCGAGCAACAGCATCGCCTGCGCCGCCGACAGCGGCGGCAGGGCGATCAGCATCATGAACGCCACCACCAGCGCCAGCCATACCAGGACCGGCATCTTGTTCAGCGTCATGCCCTTGCAGCGCATCGAGAAGGTCGTCGCGATAATATTGATGGCCGTGGCGGTGGAACCGACGCTGGTAAGAAAGATGCTCAGGATCCAATAGTCGGTGCTGTTGCCGCGCGAAAATGGCGTCTCGGTCAGCGGGGCATAGGCAAACCATCCAACGTCGGGCGCGCTGCCGGCGCCGTAGAGACCATCGCCGCCGATATAGCTGTAGTACAGCAGCAGGGAGCCCAGAAACCACAGCCAGAAGCCGAAGGAATTAAGCCGCGGGAACGCCAAATCCTTGGCCCCAATCATTAAGGGCACCAGGTAGTTGAAGAATCCGGTAAGGATCGGCATCCCGACCAGGAACACCATCGCCGTACCGTGCATCGTCAGCAGACGGTTGAAGACTTCCGGTGGCACCAGGTGATTATCGGGAATCGCCAATTGCAGGCGGATCGTGGCTGCCTGCAGCCCGGCGATCACGAAGAATAACAATCCGCCCCCGATATACATCAGTCCCAGGCGCTTGTGGTCCACGGTTACGACCCATTCGTGGAGCTTGCCCAGGACCGGCAGATCCGCCGTATCTTCGACGGTTCTGATTGCGATTTCCTGTTCCATAATCCCCGGTCTAACCCTTGGGTCCCAGTCGCCTTTTCCTAGCGCAGCGTCGCCAGATAGCCGGCGACCTCGTCGAAGTCCTTATCGCTCAGGTTCATCGCCGGCATCAAGGCGCCCGGCTTGATCAAATTGGGATCCTTGATCCAGGTTTTCACATGATCGAGGGTGTTCATCGCGGCCCCGGAGGCCAGCGTTTCACGGCTCATCAGATGAGTGAGGTCGGGGCCGAAGTGGCCGTCCGCGACGGTGCCGCGCACGGCGTGGCAATTAACGCACGCGGTCGATTCAAACAACGCGCGGCCGTGCGCTACCGCCGGATCAAAGGCCACCGGCCGCTGCTGTGACGCCACCCATTGGTCGAATTCGGCCCGCGGCTGAACCATCACGCGCAGCAGCATCAGGGCATGTTCGGTGCCGCAAAACTCCGAGCATTGTCCAAGATAGGTCCCGGGCTCGTGCGGATTCATCCACATGGTATTGCGCCGGTTGGGGATGACATCGGTCTTGCCGGCCAGCCGCGGAACCCAGAAGCTATGCGCCACATCGGCTGATTCCAGATCCAGAAAGGTCGGCGTCGGATGAGCGGAATCGCTCACCGGCACATGGAGTTCATTGGCGGTAACGATGCCGAGGTCGGGGTAGCGGATCTCCCACCACCATTGATGGCCGATCACGCGCACCTTGATCGCGTCAGGCGGAGCCACCGCATCCTGAATCGTATAGATGGTGCGCGCGGTGGTCAGAATCAGCACAAAAACGATCAGGAGAGGAACGACGGTCCAGGCCAATTCAATGGGGTTGCTGCCGTAAACCTGCGGCGGCTCCCGGTTATCGTCGCGGGGCCGGGCGCGAAACCGTACAATGCTGTAAGCCAGCAGTCCACCCACGATCAGCGCGATCGCGGCGCAAATCGCGATTACGAACCAAGCCATGGTATCGATCGCGTGAGCGGGGGTCGACACCGGAGCAAAGACATCGCTCGGCGCGATCTTGGCGTTGGAGGTGCCCATGCCCCAGTCCTCGGCCAATGCGCAGCGCGCCAAGGTCGCGGTAACGATGGGAAAGGTGAGCAGTTGCGTCTGCCACACCGGCTTGCGCCGGAACCACGCTTGAGGCTTTATCTCCATCACCGACAGCTTCGAGTGAGCACCATACGCCCAAAACTGGATGCTTTCCAAGAGACAAACTTGAAATCGCCGATCGAAAATCAGCGTTGATGACTTTATTCGAAGGTCGAGTGTGCCTTTATTACAGGTTTTCACAAAACATAATGTTCGGCGGGAAACGCGGCTTGGGACAATGCCGCGCCAGACACCTTGCGGCGAACCGCTGTGTACGGCTAGCGGGGGGTAGGTCTTAACCGTTACGAGTCAGAACCAGAACATTGAAACGGTCGCGCTCCACGCTCCACCCGGGCGGGACCGCCACCGTGGTATCGGGTTCCTCGATGATGATCGGCCCTGGGCGGCGCCCGGAGATCGCGTCGCGCGTCACGACCTCGGTATCGACGCTGCCGTGCTTGCGGCCGAAATACGCCTGCCGCGTCGCCGGTCCGTTTGCGCGCGGTAACGGTCGCATCGCCCCGGCGGCCGCCACGACATCGGAAAATGACAGATGGCCCGACGCGCTCTTGGCGCGCAGGCGCAAGTTGACCAGATTCAGCTCGCCCTCGCCTTCAAAGCCGAACTCGCGGCGATGGGCCTCGCGGAAGTCGCGTTCCAGCGCGGTCAGATCGTTTGCGGCCTGGTCTGGAAACGGCAGCGCGATCTCATCGCGCATGAAGCCGACGCGCAGGTCAACCGAGCGCTCAAAGACCATATCGTCGGACGGAATGCCTTGCGCGGCGAATTCCTGGCGCGCCTGCTGCTCGAGCTCGCGATAAATGTTCATAACCTCGGAGGCAGCTAATTCGCCCAATTGGCGTTCGACGCTGCGAATATAATCCAGGCGGCTGTTAGCGAGCAACAGGCCCAGCGCGCTGAACAACCCCGGGTAAGGCGGAATCGCGACCCGGCTGATGCCGACGCTCTCGCACAGCGTGGCGGCGTGAATCGGTCCGGCGCCGCCAAATGCCACCAGGGTCATTTCGCGCATATCATGTCCGCGCTCGGTGGAGACCGCACGCAGCGCGCGCATCATCGAGGCGTTGGCCACCTCGACGATTCCCGATGCGGCCGCCATCAGGGATAATCGAAGCGGACCGGCGACGTGCTTTTCGATCGCGTCAACCGCCGCCTGCCGATCGATGCGCAAGGTGCCGTCGGCAATGGTCTGCGGATTCATGTAGCCCAGCACCACGTTGGCGTCGGTCACCGTGGGTTTGGTCCCGCCGCGCGCGTAACAGGCCGGTCCCGGATCCGCGCCCGCGCTCATCGGCCCCGCCCGCAGCGCGCCGGCGTCGTCGATCCAGGCGATACTTCCGCCGCCCGCTCCGACCTCCACGATGTCCAGTGTCGGCGCCCGCAGCGCATGACCGGTGCCGCGGACCTGCACGGCGGCCACGCCGCCGCCGACCTCGCCCCCGGCCTTTTCTAGCGGCTGGCCGTTTTGAATCAGGCAAGCCTTCGCGGTCGTCCCGCCCATATCGAACGACAGCACGCTGCCCAGCCCCAGCTCGCTGGCCATCCGCGCCGCCGCCAGCACGCCGGCCGCGGGCCCCGACTCGACCATGTACATCGGCCGTTGCCGCGCCATCTCGGAGGTCATCGTGCCGCCGTTGGACTGCATGATCAGCAGCCGCCGGCTATAGGGCGCCAGATGTTTTTCCAGCTGATCGAGATAGCGATTGACCACCGGCACCAAGGAAGCGTTGATCACAGTGGTGCTGGTGCGCTCGTATTCGCGGCATTCCGGATGCACCTGGGACGACAGGCACACCGTGGTCCGCGGCGCCGCCTCGCGGACCATCCGCCCCAGCTCCTGTTCATGCACCGGATTGAGGTAGGCGTTGATCAGGCAGATTGCGATCGCCTCGACCTTGGCCGCGATCAGCGTCGCAATCGCTTCCCGCGCCTGTGCGCGATCCAGCCGATGCTCGATAGTTCCGTCGGCCAGGATGCGTTCAGCTACTTCCAGGCGCAGCCGGCGGGGGACCAGGGGCGGCAGCCGCTCCCAGTTGATATTCTCAATCGCGGGCGCCTTTTGATTCATCATTTCAAGGACGTCACGAAAGCCCTTGGTGGTGATCAGTCCGGTTGGCGCGGTCTTGCGCTCGATTACCGCGTTGGAGGCCGTAGTGGTGGCGTGAACGAAGTTCTCAACCGGCTCGCTGGACTGCAGACCTTTGATGCAAACGACGATATCTTCGCCCACTCGATCGAGCAGCGACAACACCTTGGCGGTGTGAATGCGTTTGTCGCGGCCCAGCGCGATGACATCAGTGAAAGTGCCGCCGATATCAAAAGCCACCCGCATCAGTGTCCTCCGCAGTCACCACCTTCCAGGAGGTGATGGGCCATGTCTGTACCGGCTCCTTGACCAAGGGGGAGGGAATCAAAATTCACCATTAATCGCTCAATCATGGCCGCGTCCGTCGCCGCGCCGCAAACCTTGGGTCGCCGCCGCATCGACCACCATCGTCAGCGGATCGATCACCACGCCGTAATCGGATCTTGCAGCTTCCAGCGAAAGCTTTTCTTCGCGCACGTCTTCCAGCACCGCAGCGGTATCGCGCAGATAGGGATCGCCGTGTCCGGCGGCGCCGCAAACCTGATGGTAGAGGCGGTCGCCCGCCTTGACCTCCAGATGCTGATGCGACTTGCGCGGCAGTTCCATCTGCTCACCGTCCAGCGGCGTGAACAGGTTGCACGAGGGTTGTCCCTGCCGCCCTCCGGCCAGGCCGACCGCGCTTTCAAACGGACGATTGGTGCGCACCATTATCTTGGCCGGATGGCGGAAGCGATAGCTCTTGAAGATGCCGAGCGAGCCGCGATGGCGTCCCGCGCCGGCGGTGTCTTGCACCAGTCCAAAGCCCTCCACCACGACCGGCACTTCGCGTTCGACCAGTTCGGCGGGCACCGAGATGTAGGACATCCCGGCACCGTCGATACCGTCCTTGAGCGGCCGCCCGCCCCATCCGCCCCACACCAGGTCCATCGTGGTGTATTCGCTGCCGTCGGGCCGGTAGCCCGACATATGAACGATGTCGCCGCCCTCTTGCGGCACCGCAACCTGGTCCGGGATCACTTCGGCCAGCGCCAGGTGAACGATTTCGGTAATCAGGAAGAACAGCGGCGCGCGCCCTCCGACCGCTCCGGGAAACCTGGGATTGACCAGGGTGCCCTCGGGCGCAATCACTTCGATGGGTTTGACGAAGCCGGCGTTGAATACCACCTCGGGCGCCAGAATCTTATGGATCGTGCTGTAAACCTGCCCCAGCGTGTTGCTATAGGGCATGTTGATCGCGCCCCTGGCCTGCGGCGCCGTGCCGGTAAAGTCAACGATCAGATGGTCGGGGCGGAAGCGCAGGGTCAGCTTGATCGGCATCGCCACGCCGTCGGTGCCAAAGCCGTCGTCGCGCAGCATGATCTCGCGTGCGTAGTCGCCCGGCGTGACCGCGCCAATCGCCCGCCGCGAAGCCTGCTCGCCGTAATCGACCAGGTAATCGAAGCAGGCGTTGACGTCGTCCATCCCGTACTTCTCGAGCACCGCCTCGAACTCCCGGATTCCGCGGCGGCACCCGGACAGCTTGGCGTCGATATCGCCCATCCATTCGTCGGCCGCGCGGACGTTGGCTTTGAGCAACTGGACCATGGGCTCGTTACGCACGCCGCCATCGTAAAGCTTCAGGTTGGGCAGCCTGATGCCTTCCTCATAAGTCTCGGTGCACTGGCTGGAAAACCCGCCGGGAAAGCGGCCACCGATGTCGGTCTGATGCGAATAGATGATCACGAAGCCGGATAATGCTTCACGATGAAACACCGGCATGATCAGGATCACGTCGGGCATGTGCGACGCGCCGGAGTACGGATCATTGGCCAGGATTACGTCGCCTGGTTTCAAGTTGCCGGCGAACTTCTCCATCACGTGCGGCATCAGGTTCATGAATACCGACGTCGCCATCGTATGCGACTGCCCCAGGCCGACGATTCTGCCCTGGTAATCGGCCAACGAGGTGGCGAAGTCTCCCACCCGCAGCATCGAGGAGCGGGCGGTCTTGTACACCGCAATCGCCATCTCCTCGGCAATCGCGCCCATCTCATTGCGCAGGACCTCGATTAGAATCGGATCGGCTGAGTGCTTCACAATTTTGCTCCTGCCAAGAGACTTCAATTGGCGCTCGCGCGCTTCAGGCCAGCGAGCCGCCTTCGATTGGAAACGCCGCGCCAGTGATATAGGACGATTCGTCGCTGGCCAGGAACAATGCCAGATTGGCAATTTCATCCACCGTGCCGGTGCGTCCCAGCGGCACGTACTTGATTGCCTCATCGACCATCCCGCCCATGCGGCGTCGCGCCTCGGCCAGCATCGGAGTTTCGATCGCGCCTGGACAGATCGCGTTAACCCGTATCTTGTGGGGGCCGTACTCCACCGCCGCCACCTGGGTCATCGCGATCACCGCGGCCTTCGACGCGCAATAAGCCACCCCGCCGCGCATCGCCTTGAAAGCCACCACCGACGCGGTATTGACGATCGCGCCGCCGCGCCCGGTCATGTGGGGAATCGCGAACCTCATGCCCAAGAATACGCCGCGCAGATTGATCGCGATAATCCGATCAAAGCGTTCGATCGAGTAGTCGGCGGTGGGCGACTGCTCGATATCGACGCCGGCGTTATTGTACAGGATGTCGAGCTTGCCGAAACGGCTGACCGTGGCGTCAACCGCCGCTTTCACGTCAGCCTCCGCGGAGACGTCGGCATGATAGGCGAAGGCGCGTCCGCCGGCTTCGGTGATGCGCCGCGCGGTCGCTTGCGCGCCTTCCTGATTGATATCCACCACCGCCACGGCCGCGCCTTGCGCGGCGAAAAGTTTGGCCGCGGCCTCACCCATGCCCATCGCGGAACCGGTTATCAACGCCACCTTGTTTGCGAGTCTCATGACCGGGTTCTTCGCACAAAGGGCGGGTAGGTAGCAAGCGCGCCCAGTTTGACTTATCGAACCAGGTCGTAGTCTCTCAGCGCCTGCTCGATGGCGGCGGTCGTCATCGGCGTGCTGAGCACCAAGTCCCCAATCGCGAAGCCGAGGAAGCCCCTGGGTCCCGAGACTGGAATCACTGACTTGGCGCACTCATAGGCCTGACGGAGAGAATGAATAGTCAAGGCTGAGTTTGCGATTTAGATCCTTCACTGCGTTCAGGATGACGTACACTCTTTTCGGCCCAAATTATTCTCGCTTTGAGGTTAGGTAACATCAAAGAAGCCGCTCCAGGCAGCCGGCGAAAATCCTTTTTTCCGCAGGCTGCCAGGGGTGGCGCTTTCGACATCAAATGGTTGAGCGCGGGGCGCAAGACGTTTAGGATAGCCATCAAATGGCTCCGATTATCCTGACCGTTATCGGTGTTCTCCTGGTAAGCCCCACCGTATCTTGGGCGTATGTCGATCCGAATACGGTCGGATTTGCGTCGCAATTTCTCGCTCCGTTCGAGACCTTGTCTGGTCTCATGCCTGATCTACTTCCGACGCCGGCTGAGCGCCGGGGTTTCGGCCGGTTGGCAATGGCTGAGGCGACGACCGCCTGCATCGCATCCTGATGTCACGGATGCTTGAAACCTGGCGTCCCCTCTTCCGCTCAATAGCCGTTCCTACCGTGCTGATCGCCTGCCCGGTCGTGCTGGCGAAATATTGGCATGCGTGGCGCCATTTCCTGCAGCCCCTGGATGCGCTCACGCAATGCCTGTTGCTTACCACGCCGGTTCTTCTGACCGAAGCCCTCGTGATTTCGGTCCTTGCCCTGGTGCTCCATTTTTTGATCCGCCGGGTGTCGTTGAAAAAACCGCGACGGGAGCGTGTGCCGATGTATTGACCCTGATGATTCTCCGCTACTGCGGGTTCCGCCTTCTGGACAACTCTCCATGGTCGGCCTGGCTGCATCCCACCTTGCTGTCCGGAGTTGTGATCGCCGCATTGATCGTTAAGCGCCTGCGCCGTGGAAATTTCTTTGTGCCTTCGAGCAGCATAATCGGTCCTCGGAAAAACATCATGGACGTCTTTTTCGCTGCGCTGGCACATCCAGTCGCCTGGCCGCGGCACCTGGCGACGGTTTGACCCGCTGCCGACCGGTCATCCAGTGTCACGCATCTCGTGTGAAAAACCCGATGTGGTGCTGATCACTTTCGATGCCTTGTCGGCCCAGGACATGTCGCTGCTGCATTAGCATTTGCCGACCACGCCGAATCTTCGAGAAGCTGGCCCAAACCAGTCACGTTTTCTCGCATTTCTATTCCAGTTCCGATTTCACGACTCCCGCGGTGGCTTCGCTGATCACCGGAAAGGACCTGTTCTCCCATCGGGTCTATCAGCTTACCGGGATGCTGCCGGCGCCGCTTCGCGATCAGAACCTGGCGCATCTGCTGGCGGCAAATGGTTATCGAACCGCGGCCGTGGTCACCAACAGCTTTGCCCATCCTCTGCATCTGGGAATCGACCGGTCATTTGACTATCTGCCCGAGCCTCCCACCAACCCATGGCTGCGGCCGTTGAACTGGCCATTGCAGATTGGCCACAGCCTGTTGTTTGATACCGATGCGTCGTCCACCGCCTGGGTCGTCCCGTTTCTACGCGTAACCGGAAACGTATTTTCCCAGCTTCGATCAGAATCCCAGTATGGATCCCGGCGAAGTCATTGCGGTCAGCGATATAAGCTTGATCGATTCGTCGAAGAGCCCCTATTCATCTGGATTCATCTGTTCACACCCCACTTTCCTTATGTGACCAGGCCGCAGTTCAGGGGCCGTTTTCTTCCCGGCGATCGATACACCACGCAGACCGGCTTCGACGAACGCGCCTCGTCGCTGCATTGCGGGCAAACGCTCAATCCGTGTTCGACCAGCGCGCTTACCGCAAATCGATTGCCGATTGTGACGCCGCCTTCGGATCCTTTCTGAACTGGCTCGACGCCCGCGGAAGACGCGCCCACACGCTCCTCGTGGTGAGCGCCGATCATGGCGAAGCCTTTCATCAATGGTGGGGCCATGCGTCGCAGTTCCTGCGTCATCAGGTCCATATTCCCCTGCGATCACGTTGCCTGGACAGAAACCGATGTCTGGCACAACCAAGATGCTCAGCCTTCCCGACGTGGCGCCCACTATCCTGGCCCTGCTCGGCCTTACCCCACCCGCGTGGATGAACGGGCGCGCCCTGCTGGCTTCTTCCTCCACTGACAGCTCCCATCAGCCGGCCTTTGCCGCCTATTTGGCGCTATCATATATATTTGGTCATCCCCAAATCGGGGCCGTGCGCCTTTTTCGGGCGACTACCAACTGGTCTGGTACTTTCCCCAGGGCATCAGGCGGCTGTTTGACGTTAGCCGCGATCCGGAAGGAATTCTCGACGTGATCAGTGACCATCCAGACGTTGCGACGGCGCTGACTCGCGCGATTGCGCTGAGGTTTGGCGCCGAGGTGCCCGCTTTAAGACAATGAGCTAATCAAGCAGGGGTCTGGTCAAGACCATTGTTCAATTGCAGCCTGCGCGCCTGGCAACGCCTGTTCGCACGATACCCCAAGGGGATCAAGCGCAGCCTGCGGATGCGCGCTCTGATTGCGGGCGGCCTGGCCTCCGCACAGGAGGGCATGCAGGAGCGATTATTCGGCGCTCAGATGGACTCGATCGCCCTGGAAGATCCCCTTTTCATTATCGGCCACTGGCGCTCAGGGACCACTCTGCTGCATGAGTTGATGGCCCTGGATGAGCGGCTGCTGAGTCCCACCACCCGGCAATGCTTCAATCCTCAGTCATTCTTGCTCTCCGGCGCATCGCGGCGGCCGGGTGCGGTCGTGGTGCGCCCGTCCGGAGACCGAACCGTGTCGGCTGACTCGCCTCAGGAGGAGGAATTTGCCCTGCTCTGTCTGGGCTGTGCTTCGCCTTACGAAGCTTTTGTTTTTCCCCGAGCGCTGAATCGCCTTCGGGGCGCTTTGCGATCCGCAGGATTTCAATTCGCAGGAGCGGGAGGATTGGGAACGGCGCCTGGTCAGATTCCTGAAAGCGGTCACGCTGGCCGGGGGATTGCGGCGATTGCTGCTGAAATCGCCATCGAATTCCTTTCGGATTGCCGCGCTGCGCCTGCTCTTTCCCCAGGCGGCTTTTGATTCAGCTTGTCCGCGAGCCCACCGCCGTTATCGTCTCCGCAGTGGATATGTGGCTGAAGATGTGGCAGCGCTATGGCTTGAAGAAGGGCCGCAGCAGGCGAGTTTGCAGGACCTGGTGATCGAAGCCTGGCTGCACCTGGAGACCAAGCTTCAGAATCAGGCCCAGTCGTGTGGCGACGGCTCGTTCACCACCGTGAGATATGAAGACCTGGTGGCCCAACCGCATCGGACGATCGAAAAGATAAACGCTGATTTGGGACTGGGAGCCGCCCCATCGGGCGATCGGATCACGGGATACCTGGACAGGTCTCCGTCTTTGCGCCCCAGCCACGCTGTGATCTCCGCACAGGGGGCGGCAGTGCGGGAGCGCTGCGCCGTAATTTTCGACCGATACGGCTACAGTGAGCAAAGCCGAGCCTAGCGGCTCAACCGGCACCGCTCGGCAGCCTGCTAGCAGGCCGCGGCAAAAGTCTCCGCAGCCTGGTCCCTCCCTTTATCTCCCCCTGTCAAAGACTGTCGATAAATGGCTTGGGCATGCAATGCAGCGGTATTCGCGTGCAGGGGCTTGAGTTTGTAACCCTCTCCCTTTATTCGTAAGGGAGAGGGGAGGGTGAGGGTTTCCGGATGCTTCGAGAAACACCAAACGCACTGGCGTAGAAGCGGATTCCGTACGCCTGATACTTCTTTGCAGGCCCGCCTGCACCCTCACCCGTCATGCGACTTGATGGGACAAATCGCGCGCCGACCTCTCCTGGCGTGCGGTTGCGGTACCCAAGTCCGCAGCGGCGGGAGAGGTTGTGTTAGGTGTTTATCGCCAGTCTCGGAACAGGGGGAGAAATCGAGGAAGGAACCCATCTTTAATGCAGGGCGCTACTTCCACCGAATCACCACTCCTGTCTCAGAAGTCGTTTTTCCGCACCCTGCTAGCGATAATGCGGCATGATCTTTTCGCCGAACAAGCGCACTTGCTCCTTGATGGTTTCAAGTGGCATCAGGCCCAAATCGCCGCCGTTGTTGTAGTTGAAATACTCGGGATTGACGTGCTCGGCCAATTCGTCCATCTTGCGCCGCACGTCGGACTCATTGCCCGCGTACAGGTTGTCGGTCTTTTGCAGGCGCTCCACGGTCCATTCGCTGCGCGGCAGCATCACCTTGCCCGCGGGCCATTTGGCCTCGTCCTCGGGCATGCGGAAGGCTTCCCAGAAGCCGAAGTAGCCGCCAAATTCCTGATACCAGACGCCTGAAAGACCCTGCCTGGCAACGCTCAACGCCTCGGCGTTATCGCGCCCGAAATAGATCGAATGAGTGGGGCAGATGCTTTCACCTAACCGGAGTTGGCGGCCCACCGACGCCGCTTCCTTCTGATACATCTCGGCCAGATGACGCACGTCCTTGAGCGCCGGAATCAGGATTACGGGGATCACGCCTTCGCGGGCGCACCACAGGATGGTCGATTCGCTGATCGAAAATGCCTGAAACAGTTTCGGATGAGGTTTCTGATAAGGCTTCGGCACTACCGAAATCTTGCGGACGCGGCCGTCCTTGACCTCGCCGGGCATCCCGTACTTCTCGGTCCAGGGCGCGGCCGGCCACGGCGTACCCTCTTCATAAGGGTACGGATACTCCCAGAATTCGCCCTTGAAGGAGAAGCCCTCGTCGCTCCAGGCGAGTTTAAGGATGCGGAAATTCTCCTCGAAGGCGCGGCGGTTGGCTTTGTCGATTTCGCCCTGATCGCTGGCGGTGCTTTGGATGTGCAGCTTTTGCGCCATCTGATTGAGCCACCGTGACTGATAGCCGCGCGCCATCCCGACGATGGTGCGGCCCTGGGTGAGTTGATCCAGCCAACCAATCTCAACCGCCAGCCGCAGCGGGTTCCATCCCGGCAGCACGTATCCGATGGGACCGACTTTGATGTTCTTGGTATGCATCGCGACATACAGATGCAGCGACGGCACGCTGCCCACTTCGAGTCCCTCGGTGCACAGATGATGCTCGGCGAAATGAAACGCCTCGAACCCCAGGTCGTCACAGATGCGGGCGAGTTCCACGATCTCTTTGAACATCCGCTGCCAGCGTTCGGTTCGATGCGCGATAGGGCGCAGTCGCTCGCGCTCCTCGAGCGTGGCGGGAAGAGCGGGAAGAAGGGGTCCAATCGTGAACTTCATAGCTATCTCCTGAAGGCGGCTCGCCGCCCGGTCGAGAGCGCGCGTTTTTCCAGAGTCCGGGCCGGCGCTCCAACCGCCAACGGCGCTGAAATAGTTACAGGTATCGGCCGCGATGGCCAGACCAGCTGACCTTGGCCGGACGGCTAGCGATAATGCGGCATGATCTGCTCGCCGAACAGGCGCACCTGCGCCTTCATGGTCTCGATCGGCATCAAGCCTAAATCGCCGCCATTGTTGAAGTTGAAATACTCCGGATTGATGCGTTCGACGAACTCGTCCATCTTGCGCCTTACGTCGGCGACGGTACCCACGTAAAGGCCGTCGGCTTTATGCAGGCGATCGATGGTCCATTCGCTGCGCGGCAGCATCTTCTTGCCGCGCGGCCACTTCTCCTCATCCCCGGGCAGGCGAAAAGCCTCCCAGAATCCGAAGTATCCGCCGAAGTCGTGATACCAGACGCCGGCGACGCCGGTTTCGGCAATCTTCAATGCTTCGGCGGTGTCGCGCCCGATGTAGATGTTTTTGGCCGGAGCGATCCCCTCTCCAAGCGGGATCTGCCGGCCAACTGATGCGGCTTCCTTCTGATACACCTCCGCCAAGTGGCGCACCTCATTGAGGCCCGGAATCACGATCACGGGCACGACGCCCTCGTGCGCGCACCACACGATAGTCGATTCACTGGCGGAGAACGCCTGAAACAGCTTCGGATGCGGCTTCTGATAGGGCTTGGGCACCACCGAAATCTTGCGCACTCGGCCGTCCTTGACCTCGCCCGGCATACCGTATTTTTCGGTCCAGGGCGCGGCCGGCCACGGCGTCCCCTCTTCGTAGGGATAGGGGTACTCCCAGAAATCGCCCTTGAAGGAAAATCCCTCTTCGCCCCAGGCCAGCTTGAGAATCCGGAAATGCTCTTCGAAAGCGTGGCGGTTAGCCTTGTCGATTTCTCCCTGGTCGCTGGCGGTGCTCTGGATATGGAGCTTCTGGGCCATCGAATTGAGCCATCGCGCCTGGTAGCCGCGCGCCATCCCCACGATAGTCCGGCCCTGGGTCAACTGATCGAGCCAGGCGGTTTCGACCGCCAGCCGCAGCGGATTCCATCCCGGGAGCACGTACCCGACCGGTCCCACCTTGATATTTTTGGTGTTCATCGCGATGTACAGGAACAGCGAGGGCACGCTGCCGACCTCGAGTCCTTCGGTACATAAATGATGTTCGGCGCAGGTGATCGCTTCAAAGCCGAGGTCATCGGCGATGTGCGCCACTTCCAGGATCTCCTTGAACATCCGCTGCCAGCGCTCGGTATGATGCGCGATCGGACGCAGTCTCTCGCGTTCCTCCAGCGTCGCCGGCAGGGCGGGAAGAAGTGGTCCTATAATGAATTTCATATCGATCTCCTCGGGGACGGACCGACGCTGAATCGTCGCAGATGCCAAAAATCATGGTCGGTCTCTCGATTCATAACGAATTGCATTGCTTCAGCCAAACGGCTGTTCAGGACAAAGCGACCTGTTCCGCGCTTGGTCGTGAAGGCCGGATCTGGACGCCATCGGCAACCCCGACCTGGTGCTTTCGCATCCGCCCTATCACAACATCGTGGTCACAGCGGCGAGTTCTGGGGCAAGCTACCGCACCCCGACGATCTTGTCGCGCTGCGCCACGGGGGATGAATTTATCGAGGAAGCTCACCATCGCCTTGAAAAACCAGCGCGCCGCCACCAGGCCGGGCGGCTATTACGGCGCGATTATCGGGGATGTGCGCAGGGGAGGGGTCTACTCCAGCTATCAGGCCGATCGTGATCGCGCGCATGCCGAAGAAAGAGCTGACGGCGGTGCTGATCAAGCAACAGCACAACGTCGCCAGCAACGGCAGGGATTACCCGCTAAGGCTGCCGCGGATCATGCATGAGTACCTGTTTGTGCTGGCCGATCTCACGCATCAGCTGCTTGCGGGTGCGGGTCAGGTCGCGCAATTCCTGGATCGGTCCCGGTGGCACCAGGCTCACGCGGGTCAGCCCATGCGCGAGCAGATCGGCGATCCAGGTCGCATCGTTAACGTCGCTTTTGCGCCCTGGCACGTTACGGATATGCGCGGGGTTGGCGAGGAGAAGCTCGAGCTCGCCTTCCAGGATGTGCCACACCGGCTTCCAGTAAACGCCGGTCGCCTCCATCGCGACGTGCGTGCAGCCCGCTTGCCGCAGCCAGTCACCGAGCGCCAAAAGTTCCGCCGTGGTGGACCCCCACCGACGGACCTCATGCCGTATCCGCCCCCCTCTTGCACCCCCAAGCAGGCCACCACGGTCGCTTTGTGAACGTCCAACCCCGCGCAGCGCTGATGGAGTACTTCCATTACTCACTCCTTCACCACGCCGCCGGCGAGAGGCCCCTCCACAGCGAATTCTACCAACCGTGCTCGCGTACCATCCGGTCCGCGGCGACAATCCAGGGTGCTCGCAGGGCCTCAGGTCAAACTAACTTACGGGCTGCGAGCACCAGGAAAAAGACCGACCTCTGTGCCGGCAGCGCGGCACTTCCTCTCTTAGCAGGTTTCATCCATCAGCGTGGGCGCAGCCCATAGCAGACTAACATGATAAAATACATTATTGCGTTAGACACTTTTTGTGAAAGGGCAGTATGCTCCATAACGGAGCCTAACTCCCGGACCCTGCGGCGTGGGATTTAATTACTTCAACCAGATTGGTTAGGAGCGGGTGGAAACCTTGGAAATTGATGGTTGCGGCGCTGGCTCTTACGATCCGGTGAGCGAAGATTTTCTTGCCGAAATGCTTCTCTTCGTCGAAGTCCTTTGTGTCGTTGAACGTTTTGCTACCGATTGCTATTGCCCTGGTTGCTGCATCAAAAAAGTCCTCTATCTTCGATTCCTTGGCACCGTTGAGGGGCGTAGGCAGTGCGTACATATTCCGCACCACGTGAACAAACCGCTCTGTGCCGTCCACTTTCTTTCCGGAAGCTTGTTTCAACGCATTGCGAATCGGAGGTGCGCCTGAATCGTTGTCATAGAGGATTATAACAGGGTTCTTTTGGCCGGGAGCTTTGAATTTGTCCGTCTCTTTTTTATAGTTTCCAATGAACTTGGCGAGGACACTGCTACCTCCGTCTTTCAAGTCAAGAATGCGCGCCGTGCTCGACCGGGGATATTTGTAGAGCCTCACCTTCAGTCGAATTTTGCTCCCAGGTACAATCTCTGCCAGGTCAGGAAACTCTACAGCAAGGCTCCGAATCGCATGGGTGAGGTACACGTTATCCGTCTCGCCCTCGCAGATAATCACGGGGGCTTCGGCTGCATAAAAATTCGTGTAAATCAGAAACTCTCGATACATCAACTCATTACTTGAGTGGCGGCCGGTATCTGTCGATTCTGGAAAATTCTTCTTATTGTAACGATCGATACTATCGATGAAGCCAAGCATTCCATGCAGTTGTCTCGGCGTGCCGGCTCGCTTTTCGATAGTTATCACTCCGGCGTCGGAGGCGGGCGCGTATAACTCGAACGATCCTTTTGTGAAAAGGCTATGGACCATGGCCCGCACGTTGTGTCGGTACTCACGGCGAACGTTAATCCTCTTGTTCACGACAAGCCCCGTGACTGCCTGCCGTGATGTCCGGTATTGCATGCGCGTTTTTGCGGCGTTTATCCTGAAGCCGCAGTGCGTTACGAGTCTCCGCAGCTCCTCCCCGGCGTCCAATGATGTGGCTCAGTTTCAGAATTCTCCGCGATCTCTGAGGGAAAGGTCTTCTTGTTCGTCGAAAACGTCAAATCGTCCACGTATCGCGAATAGGTGCAGCCGACTGCAGAAGCGAGACGCACGAGATGGATGTCGAGCACGTGGGCGATCAAATTGGATATTACGGGTGAGCAAGGGCTGCCTTGTGGCAGAGCATTCTCATGACACGCGATTTGCGCTATCACCGTCGCCACATCTTTATGCAACGCGAAACTAGCGTCCCGCATGAAGTATCCACGCACGCGGCCGAAATTGATGGAAGGAAAGAAGTCCTCCAGGTCAACGTTGAAGACGTAGCGACGGTTTCGGTGCTGCCTTGCGTTGGTCACAATCGATCGCGCGCGCTTAAACCCGTGCGCGATTCTATCCTTCCGGTTCTTTGCGTCGTTAATTTCATCGGCGCAATCTTGAAGCAGAATCAGAGAGCCGCTGCTGCAGGAGCTTCAAGCGGTCAAGGGGAGCCTTGATAGTGCGTGTCCCGCCTTTCCGCTTTGGGATGTCGAAGATTGTGTATCTAGGCACCCCTGGCTGTTGGAACAGGATAAAGGAGAGAGCGGAAGGCTTGAAGCGTAATAACTGCGCCAGCTCTCCGCGTGTCGCTATGGACTTAAGGCTCTTGAGCCTGGGCATGCTTCAGAACAAAAAGGAATGACCCACCGGCACTCCTTTCGCGTAGGACAATGATACACATTGTAAGCCGCCATGACGCCAAGATGGTGCATAGGCCCTAACATTTGTTTCAAATGCCACGAAACATGGCACAAAATCTGCCGCGTGGATCATTAATGTTTAGTAGCACTCTGACGTGACGGAAACCAACCCGGTTCGGAGCGGGAGCTGCGATTCACTCAGGATTCTCTTCAAGATTGGCGTCATTCGGCCGCCGTCCTGGCCAGTACTTCGGCTACCGCGATATTTGGCGCCAGATCGGGGGGCAAGCGATGCCGCGCTTGGAGGTAGGCGGTACTATTATAAGAAAGCCAGACTTTCCCGTTTGCATCTTCCCAAACCAGAATTTTCAAGGGCAGGTCGAGCGCGATAAGGGGGGACGCAAGCATCAGCGGAGTTCCGGCCTTCGGATTACCGAAAATCAACAGCTTGGCCGGCGGCATATGCATGCCGGCTTTTTCGGCTTCGCCGCTGTGATCCACCAGTGCGAACAATTTGACTCCCTTCGCCAGCAGAGTTTCCTCAAGCTTTGCGACCGTCCGCTCAATCGAGTGATGGCACGGCAGGGTCACGATTCCATGCTCGGATTCTGATGTCATTGAATTCTTCCAACTCCGGCCCCAAAGCGGAAAATAATTCTCACCATCTCAGCGCGCAAAAACGCATTGGGGCAGAGTTCTTTCTGATTCCTTCCCCTTATCCTGACCTTATCCTGGGAGAGGCCAACGTGAGGTTCAAACCCCGCGATCCGCGGCACTGGTTTCACCTAAAGCCACTGATATTTCGCGAAAAACTGCCCGGTTGTTATTGCGCTTAATAGCTAGGGCAATGTGCGGGCCGCTTGCTCCACCTTTGTGCCCTTGAAAAAGTCCGGGTTCATCCCCAGCCACATACGGCCCGGATTTTCGAACACGAAGCGGCGAAAATCGTCCTCGCCAATCAGCCCCTTCTCGACCATCTCGTAAGCTTCATGGGTCACCTCGCGCATGTCGGGAACGTCCCAATGGCCGATGTCTGAACTGAAGATGGCGTTGAGCCTGGCGCCGAACGGATTGCGCCTGGTATCGAAAGCGCTGGCGTTCATCGGGTCGTCGGCCTCGCAGCCGAAGTAGAAATTCGGGATGAACAAGTCGCGGATGTCCTGGGCCGACTTGATGCCGCAACGCGACCAGTCATCGCGGCCGACCAGATCCGCTCCCTGATCGGCCGCCGGTAACAGCATTGGCTTGGTGCTGAGGCGGTCTTCAACCAGCTTTCCACCATAGCGCTGGCAGAGATCCAGAAATAGTTCCCGGTCCACGCGCGCGGGATTATAATGCTGTACGCCGCTCGGCGTTGCGCTTCTCCCAGTGCCCGATCAGGTCGGCATAAAGCCCCGCGGCCCAGCCTACTCCACCTTCCAGAAAGGCAAACTTCAGCGTCGGGAAGCGCCGCGTCACGCCGCCCATGAATAGCGCCTTGCACAACGCCTCGCCCGAGGCGGCGAAATGGCCGATGTGGTTGTACATATAATTGGAGATCGAGGTGCGAAAGCCGACGCCCATACTCAGGGAATGAAAGGTAGGGGCAATCTTGAGCTCGACGCATTTGGCCCATACCGGGTCGTAGTCGTACTCGCTGTCCAGGCAGAAGGTATCGATCCAGTACGCAAAGCGCGCGGCGTCGGGCTTTCCAGCGGTGAGCGACGGGATGGGACGCCGAACGTAGCTGGGCATCACCACCGCCTTGAAGCCCCATCTCGCCAACCGCGCGATCCAGTTCTTCGATTGCCTCCGCCGGTGTATGCATCGGGATCGAGGCGACCGGCGCCATGCGGTCCCTGAACTCGCCGAAGTATCGTGCGAAATAGAGGTTGGCGCCGCGGCATGCCGCGCGACGCACCTCCTCATCCTCGATTTCAGGAAAGACCAGCGCCAGGCTCGGATAGAGCACCGTGAAGTCGAGGCCGATTTCGTCCAGCCGTTCATACAGCAGCTTGGGCAAAGTCGCGGTCGCCAAATCGAGCGTGTTCTCAGCCGGCAGCGCCCACCAGGGGCCGCGCCACAGCCGCATCTCGCGCCGTTGCTGGGCCGAAAAGTTGCCAAAAGTTACGGGCAGAAGGCGCCGCAAGCGGTCGACGACCCCGCGACCGCCGACCTCCGCGACGCATTCGAAAAGCGCACGCGCGAATTCCACCGCGTGGCCGTCCGAATCGATGATCGGATGGCTCACACGCGCGCGAACCGCTGCCGATGGGGATTGATTTGTGGAGGCCATATCCGTCCGCCCTCCCTGCGACAAGAATGTCTTGGCCGGCGCCACCGGCTATTGGGTGCTTTCAGACGCTTTGCCGAACTCGCGGATTATCCTGCATTCACCGCCCGCGCGGCAAGAGCAGCTCAATGAGCGGCCGAACCCCTTGATTGATGCCCTCTTCCCGAGAGCGCAGACGGGCCTGCAAAGACGCGAGTCATGCACAATCCGATTCTGCGCCAATGCGTCCAGGGTTACTTGAGATGTATCAGAACCCTCACCCTCGCCCCTCTCTCACAACTGAATGTGGGAGAGGGAACAGACGGCTAAGCCGCGATTAATTGCCGCAGCACGTAGGGCAGGATGCCGCCGTGCTTGATGTACTCGACTTCTTCGGGAGTATCGACGCGCGCGATGACCTCGAATTCGCGCGTCTTGCCGTTGTCCTCGGCGCGCACCTTGACCTTCTGCCCAGGCTTGATGCCGGCGGCGATACCGCCGATGGTATAGCGCTCATGCCCGGTCAGTCCCAGCGTCTCGCGGCTCTCGCCCGGCTTGAACTGGAGCGCGAGCACGCCCATCCCAATCAGGTTGCTGCGATGGATGCGCTCGTAGCTCTCGGCGATTACCGCACGCACGCCGAGTAATTGCGTGCCCTTGGCGGCCCAGTCGCGCGAGGACCCGGAGCCGTATTCCTTGCCCGCAATCACGATCAGCGGTACCCCTTCGGTGCGATACTGCTCCGAAGCCTCGAAAATCGTGGTCTTCTTGCCGTCGGGGAGATGCAGCGTATAGCCGCCCTCCACGCCTGGCACCAGCAGGTTCTTGAGCCGGATATTGGCAAACGTGCCGCGCACCATCACTTCGTGATTGCCGCGGCGGGCGCCAAACGAGTTGAAGTCAGCCGGCTGCACGCCATTGGCGATCAGGTAGCGTCCGGCGGGGCCGTCGGCGGGAATCGAACCGGCCGGCGAAATATGGTCGGTGGTCACGCTGTGGCCCAGCATCGCCAACACCCGCGCATTGGTGATATCGGTCAGCGGCGCCGGGTCGAGGCCGATTCCATCAAAGAACGGCGGCGCCTTGACGTAGGTCGAATCGCTCTGCCAGCTAAACAGGTCGCCCTTGGGAACCTGAAGCCCGCGCCAGTGTTCGTCGCCGTCGAAAACGCGGGCGTACTCTTCGCGGAACATCGCCGCGTCGATCGAATCCGCGACCGCCTTGCGCACTTCCGCATCGGTCGGCCAGATGTCCTTCAGGAAGACCGGCTTGCCATCGCTGCCCTTTCCGAGTGAGCCGGTAGCGAGGTTGATATTCAGAGTCCCCGCCAGCGCGTACGCGACCACTAGCGGCGGCGAGGCCAGATAGTTGAAGCGGACCACCGGATTGATGCGTCCCTCGAAATTGCGATTGCCGCTCAGCACCGCCGTGGCCACCAGGTTGTTCTGTTTGACCGCCGCGGCCAGCGCTTCGGGAATGGGACCGCTGTTGCCGATACAGGTGGTGCATCCGTACCCCACCAGGTGAAAGCCAAGCTGCTCCAGGTAGGGCGTCAGACCGGCACGCTTTAAGTACTGGGTGACAACTTTGGAGCCCGGAGCCAGGCTGGTTTTGACCCACGGCTGGCTATGCAGTCCGCGCTCGACCGCTTTCTTCGCCAGGATTCCGGCCCCCAGCATCACGGAAGGGTTGGAGGTGTTGGTGCAACTCGTAATCGCGGCGATCAGCACCGAGCCATGGCCGATCTCGACGGCGCCCGCGTCAGTCTGAACTTTCGCCGTGCGCGCCAGGTGCCCGAGTTCGGACTGCGGAATCTCGGTCGCCGCACCATTATCGGCACCGCCGCCTTCCGCGGTCCAGCGGCCCACGGTGGCGGGATCGACTCCCTTGATATGCTCGACGATCTCCTTGACCAACTGCTCGCGATAGTCGCGCTGAGCATTGGCCAGGCTCACCCGATCCTGAGGCCGGCGCGGTCCGGCCAGACTCGGTTCGACCTTGGACAGGTCCAGTTCGAGAGTGTCGCTGAACCGCGGCTCGGGCGCATCCGCGGTATGGAATAATCCCTGCTCCTTGCAATAGGCCTCGACCAGTTTGATCTGATGGTCCGCGCGGCCGCTCAGGCGCAGGTATTCAAGGGTCTGGGCATCGACCGGGAAAAATCCAATCGTGGCGCCATATTCGGGAGACATGTTACCCAGCGTGGCGCGGTCGGCGATGGTGAGCTTGGCGATTCCCGGTCCATAGTACTCGACGAATTTGCCGACCACGCCTTTGGCGCGCAGCATCTGCGTGACCGTCAGCACCAGGTCAGTCGCGGTCGCGCCCGGCGTCAGTTCGCCGTAAAGCCGCATCCCGACCACCTCGGGGATGAGCATCGGCACCGAGCGGCCCAGCATCGCCGCCTCGGCCTCGATTCCGCCCACGCCCCATCCGACGACGCCCAATCCGTTGATCATCGTGGTGTGCGAGTCGGTGCCCAGGACGGTATCCGGATAGGCTTCACCCGAGGTCGATGCGAACACCACCGGCGCCAGATATTCGAGATTGACCTGATGCACGATCCCGGTATCGGGCGGCACCACGCGGAAATTGTTGAAAACCTCCTGGCCCCAGCGCAGAAACAGATAGCGTTCCTGGTTGCGTTGGAACTCCAATTCGGCGTTTTGAGCAAACGCGGTCCGGGTGCCGAAGGTGTCCACCTGCACCGAGTGATCGATTACCAGGTCGGCGGGTTGCAGCGGGTTGACCTTGGACGGATTGCCGCGCAACCGCTTGACCGCGTCGCGCATCGCGGCCAGGTCGGCGACCACCGGCACGCCGGTGAAGTCCTGGAGCAGGACGCGGGCGGGCATGAAGGAGAACTCGCGCTCGGGCGGCTTGGGACTCCAGCGCGCAACCGTCTCGACCTGTTCCTGGTTGACCACCAGGCCGTCCTCGCGCCGCAGCACGTTCTCAATCATCACCTTGATTGAATAGGGCATCCGGCCGAGGCTAAAGCCGCGGCGCTCCAGGGCTTCGAGCTTGTAGATGCTGTATTTTTTGCCGTCGACGGAAAGGGTTGTGCGCGCCCCAAAACTGTCCTTGACCATTTTTCCTGCTCTCGTTCCTGGAGTTTAAATTACCGTGCGCCCAGCGCCGGATGGAAGCTTTCTGAGCCAAGGATAGCGCGGATCGGATCGCCAAAAAATGGCCGGCGGGCGAGGTTCTGGATTTGTGATGGCGGCATCTTCTCTTACAACCGAAAGGTAGGAGAACGAATCGAGCAGCGCGAGCTGCTCGCGGAGCGTGGCACACCTCGACGCAAGTTGTAGCGTCCGGCCTGCGTGGGACCGTTTCCCTCGACATCACCACATTCGGCGGCGATCTCCGACGTGACATTCAGGGTGACAAATAGCCGGGAAGAAAAGGTGACATTTACTGGGGAAGATGTTTGTGATCAGAAAAGGCCTATGAAAATGCAGAAGCCGCCCTTAGCAGGGCGGCCTCGCGCCCGGCCACCGAAGCGACCGGGGCTATGGATTTCAAATATTATGCCCCATGGCCTACGCGTCAATCCGAGGATCGAACGTGGTCCTCGCAAACCCTTACGTGTTCGCCGCCTCTGGCTGATAGGTGCCCAATGGTTGAATGGGAAGGCGGCAAAATTAATTGTGTATGATAATGTATTTTCTCATCCTAAATTTAAGGGCGCGTACTCCCAAAAAGTGCCAGAAGATCTATGAAATTGATTAATTGCCGAAAAGTAATGGCGTTCAGTGGGCTGCTGATTGTGACACTGGTTGCAGGCTGCGCGGGCGGGCAAGGTGGATACAACCCCTACGGTTACAACGGTGGATATGCGACCTCCTATCCCTATAACAGCGGCTACCAAACCCCATACCCGTATTCGGGAAGCTACCAGAACCCGCCTTCCTACTACCAGTACCAGCAAAATAAGCAAACTTTCCACCAGCAGTACCGGCAAAATGTGCAGACCTTTAATCAGCAGTACTACAAGAACCTGCAAACGTACAATCAGCAGCATCCCAATAATCAGCAACCGTACAATCCGGTAAAACCGTACCATCCGCATCGCCAATATCCATACAATGGGCAGCAACAAAACCACCAATGATGCGGACCTAAGACAACGACGACTTACGTCCAACCAACCTGAGATCGCTGCTCCAGCCGCTGGAGAGCCGTGTCGCGACTTGGCCGAGCTTGCGGAGTCCCGCACAGCGGGAAAGGCGCTGACGACTTAGTTGGCGACGCACGTGCGGAAGCCGGTCTGGCAGGGTGCCACAAAAGTCTCCGTAGCCCGCTCCCTCTCTCTTATCTCCCCGCGGCAGAGACTGTCGATTTTCATCAGAGGCCGGTTCTGACTGCCTGTCCCGGACGGGAGAGGCCGGCGCGAGTCTGCGAGTGCCGGGTGAGGGACCTTAGCTTCTGGCGCTGGTGGTTTAGCGCCAGACCTCAAAATTTTGACGCCCGGCGCTGGAAAAATAGCACCGGCCGTTAAGGTCCCCGTGCGGTCTCAGTGCGTGTGCGCACTGGCGACCTTCCACCGCACGACTTCTCCCGACAATAGGGAGGGGGCAGGAGTCACGGCCCCCACGGTTTCATGCTCTCGGTGCGAAAAATCGACAGTCTCTGCCAGGGGCAGAAG
Source organism: uncultured Pseudomonadota bacterium (assembly GCA_963805995.1). Taxonomy (GTDB): domain Bacteria; phylum Desulfobacterota; class Binatia; order Binatales; family Binataceae; genus JAJPJA01. Next base: position 24,251 of record CAWDWL010000013.1, on the reverse strand, counting down.
ATTGAGGAAGGAGGCCATCTTTCATGCCGGGTACTACTTCCATCAAATCACCACTCCTGTCTCAAAAGCCGTTTTTCCGCACCCTGCGGCCGCTAATCGAGGTGGTACAGGCGCGCGGCGTTTTCGAAAACGACTTTGCGCGTGACCTCCTCCGGGATTCCGGCGAAATCCTTCTCGATCACCTCGCGCGAATGCGGCCAGGTGGAGTCCGAATGCGGGAAGTCCGAGGCCCACATGTAATTGTCGGCGCCAAAGAATTTGTAAGCGGCAGTACCGACTGGATCGTCCTGGAAGGTCGCGAACATCTGCCGCTTTAGATAATCGCTGGGGTTCATTTGCAGTCGCGTCATCGTCACGCCGGAGAATTTGTCGTACCCGTGATCGAGGCGAAAGATGAAATGCGGCATCCAGCCGATATCGCTCTCTGCCGACACGATCTTGAGTTTCGGAAAGCGTTCCAGCACGCCGCCCATCACCAAGGTGAAGAGACTTACCTGGATGTCGGCGGGATAGAACATGTAACGCGAAAGATACAGCATGCCGAGCGCGCCCGGTTGCGCGCGCGCCGCGATATCCGCCGTGACCACGCCCGCGCTCTGGCCCCGGGCGGTGATGATATGCAGCGACAGCGGCATTCCGAGGTCAGCGGCGGCCTGCCAGAAGGGGTTATAGTCGGTGCTGCTGTAGGGCCGATCATCGGGCGCGGCGGCCGAGATCATCGCCGCGCGCAGCCCTTTCTTGCGGCATCGTTCCAGCTCCGCGACCGCGTCTTTGACGTCATGCAGGGCAATCAGGGCGCTGCCCAGCAGGCGGCGGGGGCTGTAGGAGCAGAACTCCGCCAGCCAATCATTGTACACGGCGAAGCAGGCGCGCTGCAGGTCGACGTCGGGCAACGCGAACAGCGGCATCCCCAGCGTCGTGTAAAGCACCTCGGCTTCGACGCGATCGATGTCCTGATCCTTGATGCGTTCGACCGGGTCCCATCCGCTGATGCGAGCGCCCTCGTAGCCGCTCTCCAAATGTTTGCTGAGTTCGGTGCCGCTCATGCCGGTGGCGATATTGGGTCCGAGCGGAAAAGGGTTGATGCCAGGGGCGATCAGCCAGTAGCCCGGCCCGACCTGATGCGGCCCCACGCGCGGCGCCGAATCCCGATACTTGCGGTCGAGCCGTTGCGTCCACAAATCGCCGGGTTCGATCACATGAGAATCCGCGGAAACCACACGCAACGCTGCCATAGTGCCCTCCAGGCTTCCTGATGCCGTTGGTCCCGGCATCGCCCAAAGCTTATATAGCCCGGTCCGCGCGCCACCGCCAGCACCCTGCTAGAGGCTGAAGTGATACAAATTTATCGCGTTGTCGCGGACCAGCTTGCGGGTTTCAGCCGCCGGGAGATCCGCGAAGTCCGCGGCGATCTTTTCCCGTGAATAGGGGAACGTGCCTTCGCTGTGCGGGTAATCCGACCCCCACATCAGATGGTCAGGATTGATCAGGCTACGGGTCATCAGTCCGGGCCGGTCGTCTTCGAAAGTGGCCCAGAACTGACGCTTGAAATAAAACGACGGCGGTTCGGCCAGCCGCGGCTGCATCCATTGATGATGGTCTTCCCAGAAATGGTCCATCAGCCGCAGCACCGGAGCGATCCATCCGATGCCGCCTTCTACCAGAACGAAGCGCAGGCGCGGGTATTGCTGGGGTATCGCGCCGGAGATCAGATTGACCATTCCGCGCTCCAACAGCACGATTTTGCCCTCGACGATTAACGATTGGGGCAGCACGCTCTGGTAGCTGAAATCCACGAATGGTTCGTCGTAACAACCCGCATGCATCGCCACCATCAGATTGAGGTTTTCCAGCGCGTCCCACAGCGGTTGGTAATGCGGGTCGTGATAGGGACGGCGCGGGATACCGGCCGCGATCATCACTTGGGGCATGCCTGACTTGGCGCAGCGCTCGGCCTCCTCGATTGCCCATTCGATCGGACCCTTGAGCGGCAGCAGCCCTACCGGCGTCAGGCGCTTGCCCTCGGCCCGGCAATATTCGACGATAAACTCGTTGTACACCCGCATCGCCTCGCGCTGATATTCGGGGTCCGGCGTGGCGAAGAAATACAGGCCCCAGTTGGGATAGACCACTTCGGCGGCGATATTGTCGGCGTCCTGATCGAGCAGGCGCAGATGCGGATCCAGGCCGCCGGGCCGGGTCTTTTCATGGCGTCCGCCGCTGCTTTGATCCAGTACCGGGCGCTGCTTTTCGTCGGTCGCCTTGAGCACGTCGGCGTCCAGCGACACTTCCAGGCTGCCTTCGACCACCATGAACTTCTCGCCGCCGCGCATCTCGGCGCGCGGCGCGCGCTGGCGAAAACGCCGGTCCATCCGGGTCACCCACAGATCTTCGGGCTCGACGATATGACTATCGGCGGATACGTATTTATAGGATTCCATTTCGCTCAACCCCGCGCGCGACGGCTGCGCCCCAAATTTTCGAATCAGCCTGCGTCCGTCGGGATTGAAATGCAACCTCGCGGCCGCCGTCTTAGGGCAAGTCGAACAGCAGGACTTCGGAGTCAGCGGCGGCGGACACCTTCGCCCGCTCCTGTGCGCTGACGCGGGCGCCGTCGCCTTCGCCAAGTTCGACGCCGTCAATCGCGACCTGGCCGCGCGACACGTGAAAATAGGCCCGCCGGCCGCGTCCGAACTCGACGGTCGCCGACTGGCCGGGATCGAAAGTCCCGATGGACAGGCGCGCGTCCTGATTGATCCGCAGCGCGCCGTCGTGCGCGTCGGGCGCGGTTACCAGGCGAAAACGGCCGCGCGCCGGATTGCGGTCCAGCGTCTGCTGCTCGTAGCCGGGCGTAAGTCCGGCCTGTGTGGGGATGATCCAGATCTGGAGGAAATGCACCGGATCGGATGGGGAATGGTTGAACTCGCTGTGGACGATGCCCTTACCTGCCGTCATCCGCTGGAGATCGCCGGCCGGGATTACCGAATGGGTGCCGAGGCTGTCGCGATGCTCCAGCGCGCCCTCCAGCACGTACGTGATAATCTCCATGTCGCGATGGCCATGCGAGGGAAACCCGCCGCCGCCCGCGACACGGTCGTCATTGATCACGCGCAGGACGGAAAAGCCGTTTTCCTTGGGATCGTAATACTCGGCGAACGAAAACGTGTGCCGGCTGTCGAGCCACGGCAGCCGGGTCGTTCCGCGGTCTTGTGCTTTTCTGAGCGCAATCATGGCGTTTTCCTCCATCGGGCGTAATCGCTGCCTGGTATTTGAAGTGTACCAGAGTGTCCGGCGGAAGCTTCCACCAAAATGATGATTCCGTCCCCTTTCCCACGACCGGTTGGAAGATGGTTCATCCCTTTCCGAGGCCTTCAGGAAGGAAGAACACAGGCTAGAAGCTGTGGTCGCGCGCCTGAAGCAGGCGCGCTGACAAAGGTACCTCTCTGGGGCGCCGCGGCGGCGCCCTTCTCCCCCGATCCGGGACTGTCGATAAACGGCTAAAGGGCAAAGCAAGGGTGTTTGGTACCGCAGCCGCGCGGTGGAGGTCGGGTTTTGTTCCCTCGCCCACATTCAGTTGTGGAAGACGGTTAGGGTGAGGGTTCTGATACACCTCAAGTAATACAGACGCATTGGCGCAGAATAAGATTCCGTAATCATAGAGCATCTTGGAAGTGTATCTGCACCCTCACCCGTCACGCGACTTGCTGGCGCAAATCGCGCGCCGACCTCTCCCGGCGCGCGGCTGCGGACCCGGTCCGCAGCCGCGGGCGAGGTAGGTTTTGGAGTTTATTGACAGCCTCGATCCGGGGGAGAGAATTACAGACAGACTCATCTGTAAGGCGCCTTTTGTCGATGCGGTCAAGCTTATTGTCGGACCGGCAGGCTTCCACTCACGATCAATGGAGCTATACCGGCAATCGACAAAACGCCCCAGCGGTGGGAGTCCTGAAACCGTCGAATGAGCCTGATCCAGGCGCGTGCGCTTTCGTCGCATCTGCCAATTCTCTTAACATGTAGCCGGCGCGGCCCATGAGTAGCGATGCGAAGCGTCGACCGCGACAGGCAGGCAGCACTTCTCGATCGCGACGCCATCTCAGCATCATGATTCCGCAGGCTGCCCAAAACTCGATTTATCGCGTAATAGAGGAAGCCATGACCATAAAAATCGGAAACACGATCGGCGAATATTTGAAGGACCTCGAGGTGACGGTCGATCAACTGGCCGACACCTGGCGTCCGGACGACCCGCAATATCGGGCGGACGTGTACCGCCAAACCATGATGAACCTGTCCTATGCCTATTTCGCGTACTTCCATGCGGACGCGGAGCATCCCGACTGGGCGCCGCTTTGGAACCCGGTCTACACGGACCAACCGAACCCGGACGACATCTATCTCTATGCCCCCATCCGGGGCGACCTGACTTATCGCGTCAGCGGCTCACGCGGCACCTGTGCACTGCTCACCTTCAACACTCAGAAGGGCTGGGTCGGACTCATCGACGAATTGGCACAAATCTCTCACGCCAGGGACTTCGATGACCGCAGCCTGACTGTCGGGCCAAACGGCGAGATCGAGGTCATCTTCAGCGCCGAGCGGCCGGCTGGCTACACCGGGGATTGGGCACAGATCGCGCCCGAGGCAGACACCGTGGTGGTGCGCTACCGTAGCGTCGACTGGGTCAACGAGCGTGACCCGCAGCTGACGATCGAGTGCCTGGACCCCGTCCCGCTTAAGCGGCGGCTGAGCCAGGAGGAGATCCTTGAGCGGATCGTCGGGATGGCGAAGCTTCCGGCGCGCTACAACAAGGCCTTCCTGCCGATGCAGAACGAAGTGAAGGCGGAGGTCGGGCTCAATGCCTTCGTCCATCGGAAGTATCCGATGGGCGGACTTTCCAAGCAGATCTACTGGCCGGCGGTGTTCGATCTCGACGACGGTGAGGCGCTGATCCTGGAAACCGACATGCCGAAGGTCCGGCACTACTGGAACATCCAGCTCAACGACCCGCTCTTCAACGCAGTCGAATACGTCTACCGGCTGAGCAGCCTGAACGCCGCCACGGCGCGGATCAGTTCCGACGGCAAGCTGCGGGCGGTGATCGCCCTGGAGGATCCAGGCGTCCCCAACTGGCTCGATCCCGCGGGCTTCAAGCAAGGGACCATCTACGGGCGTTGGTACGACTGCGACACCAATCCGATGCCGATCATCAAGCGCGTTGCGCTGGCCGAGTTGCGTGCGCACCTGCCGGCCGACACGCCCACAGTGACGCCGACCGAACGCGCAGAGCAGCTGCGGGCGCGGGTGCGGGCGGCCCAGCGCCGTCGCCGCTGGTGAGCGCGATTTTCTCGTAGGACGCGTCGAAGTCCGGGAAGATCCGGCTGAGATCGCCGTTGTCCGCCGACGAACCCGTCGATCGAGTACTGCATCTGCACAATGAGCTTACTTATCGATTTTGCTCGCTGTGCGTCGAATAAAGACTCGCGAGCAGCCGGTCGAGCGCCGCGTAGCTCTGGTTGAGGCCCTGCTCCATCCCCGACTTCAGCATCCCGTCGCGCTCCTCGGTGGTGTGGAACAGCGAAACGGTGACGACCTTGGTGCGGCCGTCGGCGAGGTCCTCGAGGACGATGGTCTCGATCGCCACGTGACCGGGCATGCCGTCCCATGCGAACGTTTGGACGACGCGCTCTGGCGGCGTCACTTCGCGGTAACGGCCCTCGAAACCGTAAACGCCATCGTCGCTGTGCTCGACGAACCGCCAGTGGCCGCCTCGCTTCACTTCCATCCGCTCGACGACGAGCTTGTTTCCGCGCCCCCACCACTGGGCGACCAGCTCCGGGTCGGTCATTGCCCGCCATACACGTTCCCGGGGCGCGTTGAAGATGCGCTCGATGCGGATCTCGCGATCGGTCGGGGTGGTGACCCTCGCGGTCGCGGTCGGCTCTCTGCTGGGTGTGCTCATGACTCGTCTCCCTTCGTGCGCGCGAGGAATTCGCCAAGGCTGTCGAGGCGCGCTTCCAGCATCTGGCGGTACTTCGTGATCCAGGCCGTTTCGTCCTCCAGCTGGCGCGGACCCAGTCTGCATGTCCGCACCCGTCCTACCTTCTCCGTGGTGACCAGGCCGGCACCCTCGAGGACGTGCACATGCTTCTTCACGCCGGTGAGGGTCATCGCGAACTTCGTGGCGAGGTCGCTGATCGATGCGTCTCCGCGCCCGAGTCGTTCCAGGATGCCCCGGCGTGTGGCATCCGAGAGCGCCGCAAACGCCGTGTCGAGTTCGGGCGAATACTGAACCATATGGTTCAGTGTAGTACAACGAGAAGCTTCGCACAAGTGGGCCAGATCGCCGCCTCGCCGCGGCGATCCCCACGCCGCCACCTCACCCCCAGCACCGGCCGACGTAACCAGCAAACTGTCCGGCGTAGCGTCAAGGCGCTGAGCGCAGCCCACCGGGCGTCACCGTGACGAGCCGGCGAACGGCTGCCTTCGAGGGCAGGCCCGACGGCCGCTGCGGTCAGCTTCAACGGCAAAGCGAGCAGATCAAAAGATTGAGAAATTGGTCGACGAAAAAGCTCAGAGAGCCGCCTTCGAGGACAGGCCTTCGCACCTTGAACAAACCATGCAGGCGAAAACGGAGACTGAGACCGAAAGCCGGGCGGGACAGGCAGATGCTGCCTTCACTCACACATCTGGGTTCGAGAATAAAATCATATGTATTCGCTCGATTAGCCTAAAGCGAAAATAATTCCGGACGGGTTTGGCGAAATGCCATCTGGCTGAGGGCGAAACATGGATCAAGGGTCGGGACGTGTAACCTCTCCCTCGCCCTCTCCTAGGATAAGGAGAGGGAACAGAAAGGGCCTCTGCGCCAATGTGTTCTTGCGTTCAAGCCGCAAGATTATTTTCGCTTCAGGTCTAGGACAAGCCGATCATTCCGGTCAACCCGCCAATGCGGTGCGCTAAGTGGTGTAAGACCCGCAAAGATCGCGATTCAGATCACTTTGGCATCGCGCAGTTTGCTTCGCGTGTCGGCGTCGAGACCAAGGCTCTCCAGAATTTCGTCGGTGTGCTGGCCCAGTTCGGGGGCCGCGTTGCGGACCCGCAGCGGCGTGCGCGACAGCTTCGCGGCTGGACCGACGTGCAGCGTCGCCTTGCCGCCATCCTCGGTGGTCTGCAGCATGTCGCGCTCAATCACATGCGGGTCGTGTGCCGATTGCGCATAAGTGCGGACCGGCGAGAAGGCCAGGCCCTGATGGTCCAGCAAATCCGTCACCTCCGCCACGGTGCGGCCGGCAAACCATTCCGAGAGCATTTGGTTGAGCTCCGCGCGGCGCGCGATGCGGGCCTGGTTGGTGGCGTAGTCCGGATGCTCGACGAGATCGGGGCGTCCGATCACGGGAGCCAGGATCTTCCAGTGATGGTCCACCAGAATGACCAGCATCACGTAGCCGTCGCGGCATCGGTAGAGGTTGGACGGCGCATTGAAGACAAATTCGTTACCGGTGCGGGGCAGATCCACATCCATCGCCGCCAGCGCCAGATTGCCGTTGGACTGGAACAGCAACGCGTCGAGCAGCGCGAGGTCGATATATTGACCCTCGCCGGTGCGGTCGCGATGGCGCAGGGCGGCAACCGCGGCCAGCGCGCCGTGAAGCCCGCCCAAATCGTCGGAGAGAAATGTCGGCGGCTTTACCGGTTCACCGCCGGGCTCTCCGCTGAGCGAAAGAAACCCGCTGTGCGCCTGGGCCAGAACGTCGTAACCGGCGCGATGAGCATATGCGCCGAACTGACCGAAGCCGCTGATCGAAACGTAGATAATATCGGGATTGACCTGCTTGATGTCGTCGTAGCCGAGGCCCCGGCTCCCAAGCTTTCCGGCGCGGAAGTTCTCCACGATTATGTCGACGCCGGCCGCCAGCTTCAGGAAGATGTCGCGCCCCTCCGGCCGGCGAAGATCCAGCCCCAGGCTGCGCTTGTTGCGGTTGACGGAGGCGTGCATGAAAGATGTCGGCGGGTTCGTGCCGGGAAAAAACGGCGGCAGGAAGCGCGAGACATCACCACTGATCGGCTCGACCTTGATTACGTCGGCGCCCAGGTCGGCGAGCAGACAACCACACATCGGCCCGGCCCAGGTCGTGGTGGCCTCCAGCACCGTAACTCCGTCCAACGGACCGGTCAGGTCCGTGCGCGCGTCGTCAAAGAAATCCCACTTTTTCATCGCCTGGCAATGCTACCAGCGCCGGCTATCCTCTGGTAGACCACAGCCTGGCGTTGGATCCGCTAATCACGCCACAGCATGATGCCGCCGAGCAGTCCGTCCAGATTGCTGATTACCTTGGCATTGCCCGGCAACGGGGCCTTGATGTGCTTGCTGTTTCCGCCACCGATATAGAGCCGATCGTAGTTGAAGGCCGATTGTAGAATCGCAATCGCTTCCAGCAGATGTTTGGTCCACTTCTTGACGCCCTTTCTCCTGAACGCGGCATTGCCCAGTTCGTCTTCGTAGGTCTTGTTCTTGCGGAACGGATGGTGCCCCATCTCCAGATGCGCGAGATGACCGTCAACGAAGAACGACGAGCCGACGCCGGTGCCGAGGGTGATCACGAGTTCGATGCCCTTGCCGCTCACCGCGCCCAGGCCTTGGACGTCGGCGTCGTTGGCGATTCGCACGGGACGCATGAGCTGCTTGCTCAAGGCTTTTTGAAAATCGAATTTCGCCCACCCCGGACCAAGGTTGAAGGCGGTCAGCAACTTGCCGTCTTTGACCACGCCCGGAAAACCCACCGACACCCGATCGAACTCGCCTTGCTGGTGCCCCATCTGCTCGATAATCGCGATTACCTGTTTGGGCGTAGCGCGCGGCGGAGTCGGAGTCTTTTCCCGCTCGGTGAGCGGCTTGCCGTCTTCGTCCAGGATGATGGTTTTGATGCCTGTACCACCGATATCGACGGCCAGCGTGCGCAGCGGAGAACCGTCGGGGCTTGGCGTTGTATTAGTGGCCTTCTTCATTGAGCTAGTGCTTAGCCTCTTCTTGCGATTGTGGGTCCGTAGTGTGATGTTCAGTTAATTCCTGCGCTGAAGGCGGCGTCTCCACCGCCAGAGGTTCGGTAGCTGCGGGCGCGGGCTCGGCCAAAATTGGGGCTGAGTGCCCGATTTGATTATCCGCGACCTGGTCTTCGCTTACGTAGTCCGCTAGCGGCGCCCAAGCCGGCTCCCTTGCCAGACCGTTGTCGCCGCTCCCGCTATAAGATTTGATCCAGCGCTCGAATTGATCGCAGCCCTCGGACGCGGTGGCGAGCTGGAAAACGACGTCAATCAGCCGCGAGCTGATGGTGATGTCCCTTTCAACTTCCTTTAGCAGATCCACGGCGACGCGCGGCTGCTTCAAGAGCAGTTCGGAATTTGCCAACGCCCCCGTGATGAAGTGGTTCAGTTCCTGACGGTCATGCCAGCGGCCCAAGCGGTCCTGCAGCACTTTGAACCATTCGATCAGCGGCCGGGCGTCAGCCGCACCGAGATCGCGCGCCAACTCGACCCGGTAGCGCATCCGCTTGAGTTGAATCCTGAAGGCGTGGATGTTCTGCGCCGATCGGTCTTCAATCGCACGCGCCAGCACCTGGCGCCACTGGATCGACGCGTCGGCAATCGATGCGCGCACGACCCCATCCTGGTTCGCGCTCCCCAGCCGCTGCGCGGGAAGGGCGATTAACTGTTGAGTCCTGTGACTCACGGTAAGGCCGCCGCTCTTGAGCAGCCGGCGCCGGGCCTTGTTGATAGCGTGCTTGCGTTGCGCCGCGATGGATTCCCGCATCAATGCCCAGCCGCGCCGGCGGTTGGGATTTGCCGTGCGGCGTTCGGCGCGCGACACCCACTGCAGTGCGACGTCGCAATTGCGCCATTTGCCCACGGCGCGGCGCACCTCGCGCAGGGTGCGGCGGATCGTGCGAGCTTTGTGGATAGTCTGGTCCGGAACCAGCGTGGAGAGCTGTTGCTGAAGCCTCCGGGTGCAGACTCGCAGGTCATGGACAGCGTCGGCATCCTCGTCGGAAAACACTTGAGCGAACAGGGCCGTGAAGCTGCGCATCTGTTTGCCGAGCAGCTTTTCGAGCTTGGAACGACGCTGCGCAAGCTCCGCGGACTCGCGGCCCGCCAGTGGCGTCGGCTCTCCAACTGCGGTTGGGTTTAAAGGTTCCGTCACAGCGCCCTAAGGATACTGAAGTTGATTGAAGGCCGCCAACCGGACGAGATCCGGAAAATCCGCTTGGTGCCTGGAGGCGCCGCTGCTGCCGCATTCGGACCGCGCCCCCGCTTACCGCCAAACGCGATGATGGAGTCTGCGCAGGCGTTGACTGTTACAGGGAGAACGTTCAACTCTCATACATGCGGGTCTATATCGTACGCCATGGAGTAGCTGAGCCGCGCACCGATGCCGACGATGCGGGTCGCGCGCTGACGCCAAAAGGAAAGCTGCGGATGGTGGAAGCGGTCAAAGGTCTGCGCGATCTCAAGGTCCAGCCCGAGGTTATTCTGACCAGCCCGATTCGACGGGCGCTGGAAACCGCCACCATCATCGCCGACGGATTGGGCGGTATCCGGATGGAGCAGATTTCGGAACTGGGTCAGGGTTTCTCGGGACCGGCGGAGGTTTGGGCGGCGTTGCGTCCCTACAAGAACCTGAAGGAGATTGTGCTGGTGGGCCATCAGCCAGGTCTGGGCGAGTTGGCCTCCTTCATGCTCACCGGTTCGATCGACGCCTGCGAGATCGATTTCAAGAAGGGCGGCGCAGTCTGCCTGGAGCAGGGCTCGCCCCACAATCCGGATCGCTATACCCTAATCTGGTCGATGCCGCCCCGTGTGCTGCGTTCCCTGTAGCGAGCCGTGACCGGCTGCCAGCCTGCGACGCAGCCAACGCAGTCAGGTTGACTGATCGGCGGTTTTATCTGGATGCTGGACAAGTTCGGGCAGCCAGGTCGCAACCGCATCCGCCATCTCTTCATCTGACATCGAAGTGGTCCTGCCGTCGCGGTATTGCTCATCGACCCATCGGGCAATCTGCTTCACCGCCTCCGACTGCTTGTGTACCCGCCGCACTCGCTCCAATTTGTAGTAGGAATTGATCCACCAGGCGACGCCGGCGCTGCCCGAGGTCTTGTCGATCGCGACGCGCGGCGGCCGGCGCAACAGCGCCGTGGTATCGAAGATATTGTAGATCTCCTCGTCCTTGAGCAGGCCGTCGGCATGGATCCCCGCGCGGGTTACGTTGAAATCGCGCCCCACCAACGGATAATTGGGCGGAATCCGGTAGCCGATGGCGTGCTCAAAATAATCGGCGATTTCGGTAATTACCGGCAAATCGACGCCGTTGGTGTCGCCCTTGAGGGACACGTAGTCGATGATCAGGCCCTCGAGCGGCGGATTCCCGGTCCGTTCGCCATAGCCCAGCAGGGTGCCGTTGGCGTACATGCAGCCATACAGCCAGGCGGCCGTGGCGTTGGCCAGGACCTTGTGAAAGTCGTTGTGCCCGTGCCATTCAAGGCAATCCGGCGGCACCCCGCATTCCTTGCGCAATACGGTGATCAGCTTGGGCACGCTGCGCGGCAAGGCGACGCCGGGAAAGGGCACCCCGAAACCCAGCGTGTCGCAGACGCGAACCTTTACCCGCAGTCCGCTCGCCTCGCGCAGTTCCATCAGTTGGCGGACGAAGGGGACGACAAAGCCGTAAATGTCGGCGCGGGTCACGTCTTCGAGATGGCATCGGATATTAAGCCCGGCGTCCAACGCGGCCCGTACGATGGCGAGGTATTCATCCAGGGCCTGGCCGCGATTTTTCCCGAGCTTGTTAAAGATGTGGTAGTCCGAGCACGAAGTCAGGATTCCGGTCTCTTTGAGGCCCATCTCCTGCACCAGGCGGAGGTCTTGCGCCACGGCCCGAATCCAGCCGGTGACCTCGGGAAACTCGTAGCCCAGGTCGAGGCACTTGCCCACCGCCTCGCGATCCACCGTCGAGTAGAGGAAGAATTCGCTCTGCCGAATCACTCCGTGCGGCCCGCCCAACCGATGCAGCATCTTGAACAGGTCGACAATCTGGCCGACCGTGTATGGCGGCCGCGCCTGCTGGCCGTCGCGGAAGGTCGTATCCGTGATCAGGAAGTCCGGCGCGGGATCGAGTGGCTCAACGTTTCCGTCAAAAACTATTCGGGGCACGGCCCGATAAGGAAACATCTCGCGCAGCAAATTGGGCTGCGTCACCTCGCGCAGTTGCTGACCCGATGCGTCCCGGGGTTCGAGACGATGAGTGCCGCTATCCAGGCTTTCCGACATGGCTGACTCCTTGGCGGCTTCAAGCTGTTTCGGCTCCTGCCGCTGGATCGAAATTAGGCCGAACAAAGATCTCAGTCAATGTTGATTCTATAATCAATATAATAAATACTGGAGGCGGGCAGGTGGGATGCCCAGGTGGATGCCAGATGCCGATGACATCGAAGCAGCAACTGACCGCGGCACAGGCCGCGGAAGAACTCGGGGTGAGTCTGCCGACGCTTTACGCCTACGTCAGCAGAGGTTTGATTCGCTCCGAACCGTCAGCCCGGTCGACGCGCCAGCGCCTTTACCGGCGCGAGGACGTCGATACCCTCAAGCAGCGCAAGGAGCTGCGCCGCAATCCAAACCAAGCCGCGCAGCGCAGCCTGTCGTGGGGGCTGCCAGTGCTGGAGTCGGGCCTCACGCTGATCAGCGAAGGGCGGCTCTATTATCGGGGCTTCGACGCGACCCACCTGGCTTGGACTCGATCGGTGGAGGAAGTGGCTTCGCTGATGTGGCAGGGTGAATTCCGGTCCGACTGCGCGCAGCCCTTCGCCCGAGCACAACGGTGGCTGGCCGCTTCCCGGGCTTGGCGGGTGCGGCTGCCGGACCTGCACTCGATCGAACGTTTCCGTGCGATCCTGCCGATCGCCGCCGATGAGGATCTCGAAGCCTACGAGGTCAGTCCAGCGGCTGTGGTGGAGACGGGCGCGCGCATCGTGGTGTTGCTGACCGCGATAGCCGCGCGCGCCGATGACGCGCATGAGGACCTGGCTCGCACTCTGCAATTGGCGTGGGCGCCGGACGTTGCGGATGCGGCCGGCGCACTGCGTGCGGCGCTGATTCTGTGCGTGGATCACGAATTGGCGGTGTCATCGTTCACGGCGCGCTGCGTAGCGTCGGCGGGGTCGACGTTGTATGCGGTCGTGGAAGCCGCGCTGTGCGCCTTCCGGGGATGGAAACATGGGGGGGCGACCGAACGGGCCGAAGAACTGATCGCGGAAGTCGCATCGGTGCGCCGACCGCGCGCGGTGCTGGCGCGGCGGCTCAAACAGGGGGAGCCGATCCCCGGCTTTGTTCATCCGTTATATCCCGGCGGAGACCCCCGCGCGCAGGCGTTGCTGAAGTTTTTGATGAGCCGTTACGCCGGCTCGGCGCCGGTGGCGTTGGCGCGCTCGATAATCAAGGAAGCGCGGTCGGTTTCAGCGCGCTTGCAACCGAACATCGACTTTGCACTGGCGCTGTTCGCGCGGACGCTGGGGCTGCCGGCGGGCAGCGCGGTTACGATTTTTGCCTTGGGCCGCACGATTGGCTGGATCGGCCATGCGATTGAGCAGTATCAAATCGATCAATTGATCCGTCCGCGCGCGCGATATGTGGGGCCCGCGCCGCTAACGCTAAAGCGGGAATAATTTTGGGCTTGTTTCGCGCAAGGTCAGTGGATGCGGGCGAAATCTGGTGCCGTGGATCGGGGCGTGTAACCTCTCCCTCGCCCTCTCCTCAGGATAAGGAGAGGGGACAGAAAGAGCCTCTGCCCCAATGCGTTGTGCTTTGCGAGTCCGCCTGCGGCTCTCCCTGGTCAGGGAGAGCTGGCATCAATCAGGACCGTCTCCGCCAGCGCAAATGTGTGACTTGAAGGGTATGAGCCACCCGCGCGCGCTCTCACGGAAGATAGTGGGCGAGGGGACGGAGTTCAGCGCACGAACTCTGGCATCACCTGGCGGGCGAACAGTTCGCGGGCTTCGTCGGCCATGAAGATCAGGATGTAGTAGGTCATCCCGAGCTTTTCGATGCGCGACCTGATCTCGCGTTTGAGTTCGTCTGGCGTGCCAATCAGAAACATCGGCGATTCGCGAACCGCCGGCTGTTGGCAAACCCCATTGAGGTCGCCGTGCCCTGCGCGATAGCGTCGGACTGGCTCTGGTCGGCGGCCGGCAGCGCGGTGACGAACCCGCTGATTTCGATCGCCTCGGGGCTGCGGCCCGCGGCTTTGGCGAAATCGCGCATCATCGCGATCCGTCGCTTGAGTTCGGCCTGGTCAAACTTGAGCATCGCGGCGAAGTCGACGACGCCCTGGGTGATCGGTGCGGTCAAGTTGACGATGTCCGCCTGCTCAGCCGCGATCTTCAACAGCTTGCGGCCACCGCCGCCGACCATCACGGGCGGATGCGGCTTTTGCACCGGATGGGGGAAGTTGTACGCCTTATCGATCTTGAAGTAGCGGCCGCTATAACTCGGCTCGTCCTGCGTCCACATCGCCTTCAGCACGCCAATAGCTTCGGCCAATTGATCGAGGCGTTCCGCATTAGACGGGTAGGGATAGCCGTTAGCATCGTATTCATCGCGCAGCCATCCCGAACCCAGGCCCGCGATGAACCTGCCGCCGCTGATCTGATCGAGCGTGGAGGTCATCTTGGCGAGCAGGGCGGGATTGCGGAAGGACATCGCGGTCACCGTGGGCGCCAGCTTGACCCGTTTGGTCAGGGCGGCGATGGCACTGAGCGTGGTGTAGCATTCCAGTTGCGGAACTTTACGCTGATCCAAACCCATCGGAGGGAAGAAGTGGTCGTTGATCGATACCGAGTAGAAGCCCTGTTGCTCCGCGCTCTCGGCGGCCGCCTTGGCTTTGGCAAAGTCGTTGGTTGGCAGAAAGGTGCCGAATTTAACATCGTACATCGGGAACTCCTCCGGGGATCGCCGTCTGATTGATTTTCTTAGTTCAGCCTGGCTGGCGCTTCCATACCATTGCGCGAGGGCTGAGCGCAAACCTGCAAGTCAAAGCAACTGGAAACACCCGACTCTCAACTGACCATGCGGACATCTTTAAATGTTTATGAGGCGGACATCTTTGATTGTTCGCGACACCTTGTTTCGGGCCCACAATGCGACGCTTGAGGCGGCATTGGGCGGTGCATTTCACATTCCGCCTGAATCAGTCAGAATAACCCTGCGATCCAATTGGGACCTGAGTTGGCGCGTCCGCACAGGAGGCGGGAGCAAAATTTGATTTTGAAGACGAGTTTAACAGCGATGATTCTCGCGCTGGCGATGGCGTGGAGTTGGGGCGGGGCGACCATCGCCCGGGCGGAGGGTCCGCCCCCCGCGATGGCGCAAATCCGGTCCCTGGGAGACCGCGTACTGGCGGTTGCCAAGGACCCATCGTGCACGACCAACCGGGAAGGATGCCGCGATAGACTGCGCGTGCTGATCGAACAGTATTGGGATACCACCGATATGGCGCGCTCGGCGCTCGGCTACCATTGGAAGGCGCTCGACGATCAGCAGCGCCAGCAGTTTACCAAGCTTTTCAGCGACTTGATCGAATCGATCTACCTGTCGCGGTCCAACTTCTCCAAGGCGCAGAAGTACACCGATACGGTATCGATCGATTACATCAAGGAAATTCCCGAAGGCGACGAATACAGCAAAATTACAACTGCCGTTACGCTTAAGCCGGGCGATAAACCCATCAGAGTGGACTACCGCACGCACTGGGCGGACGGCAAGTGGATGGTTTACGACATTATCGTTGAAGACATCAGCCTTACCGGAAACTATCGCAACCAGTTTAACCGGGTGATCAATAGCCAAGGCTATCCGGAACTGGTGCGCTTGCTGCAAAACAAGTTGCAGCAGATAAAGGACTCACAGGGCACCTGAGATTGCACGTGAGGGTCGCGAAAAGTGACACTTTTCGCGACACCCCACATTCGATGTCACCTTAGGCGCCAGGGTCAGGAATCGAAGAAACATTTCACCGGCCGATTGCCGCTTCTGGTCAGTGGATCCCGAGTACGCGGAAGCCTTTGCCGTTGAGTGCGTCGACCACCGGTTTGATTGGGTTGGCGCGCACCACCAGATAATAGACCCGTTCTTCCTCCCATCGATCGCGGTAGGTTCCCAGGCCCAAAATTTCGCCACCTGAATTCTCAATGGCCTCCGAAGCACGGGACAGGTCATGGGGGGCTTTGGGTTCGAGAATCAGATCGAGGCGGCTGGCGTTCTCTTCAGCGGTCCCGAACATTTCGACAAATGCGCCAAGCACGTCGGTGGTGGTAATCATTCCGACCAGTTTTCCATCCTCCACCACCGGCAGGCCGCCGATCTTGCGTTCCAGCATGATTTCGGCGGCTTCTTCCATCGAGGTGTCGGGAGTGACCGTGATCGCGTTATCGGTCATCGCTCCGGTGACCCGGGTGTCGGTTAGATGTCCCTGATGCTGACGGATGTCGTGATCGGAGATCATTCCCGTCAATTTGCCGTCCGCTACTACCGGCAAATGCCTGAAGTTTCCGGACTGCATTTTAGCGTCTGCTTCGGCCAAGGTGTCTCTGGCCCCAGCAGTCACCGGGTGTTTGCTCATGCGGCTTGCTACCAGCATTTCGGCTCCTTTGCGAATTGGCTCGACCGGCAAGGCCCGGCGAGCCTAGCTGCGTATAGCTAGAGCAAACCCCTTGCCATATGAAATTGTCTCCGATCGATACATCGGCAGGTAGAAACGGCAGGTTCCGGCGATGCAACGACGTGCGTCATTGCCATCGTTCAGGCGTTCACGGCCGCAGCCCTTGCTCAGCCGCGACGCCGCCTAATTTATTTGAGCTCTAGTCGGTCAGGCGGGGAGCGGAAGGAAACCGGGCAGCCGACGCTTCAGCGCATCGCCAGGATTTTGGCAGCGGCGGCTGACTACCGCTATGCATAGCGGATTCCAGCGAATTATCACGCGATGAAAGGTCATTAGGCGAACTCAGGCGACGTCGACTTCGTCGGGAAACACGAAGGTGGTTGCCCCATCGGCAAACTTCACCAGGTACATGCACCGATCCAGGTTAAAAACCTGACGCAGAATAATCGGTGTCTCGTTGAATCTGGTAAGCCCCGCGCGGTCGCGTATCGGCCGACGCAAATGGCAAGACTTACCAATCACTTCAAGCGTTTCGGTGGAGAGTGCTGCTTCCATATAAATCAACCTCGATCGATAGGTGGAAGCAGCTTTCGTGCCAGCAATACACAAGGAGATCTCGTTATTTTGCGTAGACATTTGCCTTAAAATTCGGCGTTAGCACGAAACTGGGAAAGATCTTTTACCCAAAGCGGGTTAATTGCCCATGGATGCTTGACCTCAATGCACAAGGGCGAAGCAATAGCGGACCAGCCCATTCTTTCATCAGCAATCCAATCGCTTGGAGAAAGATAGGGGCCGCTTATCGCCCCGCTTTGTGCGCGCATCGAGAGCCTGCCTCAGACAGTATTTCCCAGATTATTCCGACCATAGCCGTAGCAGGGTGGTGGCGGCGGCCGGCGCATCCGCAATTTTGAGATGGTGGGGCTTTATTGCTTGGCCTTGGCCGGAGGTTGATAGAGTTCCGCGGTCGCCGTGGCGAAGTAAGTGGGCGCCGCGAAGCGGCCGGTAACCAGCACCTCGCCATTGTTGAGCAGCGTCAAGGTGGGACCAAACCGCGGCAGCAGCATCTCGCCGAGCAGACTAAACTTCTTGGTAGTGGGATCGTACAGTTCGACGCTGGCGAGATAGCGATGCTTGGGGTCGATGCCGACGCCTCCTACGATCAGAATGTCGCCATCGGGTAGCAGCACCGCTCGATGGCCCTGCCGCGCGACGTTCATTTCGCCGGCGGGAGTGAAGCGGCCGGTTGCGGGATCGTAGATCTCGGCGCTGGTCAGAGCAGGATTGTCCTCGCTCATGCCCCCGGTAACCAGGACCTGGCCGCTGGCCAGCAAAGTCGCGGTATGGCCCTCGCGGGAGGCGTTCATGCTTCCCGTTGGAGTAAGGCGGCCGGTAGCGGGATCGTAGATCTCCGCGCCGTTAAGCGTTTGCCCTTTGGATCCCACCCCGCCGGTAATCAACACCCGCCCGTCTGAGAGTGCGGTCGCGGCGTGATTTTGGCGCGGCGCGGTCATAGGCGGTCCGGCAACGAAGCTGCCCTTGGCCGGATCGTAAAGTTCCGTGCTGGTAGTCGGATCCGCATCGCCGCTGAAACCTCCGGCGACCAGGACCTGGCCGTTTTTGAGCAGCGTCGCAGTGTGTTTCTCGCGCTTGGCGCTCATCGATTGGACGGCCTTGAACTGCCCGGTATCGGGGTCGTAAACCTCGGCGTTACGGATCACTTTGAGGTCGTCCATCCCCCCGGTTATCAGCACCTTGCCGTCGGCCAGGATGGTGGCGTCGTGACCGCCGCGCGGATACGCCATCTTGCCGGTGGCATTGAAGGTGCTTTTGTCCGGATCGTAAAGCTCCGCGGCTGCGAGCATCGGAGACCTGCCGTTGTCGCCGCCGGCGATCAGAACTTTGCCATTCTTAAGCAAGGTCGCGCTGTTTCCCTCGCGGGCCTGGTTGAGGTCTCCGGCCGTTTTGAAGACTATCGGCAGGGGCCCGATTGGCTTGGGTGGCGGTTTGCCCCAAATTTCGCTTTGCGGATGAAATGCCGACCATCCGAACCAATAGCCGGAATAGGCCGGGATATGCTCCTTCTCATCCGCCGCACCCGCGGTCCCCGTGGCCGGATCGAAGACGATTGTGATTGGACGGCCGCCCAGACGAACCGTCAGAGGCATCTTCTTGACCAGCGCCAGGCGGGAAAAGGGGAACGCCTCGGCCTGATGATCCACCTCCACGCCGAGCACCATCTCGTCGCGCGGCAGCCGTTCATCCTCTTTGCTGACGGGAAATTTCTCCTGGCCGCGTTCGTACTTCACGTAGGGGTCGACACCATAATTCCGGGCGAAGCCAGTGTCGGTGGACAGCACCAGCGTTTTGGGATGAAACGACTTCCACAGCCGCCACACGGTGGTGATGCTGGCGAGTTCGGTGAGTTGCTTGCCTTTCTCGGGCCCGCTTATGGCCTTGCCGTTGGCTTGGGCCCATAAGCTGTGGGTCGCGCTGTCACGAAGAATCGTGTCGCTCTCGTAGAGCTTGTTCAGCGGTGAGAGGGTCACCGTTTTGCCATCGATGGTGCGCTCGTAAACCGCCGCGTCGCCGGTCAGGGGGCAGAACGTGACCGCGATCGGCTTGCCCGCGGTAACGTCATTGACCACCTCGTGCCAGTCCAGGATTCTGATCGGGTAGGCTTTCGCGACCCCGTTCACAACCACCCCGATCATTCGCTCTTGAGGCTGAAGAAAATGCGCGTCGTTGGCCGCGATGAATTTGGGTTGGTCAATCGCGATGATTTTGTCTTTGACCAGATTCGCGGTGACGATTTGCTTGGACGGCGTGTCGGCGTAGGCGACGGCGGCGCTGGCCACCAGCACCAACGCGACGCCGATGAGGCCGGTTAATTTGCGCATCCAGGGGCGGCCGCGCTCAGCTTTCAGATCGCCAATAGCTGAGCGACGGGGTGAATGGTGCCGGCGACGGCGCATGACGACTCCGCGCTCAAACGCCATGGATGGTTTGGGGAAAGTGATTGAATCGCTCATCTCCGATATGGTGCGGCGTCATTACTAAAATTGCCCGGCGCGTAAGCGGTCCGACCAAGGCACCAGCGGAAGGCAGGCCCAGGTTCCGGCGCAAGCATCTCTTACACGAGACCCAAGCGGACGCCAACTGTGAACAATAGCGAGCTTTGAGGCGGCGTTCTATCCCGCAGGCGGTTTGAAAAAGGATTTCATAGCCTGCTCTCTCCGGTCTGTCCCAGAGGGAGACTGTCGATAAACGACTAACGGGGCAAAGCCAGGATGCTTGGCAGGCGGTCGCGCAATGGAAGCTTGGCGCTTTTCTTCGACCCGGCTGGGGCGTTCAGTTAGCGACGCCGGATTTGGTCGGCTGGCTGTGCACATCGTGCTCGATCAGTTGAAGGAGCGCTAGCGCGTTGGGATTTGAAGGCGCCGCTTGCAACACCAGTTGGCATTGCGCCAGCGCTTCCTGATTGCGGCCGAGGTTGTGCAGGGTCAGCGCAATCAGAAACCGGACCGTGGCGTTGCCCGGAACTACCTTCAGCGCCTGTTCGTAGGCCGCCAAAGCGTCGTCGTAACGCCGTTGCAGGGCCAACGCTGAGCCCAGCATCAACAGCGCCTGCGGATGGTTGGGAGCCGCGGCCAGTAGCGGCCGGAGTTGTTGTTCCGCGCCGGCGCCGTCGTGATGGCCCAGCTTGATGCCGGCCCGCGCCAAGGTCACCTCCAAAGCACCGTCGGGCAACCGCGCCGCGGTTTTGAACGCAGCCTCGCTGGCGTTCGCGTCTCCGGCCGCGTCGTAAAGTTGCGCCAGATTGACGTAGGCGCTTGCCGGAGCATGGGGCAGATTTGCCAGGGCGTCGGCGGCCTCGCGCGCCGCCTCCTGATGGCGTCCCTGTTGTTCATGAACCATCGCCAGATCGTACTCCGCCGCCCAGTCGCTCGGATCGAGTTTGAACGCGGTGGTCAGTTCGTGCTCGGCGTCCTTCGAGTCGCCGACGGCCTGCAACGCCATCCCCAGGCGGTTATGACAGAATCCCGAGTCCGGGAAGCGTTCGATGCAGCGCGAGAAGAGCGCGATTTCGTCATGCCAGAAATGTTGCACGTGCCACAGCGCCGCGCCGTAAATCACCGCCGCAAGCCCGGTTGCCAACCCTGCCGCGGGCGCCAGTCCCGGATTGCTCTTGGCGACCGCGACGACCGCCTGCGCCGCCATCAGGCACCATCCGAATGAGCTGAAATACATGTAGCGGTCGGCGACCAAAGCGTTGGGATAAAGGATTCCCAGGTTCAGCACCGGCGCCATGGCGATGAAAACCCACGCCACTGAAAAAGCGTAAAGCTTGCGGTTGGGGCTGTCGGCGAGGGCCATCAATCCAGCCAGTGCGATTAATCCCAGGCCCGCCGCCGGCATCCAGAAATCGGACGATCCTGCGGTACTGACCCATAGGATCCGATGCGAGGGACCCGCTTCGAACGGGTTGACGATCACGGCCAGGTTGTGCGCGACGACCGTCGGCACGGTCAGAATGATCTGGGCAAGCGTGGCCTGGTTGTTGACGTCGCGTTTGGTGATGAAACCGAGCACCGCCAGCCGTATCCCAAGATACACCATCGCGACCGCGACATAAGGTGCGGCCAACGCCACGGTGGCGCGGCTTTTCCGCCACACGCGCGCGCCCAATGACCTGACGGCGCTTGCCGTTTCATCGATTGGACGGAAGATCAAGCCGTGCGCGGCGACCAGCACGGGAAAGGCAATCGCGCTTTCGTGACTTAGTATCGCGCCGCCAAAAAGCGCCAGCGACCACGCCAGACTGCTGCCGCGATGCCCTTCGCGATAGCGCAAATAGAAATAGAACGCGCCCAACTGCAGGGTTCCAGCCAGCGACTCCGGAATCGCCGTGGCCCAAATCACGGCCTCCGCGTGGACCGGGAGCAAGCCGAACAGCAGCGCGGCCAGCAGTCCGGCGACGCGGTTGGCGGTCAGGCGGGCGGCGACCTGGTAAGCCAGCACCACCGCGCCGAGGTGAAGCATCACCATCAGCGCATGGGGACCGATCGGATTCAGTCCGAAGACCTGGTAATTAAGTCCCAGCCAGACATCCTGCAGGGGACGGTAATAATGGCTTTGCGGAAGATGAGCGGGGTCCCGGAACCACCAACTGTCATTGACGAAAGCCTTCCATAGAAACGACCAGTCGCCGATATAACGGTTGACGATGATCATCTCGTGATCGTCGAAGACGTAGCCGTTGCCCAGGCATCGCAATAGACCAGGGCGGTGATCGCGACCACGCCGGCCAGCGCCGCATACTGCGAACCGGCAAGGCGGGCCCAGGCAGTCGGACGAGGTTGCGGCCGGGAAGTTTGTTGCCGTCGGCCTTTTTTGATTTTGGATGGTGCGGGCTTCATCGGACTCGCGACCGCACCATTATGCACGAAAGCGCGCGCGTACTCTCGCGACGCTCTCTATGGTCCCACGGTCATTGTCAGGCGCCTTTCGTTGTAAATTTGACCGGCAACCGCCTCCGCAGCTCGCGGCGAATCCCGTGATGCAGCAGGCTAGCGGAGGATGGACCATGGAGAACGGCGCACCTGCCATTGAGGGTGCCTCTCGGGCGAGGCGTGGAGCAGTTTTACAGCCTTGGGCGTTGACGCCGAGGCCGGGGACGCCCATCCGCTGCCATTAGGCCGGTGCCGTTTGGCGCCCTTCACGGACCGCCCCCCTTCGCTGGGAAGCGAAGCCTGGGTTTTTGCCTACGCATCTCCGTCGGAGAGCGCGCTTCGCCTCTTCGCCGTCAGATCACGACGTTCGCAGATAACGGACCACCATGCGCGTTACGTCGTCCACAAACCGCCCTGCTTTTTCATCGCTGAGGATGTCCGGGCGACGCAGGACTGCCGCGTGGGTCAGCGCTTCCACTACCGTCACTAAGACGAAGGCCGCGAGATCGAGATCGGCGACATCAATCTCATCTCGATGTGCCTCTGAGATAGCCTCGAACCAGTGCATAACCCTCCTGCTGGATAGCCTCGAACTTTTGGAGTCGCCCAACATGTGGGATCTGTTCCGCAAGGACGCTATGCAGCTTGGGATTGACCCGGTGACCGTCGATTGCAACTGAAACCAATTCGCGCGCCGCGACCTCGATCGGGCGGGCAGCCGCCTTGACCAGGGCGTTGCGAGTCACCTCGGAAATTTCTTGCGTATGGCGGTCGATAACCGCCGCTACCAGCGCCTCCTTGCTCGGGAAATACTGGTACAACGAACCGATACCGACGCCGGCCACCTCGGCAATCCTGTTGGTGCTCGCCCGGTCATAGCCTTCTTTGAGCAAAACGCGAGTAGTCGCTTCCAGAAGCGCATCGACGGTTTGACGCGATCGCTCTTGAGAGGCCGATTTTCTGGGGTTTGTTTGAAATTTCCACGTCATATGCATCCGCCTCGGAATGCGAGTTTACAATTATGAGCGATCGCTTATATTTTGTCCATGGTGAAAACGCAAATCACGACGGTGTCTCCACCCCAGCAGGTAGCAGAGCCATGAGCAAACAACGCCCGATTATGGCCTCAACGGTCCCGCAGCCGTTCGAGCTATCTTCATCGTTGAAACTTTGCCGGGGCAATCGTCATGGAACGATGGACTTTGAGCCGGCACGCCGGAGCCACCGTGGCCCTCGCTCACGCGGTTCAGATTTTTGGCTTTTTTCTGTCTGATCGTCGCGTCTCTCATGTTCACCAGCAGTCGCTTCGCTAAATTCCACGCGCGCCACCGCCGCCTCGCGCGCTTGAAGATCCGCGGCGACGAAATCGTGCTCGATGTCGGCTGTGCCCACCGTGACCGCAAGGAAGCCTTCGCAACCGGTCTGACAGAAATGACCCTCCCCAGAGGGCGAGTTCGCTATTACCTGGATTAGGAGAAAAAACATGGATCAAGTCAGCACGCTTGAACGGATTTTTAGCTACAAGGCAGAGGCCAACGACGAGATCCTCGCGGCAATGCGACAATTTGACGATCCCTCTCCTGCAAAGGAGATCGCCATCAGAGTCCTCAGCCACACTTATGTTGTTGACCGGATCTTCGCTGCCAACTTGAGGCGAAGAAGAGCACGGATACACCTCGCCCAACACAAGCCACGCGCCATCGCTCCAAGAATTGTCCGCGGCGATCAAGACAAGCGATCAGTGGTACGTCGACTACGTGTCACGCCTGGATGAAGCACAGTTGGCCGAGCGCATCGACTTTACGTTTACCGATGGCTTGCCGGGCCGTATGTCACGCGAAGAAATGCTGATGCACGTGACAGTTCATGGCGAATACCACCGGGGGCAAATCAGTTTCATAATGTATGGAACCTCGATCACGCCGCCAGGCGATGGCTTCACGAGCTTTTTGCATAAGGCAGAAGCCTCAAGCGGCGGCGGCCCGGTGGGTCAAGCGACACAGTTGAAAGCCATCCGGACGAGAACCGATTAAACATGGCGCGGCTCGCCAAGCAGGGGCCGGCCGAAACATCAGCGAAGGGTGGAAAGGCGATGTCGC
>CAWDWL010000012.1:0-34482 GCA_963805995.1 uncultured Pseudomonadota bacterium | reverse complement strand
CGTGAAATACAGACGCGGGTGCGGGCCGCGCCCGTGCCGGCCATCACTCGGTCGGTAACTTGATAGGTAGGGCTGGCGTAAAGGGTGCCGGTGAGCTTCTGCGATAACAAGATAACAAGCGACACGGAACACCCCCGCCCAATTGCGAGGCATAATCTCGTTCAGGCGGTGGCTTGCGCGCGGGAGTCCACCCGCAGACGCTTCCACTCTCGCGGCGTCAGCTCCAGGACCAGCCGCGCCGGATGGGTCGAGACGCGCTCGATCACATCGCGCAAATACACGAACGGATTGATCTGCAGGTGCTTGCAGGTCTGCACCAGCGAACACAGAATGGCGGTGCGATGGGCGGCAGCTTCACTTCCCGCGAACAACCAGTTCTTCCGGCCCAGCACGATCGGTCGTAGCGCCTGCTCAGCTCCGTTGTTGTCGATCTTGAGCCGGCCGTCTTCGGTGTAGCGCGTCAGGGCGACCCAGTTGCGCAGCGCGTAGCCGATGGCTGCACCGAGCGGGCTTTTCGGTAACGCCGCCGCCCGCTGGTCCTCCAGATACGCACGCAGTCTCTCCAGGATCGGCCGCGCCTGTTCCTGCCGCGCCCGTTGTCGTGCGGGCGCATCGAGCCGCTTGTCGCTGGCTACCCGCTCGATCCCATACAGTTGCTTGATGAGTGCCAACGTCTGCGCGCATGGGACCGCGGCCGTCGGCATTGCCTCCTTGAAGTACCGCCGAGCGTGCGCCATGCATCCGACTTCGATGATCCCGGGATATTGCACAAACACGTCGTCATAGGCGGGCGCCGCATCCACCTGCAGATAACCCCGGTAACCGGCCAGCATCTTCAGCGGGCCGTCCCGATTGCGGGACCAGGTGAAGTCGTAAACCACCTCGCCCAGCTCACCCCGATAGACCCACAGATGCCCGGTGCGAATCTCCGGCGCGCGACTCGGGTCCTGCACATCCAGGGTCGTGTCGTCGCATTGAATCCACGGCGACCGCTGCACCTGCTCCCGGTGCATGACGCGCACGATGGGTTCGAGTAAGTCTGCCACTGCCCCGTTCCACTCCGAGAGCGTGCGCCGGGTGATCTGTACTCCGTGGCGCTCGAAGATCTGCTCCAGCCGATACAACGGCAAGTGATCCGCGTACTTGGAGCTGACCACGTGCGCCAATAACCCCGGCCCCGGTCGTCCCTTCTCGATCGGACGCGCCGGCAGGACCGCCTGCACCACGCCTTGTTGGCAGCGCCCACAGGCGTACTTCGGTCGCACATACTCCCGAATTACGAACGACGCCGGTACGTAGTCCAGCTCCTCAGTGAGGTCCGCACCGATGCGCGCCTTGGCGGTGTCACAGGCCGTGCAGTGCCGCTCACTGGCCGGCGGTATTATCTCGATACGCTCGCGTGGCAAATCGGCTGGCAAGCGGCGCCGACCGGGATGACGCCGCCGGACCAGCGTAGGTTCGGCGGGGTCGTCCCGCTGTAATTCGTCCGTGGTTTCGGCTTGTACTGGTCCCGCCGCCGCGGGCTCCAACGGCAGCACGCCTTGCTCGACTACCGGCACGCCTTTCTCGCTGCGCCGTCCGAACAGCCGCTGCGTCAGCAACTGCACCCGCTGGCGTAGCGCCGCGTTCTCTTTGTTGAGCCGATCGATCTCGTTGCTGAGTTCGTCGAGGACTGCTTGAGTCTCTGCGCCGCTTGCCGCCGCCACGTTCCACCACCACCCGCAGCTCCTATTACCACAGTATATGGGGAATAGCTACATCGTACTGAGTATCGTCACTCACCGACGGGTAATCGAGTGTACCGTCGACGCTCGCGCATGACCTCGATCCCTTCCAGTAATAGGTACAGCTCCCGGGCGTTGATCTCATCGCGGTCCAGCACCGCGAAGGTCCCAGCCTCCAGCCGCTTGTACAGCAGCCAGAACCCGTCGCGCTCCCACACCAGCAACTTCACCCGATTGCGTTGGCGGTTGAAGAACACAAACACGTGGCCGGACAACGGGTCCTGGCGCAGGACCTCCTGCACTTGCGCGCTCAGCCGATCGAACGACCGGCGCAGGTCCGTCGCACCGCGAGCGACGAAAACCCGCACCGACGCCGGCAGCGTCAGCATGTCGTCTGCAGGGCCTGGAGCACCCGCTGCAGCGTGTCGGTATCGGCTCCCGCCGGCACCCGCACCAGATGCCCGCTGTGCAGGACGATCTCCACAACCGATGGTGTCCTTGGAACGTTCGCCGGCTGCGGCACTTCGGTGAACACCACCGGACGTTCTCCGCTGCTGCGCCGTTCCCTCCTCCTCTCCGGCACGCCGAAACACCTGCCGCCACCAGCTCAGCGTGCTCACTGGAATCCCACGCTGCTGCCCATACTCGCGCAGCTTCAGCCCGCTACGCTGCCAGCGCGCCAACACCCGGCGCATCTGCCGTGCCCGCACTGATGTCGTCGACCCCATTCTCCCCATGGATTCGTACCTCTGAACCCATTCTGCGCTATCGGCCGCTCGCCGGAGGAGATGGAGTTGGTCACCCGGTTACGGCAATTCGAATCCGTTCGGCTTCCGCACCGAGCAGGAAGGCCTGCGGGTCGCCATCGTAGGTGAAGTCCGAGCCGCGGACTTTTGCCAGCTTTCCGAGTTCATCTCCGCTGAGTGGCCGCCGAACAACGCGACGTGATTCAACGCCGATACCCTCCACCAGGGTCTTCCCGGCAAAAGGCGCCAGCTTCGTAATTTCCACGAGCTCCGCCGGTTCGAGACCGGACACAACATCGCCGAGCTGGAGAGAGCTGCTCGCGTCACTCATCAGACGCTCTTACCGATTGCCCGGCCACCCAAAGACATGCCCACAATCATCAAAGTGCTCCGATTATACCTCACAGTGTACAACAAACGCGACTAATACTAAAAGCGCGCTATAGCTTGTTCTAATTGAGAAAAGAAGTGCGAGTAGCGCGACGCATCCAACCTAACCGCCTCAAAAGACTCACCTAGCTAATTTCCGGTGCAAAATCATTTTGGGTAGTTCGGCCGTGGGGATCGGTGCCTGGCGACGGGTTTGCG
The DNA here is from genome assembly GCA_963805995.1 of uncultured Pseudomonadota bacterium. Classification (GTDB taxonomy): domain Bacteria; phylum Desulfobacterota; class Binatia; order Binatales; family Binataceae; genus JAJPJA01. Next base: position 31,424 of record CAWDWL010000012.1, on the reverse strand, counting down.
TTGGGGCCGCTCTGAGGTCATGAAAACCCAGAGGTTATTGGTGACCACGCCCCATCCGACCCAGCGTTGGATTCCGTTGGTGCCGTGGTAGCGGCAGCGCGTGAGGCCGTCACGTCGCTTCATGACACTGATTCGTCCCTCGCAGCCGGCGCGTAAGCGCTGGCCGCGGCGAAACCAGCGTTGATGTTGTTCAGCACGTTGCTCGGCGGAGATTTTACCCAAGGCGGGGATGCAAACTCTTTCGACTCCTGCATTGAGGGCCGCCCGTTTGTTGGCGTGCGACCAAAAACCGCGATCAGCCGCTAGCAGATAAGGAGGACGAGCAAAGACTTTTTGATGGGCCTCAAGGGTTGGGATTAACAGCGTTCGATCCTCAGGCCGCCGCTCGTAAACCTGGTAGTCCACCACGAACTGGCTTTCGGCCTCCTGAATCTTAACCAACTTGCCGAACTCAGTGGGCTTGGACGCCTTACCCTTGCGAATCGCTTCGGTATGGGGTTGGAAAAGACTGAAAACTTTATCGCGATAATGGGTGTCGCCCTTAAACATCCGGGCACAGGTCTGTGCCAGCACACGCCTGACCAAGGGCAGCATCCGTTCGATCTGGGTCCGCCCGCGCTCAACGACATTGCGCCCGCGCTCAGCTACTGCAACCCGCGCTCCGCTCGCGACCTCCGCCATGACCCGCTCCGCATCACGCACGGTCGCACGCACCAAAGCCAACAGCCGCCGATAGCCTGCTTCAAGCCGTGAACGGGCGTGCTTGAAATCGCGGCTGCGCGCCGCACGTGAAATCTCCAGCACCCGCCGGGTGGTCGCTCGCTTGCGATTGCGCAGCTTTCGCCCCACCACTCCGGTGGCCTGTTCGATCCGCTTCGCCCACCGCGTCAGCACCCGCATCCCGTCGGCCAGTAGCTGCGAATCGGCCGGATAACTGATGTTGGTCTCCACTACCGTGGTATCAACCCGCGCGCGCCGCCCTTTAATTAGCCCGGCCTCCTTCGCCATATCGATCAGCCGCTGATGAATCGCTTCGATTCCCTCGGGCCCAATCACGGCCGAAAGTCGAATCAGCGTCTTGGCGTCGGGTACGCGCTCGAAATAAACCCGCACCAAATAGCGGTAGACCAGACTTGAACGCACCTCACGCTCGGTCTGTTCAAAGCTCCAACCCTTGACCCGCTTGAGCACCAGCATTCGCAGTACCACCTCAGCCGGCGTACCTGGCCGTCCCCGGGTACGGCTGTGCGGCCGGCGTTGCGCCAATCGACCTAACACCGCCTCCAGCAGTTGCGGATCTGCCAGGACCTCGTCCAAGCGCTGCAGGGCCGGCTCAATCAGCCCATCTACTAATTGTTCAATTGAACCAATGGTGGCCTCGAAAATACTGCGTTGGCGGTGTTGGCGTTGGATCATCCTTGCCGCTTCTTGCCCAACCCCAAACGGCGCGCGTTAGCCTCGGCAAGCTCTTGGCCCAACTCGCGATAGCGCCGATAGGCGGCAACTCCTGCCTCAACTTCCGCGCGCAACTCTGGTGGTACATAGATGTTACGCGTGCGCCCATCTTGGTTGCGGGTTAAATAGAAGACCGGACCATGCTTGTCGCCGGTGGCGCAGTGGCAGCCTTTGCTCCCGCAGCGGCGGTACACCGCGCCCAGACTCCCCCACAGCATCTTCCCCGTCGCCGCTATGATCTCTTCAATTCGGTCGCGTCCGGCCATGCTGTACAAATATTCTCTTCACAGCCGAAGTGTCAAGTCTTTCACCCCTAAAATTCACCCGCTCCTCGCATTTACCTTTGAATGCTTATCCTCGTTACAAAGCTGCGGACGATTTTTGCACCGGAAATTAGCTAGCTTAGCTAGCAAGGGGTCCAGCCAAAAAGATGCGCTGGCTGACCTGTTGGCCGACACACTGGCGCTCAGTCCGCTCGTGCTTGAACGTATCCATGCCAACTCTCCTAACCTAATAATAAGCCAATTCCCTCCCCTGGTTTTACCGCCGCATGGTGCCGTCCGCGATACCAATCCGCCCAACCCCGGTCTCTTTTTCGCGCGCGAAGCGCGGTCGCGGTATCGCCATTTACCGCATGGAACCGCCGGCCCGCTAGCGCCCTACCCTGCCCCGCCTTGCGCCGCTCCGCTCAAGCCGCCGCGCCAGTCCTACGGACCGCTGCGCTCTGGCACGGCGGCCTTGAGTTGCTCCGCGCCGCCCATTGGTAGCTCCGCTGCGCTCCGCATCAGGTCCTTTCCGCCCTCAGGCCTCCAGACAGGGTGAGAGGCCCGAGGGGGAAAGGTTGGTTTCGCAAGGAACCAGACCAAAACCCAAAGCGCCCTGCCCTTCGGGAAGCGGGCACAGAAAAAGGAGCATGAGATGGACGTTTACGAAATCATCACCGAGAACATCATCAACCTGCTTGAGCAAGAGATTGTGCCGTGGCGCAGGCCATGGACCGCAACCGGACTGCCGCGCAACCTCGTAAGTAAGAAGCCGTACAGAGGCGTGAATTATTTCCTGCTTTCAGCCACGAAATACGTGTCGCCGTTCTGGCTTAGCTTTAGGCAGGCAAATCAGCTTGGCGGCCAGGTCCGCAAAGGCGAGCACGGGACCATCATCGTTTTTTGGAAGGTCGATGATGTTCGGGCCGACGATGACAGAGACCAGGACGAGGCGTCCGAGACCAGCGCCAAGGATCGCCGGCGCTTTCTCCTACGTTATTATCGCGTCTGGAACGTCGAACAATGCCAGCTGCCGCAAGCCGTGCTCGACAAGCTGCCGAAGGATCGAAACGCACGAGCACGATCCCATCGAGGCAGCCGAGCGGATCATCGCCGGAATGCCCAACCCGCCTGAGATTCAGTACGCCGGCTCAAAGGCCTTCTACAGCCCGATCACGGATCGCATCACCCTGCCCCCGCGCGAGCTTTTCACGAGCGCCGAGGAATTTTACGCCACAGCGCTGCATGAGACCGTGCATAGTTCCGGGAGTCAGAAGCGCCTTGAGCGCGATTCAATCGTCGAAGCCGCGCCGTTCGGCTCGCCAATGTACTCATTGGAGGAGCTGATCGCGGAGATGGGAGCGGCCTTTCTGTGCGCCGAAGCGGGAATCTCGCCCGCCGTCATCGAGAACCAGGCGGCTTACATTCAAGGCTGGCTCAAGAAGCTTCGCGATGATCGCAAGCTTGTGATTCACGCCGCCGCCAAGGCGCAGAAAGCGGCCGATTACGTGTTGAACCGTAATCACGGTGACGTGTAGCAGTGTATACGTGTTGCAGTGTGTTTTCGAGCGGGCCGGGGTCCCTGAGACCTCGGCCGCTTTTCTCCGCCCGAAGGGGCGCGCGGTAATTCCGGGGCTGATCGAGTCGCCGCGGAATCCGACTCCCGGGGCTTCGCCCTGCCCTCTGAACCATGGCTCGCTCCGCTCGCGCCTCCCGCCCAGCGCAAGCTGTGGACGCCGTGGCTCCACGCTCGCGCCCTACCCTGCCCTGCTTACATCACCGGCAGCTCCGCTCCACTGCCGCTTTAAGCGGTGGCGCTCGCTGCTCTGGCACGTCCGCGCCATCGGCTTGGCGACCGCTTCGCGTGTCACGTCGCTACACCGACAAGATCGGGCAGAAGCAGGAGCGGGCTGAATGGCATCAGGGTCGCGTTCGGCACTACCGGTTTCTATGATCTCGAGAGCCCGAACGCGTCCGCATCGCCCAGACGCTGGGAGGCCAAGACGACGTTGATGAGGACGCGCCTTTCTGAGGCGGTGAAGCCACGGGTGGGCGCCCAAGCGCCCGCCCTGCCCTTCTTGGTATCGGCATTCCCGATACCCGTATACGTGATGGCACGTAGTAGTGCATACGAGATGACACGTATAGGGGTAGGATCACCGGACGGTGAGCCGTGAGTCTCAACGGCGGCAGTCAGAAAGAAAACCGCTTTGCTTGCGGCTGGACAAAGTGACGCCTATACTCAACCACGCGTATACACCGCTACAGGTTAGGCGGGGCGGTGGAGGGGTGGATGAAGACGATAGCGGTCATCAGCCAAAAAGGCGGGACCGGAAAAACCACATTAGCGCTGCATCTGGCGGTGGCCGCCGGCGACGGCGCAGCGGTCGTTGACCTCGATCCGCAGGCGTCGGCTACCGCCTGGCGAGACTTGCGCCATTCCGAGAACCCCGCGGTTGTATCAGTTCAACCAGCACGGCTCGCAAAGGCGCTGGAAACCGCCAAAGGTGCGGGAGCCTCGTTCGTTGTGATCGATACAGCGCCACATTCCGAAGCCGGGGCGCTTGCCGCCGCACGGGCGGCGGACCTGATCCTGATCCCATGCCGGCCCGCGTTGCTCGATCTGCGGGCGATCTCGGCATCCGTTGACATTGTGCAATTGGCGAAGAAAGCGGAATCGGCGGCGGTTGTGATCAATGCGTGTCCGCCGCGCGGCTCCTTGCCGGACGAAGCGGAGAGCGCGCTGGGCGGATATGGGCTCAAGATTGCTCCCGTGCGGGTTGGTAACCGGACGGCTTTTGTGCGTGCTCTCGTCGAGGGTCTGGCCGCTCAGGAATGGGAACCCGAAGGCAAGGCGTGCGAGGAAATCACCGAGTTATACAAGTGGATACGTATACAGGTAGGCAGGTAGATAAGTAATGAAGCAGAAGCGCAGTCTTTCTGATGCCCTGCAGGCGGTCGCTGGCAGACAGCAAGGTGTAGCAACTGCTGCGGTTACACCGGGAGGCCTCGCGGCGTGTGGAACGCGTCGATGGGGTACCGGAAGAGCCACGGCTCGTCGACGCCAGCGCGCGCCGGCAAGAGGCTTGTTGGCGGGCATTTTGACAGGGCGGTCAGCCGTCAGCTCCGCGAGCTTGCTGCTCGCGAGGACACCACAGTCCAGGCCTTACTAGCCGAAGCGATGAACATGCTCTTCGTCGCCCGTGGCCTGCCGGAGATAGCGGAACGCTGAAGGGTCAGCGTCCGTCGAGTAGAGACGCGGAGGGAGGAGGGGAGGGCGATTGATGGAAAAGCTTGGAGATATTCTGGCCCGGTTCGAGAGCAAGGGCAGCACGGCACCAAGCTCCCAGCCAGATAAAGCTGATGAGAAAAGAGGCGGGAGGTCCCGGCTATTACCCGATCGTCATCCCAACCGCGACTTTTTCGTAGCCGACATCCTGGATTGGGCACTCAAGGATGACAGGCACAGCATGGAACATCCCATGTTCAGCCTGTCGAAAAAGCGCGACCAGCGAGTCCGCCATTACGAGCACAACGGGAACAGCGTTACGATCAAACCCGGCGCCGACGGGTTGGCCACCATCTGGGACAAGGACATCCTGATTTACGCCGTAAGTCAGCTCATCGAAGGGATGAACCAGGGCCGCGAGACCAGCAGGACCGTCCGGATGACCGGCTACGACCTGCTCGTGAGCACGAACAGGCACACCGGTGGCGGTGACTACGAGCAGCTTGCCGAGGCTTTCAAACGCCTCTCAGGGACGCGGATCGAGACCAACATCATGACGAACAATGAGCGCATTCGGCATGGGTTTGGTTTGATCGACGAATGGCGGGTGATCGAAAAGAATCCGGCCAACGGGCGGATGATGGCGATAGAGCTGACGCTTTCGCGATGGCTCTACAACGCCGTTCTCGCGCGCGAGGTTCTAACCCTGAATCGCGATTACTTCCGGCTCGGGGGAGCTCTGGAGCGCCGCCTCTATGAGCTTGCACGCAAGCATTGCGGCCAGCAGGCCAGATGGACGGTCAGCATGGAGATACTTCACAAAAAGAGCGGGTCGAGCGACCTGCTGAAGCGCTTCCGGGCCGCGATTAAGCGGATTGTCCTTGCCGACGGTATGCCCGATTACCGGATGATGTACGACACCGAGACCGACCAGGTGAGCTTCTACACGAAGAACACCAAGAAGCTGGCGGCGAGCCTCGCGGAGCAATGAGAACTATCGGGTTATCAGCGACCGATCTTCGGGTTATTAGCGACCAAGTATCGGGTTATCAGCGACCAAACCATCGGGTTATTAGCGACCCATCTTTCGGGTTATCAGCGACCGGGGCACCAAAATTCTTAAGACATTTCAAAGCTTTTCCAGCGCCATCCACAGGCGTAACTCGCGCGCGCGATCTTAACTCTAAAATTAACTCTGTAACCACCACACCCCGCCTCTTAGGGGGCTCCGCCCCCTGCCGGCTCAAACCCACCCAACCCGGCATACCCCCATAAGGAGCGCCTACGGCGATCTCAAAATCCAAACACTACCGCGCCGCCCTGTCGGGCGGGAAAAAAACGATGGATAGCAATAGCGGACCCCCGGGTTCTGACCGCGAAAGTGGCCTTGGCGCAACTCGAAGCCATGGGTTGCGAGCGGTTCGATATTGGCGTCAAGCGCTCCGAGGGAACGATGCAGCTTCGGGAAGGGTGGGGCGCAAAGCAGGTTCTGAAAGCGATCCTGTGGCTCAGGCGCGAGAACCTCCACGGCGCACATATTTACGTCCGCCCGGCGGGTATCCATGGGCTGAGTCTGGTCGATGACCTTACCGCCGATGCTGTCAGGCGTATGAAGGCCGAGGGGTATGAACCAGCGGTGGTGGTGGAGACCTCGCCGGGCAACTTCCAGGCATGGCTCAAGCACGGCCAGGGACTTGACGAGGCAGCCGGCACCTATGCCGCGAAGGAGCTTGCCCGGCGGTTCGGAGGCGACCCCTCCAGCGCCGACTGGCGGCATTTCGGAAGGCTCGCGGGGTTCACCAACCCGAAGCCCAGCCGGCGGCTGCAATCCGGAATGCAGCCGTTTGCGCGGCTCCATGAAGCCGCCGGGCGGGTCTATAGCCAAGCCCCGGACTTTCTCAGGACGGTGCGCGCAGAGATGGAGCGGGCGACCAGCGAATTTCAAACCGCGGAAGGGGAGGGCGTCGAGAATCGGGGGCTCCGGCCATTGGCGGAATTCCATGGCGATGCGCGTTATGGCGGTGACTTTCACCGGGCCGACATGGCGTGGGCCAAGCACGCCGCCGGGTATGGTCTTACAGCGGAAGAAATCAGAGACACGATCCTCGGTGCCCGCGATCTCTCGCACAAAGGTGGCCATAAGCGGCAGCGCGAATATGCGGAAAGAACCGCTGAGAAGGCGGTCCGGCAGATGAGAGAATGAGGGTAGGATAAAGGCCAGCGAGGAGTATGGCTCGCTGGACTCGCATTTCTGGTGGCCCATGATCATCGGCACTATCGATAGCGCAAAGAAATTGGATGTCGATCTGCCGCGGCTGGTGGACACCCGGCTTCTGATCCAGGCGAACTCGGGCGGCGGTAAGTCCTGGTTGCTGCGGCTGATAGCCGAGCGGGCCGGCATTCAGACCATCGTGCTCGACCCCGAAGGCGAGTTTGCGAGCCTGCGTGAAGCGGTCGACGTGTTGCTGATTGGAAGGGAAGGGGAGATCCCGGCTGACCCGCGCTCGGCGGGCCTGCTCGCGCGCCGTTTACTCGAATACAAGGTTTCGGCGGTCATCGACTTGTTCGACCTGAAGTTGAGCGAGCGGCGCCGCTTCGTGCGGCTGTTCCTGGAGTCGCTTCTTCACCTGTCACGCGAGCTTTGGCACCCCGCGCTGGTGATTCTGGATGAGGCGCATCTGTACTGCCCGGAGCGTAGTGCCGGCGAGGCCGAATCCACCGAAGCGGTGATCGCTTTGATGAGCCAGGGCCGCAAGCGAGGCCTGTGCGGGATTATCGCCACCCAGCGGTTAAGCAAGCTTCACAAGGACGCCGCGGCCGAGACCAACAACGTGATCATCGGAAGGACGTGGCTGGATGGTGACCAGCAGCGCGCTGGCGACTTGCTTGGCATGGGCAAAGCGGAGCGGCTCAAATTGCGCGACCTGGACCAGGGCGAGTTTTACGCCTTCGGCCCGGCCTTGAATTTTCCGGGGTGGTCCATTTCCGCTCCGCCCAGGTGAGCACTACGCATCCGAAGCCGGGAGCGCGGCATTTGCTGAGCGCGCCCGCTCCCTCAAAGGCGATACGGACGGTGTTGGCCAAGATGGCCGATCTGCCGAAGCAGGCCGAGGAAGAAGCGCGTGATGTCTCCGAAGCCAGACGTCAGATAGCAGAACTCAAGCGGGAGCTGGCGGAAGCCAGAAAGGGCAGGGCGCCCGTAGTGGACCAGGGCGCCATCGACCGAGCGGTGCGAGTCGCTTTGATCGAGGAGCGGCAACGCTTTAACGCCTTCCGTACCGAGGCCGAAAAACGCTTTAGGTGGATTGCGGGCAATGTCGCACGGCTCGAACGCGTATTTGCTTCCGCCGGAGAGATTGTCGGAGCCATGCGCTCGGACGGCGACTGGGACAGAAACTTTTCGAGTGGTGTGCCACAGGAAGTACCTGTTCTGAAAGTCCCGCCGCCGGGGTCCCAAACCTGGGAAGATGGCGACGAGTGCGCGTGACGCGCGGTCCAACGGCGCTGGCGGTCCGGCGGTCGGAAACGACAACGAGAAGCTTTCCTCGGGTGAGCGGAAGATCCTAACGGCTCTGGCGCAGTACCCGGAGGGCCGGAGCAAGGTGCAGGTGGCGGTTCTGACCGGCTATGCGGTTTCGGGTGGCGGTTTCAACAATTACCTCGGCGGACTGCGCTCCAGGGGGTTCATTGCGGGCGGCGGAGAGCAACTACGCGTTACTGAGGCCGGCCTGGAGGCACTCGGCTCATGGGATCCGCTGCCGGTGGGTCCCGAACTTATCGATTACTGGCGCCGGCAGCTTGGGAAGGCTGAGCGGCTTATCCTGGAGGCGTTGGTCAACGCGTATCCGTTGGCTCTGAGCAAAGCGGAAATCGCGGCGCAGACCGGCTATGAGGCAAACGGCGGCGGGTTCAACAACGCGTTGGGCCGCTTGCGTACGCTGGAACTGATCGAGGGCCGGGCTGAGCTCAAGATCAGCGGGAACCTGGTCGATTGAGCAATGTCGCCCAGATTAGCGCAAGGCTCGGCGCCTTTTACCCTCTCAGGAGCATTTCCAATGGCAGGCCAGTCAACTCGTGCACGCGCAACACCTCGGCGCCGCGCGCGCCACGCATGCTGCCTGCTCGCTGCCATCGATAAACCGTCGGCTCGCTGACACCGATGATCTCCGCCGCCCTTGAAACCTCCCGTTTGTTCGATCGGGCGATGATTCGAACGGCCGTTTTCACGATGTTGGTTAATTGAGTGCTGTGCGGACCAGACCCATTCCGACCGCGATTACCAGAATTGTTTACCGAACCCCCCATCTCTTGGTCCCCCTATTTTCCGAATATCTTACTTTAAAAGCTGGACTTATCCAGCCCAAGCGCATCGTCTCCAAGCGCCCCGCCCTCCGAATCCAGACGCGGTCTTTGACGGCTAAATATACCAGCATATAATAAATGTTGCTGGTAACATTATCATGCCATTCGAAAAGGAAACAAAGAGCCTTTAACCGGAGCGGCGGGGTGCTTCGCACCAGCGCCGCGCTGCGTGCGGGCATTCATCCCCGCAGGCTTTACGAGATGCGCGACAGCGGCCTAGTCGAACGGCTGGGCCGCGGGCTTTATCGGCTTGCCGACCTGCCTCCGCTGAGCAATCCCGATCTCGTCACGGTTGCGGCCAAGGTTCCGGCGGGCGTGGTCTGTCTCATTTCTGCCCTGGCTTACCACGAGATCACGACGCAGATTCCACACGAAGTCCAGCTCGCGCTGCCCCGCGGTGCGGAGCCGCCGAGACTTGAACATCCTCCCCTACGCATATTTTGGTTTTCGGGCGTGCTCTTTACGGAAGGGATCGAAAGGCACAAGGTGGACGGCATCAGTCTGCGAGTCTACAGCCCGGAGAAGACGCTGGCTGACTGCTTTAAGTATCGGAACAAGCTGGGGCTCGATACGGTCCTCGAAGCGCTGAGGCTCTATCGCACCCGGAAGCGGACCAAGGTTGACGAGCTGATGAGATTTGCACGGGTGTGCCGGGTGGAAAAAGTGATGCGCCCTTACCTGGAAGCGCTGCTGTGACAAAGCCCGGAACCAAGAACATCGGGGCTTCGGTTCGGCAGCGTCTCCTCAACAAAGCGCGCGAGACCGGGCGTCCTTTCAGTGAACTGCTCCAGTATTTTGCGATGGACGGTTCCTTACCGGCTCTCGAAGTCGGAGCACGCGGACAAGTTCGTTCTCAAGGGTGCGCTGATGCTGGCTGCATGGAAGGCGCCGCTCCTTCGTCCCACGATGGATATCGACGTTCTTGGGCGGACGGCCAATGACATCGAGGCGATAGCTGGCCATCGTGAAGGAGCTCTGCGCGGTAGTGCGTTGAACCGGAGGACGGGCTGGTTTTCAACGCTGCGACCATCCAAGGCGAGCGGATCGCAGAAGCTGCTGAATACGAGGGTGTTCGTGTCAGGTTCCGCGCAACCCTGGATGTCGCGCGCATTCCGATGCAGCTTGATATCGGTTTTGGCGATGTCGTGGTGCCGGCGGCGATCCCGACGACTTATCCGACAATCCTCGACCTGCCCGCTCCCCAGCTTCTGGGCTACAGCAGAGAGACCGCCGTTGCGGAGAAGTTCGAGGCGATGGTTAAGCTCGGTGAACTGAACAGCCGCATGAAGGACTTTTTCGATCTCTGGCTTCTATCGCGTTCCTTCGATTTCGACGGACCGGGACTGTCCGAGGCGATCGAGAAGACGTTCAGCCGAAGAGGAACCGTCTTGCCAAATGGAGAACCGGTGGCGTTGACGGGGGAGTTTTCTGGCAATCTACAGAAGCGCGCGCAGTGGGCGGGGTTCATCCGGCGGATGAAGCTTCGAGATGTACCCGCGCTAACGGAAATAGTGGGTGAACTGCGGGCATTCCTATTACCGGCAATACAGGCCCTGTCGGCGCGCGAGCATTTTCATTTCAAATGGCTTGCATCGGGACGGCAGTGGTCAGAGCGATGAGTTCCCGCAGGCCACGGCGATGCGCAAAGGGATCGATGGCAGGTTACCCCGAGTCGAAGGAGGGGCCGCCGGGTGATGGCATGATCGCCGATGGCTTAGCTGATATTTTGGCGGTTCCCAGCCACAGAGCCGCCCGCTGGTGGGCTTTTCCGGGTGTGGACGCCCTTTTCCCTGAAGAAGGGGTTCAGGGAGCAACGGAACAGAAAATCGGCTTCAAGAAATATGTATTTTCACGGATGACTCTTTGATGCCAGAGAACATGAACCTGGGGGTGCCAAGCAGCCTTGCGGGAACCCTGCAAAATGACCAAGCTCATACACAGGAAAGCTGAGCAATTGGTGTGCAGCAGCATCAGGTCCACCTCGGCGGTCAGCGGCAGCGCCGGCAGCGCGACCAATAGATGCGCGTTGAAGGCACTTTGTCGCACTGTGTTACCCCTTACACCGGCACCGAAAGATGAGATGACGATTGATTCCCCGGCAAGCCAAGGCGCCATGTCGCCAGGAGAGCTACTGTGACTACCAGTATGAAGAACCCAGTCCCGGCGGGTTTCGATGCACTACCGGTTCTCGACCTTGGCGACCCCAATTTCACCGTTGATGGCAACCGGCTATTAGGAGACCAGGACAAACCGGGGGCTGAGACCGATTCTGTTACGCGCCGCAGATTGCTAAGCTGACAGCCGTGGCCGTCCAGACGGATTCCGCAGGATGCAGGATTCATGTGTGGATCCGGGGTATTAATCCGATGATCTGGCGACGACTGGTGGTCAGCGTCGATAATACCCTCGCGGACCTCCACCATGTCATCCAGATCGCCTTCGCCTGGAGCGACTATCATCTTCATCGCTTTCGGATTCACGGCAAGGAGTTCGGTATCCCGCGCCTTGGCGGGCCCTGGTACTCGCAGGACGCCCGACGCGTTCATTTGGCCGATTTTCACTTTCGTGTGAATGAGCGCTTTCGCTACGAATACGACTTCACCGACGGGTGGGAGCACCAGGTGCGGATTGAGCAGTTCATCCCACCCGAGCAGGCGCCACTCTATCCGATGTGCATCGGCGGAAGCCGGGCGGCACCGCCAGAGGACTGCGGCGGCCCGATCGCCTTCCAAGAACGTCGTGATGCGGCTCCTTGGGAAGTCTTCAGAACTGCTGCACCAGATCGTTGATTGTGTCGACCAAGGTGACGCCACCGCTGCGCAGGACCGAATCGACGAGATAAGCGCGATAAAGGAACGGCTTCTGCTCGATAAGTTTGATCGGCGGAAGGTCAATCGCAGACTGCCGTCAATACGCGACCGGCGATGAGGAATGGCGGTGGGACTGAAGGTCACCTTGTAGCGGCGCCGGTGAGTGCACGGATGTAATTATCGCCCAGCGCGCGCAAGCTGGTCTCGGCGTAAATCTGGGTAGTTGACAGGTGAAGATGACCGAGAAACTTCTGCACCTGATCGATCGGGACCTGGCCGGAGTCGAGCAGGATGGTCGCGATCGAGTGCCGCAGCAGGTGTGGGTACACCCTTTTGTTAATGCCGGCTCGGAGCGCGCAGCGCCGAACCATCACCTGCACACTGCGGGCCGCATAGCGCTGATGGCGATTGCTCTCAAACAGCGAACCGCGACAGCGGTTCTGAAGATGGGTCCGCAATTCTTGCGCGAGGGTCTGGCAGACCGGCACGTAGCGGTCTGCGTGCCCCTTGGCATGAGTGATGTGGATCTGCGGCGGGTCGCCCTCCAGGAATAGATCTTCGACACGGATCTGAACGAACTCGCTCACCCGCGCCCCCGTGAGGAAGAGGGTCTTGATGAGAAGCCCTTCCTGGCTGCGGTCCTGATAGGCACTGTTACCAGCCGCTCGACCTCGCTCCGGTCCAGACGCTGGACAGTACGCGGGCACCGGGCCGGCGCCTCCACCTTGAGTTGATGCCTGACCTGCTCGACGATGTACTTGGTCTGATCGTAAGTGAGGTGATGCCTGCGCCACAGCCGCGAGGTCTCCCGGATGACGGCTGACAGTCCCGGCGGGGATTGCGCCTTTCGCTATTTGACCGCGCAGTTTGCGTGATTTCCGCCGCCGCATGAACGTCCCGGTGCCTCCGCTGGGGTCGAGTATTGCGCAGTATCTCTCTTCCGCGCAATTGTGATTTTAGATCCAGACACAGCCGGAGGGCGTTATGAAATTTCGCGTTCAGCTCGTGATCGAAAGTAATGACGACAGACCCGGCGTCGTGGAAGAAATTGGCGTTTTCGAGCGCGGCCAGTTGCAGGCCGAGAATCTCGGTTTGACGCTGGCGGAAGCCCGGGAACTGTTGCGCGGATTGCAGCAGGCGGTCGTCACCGCGCAAACCGCCCAGTTCAGCGAAGAGCAGACTCGCTGCCGCGACATGCGGCGCGCGCCGCGCCAGGAAAGGCCAGCACTCCATTGCGTTTCGGAGTGCTTTCGGCAAGCTGAGCCTGCAGAGTCCGCGATATTACCAATGTTGCGGTACGCCGAGCAGTGCCAAATCGGTCAGCCCTCTCGCCAACCTTTTGGCCGAGCGCACAGCTCCCGAGCTGGTGTACCTCGAAAGCAAGTTTGCGGGCCTGATGTCCTATGGACTGACCGTCAGCGTGTTGTCCGAAGTCCTGCCGCTCGGCACCGCCATCAGCACAACCGGCGTCCGCCGCCATGTGCATGCGGTGGCGCAACGGCTTGAGAGACGAACTGGGCGAGGAACGGTTCAGCTTCATTGATACCTGCCAGTTAGATCTGGACAAACTGCCGGAACCCGGCCCTCCGCTGACGGTGGGCCTTGATGGCGGGTTCGTTCACGCACGAGACGAGAACCGCCGGCAGGCTGGTTCTTTCGAGGTCATCGTCGGCAAGAGCGCCGTCGAGGGCGGCGGCGCGAAATGCTTCGCGTTTGTAAACAGGGAGGACGCAAAACCGAAACGACGGCTGTTCGAGGTCTTTAAGGCACAGGGGCTCCAGGCGAATCAACAGCTCATGTTTCTATCCGATGGCGGCGATACGGTCCGTGATCTTCAGATGTACCTGAGTCCGGAGTCGGAGCATTGGCTGGACTGGTTCCACATCACAATGCGGCTCACCGTCATGGGCCAATACGCGAAGGCCTTGGAGAGAGAACTGGCATCTGCGAAGCCAAAACCTGTACCCTCCGGCGACGACGAGGAAATGGAGGGAGAGATCGACGCGGCCGATGTCGCGCAGCAGCTGGAACGGCTGAAGTGGAACTTGTGGCACGGCAATGTCCGCCGCGCATTGCAGATCGTTGACCTGCTGGAAGAGGATCTCGAAATTGACGGCGCTGCCTTTGAGAACGGCCGGAAGCTGCATAAGGCCATTCACGAGTTCGGGCACTATATCGCTGTTAACCGTGTCTTCGTTCCCAACTACGGCGATCGGCACCGGCACGGGGAGGCAATCTCAACCGCTTTCGTAGAATCGACTGTGAATCAGGTCGTCAGCAAGCGAATGGTCAAACAACAGCAGATGAGATGGACGCAGCAGGGTGCTCATCTACTGCTGCAGATCCGGACGCAAGCACTGAACAGCGATTTGCGTGGAAACTTCTGCCGCTGGTATCCCGGCATGGAACGTGATTCGCGGAATCAGGACGGAATGGCCGCCGCCGCGTAGTTGCCCCCGGTTTGTCCTGGTCTCCAGCAAGGTACAGGTGGCGGTGCTGACCGGCTATGCGGTTTCAGGTGGTGGTTTCAACAACTACCTCGGTGGCCTGCGCTCAAGGGGGTTCTTTGCGGGTGGCGGAGAGCAGCTGCGTATCACTGAGGCGGGGCTGGTGGCTCTTGGCTCGTGGGATCCGCTGCCCGTGGGTCCCGCACTTATCGATTACTGGCGCCGGCAGCTTGGCAAGGCTGAGCGGCTTGTTCTGGAGGCGTTGGTCAACGCGTATCCGGCGGCGCTGAGCAAGGCCGAGATCGCGGTGCAGACGGGCTATGAAGCGAACGGAGGCGGTTTCAATAACGCGCTGGGCCGCTTGCGTACGCTGGAACTGATCGAAGGCCGAGGCGAGCTCAGAATTAGCGAGAACCTGGTGAGTTGAGCTGCACGAAACTGGGGAAGATTTTGTTATGAGTTGGTCCTGTAAGGAAGCAACGATGGCGGGGAAGCTCGAAGGCCAAGGTTTCAAGCGTTGAATTGGCGCCCGGTGACGATCGAGGGCAGGACCTATGAGCTGTCGCATCTCGACCCATTCACTTTCGAGTTCGTTGTGTCTGAGAAGGAAGGCAGGCCACCGCAGGTATACGCGATCGACGTCCTGTTCAGCTGGCACTGCTTCACCCGTGGGATTGCAGCAGGTGAAACCTTTACCGGAGCGCTGGCCTACAGGCACGGTCGTGAAACTCGGCTGTTCGACGAGCGCCGATATCGTTTCTCAAAACGACTGCCAGACATTATCCGGGACATCGGTTCGCGGAAATGCTTCCACACAGGCAGAGGCAATTTTTTCACCGTGGAGTTTGTCGCCGAAGATGGAAGCCGGGTTGAATACGCGATTTTTTTCAAGGTATCGCGGCGCGGGAAACCAGGTGGACTAACTCTCAGTGTGGAGAGCGCATACGCCCAAGATAACCGGGTGCCGCGTGGGCGCCCGCGGCCACCCCGGCCCATTCGCTTCTCAGTGATCGCGTACAACACGGCGACAGGAAAGCCGATCAAGCAGCCGAAATGAAAAAGGCCCTTCCGTTAAGAAGGACCTCTTTCTAAAATTCCACTGGGAACCTCTTGGTTATCACCACACTTGGGTGGAGACCGGAATCCCGGCGGGCGAGCGCTTGCACCCAGCTTAGGCGCTCTTACGATTGATACACTAACAAATAAGCCTATCGTAATCAATTTCGTGATTTTGCCGTTTTCAAGGCTAGCGCGGGATCCTTTCCTGACTTTGCGCTCGATCGCTAAACCTCCAGCGCCGTTCTACTAAGCGGCGTGGGCGGGGAAAGGCTCATCATGGGGGCGAGCAAAGCTACTTATTGCCCAGGGCATGGCTCTTTGGTTGCCAATGGGGGTGTGGAAGGCTCTAGAGCGGATTTGGTTGCGTCCACAAGGGTTTGTTCCGGTGGGTGGTAACGGCGTGCTAGAAAAGGCACGCGTTATGGAAAACTTCGGGCGAATGATCGCGGGGCGCCGCAAGGAATTTAAAATGAGCCAGAAAGATGTCGCCGCCCGCATCAAGAAGGAGGACGGGCAGGCAATCTCTGTGCAGTACCTCAATGACGTGGAGCATGGCCGGCGCAAGGCTCCCTCGGACCTCATTATTCGGCAGCTCGCGAAAATTCTAAAGCTACCGCTTGACGCGCTATATTTCTCCGCCGCCCGGCTGCCACCGGATATCAAGATCGACAAAATCGAGCCGGAACGGGCGGCGGCCGCCTATAAGGCGTTTCGCCGGGAACTGAAGGACAAGGGCGAGAAGAAATGAAACTCGTGCGCGACATGACTGGTCGATTTCGAGAGCGGCCCCATTATGAGCTGGAGGAGCTCGAAGAGGAGTGCGAGCGGACCGCCTTCACCTTCCTCGAGGAACAGTACGGCCAGGTGCTCGTTCCGATTCCCACGAACGCTTTGGTGGTGCTCATCGAACAGTACGCCGAGGACGTGGACCTCTTCGCTGACCTGTCAGGAGAGGGCGCCAACGTCCAGGGGGTCACCGAGTTTTTCACCAACGGAAAGGCGCAGGTGCGGATCGCGCGCGAGCTTTCCAACCAGTTTTGGCGCGCTCACCGGCTGCGCACGACCCTGGCCCACGAGTATGGTCATGTTCGGCTGCACGCGCAGTTGTGGGCGCAAAACGGGGCGGCGAGCGGACCGCACCGGTGCTTGCGGCAAACGTTGCTCCCGGTAAGCACCACGACCGATTGGATGGAGTGGCAGGCCGGCTATGTGTCCGGCGCCCTCTTGATGCCAAGGAGCAGAGTAAAGCTTTTGGTCCAGGCCTTCCTGAAAGACGCGAATGCAAAATTGCCCTTGGATCTGGAATCGGAAGATACCTCCGAACTCAAGCAACGTATGAGCGTGGCCTTCGACGTTTCGCGCGAGGCCGCTGCCGTGCGGCTGCTCAAACTAGGGCACTTGAGCTCCTAGCGCCACCTTTTTCCCGCAACAATAAGAATTCCGCGCGGGTGAAAGCGTCCGTTCGCTGTTGTTCAGTTGCATTCGCTCTATACGTCAATCCGCTGATACTTAATATCCGCTGAAACTTCATTTTACTTGGGAGAGTGTACAAATCATCATATATGCGAATAAATCGTATCTGACATGAACTTTTTGTACACGAAAGATATTGACATTGTCTGATACGAAACCTAAAACATAACAATCTCTACTGGCTGTTATCACAACTTCAAAATTGGCCCCCGCAAGGGATGTTCAAGGTGTGCGGTTCCGGGTAAGCGAAATCACAGAAGTCGCGGCAACGGCGCGCCACGACCCGAGCAAGGGTTGATTGGGTTGGAGTGAGAGGGCAGGGCGATGGCGGACGACATTTCCTATGTGCAACAGAGCTGGCGGCCGTGGGACGAGCGTTACGCCGATCAGGTGATCGGCAAGCGTAACTGGCAGCTAGCGGCGGGTGGATCGATGTTGGTCAGCCTGGTGCTGGCGGCCGGCATGGTATGGCTGTCGAGCCGCAGCCACTACGTTGTTTATGCGGTTGAGGTCGACAAGCTCGGATATGCGCTGACGCAGGCGCAACCGCTGACGCCGGCGGCGACGCCAGACGTCACCACACGGATCGAACGTTATGAGGTGGCTGCCTTCATTCGCGAGGCGCGTGCGGTGTCGAGCGATCCACAGGTTGAGCAACAGATGCTCAACTCCTTGCTCGCACATGCACGTGGGGCGGCCGACCACTTCCTGGACGAGTACTACCATTCCGACTCGTCGAATAACCCCTTCCAAATTGCACAGAAGCAAACGATCTCGGTGCAGATCGATTCGATCCTGCCGCTTTCAGCGTAAGAGCTACGAGGTGCGTTGGACCGAGCTGCGGCGCGATTTAAACGGCGCATTGATTGGAGCGCCGACCCATTGGGAAGCAGAACTTGAGACCGAGATCGTGCGCGCCGCGTGAGGCGGTCGCGATCGAGAGCAATCCGTTAGGGTTTTACGTGGATCGGATCAGCTGGACTCAGCAGCAGAGTTAGAAACTCGTAACCAAACAGCTTTGGGAGGTACAGGGCCATGACGCGGTTGGGCATGGTAGGGATGAGTATTGTCACGGCAATGGTGATGCGGCTGCGCGGCCAAACAGCAACCAGCGCCTCCGCCACTGCGGATTGTGCACGAGGCGCCGCCGTCGGCATCAGCGGAACCGCCACCGCCAACGGCGGCGGAGATTCTTGCGGCGCAGCCGGCTGAAGTTCGCGAGGCGATCAAAGAGTACGACAGCAAAGGCGAATGGCCGAGCTACCGGACGCGAAGCTATGTGCTCTATCCGTATGGCGAAGGTCCGCAGCCGGTAGTTGATTGCGCGGCGCTGCGCACCACCGACATCCAGCTCCAGCCGGGAGAAACCGTAACCGATCTCGCGATCGGCGATCAGGAGAGGTGGATGGCGACGCCGGCGTCCTCCGGCGACCCGCGTGATCCGACTCCGCACATCGCGCTGAAGCCGCAGGCACCGGGAATCGAAACCAATCTCACCATCTATACGACCAGGCACATCTATCACCTGGTCTTGCGCTCGCACACGCGCGCGATGCAGGAGGTCGAGTTCTACTACCCCGAGGATCTGCTGGCGTCGATGCGCCAGGCCGACGATGCCGCGGCGAAGGCGAAGC
Organism: uncultured Pseudomonadota bacterium; assembly: GCA_963805995.1. GTDB lineage: Bacteria > Desulfobacterota > Binatia > Binatales > Binataceae > JAJPJA01. The sequence continues at coordinate 12,692 of CAWDWL010000012.1, read as the reverse complement.
AGCAGACCGCGCAAGAGATCGCAATCGATCCGCCGGGTGACAGCGATGGCAGCGTCGTCAAGGTGTCGGCGGTGGATCCGAGTCAGCTCAACTTCTCGTACAAGATTGAGGGTCCGAACGTGCCGTGGCGCCCGCTGCGTGTGTTTGACGATCGTTCTCATGTCTATCTCGAGATGCCGGCGGGCATGAAGTCGAGCCAAGCGCCGGCGCTGCTGATCGCCGCGGGCGGTGGAACCCAGATGGTCAACTATCGAGTGCGCGGAAGTTATTTCGTGGTCGATCGGCTGTTCGAGAAGGGCGTGCTGCTGGCCGGTGTCGGGCGGCAGCAGGATCGCGTCGTAATCGCGTACGCGGGCGGAGCGAGGTAAGGGCGATGGCGAGAACATGACATCGAGAAAGATCCGGAGCCGGCAGCCGAGCTCGCCGACGAAGAACAGGAGCATGGGGGCGGCGGACGGTTCAACCGCAGGTTGCTGATGACGGTTAGCGCCGTCGCGGTAGTGGTCGGGATGGTCGCGGTCGAAGGCATCCGTTCGGCAGGCGTGAAGGCGACGAGCGTGGCGACGCAGCAGCCGGCCGATGATGGGGCGAACGCGGCGCGCGACAAAGCCGAGGTCGAGGAGCTGGCGGCGGGGGGCCGGCGGCCGCAAGCGGCGCCGAGTCCGGCAGTGCCCGCCCCGGTGATGATAATTCCAAGCAGGCAGCAGACCCAGGTTGAGCACAGGCCGAAGGCGCCGGGCCGCTATGCGCAGTGGGCCGAGGACAAGTACATGCGGGCGCTCGAAGCGCCGCAGATGGTGGGGGCCTTTCACGGCGGCGGCACGTTGGAGATCGGGAGTGCGAGGGCAGGGCAGGGCGGTGAACCGACCTCAGCCTCAGCCAGTTCGAGTGATCCCAACGTAACGCTTCATCCGCCGGCCTCACCCTACACGGTGATGACAGGAAGCGTCATCCCGGCGGTGATGGTGAGCGGCATCAATTCTGATCTGCCGGGGCCGATCCTCGCGCAGGTAAGTGAGAGTGTATTCGATAGCGCGAGCGGCAAGACTCTGCTGATCCCGCAGGGCAGCCGGTTGGTGGGCGTATATCGCAATGCTTCGAGCTACGGCCAGCAGCGAGTTCAGATCGCATTTCAACGGCTCATCTTCCCCGATACGTCGAGCATGGATCTGCCACAGATGCCGGGCAGCGACCAGGGCGGGTACGCCGGGTTTACCGACCAGGTGAACAACCACTATCTGGCGACGTTCGGTACGGCGGCGCTGACGAGTCTGATCAGCGCGGGGCAGATGGTCGGACAGATGGCGGCTTTCGGCGGCGGCGGGACCTACGGACCCTATGGCTACTACCAGCCCAACCAGTGGGCGATGGCGGGAGAGACGGCGGGCTCGGCAGGGTCGGCGCAGTTGGGCGGGCTCGGCCAGCAGATGCTGGGGAAGGGCATGAACCGTCCGCCGACGATCGAGATCAGGCCGGGCTACGAATTCAACGTGATGGTGACCGAGGACCTGGTCTTTCCAGGTCCGTACAAGGGCTAGAAGCGCAACGAGATTGTCAGCTGAAATGCTGACAAAAATGTCAGCAAAACGATTGGGAAGGAGTGGCCGATGGGAATTTGGCGACAGAAGCAGGAAGAGAGCAAGACGATCTGGTTCCGGGTGCCGGCCTCGCTCAAGAAGGAATTCGAGGAGCTGCGTCAGCAGGCGGAGGCTGAGGGTATGGACGCGAGCGCGACCTTTACTGCGGCGCTGTGGCGGTTAGCCAAACAGCTGCGTGAGGAATTGCCGCGCACGTCCGAGCACCGCAACGAAGCTGCCAAGCAGGTCAAGGTCATCAACGGGCACGATAATGGTGACGCCAGCCGGCCCAGTCGGACGAGTGCGGCGGCATAGGTATCGAGGAGAACGGGCGATGGGAGTGCTGCAGCGCAAGAAGCGATGGGACCGAGGTGATCAGCGTGCGGGTGCCGACCGCGATCAAGCGCCAAGCTGGTCGAGCTGCGGCAGCGGGCGCACGTTTTGGGCTTCAACTTCAATGCCACGTTGGCGGAAGTCCTGGGCCAGGCCGCGAGGCAAATTCACGAGGAACTGGATAGCGAAGAGCAGAAGCTTCACGGGGGAACGAAGGCCAGCAAGGCCAATGGCGCGAATAGCAGGGTGAGTGCGAACGGCGCGGTGGCGAGGATGAGGTGAGTGAGTTTTTCCGCAGCGAAGCGGGCGCGGCGGTAAGGCGAGGAGGAGAAGCGGTGGAAGGGGCGTGGAAAGTGGTGCGGGAGAAGGCTTCAGTCGTAGGGCAAGGTAAAGGTAGCGGGTCACAGTGGCCCGTCGGGCCGGGTTTCCGCTGGTTTCCCTACGACTTTTGCACGGGTCACAGTGGCACTGCTGAGGTCATAGTGACCCGTGACCGGTGGGTCACAGTGACCCGCGCGATTTGGAAGCGTCTGCCGGGCAATTGGCAGCGGATGCGGCGCGTCTTATCCGCCATGCTGGCAGTGATTGCGGGTGCGATTTTACTCGGTCTCGCCGGCGGCTTCTTGCATCTCCGCATCATGCTAACGGACAGCTCCGCGCCGGCCGGAATCTATCGCCTTAATGACGGTTCAGGCCGGGCGCGGCGCGTTGGCTGCCGCCTGCCTTCCGGCCGCGATCGCGCGGACGGGACTCGCGCGCGGCTATCTCCAAAGGGGCGATTGTCCGGCGGCAGCCGAGCCGGTCGCGAAGGTCATCGGCGCGTCTGCCGGCGACGTGGTTGACCTGGAGCCGGGCTGGGTCGCGGTCAACGGAGTGAAGTTCCCGAACAGCCAAACAGCCGCGCGTGACAGCGCGGGCCGCCCACTCGCGCACGCGCCATCGGGCGCGCGCCGGGTCGGCGCCGGCGAGGTCTGGCTGTTCGGTTTCAACAATCGCGCGGAGTTGGGACGCGCGCTACTTCGGAGCAGTGCCGGCCGCGGACGTGCGCGGCGTGCTGCAGGCCGGTGGTGACGTGGTGAAGAGAGTCATGAATGAACGACACAGCGAGGAACAGGGCCTTCGGGTCCATCACCTGGTCAATCTCGGCGGGTTGTTCGCGGTGGCCGGACTCGATCGCGAGCCGCCCGATTTTCTGTTGGGAGCGCTGGTCAGCGTCGCCCACGAACGCGACGCGCTGACCCCCGAGCAGCGGGCGCAGGTGGCATCGCTCGGGCGCCAAAAACTCGACGAGCGGGCCACCGCCAAGCGGGCGTGGAAATCATGGCGGCGCCAGCGCGATCTGCATGCATTGACGCTCAGCGGGGGCGCAGATGCGGCGCTTGATCGCGGCCCTGGGCGGCACGGCGCCGGAGGATGCCGAGCGGCTGGTTCCGATGCTGACGGAATTACTCAAGGAGAAGGACGATGGTGTGGTTGCCGTGGAAGCCGGGCGGGGATGAGGAGGCGGGTCTGAAGCTCCGACGGCTTCGACCCGGCCGGGCGCGTGGGCCGCGGCGGCTGGTGCCGTGGTGGGTGGGCGCGATGCGCCGGGCCAAGGCGGCGAGCGTCGTGGCACGCCGGCAACCGAAGACCAGTGCGGGCGGTGGCGGTCTGCGGCGGCGCGTGGCGCCATCGCGCATGTACGGACGGCGCAGCGTGGTCAAAGCCTCGTTCCGGCGCAATCGGGGCAACGGCGGCTGGGTCAGGCACGCGCGCTATCTGGCGCGCGAGCATGCCCAGCGCGAGACCGAACGCGGGCGCGGCTTCGACGCGAGTATTCGAAAGTCTCGATATGGCGGCAGTGGTGCGGGAGTGGGAGCGCGGCGACGCGTTGATGTGGTCGCTTATCGTCTCGCCGGAAGATGCCGCGCGGATGGATTTACGCGGGCACGTGCGCGACCTGGTGGCGGAGATGGAGCGGGACCTCGGCACGCGGTTGGAGTGGGTCGCGATCGATCACCACAACACCGACAACGAGCACGTTCACCTGTTGATTCGGGGCGTGCGGGACGACGGTCGCACGCTCACGCTTGATCGCGACTATGTGAGCCGCGGCATCCGCGAACTAAGCCGCGAATTGGCGGAGCGCGAACTGGGGCCGCGGGACGAGCAGGAATATTTGCAGACGCGGGGGCGGAGTATCGAACGCGAATATTGGACCGAAATCGACCGCACGCTGGAGCGGCGTGCGGGGATTGATCGGGTGGTCAGCTACGAGAATCTCACGCCCTTCACGGAGGGCGCACGGGTGCGGGCGACGCAGGAAATGGAGCGGCTGGCATATCTCGAAAAGCTCGGGCTGGCGCGCCAGATCGGCGAACGCAGCTGGGAACTTGCACCAGAGCACGAGCCGGAATTACGCCGCCGGCAACGAGAACGGGACATCATTCAAAGCCGCGCGCGTGAACGGCAACAGGAGCGGGAGCGCGGCACCGAGCGGGAGATGGAGAGATAGCGGCGATGGCGGAATATCGGCCTTATCGAAGCGTCAACAGCGCGGCGCAAGCGCGCCTTACGCGGGTGAAATTCATCGCGGTGTCGGGGTTCCTGCTGCTCGCGATCGTGATCAATTGGACCGTGACCCAGCATGTGGCGCGGCTGTTCGGCTATGCGCCAGGACTCGGACCGGCGTTGCTTGGCGGCATCTACGCGCCGTGGGGATGGCTGGTCTGGTGGGCGCGCTGGCATTGGGCGGAGCAGCTCCAGCCAGTGTGGGAATTATGCCTGCGACAGGCCGCGTATCCGTTATTGGGAGCTGGCGCATTGGCGGCAGGCAGCGTGATCATCGCGCGTTATCTGACGACCGATGACACGCCCGATCTGCATGGTTCGGCGCGCTGGGCCAATCGGCGCGAGGTGTGGGCGACCGGGTTTCTGGCGCCTGCGCAACTGTTGCCGCGCTGGCTCCGGCGGCGGCTGATAAGTGCGGGCCTGTTGCAGGCGCCGCCGCGGCGCGATGGCATCTATCTTGGCGCTTGGCGGGTACGTGGGCGGGTGCATTATCTGCGCGACTGCGGGCCGGGCCACGTACTGGTGGAGGCGCCGACCCGCGCGGGTAAGGGCGTCAACACGATGGTGCCGACGCTGCTGGCGTGGCCGCACTCCGCCCTGATCCACGACTTCAAGCGCGAGCTGTGGCCGCTGACCGCGGGGGCGCGGCGGCACAAGGGCTCGCTCTGCTTCAAGTTTGATCCGGCCAATCCGGATGATCCCGGAGTCAAATATAACCCGCTCGAAGAAGTACGGCTGCGCACACCCTACGAGACCGGAGACGTGCAGAACCTCGTACAGATTCTGGTCGACCCCGACGGCCGCGGTTTCAACAACGACAGCCACTGGGTCCAGGCCGGCATGGCGCTGCTAACCGGCGCCATGCTGCACATGCTCTATGCCGAACCGGCCAAGACCTTGCGCGGGCTGATCGGGCTGCTGAGCGATCCGGAGTCGAAGATCATCGAGACTCTCGAACGGATCATGACGGCGGAACATGATCCCACGGGAAAGATGGGCTGGCGCACCTTGCGCGGCGTGCCGACGCGCACCCATCCATTGGTGGCCGAGAGCATGCGCGAGGTGCTCGACAAGGCCGAGAAGGAGCGCAGCGCGGTGGTCTCGGAAGTGGTGAAGCGGCTGCCGCTCTATCGCGATCCGCTGATCGACGCCGCTACCGCATCTTCGGATTTCCGCATCGACGATCTGGTCAATCACGCTCAGCCGGCGTCGCTGTATCTGGTCGTGCCGTGGGAAAGCCGCGATCGGCTGCGGCCGCTGACGCGGCTGATAATCAATCAGATCGTGCGCCGTCTGACGGCCAAACTGGAGTTCAAGGATGGCCGCCCGGTCTCGCCGCATCGCCGTCCGCTGTTGCTGATGCTGGATGAATTCGGTCTGCTCGGCCACTTCGAAGTATTCGCCGAGGCGATGAGCCATATGGCCGGCTTCGGCTTGCGGGCCTGCCTCGCGGTCCAAAGCTTCAACCAGATCTATGAAGCCTACGGACGCCACGAAACCATCACCAACAATTGCGACACGACCGTGCGGTTTACCCCCAACAACCTCGCGACCGCCGAGGAAATTTCCCGGCAAATCGGTCAGACCAGCGTGCGTCACCAGCATCGCACCCAAGCGGGTGGTGGCGGCAGCGTCTCCGAGCCCGAGGTGGGCCGGCCGCTGATGACGCCGGACGAGGTGCGGCGGATGAGCACGAAGGAAGTCCTGATATTTGCACGCGGGCAAAGGCCGATTCGCGCACCGCTGCTCCAGTATCACGAGCAGCGCTATTTCAAACGGCTGGCGGCAATCAAGCCGCCCGCCACCAGCGACCGCACCATTACCGCGCCGCCCGCCGAAGGCGTGCGGGAAAAAGAACAGGCAATGCGAGTGCCGCCGGCAAGCAGTGCAGTAGACGGAGCCGCATCTGCGGCCGAGTCTCCCGCCGGAGAGTATTCGGTGCCGAAGGTTAAGTTTCTCAGCTTCGCGGCGGGCAGCGCCGCGGCGAAAGTCCAGGGGCAATAGCAGAGGAGGAGTGGCATGAGACCGAGGCTGGTGGTGTATGTAACCGCTGACGAGCTCGCCCAAATGCGCCGTGAGGCGGCGCGGCGACGGCTTTCGCTGTCACGCTACGCGAAACAGCGGCTGGCGCCCGCCCTGGACCAATTTGACGCTGATATGCCGGGCCTTAACGGCGGCGCGTTGGAGGGGCTGGATAAGCGTCTGGTTGAGAGCGTGCGGAAGGCGGCCGCGGAACGCGTCGAGGGTCTGGCGGAAAATCTGCGAACGGTGATGGTGATGCTCGATCAGTTGGTGCTGAGCACGCTGACCCATCTGCCTGAAATTCCCGTAGCTCAGCAAAAAGAGCGGGTGGCCGCCGGCGAACGGCGCTATCACGGCTGGCAGCAAGGGGTCGAGAACCTCTTGCGGCAGTTACGTGCGCAACCTGCCGCCGAGCGGCAGACCGACGCGGGCAACGGAGCGCACGCATGAACTCACCGAAGGAAATCCAGGAACGGCGGCGAGACGAACTCCTAAGGCGGCAACTGGGGCCGCAATTGCTGGCCGCGATCGCCGATCCGGCGATTACCGACATCATCGTCAACGAAGACGGGCGGGTGTGGTTCGAAGCGCACGGCAAGGGATTGTTCGCGGCGGACTTCTGTTTGCCGGAAAGCCATCGGGAGAGCCTCATCGGCACCGTGGCCGCCGCACTCGGCACGGTCGCCGACGCCGAGCATCCGATCGTCGAGGGCGAGCTTCCGATCGAACGAATCAGGTTCGAGGGATTGATGCCGCCGGTGGTGCGGCGGCCCTGCTTCGCGATGCGCAAACCGGCGCAGGTGCTTTTCACGCTCGATGACTACATACGAGATCGGATCATCACCGAAGGGCAGGCGGAGATCTTTCGCGACGCCATCGATCGGCGGCAGAACGTCGTAATTGCCGGTCCCACCGGCTCGGGCAAGACCACGTTTGCGGGCGCGCTGATCAACGAGATGGTCGCGCGTTCCGATCTAAGCGAGCGCTACGTGATCATCGAGGACACCCTCGAAATCCAGTGCCGCGCCGAAAATCTCGTTCAGCTCCATACCAGCGAAGCGGCCGATATCACGCGCCTGGTGCGCGCGACCATGCGCCTGCGCCCGGACCGCATCATTATCGGCGAAGTGCGCGGCGCTGAAGCGCTCGCGCTCTTGAAGGCATGGCTGACCGGGCATCCCGGTGGCGTCACCACCATACATGCGAATTCCGCCAAAGCGGTGCTGACGCGGCTTTCGAGCCTGGTCCAGGAGGCGGGAGTGCCGCCGCAGCCGGAGCTGATCGCGGAGACCATCGACCTGATTGCCTTCATTGTCCGCATGCCTGAAGGAAGGCGGGTCAAGGAACTGGTTCGCGTGGAAAGTTACGACGCGCGCGAAGGATTCAGGCTTGCGCGAGTGGAGGTTTAAGTCATGGACGCACGTTCGCGCGGGCCGGTTTCGCGGCATGGCTTCAGTGGTCGTTTTAAGCGGGACAATCAGACCATCCAAAAATAGGTCTGAGGTTCATAGGGAGGTTGGAGAAATGAAAGGAACGAAGGATTGGTTGGCGAAATGGGCGCCGCGGCTTGGCTATGGGTTCGGAATTCTCACGATAGCCTTGCCGGCGCGGGCGTTCGCGGCGGTCGCCGGCGGGGTGCTGCCGTGGGACGCGCCGCTCACTACCTTGCAGACCGATCTGCAGGGACCGGTGGCGCACGCGATTACGACCGCGGCGATCATCGGCACCGGCATCACCTGGGCGGTGAGCGAGCACGGCACCGGCGTACGCAAGATGTCGGCGATCGCCTTTGGCGGCGCGGCGGCCCTGGGCGCCACCGCGCTCATGACCGCGCTGTTTCCGGCTGCGGGAGCGCTTTTCTAAAGCGCAAGGAGGTGATCATGAACGGGGAAGGGCGGCGGCTCAACGTCATCCATCAATCGCTGGTGCGGCCGGTCCTGCTGGCGGGAGCGGAGCGTCCGCTCGCGATCGCGAACTGGGTAACCGCCGCCGCCCTCATTCTGGGCGGCGGCCAGTGGTACACCGCCGCGCTCGGCGCGTTGCTCGCGACCGCGGGCCATTGGCTGCTGGTGCAGCTCGCCAAGATCGATCCGGAACTGAGCCAGGTCTACATCCGCCACATTCGCTATCGCCAGGACCGCTATCCGGCGCGGGCTTCCATCTGGGCGCCGCCGCCGGCGCGGATTCGGCCGACTGTGCCGCTGCCGCGCGAGCTGCGGGCATGACGGGAGGAGGAGAAGGAGATGTTTTTCAAGGAGTTCAAAGATTTAAGGCGCAAGGCGGATCGGCGGCTGGGCTTGCCCGATCTGCTCAACTACGCGTTTGCTGAGGACGACCACACCATCGTGACTAAAGATGGCGCGCGGCTGGTCGCATTCGAGTGCCACGGCTCCGACCTCAACTCGGCCAGCCCGGCCGAATTGGACGCTCACCGGGCGCTCGCCAACCGCGCCTTCGCGCGGTTCGATGACGGCTTCGCCTACCAGGTCGATCTGATGCGCTATGCCAGTGCCGACCATCCCGAACGGGCGTTTGCCGATCCGGTAAGCGCGTTGCTGGGCCACGAGGCGGCGCTGCATTACGCGCAGGAAGGGAATCACTTCGAGTCCCGCTGCGTATTGAGTATCGCCTGCCGTCGATCGTCGGTGGTCCAGTCCAGGCTCGGCGATGCGTTCATTTCCGGCATGTCCGGCGGCGCCAATCGCGAGCGCGAACGCGAATGGTTCAAGCAGCAGCTCCAGGAATTTGTCGCCGCCGTGGCTCCGATATGGAAGCTCATTCCGCTCGATCTATCCGCGCAGCTGTCGCACATCACCAGCTGCATCAACGGGCGGATGTGCCAGGTGAGGGCGCCGCGACATCCGGTGCCGCTTGATGCGGTGCTGGGCAACCAGGACTTCGTTCCGGGCTTTAAGCCGCGCGTGGGCGGACGGCACATACGGGTGATCTCGCTGGCTGGCTTCCCATCTTTCTCGCATGCCGAGCTGGCGCTGTTTCTGGCGGAACTGCCGCTTTCCTACCGCTTTTCGATCCGCGCGATTCCGCTGGGGCTCAGGGCTTCCGTGGGCCAACTCGGTGTGCGCCGGCGCAACTGGTTCCAAAAGCGCAAAGGCGCGCGGGCGATGCTCAGCGAGAGCATCGGTTCGGGCGCCGGCGCCGCGTTTGAAAATCAGCACGCGCTCAGGATGGCGGCTGACGCTGACGACGCCATCGCCGAAGCCGAAGGCGGCGAGGTCCGCTTCTGCTACGCCACGCCGAAGATAATTGTCACCGGCGATAGCGCCGCCGAAGCCGATGAAGAGCGCGCGGCTGATCTTCAAGGTTTGCCAGAACATGAGCTTCGACCCGCGCATCGAGACCGCCAACGCCAATGAAGCGCTGGCTCGGCTCGATTCCAATTCACGGCTGGTACGACGTGCGCAAGCCTCTGGTGAGCACCCGCAACCTGGTCGACATCATGCCGCTTACCAGCATCTGGTCGGGTCTGCCGGTGAATCCGTGCCCCTACTATCCGGCCAACACGCCGGCGCTCTGCTACGGCGCGACCACCGGCAGCACGCCTTTCCGCTTCAACCTCCACGTCGCCGATACCGGGCACACGATGGCAATCGGTCCGACCGGAGCGGGCAAAAGCGTCGCGCTCGGCATCATCATCGCGAACGCCCGCGCGGTTCCCCGGATGCAGATCTTCCTGATGGACAAAGGCTATTCCGCTTTCGTCCTGACCAAGGCGCTGGGCGGCCAGCACCTCGACCTTGGCGAAGAGGAGGTGCCGTTGCAGCCGCTGGCGCGCATCGACGACCCCACCGACCGGATGAAAATTCAAGGGCTACTTGAGGATTGGATTGCGCTCCAGAACGTAAATCTCATTCCGCAGCAGACGAGGGCGCTCTACCGGTCACTCGAACTCCAGGGCGAGGCACCGGTTGAGCAGCGCACCATTAGCAACCTCATTACCCAGGTGCAGGATACCGCCGTGCGCGATGGACTGACTCCTTACTCGCTCGCCGGCCCGCTCGGGCGTTTTCTCGACGCCGACCACGACGTGCTGCTCGACAGCGACTTCGTCACCTTCGAGCTCGAAACCCTGATGGGGATGGGGCCGAAAGTCACCATCCCGATCCTGACGTATCTCTTTCACCGCATCGAGCAGCGGCTCGATGGCCGGCCTACGCTCATTATCATCGATGAAGCGTGGGTGGTGCTGGCGAACGCGACTTTCGGCGCGAAGCTCGAGGAATGGTTGAGAACCTTGCGCAAGAAGAACGCCGCGGTCGTATTGGCGACTCAAAGCCTTAGCGAGATCGCCAATTCGCCGTACCGGGATGTCATCCTGGAATCTTGTCCGACCAAGCTCTATTTGCCCAACGCCGAGGCGCGCAATCCGCAAACGCGCGAGCTCTATCGGAAGTTCGGGCTTTCCGACCGGCAGATCGACATCATCGCCGAGGCCGCGCCCAAGCGCGACTACTACTACGCTTCGCCACTGGGGCGGCGGCTCTTCCAATTCGCGCTGGGACCGGCGGCGCTGGCATTCATCGGCGCCGGTTCCAAGGAGGACGTGCTCGCGGCGCGGCGGATGATCGGTGAGTTCGGCGGGCGCTGGCCGGTCGAGTGGCTCAGATCGCGGGCCTTCGGCGAATGGGCGGACTATCTCGCTCGGCATTTCCCAGCAGAACCGGCTGCGGCCGAGACCGTGATTGCCCGCAGCGGTTATCTCAATCGCCACGAAGTTCACGCCACAGTGGCGTAATAGGGAGGAGGGCAGGGCGATGAGACCCAAGCATTATTTTACACTCCACGCGGCGGTCGTTCTGTTGCTTCTAGGCATGCCGTTGTCGGCGCACGCCCAGTTCGGCGGCGCAACAGTCGTCTTCGACCCCTCAATGTACACTCGCCAGCTGAAGCAGCTTGAACAGGAAACGGCCACCGTCACCAACCTGGCTCAGCAGCTCAGCTACATGATCAAGAACACCACCGGCGGTGGCGCGGGCATCTGGAAGTCCAACCAGAGCCTGCTCGACAATCTCGGCGGTCTGATCAGCGAGCAGGAAGGACTCTCCTATACCTTCGATGGCCTGGCGCAGCAGTTCCAGCAGCTCTACCCGGGTTACAACGTGACCAGCACGCCCGGCGCGCAAAGCCCGCAGGCAAGCGTCGACACCACGCTCAACACGCTTAACGGCGCCCTCCAGAGCGCCCAGGACCAGGCCCAGAACCTCAAGGCCGAACAGACCACCCTGGAGAGCCTTGAGTTCAAGAATGATACCGCGATTGGCAACCTCCAGGCCGTTCAGGTGAGTAACGAGATCGCTCTCGCCCAGGTGCAGCAGATCCAGATGCTCCGCCAGCTCGTGATGGCGATGATGAATTCTCAGAACACCGCAGCGGCCAACCAGCTCAACAGCCAGACCCAAAGCCAGCTCGCGGCACAGGCGTTTTTCGGAGCGCCGCCGCAGGTGCCGGCGTCGCGAACGCGCTCAACCTAGCCTCACGCCGCCGCCGCAATAAAGATGCGAGGGTGCATTCGATGAAGACTCAAAGAAGAAAACCCAATGTTCTCGCACTCGCGATCATTGGCGTCTGCGCCGTGCTTTACGGCGGCTGGGTCATCTATCAGCGCACATATCGGGGAACAAGAAACGCAAACGTTTTTTGGTTCGGGCCGTCGCAGATACCCGGTGTCGCGCACGCGCTCAAACCAAGTCCACCGCCACCACAGTGAATTCGGAAATTCGCGGGCCTCAAAATCATGGAAAGCCTAGTTTCGACAATATTGCCACTCAATTCTACAACGCAGGAGTCCATTACAGTGCTGCGATCCAGCCCTACGCGCTCAAGCTTTTTTTCGCGCTGTTCCTGATCGACATCATCGTCACCTGGATCCAGTACAGCGCCGAGGGCCAGCTCGATCCATCCTTTTTCTTGGCCGCATGCTCAAGCACATACTGAGTGGCGGCTTCATCTACCTGATGATCATAAACGGCTTTACCTGGATGTACCTGGTCATCCAGAGCTTCTCCCGCATCGGCGCCGCGATCAGTGGGCTGCCGGCGCTCAGTCCCCAGAGCGTCCTGCAGGCGGGGTTGAGTATGGCCAGCACTTTGCTTAACAGCCCCGCGGCGAGTGGCATGATATCCAACCTTGAACTGGCGGTCGTCGAAGGGGCATTGGCGCTTGTCGTTGGAGCCGCATTCGTGTTCGTGGCGG
>CAWDWL010000011.1:0-63337 GCA_963805995.1 uncultured Pseudomonadota bacterium | reverse complement strand
CTCGTACGCCGGATGACACCGTCCTTTTTCGCGAGGCTTTCTGGAAACGCATCCTGCTTACGCGAGGTGCGCAGGGTCTGAATCGGACCTGAGGGCGTGCCGCCACCCTACGGAAGGGCCCGTGGAGCACCGAGTGCAGCTGCAGAGCTGCTCCGGGGATGTGGTTCCCCGTGACGACAAAGCCGCCGGTGAACGAATTGTGGACGAGTCCTCGCATTTCTGCGCAGAGCAAACGCCAGGATCGCTTCTTCTGAACGCGGCAGGGAGCCTAATGCTTCTTGCGTTCCTTGCCCTTGGCCGGGTCATGAACCTCAAGCGACGGAAACAGGTTGTGGTAGAAACCTCGGTCGCGCGAGAGCAGACGCGTCGCCTGCGTCCGGGCGTGAGCCCCGATGAGAAAGTCCGCCAAAATTCTTGTCCGCTGTCCTCCTTGCCGCCGATAGGTCCTCCACGCACGGCTGGCGAGGAAATGCGCTTCCCGGGTCAATGATTGCATGCGGATATCATTGCTTTCCAGGAAAGCGTCACACTCCTGGCGGGTCTCGAAGTGAATGCAGAGTTCCGCGTAAACAATATCGCTGATCACCAGTGACCCTTCAGCCGCCGAATCCTGAAGAGCATCGGCTGATGCTTCGTAGAATTCCTCGTTGGGCACGAGGATGTCGAGCAGGATATTGGTGTCGATAGCCGTGATCACCGGCCGCGCACGTCTTCAATGAACTTATCCACCGAAGAATAGCCGAGTTTCGCAAATGTAGCGCCACAACGGCCCTTCCACCGGGCAAGGTTGAGCTTCCTGGGCGCCTTCTTAAGGATGATGGAGCCGCCGACCACGGCGAACTCGACTTCGGTTTCAGGGCCCAGGCCGAATTGATCGCGGATTTCCTTTGGGATCGTTACCTGACCGCGTTCACCGACTTTCATACTTTCTAGTATGATCGCTTAGTCATACATCGGTCAATGGCGCGGGCGCTTAGCCGCTCTCGGAGTCAAGGCGCAGCGATTCCTCCCGCTCGGCCGGCTCACGCAAATCGTTGCGCGTAGCGATTTCCTTTGGCACCGCCCGGAGCCAGGCCTCAAAATTGTTACCGGTACTGAGTCAAGCCGGCTTGCGGCGCATCATTGCGGCGCGGCGGGCGCGCACTACGATTTCGCCGCGCTGGTTCTTTCCCCGATGCTCGAACATCGCGACTCCCCATTGTGGACGCGACTTGGACTCCCGCGTCTCCACGACCTCGGTCTCGGCGTAAATCGTGTCCCCGATGAAAACCGGCTTGGGGAACTCGACCTTCTCGAATCCGAGGTTGCCCACCGTGGTCCCCAGGGTGAGATCTCCCACCGACAGGCCCACCACCAGTCCCAGGGTGAAAATGCTGTTGACCAGCCGCTGACCGAATTCCGCCTGCTTGGAAAACTCGGCGTCGAGATGGAGCGGTTGCAGGTTCATGGTCAAGGCCGTGAACAGCAGGTTGTCGGTCTCGGTTACGGTCCGCCCCGGTTGATGCTGCACCAGCAGACCTACGGTGAGTTCCTCGAAATACTTGCCCGCCATAAAATTTAACCTGATTCCGCTTGTTCAATATCGTAACCTATGGTCGATGGGCAACGGCAGAGCAGCGAGGCCGATTTCGCGCCGCTACGTTTACTCCTTACAGCTTAAGGGTTAGAATATAGGGGCGCGGTGGGGCCCTTACAGGCTTGCCGCGTTTCTAATATCAAATCAAAGAACAAGATATGCGTCGCGACGATATACGCAACCTGGCAATAATTGCCCACGTTGACCACGGCAAGACCACTTTGGTGGATGCCTTGCTGCGCCAATCGGGCGTCTTCCGCGCTAACGAACAGGTGATGGAACGAGTGCTCGACTCCTTTGCTCTGGAGCGCGAGCGCGGTATCACGATTTTGGCCAAAAACACTTCGATTACCTGGGGGCCGGTGCGGATCAACATCGTCGATACCCCCGGCCATTCCGACTTCGGCGGCGAGGTCGAACGCACGCTCTCGATGGTCGATGGCGTGCTGCTGCTGGTCGACGCCTGCGAAGGCCCCTTGCCGCAGACGCGCTTCGTGCTCAAGAAGGCGCTGGAATCGGGCCTGGTGCCGATCGTTTGCATCAACAAGATCGATCGCCATGATGCCCGGCCCACCGAGGTGCTCGACGAGGTTTACGACCTGTTCATCGACCTCGACGCCAACGAGAGCCAGCTCGATTTTCCGGTCCTTTATACCAACGCGCGCGAAGGTATCGCGCTGACCGAGCCCAATGGCACCGGCACCGACCTCAAGCCGATGTTCGAGGCGATTATCCGCCATCTCCCCGGTCCCGACGTCGATCCCGACGAGTCGCTCCAGTTCCAGGCCAACAACCTGGAATACAACGAGTATGTCGGCCGGCTGGCGATCGGGCTGGTGGTTTCCGGATCGATTGCCGCCGGGGTGAACTATTCGTTGTGCCGGACCGACGGCAGCCGCATCGTGTGCAAGGTCGCGCATATTTACGGGTGGCATGGGCTCAAGCGCATCGAGTTGGAGGAGGCGCGCGCGGGCGATATCATCGCCGTCGCCGGCATCGAGGATATCGCGATCGGCGAAACCATCGGGGCGCTGGAAAATCCGCGTCCGCTGCCGCCAATCAGAATCGACGAGCCCACCGTGTCGATGACGTTTTCGGTCAACAACGCGCCCTGGGCGGGACGCGAGGGCCAGTACGTGACCTCGCGCAAGCTGCGTGAGCGTATCGAACTGGAGTCGCGCCGCAACGTCAGCATCCGCATCGAAGAAACCAGTGTCGATTCCTGGCAGGTGGTCGCGCGCGGTGAACTGCAACTTGCCGTGATTGTCGAGACCATGCGCCGGGAAGGCTACGAGCTTCAGGTCTCCAAGCCGACCGTCATCACCCATCGCCAGGACGGCGCGATGATGGAGCCGATGGAGCTGGTGATGATCGAAATCCCCGAGGAGTACATCGGCATCATCACGCAGCTATTGTCGCCGCGCCGCGGCAAGATGCGCAGCATGGTGACCCATACCACCGGCCGCGTGCGCCTGGAGTACGATATCCCGTCTCGCGGGCTGATCGGCTTCCGCAGCCAGTTCCTCACCGATACCCGCGGCACCGGGATCATGAACACGCTGTTCAACGGCTTCGCACCCTGGAGCGGGCCGATTCAGTCGCGCACCAACGGCGCCATGATCTCCGATCGCGAGGGCGTCGCCTCGGGCTACGCGCTGTTCCACCTCCAGGAACGCGGCCGGCTTTTCGTCGGTCCCGGCGACCCTGTCTATGAGGGCATGATCGTCGGCGAGTACTCGCGCGAAACCAATCTGCCGATTAACGTCTGCCGCGAGAAGAAGCTGACCAATATCCGCGCCTCCGGCCATGACGAGGCGATTCGTCTGACCCCGCCCCGCGTGATGTCGCTGGATTTGGCGCTGGAATGGATCGACGAAGAGGAGCTGGTGGAGGTCACCCCGACCTCCGTGAGGATGCGCAACCGCGTCCTGAAGACCGCAATGCGCAACAAGCATCGCATCGCCGCTCACGAACCGCCGGCGATGGTGCTGCCCGACCGCGCGTAGCGCCTGCATCAAGGCCGGAGCACTCACTCGGCGCGCGATTTGCGCCCGCAAATCGCGTGACCCAGCAGAGTGCTGAGGCGGATTCCCCACCCTACTTGCTAAACCGGCTCCGAGAGGCCGGCTGCCGAAGTTGATAATTCCGCTAACTCATGATTAAGAGAGCCATGAGCAAGGTGCGGAAAAAAGCAATCTTCGGGGAACCGCGGAGATCTTCCCTTTCAGCACCTGCCTAAAGATGGGTCGATTCCTTAGTCTTCGCTCCGTTGGGGAGAGAAGAGGGAGAGCAGACTGCGGAAGTTTTTTTCCGCGGCCTGCCAAAGTTCCAGGGACAGGTGGTTTGGCATGGCAACAGTAAGAAAACGCATCTGGCTGATACGGCATGGTGAAACCGAATGGAGTCTCTCCGGTCAACACACCGGACGGACCGAGATACCGCTGCTCGAATTGGGCCAGCGCCGGGCCGTAGCGGTGGGACGGGAACTGGGCGGAAAGCAATTCGCCCTGATGCTGACCAGTCCTCGCCGGCGCGCACGCGACACCGCGCGTCTGGCGGGATACAGCGACGTCGAGGTTGACGATGATCTCCAGGAATGGGACTACGGCGTCTACGAGGGCGTCACCACCAAAGACATTCAGAAAACCGCGCCGGGTTGGTCCCTCTGGGATAGTCCCGTTCCGCAAGGCGAAACCATCGACCAGGTCGCGGCGCGCGCCGACCGGGTCATCCGGCGGGCAGAGGGAGTCGACGGCGAGGTGGCGTTTTTCGCGCACGGGCATATCCTGCGCGTGCTGGCGGCAAGATGGATCAGGCTTTCGCCCAAAGCCGGACAATTGTTAGCCCTTGAAACCGGATCGATCGGCATTTTGGGCTATGAGCGCGAAACCCCGGTCATCTTCCAATGGAATTTCGTACCCGAGATTTAGGAGGCTGTCGATAAACCAGCTAAGGGCGAAGATAACGAGCGCGCGGATCTCATTGTAGCTGTGGACGCGGGCGGGTTGGTTCCCTCTCCCGCGTTCAGGGAACTGTCGATCTTCATCCGGGGCCGCTTCTGACCGCCTCTACCGGACGGGAGAGTCTGGCGCTTGCGGTTGAGCGCCAGATATCAAATTTTGACGCCGGCGCTGGAAAAATAGTGCCGGTCGTTAAACTCCCTCACCCGCGCGGTATCAGGCCTGGCGGCCTTCCACCGCGCGACCTCTCCCGACGGTTGGGAGAGGTCGGAAAGGGCCGCAAGAAGTCATCAGGCGCTGTGAGCGAGGAAGTGATGGAACTGCAAACAGAGATCATCACCGTCGGTGAGTTCCGTTTCACCGTTGACACTGCCGGACCTGTTTCAGGCACTCCCGTCTTGATGCTGCACGGATTTCCGCAAACGCGCTACATGTGGCGCCATCAGGTGCGCGCTGTGGCGGCGGCCGGATTTCACGCATTGGCTCCCGATCAGCGCGGCTATTCGCGCGGCGCGCGTCCCGCCGAAGTGGAGGCTTACGCAACCGATCGGTTGACCGGTGATGCCTTGGACTTGATCGACGCATGCGGCGCGCGGCGCTTTCATCTCGTCGGTCATGATTGGGGTGGACAGTTGGCGTGGCTGATTGCGGCTGCCCATCCGCATCGTGTGGCGACTCTGACCGTGCTCTCGCGGCCGCATCCGGCCGCATTCGTGCGTGCGTTGGCGGAGGATCCCGAGCAGGCCAAGCGTTCTCAGCATCATAAGGGCTTCCGCGAACCCGACGCGATCTCACGACTACGGCAGGACGACTTCAAGTCGCTGAGAAAGGGTTTGGAGCGTGAAGGTATCGCGGCGGCGGACGCGGAGGTCTATCTGCGGACCCTCGCCGAGGACGGCGCCCTGGAAAGCGCGATCAACTGGTACCGCGCATCCGTGATAGCTGCGGCGATTCCACCGGTTTCAATGCCCACGCTATATATCTGGGGAACCGCCGACGCCAGCGTCGGCCGCCGTGCAGCGGAATTGACCGCGGAGTTTGTCCGCGGTCCCTACAAGTTCGTGGAGCTCGACGGCGGCGGCCACTTTATCGTCGATCAGTTTCCCGATCGCATCGCGCAGCTTCTGATTCAGCACCTGCGCGGCGCCCCCATCTAAGCAACTCTACGCTTACGATTCACTCCACTAATCCGAAGCGAAAATACTGTCCGATCGCTCCCGCATCATGCCAATGCCTTACGCAGCGCGTCCTTGTCGAACCCGGCGATCAACTGGCCGCCCGTTTTGGTCAGCGGCCGTTTGATGATTCGCGCGTCCTGGGCAATCAGCTCCAGCGCTTCCCGCTCGCTGAGCTTGCGGCCGGTCAATCCCATAGCCTTGAAGTTGGGGCTTTTGGGATTGAGGAAGTCGCGCGGATCGTGGCCGGCGAAAACCTCCCGTAATTCCGCTGGCGTAAAAGGAGTTTTCGCATAGTCGCGCTCCTCCAACTCAACTTTGAGATCGGAGCGCAAAAACTCCCGCGCGTTGCGGCAGGTGCTACAGGTCGAACGCCAGAAGAATTGGGCCTTCTTCACGATTTCAGCCCGACGCTATTCAATATCGTGTTCACGTACCGGACCTGAGCCGGAATCGGCCGGACCCGTGATGCTGGTGGTGAAATGGGTCGTCGATCCGGAACTACCCGATCCGTACGGCGGCGCACCCACGGAGGTCGTCGTCGTGGTTGTAGTGGTGGGCGGCGGCGGCGTATTGGGATAGACGGCACTGCTCGCCACGGTGGCCGGCGGCGGATTCGAACTGATTGGCGGACTGGTGGTGTAACCTGATGGCGTAGCATCAGCGTCGGGACCCGCGGGACCGGTAAAGTGGAGCGGGGTCTGCCCGCTCAGCATGTCGGGCGTCACCACATAATCGCCGCCCAGCGTGCTGCGCCAAATCGTATTGGAGGCCTTTTCATTGCCACCGGTAAGCGCGTATCCGACGCCACCGGCGATTCCGCCCATGATTGCGTAGGCCATCTTGGCCGGGATGTAACCGACATTGGCCACCAACGCGGCGGCTCCGATGCCGGCGCCCTTCCAGTTCACCCCGCCATTTTCGGGTTGCGCCACCTGAGGGTTATTGCCCACCGGCTGACCGTCGGCCGTCTGCGCCATTACGCCCATCGGCGCCGCCAACAGCAATGCCAGCGACGCTATGGCAAGCCTGCAACTTCTGCTTCCCATTGCCATTTCCTCCACCTCCTGCTTCCTCCGCCTCTTCAGTCCCCTGGACCGAAAGCGTCACGCAAAACCTATTCCGTCTTAATTATCACATCGGCAGGGAGTAATTCGAGCAGATACTTAAACGCGTGCTCCAGGTACTCGCGGTCCTTGGATTCCAGGGTCACTTTCACGCGATACTCGGCGCTACCGATTCTGGGGTAAGAACCCAGCATTAGATTCGGAAATTTCTCCAGGCACGCGTCGAGCATGCTTGCGATTGTCCCCTCTCCGGCGCTGGTAAAAATCGCATGCACGAAATACGGGTCGCTGGTGAACCGCGACTTGAGTGCGAGCAGCTTGCCTTCGAAGAGCTGGGGAATGCCCGGCAGCATGTAAATATTTTCAACTTGCACGGTCGGGAAAATCATCGGCCCACCTTCGTTCAACAGCGCTCCCTCGGGCACCTCCGCCATCTTGAGCCCGGCCTTGTTGGGCCGATCACCGAAATGCTCCCGAATCAGTTGCTCCAACTGGGGATGGATAACGACTGGCCGTTCGAGAGCGGCGGCGACGCCCGCTATGGTGATGTCGTCATGGGTGGGACCCACGCCGCCTGAGGTGATCACGAACTCAAACCGCTGCGCACAGTAGCGGACCTCTTGCGCGATTGCGTCGATCTCGTCGGGCACCACCGCGATGCGCTTGAGCGCCACCCCGATCGCGCGCAGTTCGCGCGCCGCGAAATAGGTGTTGGTATCGTGGATCTTGCCCGATAATATCTCGTTCCCGATCACGACGAGCGCGCAACTTCGTTCCTGCATCGCCAGCCCGGCTTCCCCGCCGACACGCTCGCCCGGCCGTCCTCCGGATCAAGACGCACGGCATTGTGATATTAGCTTTGGATTATCGCAGGAGCAGCAAGCCGGCGGCAAGCCCGTAGCGCGCACCTCTGGGTGACGCGGGCCGCGGCCCGTCGCGCGTTCAGGCGCCGGCGGCCTCGTCGATATCGGAAGCCTGCGACTTGATGAATTCTTTCAATTTGCGCTTGAGGCGGGTCTCGATTTGGCGTACGCGCTCGCGGCTAATCCCAAAGCGCTCGCCGATCTCCTGCAACGTCAACGGGTGTTCGGCCAGCAATCGGCTCTGGAAGATTTCCAGTTCCTTGTCTTTCAGGGTGCTGGCGAACTGCTCGACCTTGTCCTTGGCAAAGGCGCGCCATTCCGCGTCGGACGCCGCTTCCTCGGGGTTGGAACCGCTATCGGGCAGAACGTCCAGCAGGCGGCCGTCTTCGTCGGCGCCGGTGGGCTGATCCAGCGAGACTTCGCTCTGGCCCATCCGCTCCTGCATTTCGCGGACTTCCGCTTCCTTGACGCCGATCCGTTGGGCCAACAACCGGGGCTGCGGGGAGAATCCTTCCGCCTCCAACCGATCGCTTTCCTTCTTCAGATTGAAGAAGAGTTTGCGCTGGGCCTGGGTGGTGCCGATTTTCACCAGCCGCCAGTTGTTCATCAGGTAACGGATGATATACGCGCGAATCCACCACACCGCGTACGAGGGGAAGCGGATACCACGGTAGGCGTCGAAACTTTTGACCGCCTCGATCAGCCCGATGTTCCCCTCCTGAATCAGATCGAGGAGATTACGCGAGGCACGCGCGAATTCATGCGCAATCTTGACCACCAGGCGCAAATTCGCGGTGACCAATCGCAGCGCGTCCTGCTGGTCATGGGTGGTGTGATAACGCTTGGCGATTTCGCTTTCTTCTTCGCGGCTGAGCAGTGGATAGCGGCGAATCTCGGCCAGATAATGCGACAGCGGATCGTAGGGAACAAGCCCCGGCTCCGATTCCTCGGCGGCCGGCTCGGACTCGTCGGGCGCGACCACCTCCACGGGCGGAAGTTCCTCCTCCGCAATCAGGTGGGATTCGACCGGCAAGGGCTCCGCATTCCTGGCCCGCTGCCTCGCCCGCCGTTTGGAACTGGTGTCCGGTTCGGCTTGTTTTCGAGGCACTCGAAAAAATCCTCTTGTGGATTTCGAAAAATTTGCCGCGACGGACGCTACGACACCCGCCGGGGTCTGCCGGGGTTCAGGACTCGGGCTTTTCGACCAGGACTTTGCCGGCCGCGGTTTCGCGCAGAGCCGTGACCAATTCCTTGTTGTCGGACTCGACCAGGGGCCGGGACCCCTTCAACAATTGTTTGGCGCGTTGAGCAGCCGCGAGTACCAGCTCAAAACGATTGGGAATGTGTTGCAGACAATCTTCGACAGTGATTCGTGCCATCACCTTCATCTTCCAATGGGGAGGCCCGCAAGTCAACGAGGAGGGGCGCCGCCGGGCGCCACCAAAGCTTGATATTTCGGACCTGTTTACGGTGTTTACGATAACCTTTAGGACTCTACATTGTGGTAAAGAATGGTCAATACGATTGGGGTACAGTGAGCTTGGACAAATGCCGCCAGCTCAAGATTGGAGCTCTCCACTCGTGCGCTTCGTCCATAGCGGAAATAGTCCGGGCGGCAGTGATTCACTGCGCGAAGCCGATCGAGGCGGCCGCCTGCGCCATCTCGACCAGCGCTGCGACCACATCGCGGGGCGCGCCCACCCGATAGCGGGCCCAACTCGGAACTGGCGGCTCACAAACCCTTACCGTAACCCCGCCGTCTTCGCGCAGCACCTCGAACGCGTCTTCATCGGTTACGTCATCGCCAAAGTAAACCGTCACTCGCTTTTCGCGGTCGCGGCGGCCTGCGGCGAGCCTGCGCAACGCTTCGCCCTTGTTGGCGTAGCGCGGGCGCGCCTCAATTACCATCTTGCCTTCCCCAATCACCAGCGCCGGCGTATGCGCAACGATGAACTCGCGCAAGCGCAGCCGCAAATCGAGCGCCCGATCGGGGTCGGCGAGGCGGTAATGGAGCGCCAGGACGAAACGCTTGTCCTCGATCAAGAACCCCGATTCCGGCGGCACGTGCTGCCGCATCCAGACTCGGACCCGGTCCAAATCGGGCATGAACAGTGCCGGGTCCACGACCATGGTCAGATTGCCGCCGGGCTCGATCATTTCGAGGCCATGGTTGCCAACCAGACTGATATCTCCCGAAATCCCTAACAGGCGTGCCAGAGTCTGCGTTTGACGGCCGCTGATGATGATAATTCGGAACCGATCGGGGCGCGCCGCCATCCGCACAATCAAGTCTGTAGCCCCCGCTACCGGCTGGGCGTTGGCGAGGTCGGCGGTGATTTCGGAGATCGTGCCGTCATAGTCCAGGAACAGCGTAATCTGATGCTCCGCGGCGAGGCCGCCCAGCAAGCCGGGGGGCAACGGCGACGGAATTTCAGTCGATACGAGTGACATACCGACCGGCGCTGTTCTGCAGGGCCAACGCGCTTAAGAAATTCTGCGACCACCGCTCCAGGTTGTTGCCGTGAACCCTGGCGCGCAAGGCGGCCATCCGCGCGCCGCGTTCCTCCTCACCCATAGTCACCGCCTGCCTCAGCGAGGACGCAATGGCCTCCATGTCATAAGGGTTTACCAGCAGCGCTTCCTTTAACTCCTCGGCGGCGCCCGCGAATTCACTCAGAATCAGCACCCCGTGGTCGCGGTTGCGCGCCGCCACGTATTCCTTGGCGACCAGATTCATCCCGTCGCGCAATGGAGTGAGCAAGGCCACGTCGGCGGCCTGATAGTACGAGACCAGTTCCTCGGCGCCGAACTGGGTGTACAGGTAGCGAATCGGGACCCATCCCTCGGAGGAAAAGCGGCCGACCACGCGTCCCACCTGTTCGTCAAGCTGGCGCTTGAGCCGGGCATAATCTTCGACCTTGGTTCGGGAAGGTACCGCGATCTGAATAAAGGCGACCCGCTTGTGGTAGGCGGGGTTGAGTTCCAGGAAGCGCTCGAAGCCCTCCACGCGTTCCAGGATTCCCTTGGTGTAGTCCAGACGATCAACCCCCAAAATGATGATGGGAGAACCCAGCGCGCTTTTTATCCGTTGCGCTCGCGCCTGGACTCGTGGACTTTTGGCCAATTCGGCAAAGTAGTCCGCCGGAATGCCGAGGGGAAAAGCCTGCGCCTTGACCATCCGCCCGTGAAAACTCACCAGCCGTTGAGCGCGATCCACGTCCAGACCGCAAATTCTTGCGCAGCTTTCGATAAAATGATCGGCGTACGCGGAAGTGTGGAATCCGATCAGGTCGCTGCCTAACATGCCTTCGAGCAGCTCTTGCCGCCACGGAAAGATGCGAAAGAACGATTCGGGTGGAAACGGGACGTGCCAGAATAGCCCGATCGGCAATGCGGGCCGGCGCTTGCGCAGCGCCGCCGGAGTCAGCGCCAGGTGGAAATCCTGGATCCAGACCCGGTCGAGATCGGTGACATTGGCGTCGGTTACCTGCGCGAACAGATCGTTGACCGCTTTGTAGTAGTTCCAGTGTTGCGAACGGAAATGACAGTTTTGCGGCATCAGGTGCATCAGCGGCCACAGGCCGCGATTGCACATCCCGTAGTAGTAAAAAGAAATGTCACGTTCGCTCAATGGCGGGAACACCATCGTAAAGCGCGGGGCGTCGGGGGGCATCTGCAACGGCGCTGGCGCCGACTTGCTGCCCGACCACGCGATCCAGGTCCCGCCATGACGCTCGAGCAGGCTCAAAAACGTTGCGCCGACCCCGCCCACTGTGGGTTCGATTCGCCGGCGTCCGCGCTCGTTGACAATGTGAATCGGGGCGCGGTTGGAAAGTACCACCAGCCGCCCGGATTCGCCTCTTCCCTGGCTTATTTTACCGTTGTTTCCGTTCGGGGTGATCTCCAGCATCTGAATCCCCCGTTCGCTCGTTGGCGTTTAACCTGGTTGCTAAACGCGGACCGATATGGACTGGAAAGACGATGGGCTTTTTCAGTTTATCCCCCGCAGTTCCGGTAGGCAATGAACAATTTCTGAACCAGACCAGGCGCTGGCGGCGCCAAGATGCAAGCGAGGTTTATGGTCATGCACGTCATAAACCCCCAAAACGGCGTGCGTGACCGGCTTTTACAGGGACAGCGTAAAAGGCCGGCTCGGCGTGAAGCCGAACCGGCCGCACAATCTGGCGAGTTTACTTGTTGGGCTGCGGGGTCATGCGCAGATAGGGCTTCAATTCCTTCCAGCCCTTGGGGAACTTTTCTTTCATTACATTGGGATCGGTCACTGACGGAACAATCACGCAGTCCTCTCCCTGTTTCCAGTCCGCCGGCGTTGCCACCGAATGCTTGTCGGTGAGTTGCAGAGAATCGATCACGCGCAGCAACTCCTGGAAGTTACGCCCAGTGCTGGCCGGATAGGTGATGCTCAAGCGCAGCTTTTTGTTGGGGTCGATGACGAATACCGAGCGCACCGTCAGGGTGTCATTGGCCTCGGGGTGGATCATGTCGTAAAGCTTCGATACTTTGCGATCCGGATCGCCAAGAATCGGGTAATTGATCTTGGCGTACTGGGTTTCTTCGATGTCATGGATCCAGCGCTTGTGCGAATCCACGTCGTCAACGCTCAGCGCAATCACTTTGACGTTGCGCTTTTCGAAATCCGGCTTCAGCTTCGACACCATCCCAAGTTCCGTGGTACATACCGGCGTGAAATCCTTCGGATGCGAAAATAGCACCGCCCAGTGGTTTCCGATCCATTCATGGAAGTGAATCGGACCCTCGGTCGAGTCCTGGGTGAAATCAGGTACTACGCTTCCCAGATGAAGAGCCATCTGCGTTTCCTCCGTCGTGTTTTTGTCCCGAGCGCCTTATGCGGCAGAAGTTTTTTGCACGAGGCGCGCGTCAGGATTTTTGGTTTTATGGAAACGTAACTTACATGACTCACTAAGTCAACTATTGCATCCGTCCTACCTGAGTCTAGGCTGAAGAAGACCCCGGCGGCTGTGGCGGCCGCGGTCTGTGCACGGTGCGTGGAGCATGCTCGCGGTCGCGCTGCGCCAGGGCCGTATTGTACTCTTCGAGCAATTCAAACTCTTCCGCCTCTTCCAACACCTTGCGTTGTTCCGCCTCCCAGTCGTGCGGGACCGAACCTGCCACCGGCAAGTTCTGGCTGCGGCGGTACCAGACGTAATAAAGAAAGGACGCGACGACCCACGCCGGACCCGCGATGCGTCCAATTTTGTGGGTCAGGATCACCTCGAAGAGAATCAACCCGACGCCGATCATCCCGACCACTCCCAACAGTGGGAATTCGACGCGCCGCCCGTGGTAGCGGATCGGAATGTTCACCGGCATCCGGTACGGCCGCGGCGTGTAGGGATCTTTAAAGCGCAAGACGATCAACGAAACGAAAACCAGCAGATATCCGAGGGTGGCGCCGAAAGCATACAGATTGCCCAGGGTATCCATCGCGCTGGGGGTCAGAAACGAGAGGAAGGTTTCGAGCCAGCCGACAAAGGAAAAGAGCATAATCGCGCGGTAGGGCGTGCGGTATTTGGGATGCACCGCGTCCAGCCAGCCGGTCACCAGCCGAAGCTGGCTCATCGAAAAGGTCAGGCGCGAGACGCTCATGATCCCCGAGTTCGCGGAAATCAGCAGTATCGTGGCGCCCAGAATCGCGGCAAACGGACCGGCGAGGAGCCCGACGTAGGGAATTTGATGGGCCAGCGTCGCGACCGGGTCGGAAATCGGCACCTTTTGCCATGGCATCACGCCCAGGGTCAGGGTCGAAAAGGCCAGCGCGAAGATGAAGACGGTGAAGATCAAGGTCAGCGACGTGCGCGGAATGATGGTGGCGGGGCGGCGCGTCTCCTGGGCGGCCTGCGAAATCGACTCCAGTCCTACGAACGAGATGATCGCCAGCGACGACCCGTACATGAAATGGCGGAGGGTGGGAAATTCGTAGCGCCACTGATGGGCCAGCAGTTCGGGCTTGAAGGCGAACAGGAAGCCCAGCACGATGATCGCGGACTCGGTACAGACGTCGATCAGGCCCAGCACCTCGTTGAGCAGCGAGGATTCCCGGATTCCGCGCATATTGAGCCAGACCAGAAATGCGATCAGCGCGGTGGCCTCGGCCAGCCACACCCATTCGATCCTCAGCGGACCCAACGTCAGCACCAAGTCGCCGATCCGGATGCCAAAAAAATACGGGAGAAAGAAATTCAGGTAGCCTGCCGACGCCACCGCGAACAGCGCAATATCGATCGTATAGTCCAGCAGCAAGGCCGTTCCCGCAACGAAACCGCCCAGGTCGCCCAGTCCGCGCAGCGTGAAGTAATGGCCGCCGCCCGCCACCGGGTACGCGGCCGCCAATTCGGTGTAGCATAGCCCGATCAATACGTAGACGGCGCCGGCGAACGCGAACGCCAGGTTGGCCGCGCCCTGGGCCGATGCGATCACCAGGCCCAGCGCGGTGTAGATGTCGGCCCCGACGTCGGCGTAGCCCCACATGTAGGAGCCCCACACCGTCACGTCGCGGCGCAGGGACAGTTGCTCCGGCGCCGCCGCGCCCGACTCCGCGCTGGGAGATTCAGCCATCCGGTTCTCTACGATGGCGCAATGGGCCGAGACCCGCGCCGGCCTTGGACCTCAGGTCCTGTGTTCGGCTCCACGCGCGCGCGGCGCCACCGCAGGATGGCGCCGGACCCGGACCGCGCCCGGCCCGGGCTTCCTTGACTAACTGCGTTTGCGCTTTCGCGACCGTGCCTCTTGCCGCCGCGCCCGCAACCGTTTCTGCCGCCGCTGACGCCGGCGCTTGATTTCCTTTTGCCGCTCACTTGCCATCTGCTGTTGTCTCCCCGTCCAGCGCCACTTCGCGCTCGACCTTCTGTCCTGATTCCAGATGCACCGACCGCACCATAACGTAGGGACGGCCCTTCCCGGACTGGTTCTCTACGTAAATGTCATAATCGCCGGGGTCAAGTGTCAGCCGATGCTCCGGGCCCGGAGCGCTGACCGTTACCTGCTTTTGTGTGCCGGCCGCAAATATGATTACCCGCGTACTTTGATCGATCGATTTGCTGGAGGCGAGCGTACGCACGATTAGTTCCGCGGGTTGTTCTTCCTTGAGTTCCAAAAATGCGCGATGGCCGGCCTGCAAGGTCACCGCATGCCAGAGATAGCCTTGCGGCGGCACGTCGACTTTAACGTCCACCTGGCGCGGAGCAAACAGCATCTTGTCGCCGCTTAGAAACTCGGCGACCTTTTGATGGGGCGGGCTGGAGTCGGTTACCGTCACCCCATAGCCGGGCTCCTGACCCTTGCTATTGCGGCCGGATACACTCAGCACCGCCACGTTGGTAATCAAAACGGTGCGCTCGCGGCCGGCTTCGACCATAATATCGTCGCGGACGATTTTACCGCCGACTATCGGCAGCACCAGCTTATAGGTGCCTGGGTTGAGCGCCACCGACGCGCCCGGCGCCACCTCGCCAGCCTTCTTGCCGTCGCTGGCGAAAATTTCGGCATCCGGTTTCGCGCCTGCGCCCAGCTCGTCCAGCACGTCGAGCTTGAGCTTGCCCTGCCCGGCGCCGAAGGCGGAGGAACAGATCAAGCAGAAAACAATGAGAAGTATCCCACTCAGCCGATGCCGCATCGCTCGACCATCATAAAGGCGCCCCGACGTTAGCGCTACCGGTTAAATCTCCGCGAGGGCGGGCGGTGCAGCCATCTTTTTGCTTGATGGATTGCCAGACGCCGCGCTACAAGTGCCTTGCTTAACAAGGAGTCCGGCGATGGCGAAGGTAAGCGTTGAGAAGGACCTATCGTTCCCGATGCGCGACGGAGTGGTGCTCAAGGGCGACCTGTACCGGCCTGACAGCGCGGAAAAACTCCCGGTGATTCTCAATCGCACGCCCTACGGCAAGGGCGGGCCGTTGCTCGCCACGGTGATGGATCCAATCCGCGTGGCGGGACACGGCTACAACGTGTTCGTCACCGACTGCCGCGGCCGCTTCAACTCCGAGGGCCAATGGAACTGCTTCACGGTCGAGCAAACCGACGGCTACGACACTATCGAGTGGGCGGCGCACGCGCCCTGGGCCAACGGCGTGGTCGGCACCTTCGGGCCGTCGTATATGGGCGCCACCCAGTGGCTGGCCGCGACCCAGACGCCGCCCAGCCTCAAGGCGATGGTGCCGTGCATCACGGCGTCCAACTACCATGACGGATGGACCTACCAGGGCGGCGCCTTCGCGCTCGGATTCAACGTCAGTTGGACGATGTCGTCGCTGGCGCCCGACCGCCTGATGCGCGAGCGCAAAGACAATCCAGCCGCCGCGTCCGCGCTGGGCGAGGTGCTGGCGGGAATCGACGACATGCGCAAATGGATGGAGATGGTGCCGCTCAAGGATCTGGAAATGTTCAAAATCGGCGCGCCGTTCTTCTTCGAATGGCTGGAGCATCCGAGCTACGATTCCTACTGGCAAAAAATCGACATCGAAAACTACCACAACAAGATCAACGTTCCGGCGCTGAATTTCGGCGGATGGTACGACATCTTCCAGGGCGGAACGATCCGCAATTACACCGGAATGAGCGCGCATGGAGCGACCCCGGCGTCGCGCTCGGGCCAGCGCCTGCTGCTGGGTCCGTGGGCGCATACCATCCCGCTGGGCAACCTGGTCGGCGAGGTCGATTACGGCTATCGCGCGGCGTCGATTTCGATCGATCTGGACGGCCACGCGCTGAAGTTCTTCGATCGCTGGCTAAAGGGCGTCGAGAAAGGCACCGAGTTGCCCCCCGTGCGCCTGTTCGTGATGGGCGACAACCGCTGGCGCGACGAAAATGAATGGCCGCTGGCGCGCACCCAATGGCAGCGCTATTACCTGCACAGCCGCGGCCGCGCCAATAGCGCCAAGGGCGACGGCGCGCTGTCCACGCAAGCGCCCGGCCATGAACCATCCGACGCCTTCCTCTACAATCCGCTCGATCCGGTGCCCACGCGGGGCGGCGGACTATGCTGCTACGCGGCGGTAGTGCCCGGCGGCGCATTCGACCAGAGCGCGATCGAGGCCCGCTCCGACGTGCTCGTCTATACCACCGAAGTGCTGACTGAAGACCTCGAGGTCACCGGCCCCATCAGCCTGACGCTTTTCGCGTCATCCTCAGCGCCGGATACCGACTTTACCGCCAAGCTGGTCGACGTTGACGAATGCGGATGCCTGGCGCGCAACCTGACCGACGGCATCATCCGCGCCCGTTACCGCGAATCGCGCTCGCAACCGCAACTGCTTACCCCGGACAAGGTTTACGAATACACCATCGACATGTGGTCGACGTCCAATGTCTTCAAGGCGGGACATCGGATCAGACTGGAGATCGCCTCGAGCAACTTCCCGCGCTTTGATCGCAATCACAACACCGGCCACGACCTCTTCGCCGACCCCGAAACGCGTCCGGCGCTGCAGACCGTGATGCATCAGAGCGGAATGGCGTCGTACCTGACGCTGCCGGTAATCCCCGCGTCGCGATAAGCGGCGCGGCCCCGATATGGCAATTGTGCGGCCCCTGCCGCAGCTATCAGGCGCAATCGCCGCATTCACCCTGCCGCAGAGATGCCGCACAGGAAGTTTTTTTTGTGTTCCCTCCCTTCTTGTTCTTGTGGGACTGTCGATTAACTCCTAAGACCTACCTCGCGTGCGGGTGCAGGTATACTTCAAAGATGGCCTACGTTTACCGAATCTCAGTCTGCGCCAACGCGTTAGATATTACTTGAGGTGTATCAGAACCCTCACCCTCTTCCACAACGGAATGTGGGCGAGGGAACAGAATCAAACCTCCACCGCCCCGCAGCGTTGCCAAGCCGCCTTGGTTTGCCATTCAGTCGTTTTTCGACAGTCCCCCTTGTCCGAGGGGGCAGGGGTTACACGTTACGTATTTACGAGTAGCTTTTTGAACGATTTACATGACAACCTGTTGACATCACTTTCACCATCAATTAAAAACGTGGGCGGTTGCCTGACTTAAGCGATAGCTCTTTAAGAACGGGGGTGCGTGATCTCTATGCTCCGACCAGTCTCTTGGGAGAAAGTGCCTAGCTGCAGTTCGATTGCGCTGCCCGCCGTCCTGGGCCTGCTGCTGCTGGCAGCCGGAGGTTGCGGCAGTAACGGAACCCAGACCATCTTCGTTGCGGTAACGCCGACACCAACTCCGGCCCCGACGGCCATACCCAGTCCCACACCTACCCCGTTCTCACGTTTCGCTCCTACCGGAAACATGACCAGTCCCCGCACGCGGCACACGGCGACGCTGCTGGCGAACGGCGAGGTCCTGATTGCGGGCGGCGAAGATGATTCAGGTCATATTCTGGCAAGTGCGGAACTCTACGATCCGACAACCGGTACATTCACCGCAACCGGCGACATGAACGACTCGCGTGAATTCCACGCCGCCGCGCTTCTGACCGGCGGCCAGGTGTTGATCAGCGGTGGCCTGAATAACGCCGGCGCAGTGGTAGCTACCGCGGAACTCTATGATCCGGCGACGGGCAAGTTCACGTTGACTACCGGCGCTTTTCCCGGCAGCGGCACCAACATGGTGACCTCGCGCGAGTTCCATACCGCCACCACGCTGACCAACGGCCAGGTATTAATCGCCGGGGGACGAAATGACGCCGGGAATATCGTCGCATCCGCGGAACTCTATGATCCGGCCACCGGCAAGTTTGCGTCGACCACCGCCGCCATGACCGATTCGCGCGAATATCATACGGCGAGTCTGCTCCCGGCCGGCCCCCTTGCCGGGATGGTTCTGATTGCCGGCGGGCAGGATAACAGTCTCGCCGTTCAGAGCAGCGCGGAGCTTTACAATCCGGCCACCGGCACCTTCATCGCCACGACCGGGAACATGACCGAACCGCGGCAGAACCATACGGCGACCTTGCTGATTGACGGCAGCGTGATGATTGCGGGCGGCTTTGGCACCAGCGACGCCTTGCAAACCGTGGAACTTTTCCAGCCTGCTACGCAGTCTTTCAGCGCGACCGGCGCGATGAGCGACCAGCGCGTGTTCCATACGGCCACTTTGCTTACCTCGGGTAACGTGCTGGTCGCCGGGGGCGTCGATGACGGCGCCTTCGTGGTACCGAGCGCGGACCTTTACGTCCCAGCCACGGGCGTTTTCAGCCCGGCCGGGAATATGACCGACGCGCGGGAAGATTTCACGGCTACACTTCTGCCCGATGGCATGGTGCTGATAGCCGGAGGCCAGAACAACAGCGGTGGGGTGGTGGCTACCGCCGAGCTTTATGCGCCATGAGATTTTCCATCGCCAACGCATACGTATACGGGGCGAAGGGAATCGACATATTCAGGGGAGAGAATTCCAATGCGAGCAGTTCGCGTTCCGATCTGGTTAAAGCTCTTCAGTGTGCTGCTTATCGTAAGCCCCGCGGCGGTCGGCCTGTGTCAGAGCGTGCCGGCCGCGGTTTCGACGCCCCCTCCTTGCACCCCACCCTTCAACATTCCTAACCCCGCCACCCCCAGGGCTGCCTTCAACCTATTGGTTGCGGGGAACGGCCGCTTCTCCACCAATACCGCCCTGCGGCCCAATCAATGTCCATGGGGGATCGGACAAACTCCCTATGCCGCCATCCTTTCGTGCGCGGATGCGCGGGTGGCGCCCGAAATTCTGTTCGACACAGGGGTTAACGAACTTTTCGTCGTCCGTGTGGCCGGCAACACCGTTGGCGCCCCCACTATTACCACCGCCGCCGACTCGATCATGAGTCAGAGCCTCGCCTTCGGCGTCCAAACTGTGGGCGTCAGAATCATCGTGGTCTTGGGTCATACTTCCTGCGGTGCGGTCAACGGGTCGCTTGAGGCGTGCGACGCCGGCCAAGGCGCCGGCGGCCCGATGTTGCAGAATATCTGCCCGGCGGCCGCGGCAACCAGAAGTATCGCGGACCTCCAGAAGCGCCAAGCCGCCACCGTTACCGAAAACGTTATGCTTACCGTCAAGCTGATCAGTAACACGCCCCCCTTTAGCGGTGAGATCAGGAAGGGCAGGTTGGCGATCGTGGGCGGAGTCTATGATATCGCAACCGGAAAGGTTACCTACGTCACTCCGACTCCGTAATCCGCGCGCGGTGCCCCTTCAGGACCCGCTCCAGTCTGGTGAGAGACTCCTCTACACCCGGATGCAGACCTTGCCGAAATGGCGGCCGCTTTCCACAAATGCCAGTGCTTGCGCGGCTTCGTCGAACTGAAAGGTTCGATCGATCACCGGCCGCAGCCGGTTGATCGCGATCGCCCGGTTCATGTCCCTGAACATCTCCAATGACCCGACGAAGATTCCCTGTAGACGCACCCCTTTGGTGATGATGGCGCCGGGATTGAACTTTTCGCTGATGCCGCCCAGGATGCCGATCAGGCTGATGAATCCGCCGTAGCGCGCCGCCCGCAGCGAGCGCGTCAAAGTGCCGGCTCCGCCGACTTCCACCACGTGATCGGCGCCGGCTCCTCCGGTCAGCTCCAACACCTGCTTGTCCCAGTCCGGCGTTCGTCTTATAATTGATCACCGCGCTGGCGCCCAGCGATTTTAGCCGCTCGACCTTCGAATCGCTGCCGGTGGTGGCGATAACGCTGCGCACCGCATAGCAGGGCGAACTGCAACGCAAAAATCGAAACCCCGCCAGTCCCCATCACCACGACGGTATCGCCCGCCTTGATGCGTCCCTCGGTGACCAGCGCCTGCCATGCGGTCAATCCCGCGCATGGTAAGGTCGCCGCCTCCTCGTAGGAAAGATGATCCGGTATACGCACGACGCCGTGTTCGTGCAGCGCGACATATTCGGCCAGCACCCCGTCGATCGATTGGCCCAACACCGTGCGGAACGCATCGGCGGTCAGCGGTCCGGACACCCATTCCTGAAAGTAGGTGCTGGCCACGCGGTCGCCGGCTTTGATCGATTTGACGCCTTCCCCGACCTCGACCACTTCGCCAGCGCCGTCACACAATGGAACCAGGGGCGCGCTGCGGGGCACTTTACTGATGATGAGGTCGCGATAGTTGAGCGACGCCGCCCGGATTCGCACCAGCACATGGCCGCGACCGGGCGACGGCTTGGGCCGCTCGACCATCGCCAGCGCCATCGCGCCCGCTTCGTTGCGCAGTTCGTAAGCTTTCATACTTCCTTCTCTCTAAGACTTTCGCGGCTCCGTCACCGGCGCCATCTTCTTTTGCAGGTCGTCGAACTCGGCATCGCCGACGATCTGTTTGACCGTGAGCTGGTCGGTGTATTCGCTGATGGTTTTGATCTTCCCGTGCTCCAACTCGAAGAAGAAGCAATAGTCGTTCGCATAGGGTTTGCCGCTCTGAGTTCTCGCGCGGTTGGTCATTTCGATAATCACGGTGTCGCCGTCGCAGTAGGTCCGGCGAATCTCGGTTTGATAGCCCTTGAGCAGTCCCGCCGATGACCGCGCCAGATGGAGAATCGACTCCTTTCCCCGGATCTGACCTCCTTGTGGAAGCTTCCAGATGACGTCTTCCGGCATCGCCGCGAAGACAGTTTTCATATCGCCTCGCGCAAACGCCTCCCAGATACCGCGGACGAAATCGATCTTTTGCTGCCGGTCCATATCAGCCTCCTGTCTTGAAGGTCATAATCTCAGGCATTATCTAAGCGGGCCTGGCGCGAGTGTAATCGAACTCGGCAAAAAGCTATAGAGAGCGGATGGTTGAAAATCCTGATCGATCGACGTTGCCGCTGGGGCGTTACCGGGTCCTGGACCTCAGTGACGAACGGGGCCTGCTGTGCGGGCAGTTGCTCGCTGACCTCGGCGCCGACACCATCGTCGTCGAGCCTCCGGGCGGCTCCCCGGTCAGGCGTCTGGCCCCTTTTTATGCCGACCGCCCCGATCCCAACGGGTCGCTTTATTGGTGGGCCTACAACCGCAACAAGCGCTCGATCACGCTCGACAAGACCGCGGCGGAAGGCAAAGCGCTGCTGCTTGAACTGATTGCCGGCGCCGACTTTCTGATTGAATCCGATCCTCCTGGACGCATGGACGCGCTCGGACTTGGCTTCGATACGCTGGCAAAGATCAATCCGAAACTCATCTACGTTTCGATTTCGCCTTTCGGGCACAGCGGCCCCAAAGCCCAATACGCGGCGAGCGACCTGGTCGCGATGGCGGCCGGCGGACCGCTGGCCCTGACCGGAGACGACGACCGCCCGCCGCTGCGCGTCAGCGTGCCGCAAGCCTATTTGCATGCGGCGGCCGACGGCGCCCTGGGCGCGATGCTGGCACATTTCCATCGCGTGCGTTCAGCCCGCGGCCAGCGCGTGGAGGTATCGGCGCAGGAGTCGGTAACGATCGCGATGCAGTCCGGCGCGCTCGCCACCCACTTCAACGCCACGCCCTTCCGGCGCCATCGCGGCGGACTGCGGTTGGGCCCAATCGAGAATCAAATCATCTGGCCGGCCAAAGACGGCTACGTCACCCTCGCGATCGCATTCGGTGCGAACGTCGGGATGTTCATGAAGCTGGTGCACAAGTTCCTCTATCAACGCAGTCAGCAGCCGGACGCGGAACCCGAAGTGAAAAGCCTCGGGCCGCTGATCGCCGACGGGCAATGGCCGGAGGCCGCGCGCGACCAGATAATCGCGGCGGTGCGCAGTATCACCGAAAAACACACCAAGGCCGAGTTGATGGAGATCGCGCGTGAACACGGACTGCAACTCGGATCGCTGGAAACGATCCCCGAGGTGTTCGCCAACCCGCAGTTCAAGGCGCGGGGCTTCTGGCGAACGCTGGAGCATCCTGAGACCGGCCGCGCGTTTGCCTACCCCGGACCCTTTGCCAGGTTCAGCGCGACGCCCATCGCGTACCGGCGCCGGCCGCCCACCGTCGGCGAGCACAATCGCGAAGTTTACGTTGATGAAATGGGACTGAGCGCGGAGCGGATGCGCGTGCTGCAAGCCGCGGGAGTGATCTAATGACGGACGAAAAGCCGCTGTCGGGAGTAAGAATCTGCGATTTCACCTGGGCGATGGCGGCGCCGGGGGCCACGCGGGTGCTGGCCGATTTCGGCGCCACCGTGGTGCGCATCGAGCCCACCAACCGCTATGACGCCGCCCGCACCCAACCGCCCTTTCGCAACGACGAAACCGGGCCCGAAAACTCCGCGATGTGGAGCAATATGGGCGCGGGCAAGCTCAGCATCGCGCTTGACCTCGGCCGCCCTTCCGCGCGGCGCGTCGCGCTCGATCTGGTGCGCTGGGCGGGGGTCTGCATGGAATCGTTCGCCCCGGGCACGATGCACAAATGGGAACTCGATTACGCATCGCTGCGGCGCGTCCGGTCCGACCTCATCATGCTCAGCAGCAGCCTGATGGGCCAGGACGGCCCGATGGCGGATTACGCCGGATGGGGTTTTATGGGTGCCGCGATGGCCGGGTTCCACATGCTGACCGGTTGGCCCGACCGCGCTCCATCGGGCCCGTTTCATTCCTACACCGACTACGTCGTTCCGCGGATGACCGCGATTGCCCTGCTGGCGGCGCTGGATTACCGGCGCGAAACTGGCCAGGGACAGTATATCGATTTTTCCCAGGTCGAGGCGTCGATCCACTTCCTCACCCCGGCGCTGCTCGACTATTCGGTCAACGGCCGCGCTCAGACCAGGACCGGCAATCGCGATCTGAACTTCGCGCCGCACGGCGTATATCCGTGCGCGGGCGCCGACCGATGGATTGCCGTGGTGTGTGAGAACGACGCGCAATGGCGGGCGCTGTGCGAAGTCCTGCGGCGTCCCGAACTGCAGCGCGAGTCGCGTTACAACTCGATTGCCGGCCGCCTGGCGCACGCCGAAGAACTCGATCGAATAGTCGCACGATGGACTTCCACGCTCGATCAGTATCAGGCGGAAGCTTTGCTGCAAGCCGCCGGCGTGCCGGCCAGCGCCGTCCAGAACAGCGCCGATTTGAGCCGCGATCCGCAACTGGCGCATCGCGGACATTTCGTGCAACTCGAGCACTCTGTGCACGGCACCACGTTCGTGGAATCGACGGCGATCAAACTCTCGCTGACTCCCGGAACCGTCACCAAAGCCGCCCCAACCCTGGGCGCCGACGCTCAGTACATCCTTCAGGACCTCCTGGGCTACAGCGACGAGCAGATAACCGATTTGACCGCGGACGGCGCCCTGGGATGATCCAGCAGCATCGCATCAGGCCAGGTCGCCCACGCCGGTGCGGCCTGCTTTACGAGCGAAAGCCGCCAGTCCCGAAGGACTGGCGGCCGAAAAATCCAGCTCGCGCTTTCACCGGGCAAGAGCCGTTGCCAGGGTTTGGTTTGGGTCGCGCGCCGCCCGCGTTTGCTCCAAGGCCGAAAGGCGTTGCTCGAAAGATGCTCGCTCGGCCTTCCCCTCGGCCACTTTCGCGTTGAGCCTTTCAATCTCCCGAGCTTGCTTCTCGATCTGATCAGCCTGCTTCTGGAGTCTCGTTTAGCAGCATGGGGACCATCTCGTGATAACTCACGGTGACTACTTTGCCGCCCACGTCACGACTGACCAAGTCGGGATACACCCGGGCCACCTCTTCCGCGATCAGTCCATACTGGCGCCCCCCGGTCGGATCGTCTTTGTAGCGGAA
This sequence comes from uncultured Pseudomonadota bacterium, assembly GCA_963805995.1. Taxonomy (GTDB): domain Bacteria; phylum Desulfobacterota; class Binatia; order Binatales; family Binataceae; genus JAJPJA01. Next base: position 39,042 of record CAWDWL010000011.1, on the reverse strand, counting down.
GGTAACCGGACGAAGCTTCATCAAGTTGCTGCTGGCCTCGTCCATATTGTGAATATCGCGCTTGTAGCGCGCCGATGAGGTCACAATGCCGAGCTGTCCGGTGTTGCTGACCACTACCGCTGCCGCGGTGCCGGTCACCCCACTGCCGAAGATGCCGGCGACAAAAGTCTTGGTCTGCGTGCCCTGTGTGCCGATGCGAATGGTGTTGGATTCCGCGGCTACCCCGCTATTGCCAACGTCGATGTCGTTGCTGCCGGTGGTGAGATTGACACCGGCGTTAGTACCCAACCCAAGGTTGCTGTTGCCGGTAGTGGAGTTCGCCAACGCGCCCAACCCGACGGCCGTGTTGTTGTTGCCGGTGGTGTTTTTGAGCAGCGCATTTAATCCAATGGCCGTATTGAGCTTGCCGGTAGTGTTGCTGTGGAGCGCGGCCTGCCCGACAGCGGTATTTTCGATTCCGGTGGTATTTGAGGCGAGGGCGTTCTGACCGCTGGCCGTATTAAAACTGCCCGTGGTGTTGTTCTGAAGAGCGCTCAGTCCAGCGGCCGTATTAAAGGAACCCGTCGTGTTGGAGTACAGTGCATTACCGCCCAGCGCAGCATTGTTGGCCCCCGTCGTAGTGCTCTGAAGGGCGCTCCATCCAATCGCTGTATTAAAAGACGCGGTTGTATTTTGCCTGAGGGCGTTTTCTCCGACGGCGGTATTTTCGCGGCCGCTGGTATTGTACTGGAGGGAACCCGAACCGACAGCGGCATTGTCGCCCCCTGTCGTATTGAACTGCATGCAATATGGGCCGACCGCCGTGTTGTAGCTTCCGGTCGTGTTCGACGTAAGCGAAGCGTATCCGAGCGCTGTATTGGCGACTCCGGTACCGTTGAATTCGAGCGAATAGCCTCCAATGCCCGTATTGTTGCTGCCGGTGGTGTTTGAAAAGAGCGACCAGGTTCCCATGCTCGTGTTGGCGCCGCCGCTGGTGTTGCTGTAGAGAGCCTGGTAGCCAGTCGCGGTATTGTTATCCGTGTTGTTGTTGGCGAGGGTCTTGAATCCAATAGCGGTATTGTAATTACCGGTGCTGTTGTTGATAAGTGCGCCGAGCCCGAAGGCGGCATTCCTGCCTCCCGTGGTGTTGTTGTCAAGCGCGTTCCATCCAAAGGCGCTGTTGGAGTCGCCGTTATCAAGGTCAAGCGCGCCGACGCCCATTGCGGTGTTGTAGTTACCTGATTGGTTGTTGTACATCGCGCCATATCCGACGGCGGTGTTCTGGCTTCCAGTGGTGTCGAGGCGCAGGGCTGAGTCTCCAAATGCAGAGTCAGCGGTGCCGGTGGTAACACCGGAAAGCGCGCTGGTCCCGAACGCGGTATTGTTCTGGGCAGCCGCGCTGGCCGAGAACACGACCAGAAGGAGGAGTGGCATGAACACACCAGCAGCTATGCTCGTTTTTTCGATGGAGTTGGCTCTCAGTATCACCTTAGGTAACCTCACTTTATTGGTTTGCTGTGCAACCACCAGCTCTTACTTACATTGGACGCAGTTGCACGTCCGGTAGCCCATTTTCGCCAGTTTGTCCAGACCTCTTGTACTGACCCTGTTCCGGCTCACGGTGTGGTCCTGGAGCCTGAGCCAGCGCGACTGACACCTCCCGCTTCGCCTCACTCCTGCCCACGTAGCCCGCGTCAGCCATCCAACGCGCCAATTTCCTCGTCACCCACGCCGTTTTCGTGCCGTCCTGGCGGACGCACAGTTTCATCGCCGCGGGCTGAGATACCTTGCCGCGGCGGCCTGTATCGAAGTCAGCCGCAACTGCCAATCCTCCTTACCGCCGCTGCTACGAATAGTGGTCCTGGAGGTCTGTTTGACCGGCACTGGGGGTGGTCGCGGTTCGCAATTTCCAAGCGCTCAGATCGGTTGGCTCCACAGCATCTAAAGCAGAGCCACTCAACGCCAGCAAGATATAAGTAAGAGCTCAACAGTTGCATTTTTCCCTCCCTTGTATAAAACATTAGGTATGTCGGAATGCAAGTAAATAGGAGACCGTTATACAGGACTCAAGATGGGCCTGTTACAAGAACGCCAGGAGCCAATCCCTCGCCTCCGGAGCCGATCGGCCCCAAACGGCGCCAAGCGGCTCTCCGCCCACCTGGCGGGCGCCGCCGCGCTCCGGCCACGGATTTTCCAGACGCGCGAATCAGACCGTTATTCTCAATGTCAGCAGCTTTAAATGAACTTGAGAGATGCCGACAGATGTCAAAAGAAACGACTGCAAACCTTGGTTCCATCATCCGGAAGCGCCGCCGGCACTTCAGCATGACCCAGGAGGAGCTTGCTCTTAGAATCAGAACATCGACTACGTACGTAATGATGATTGAGACTGGAAGGCGTCACCCGTCTCAGAAACTCGTAAGCCAGCTAGCGCGGGAGCTCGGGTACGATCCCGGTGAATTATTCTTGCTAGCCAATCCGGGGGCCAAGGCCCTCATTCTCACCGAGCGGAATTCCGAGGACGGCGAAGACTCTGCCTGGAGTAACTTTGCCAAGGATGTCAGCCTGAGAGAGCTCCACAACATAACCGACGCAGAGATGCAGGTCCTCGCGCAGGTGGCGAAGATGGGTCAGGTGCGGTCATCACGCGACTTCCTGTTCATTCTGCATACCATCCGCCAGGCCCTCGGCAGTTAGGTGCGAGTCGCTCTCGGATACTCGCCAAAAGACGTGACACAACCCGGCCGGCTTAATCAGCCCAGCCGTGCCCAAGCCCCTCCGGTGCCTAACAGGGGTGCGGAAGCACCCAACATTAGGATTGCCCACGAAAAACGGTTTTTCCGCACCCAGCTAAGGCCCTCAAACCTGCCGCTTGCGATGGGCAGGAAAGCCCGTAAGATAATAAATTCTCCCGGCACCTCCCCGCGGTGAGCCGTTAGCTCAGGCCGGTAGAGCATCTGACTTTTAATCAGAGGGTCCCGGGTTCGAGTCCCGGACGGCTCACCAAAAAATCCCCGAAAACACTAAACAATTCGACATTGGAAGGACGCCATAACGTTTGGTCTTCCGCCGTGTCACTCTCATGTCACCCTTCCATTCACCCTTTTGAGCACGTCTCACCCGTCTAATGATCCATTTGATCCATTTGAGCATGGTTCTGATGGCCGCAGAAACTCGGGTGCTGGTCGGTGGCGGTGTCCTAAATCAGCAAGTCCTATCTTCGAATCCGAGGGGATGCTTCAACGGGACCTTTCGACGTTTTTTGACCAAACCGGCATGCGTCTTGTGGTCTCTTCTGCCTCTATGTCTTATGGGTATCCCGCACCCTCGACGCGGACATCGATCGCGTCCGCGCGAGCTGTTGACCTGCCTCTCAAGAGTCCTTCGTGAGTGGTGTCAGCGTTGATGCAGAACAAGTACGTCGATCGGGCCCCCAAGAACACACGCGACCGCTCGACGCTCGGTAACAGAAATTCGATCGAGGACTCGCCCCTTTGCGTCGACCCGAACGAATGAATCCTCCTGATAAAGACTGACCGCGGTATGCCGAATCCGCCAGAGATTCAGTATAGCGGTTCCAAGGCCTTTTACAGTTCGATTACCGACCGCATCACTTTACCGCTGCGGGAAATCTTCATTAGCCCAGAGGAATTTTATACAACCGCGATCCATGAAATAGGTACTGTCGCAAGTGTCCTTGTTGGACCGTAAATTAGGCGACATGGGAAAAAGCTTGGGTGTCCCAGAGACCGGGGAGGTCGGTCACTAAGCTTTCACTTCGTGACCTCGATCTTGAGATTGAACGTTGTAGAAAAGCATTTGGGCAGGGAGCTACTCCTCAAGGTCGCAAGGCGTTCTTCAAGTGTCCCGTATGGCTTGGAAAAATGCGTGACAGTCTGCATGGGATCCCGCAATCCGTCGCGCTTGGTGCGATACGCGCTAAACGGGCCCGATATCGAGGCCGTCGCTTTAAATTAAAAGCAGCGGGATTCCGCCGAGGGTGGAGATAAGAGGCTCGCGGTAAGCCAGACCGCGCGCCTGTGCTCAAGCTTCTTCCTAACCCACTACCAACGTTACAATACGCAGATTGCTGTGATTTGCAAATCAGGGCAGTTTTCGCTAAACATCTCAATGGTCGGTCGCATTGTGCGGCGATTCAAAGGCATCCCTTAACCGGAAGCGAGGGTCCGCCTGATGGCTTTGCTGATCGACTCACGGGTGTACGGTTTCAACTCCGGTCTGATCGACCTGCAACCATCAGGCGTAACCTTGATAACGATATCGTCATTGCGGTCGGTCCGTGGCGCGCCACCACGCAACCATTCAGCCGATCCAAAGTCATTTCAAATTCGTGACCACAGGCGAACGGAACGGTCGTTTCCGGCCAAAGAATCGAGAACGTCACGCTCCCCTTTTGGCCAGCATGACGAGAGGGGGGATGCATTGCCGCTGTCAACTCCTTACAAAACAGCAAACGACGATAGCTCGGACAAGACTGCAAGTTCCAGGCGGCACCAGTCTGGCAAGGTCATGTGTCCCAAGGGAGAAAGATGCTTAGCCTTAAAGCACAGACGATCCTCTGCATAGCGGCCGCAGCATTGCTAGCAGGACTGCAGGGATGCGGCGGGTCCAGTTCTGGTACATTGCCCTCCCCATTGTTGCGCACGCCAACACCTACGCCGACTCCAAAAACCGCAGCGTGGCCGATGTTCCGCCAGAATCCGCGTCATACCGGACTGAGCCCGTTCAGCACCGCGAGCGACACCGGAGTGCAGAAATGGAAATTCACCACTGGCGGTTTGGTATTATCTTCGCCGGCGGCGGGTACTGACGGGGCGATCTACGTCGGGTCAGACGATGGTAACCTGTATGCAGTCAATCCGGATGGCAACCAGAAATGGAAATTCACCACCGCCGATCGTGTACGTTCCTCGCCGGCGGTAGGTGCTGACGGGACGATCTACGTCGGGTCGGACGATGGTAACCTGTATGCAGTCAATCCGGATGGCAGCCAGAAGTGGAAATGGTTCGAGACCTCTTTCCCTTATTCAGTGCGCTCCTCGCCGGCGGTGGGTGCTGATGGGCGATCTACGTCGGGTCGGACGTTGGCGACCTCTATGCAGTCAATCTGGATGGCAGCCAGAAGTGGAAATTGGAACTCGATTTCGGTTATTCTGTAGACTCCTCGGCGGTGGGTGCTGACGGGACGATCTACGTCGGGTCGCTCGATGGTAACCTGTACGCAGTCAATCCGGATGGCAGCCAGAAGTGGAAATTCACCACCCACGCCGCTGGCTTCGGATTATCCTCGCCGGCGGTGGGTGCTGACGGGACGATCTACGTCGGATCGTTCGATGGTAACCTGTACGCAGTCAATCCGGATGGCAGCCAGAAGTGGAAATTCACCACCGCCGGTAACGTAGAGTCCTCGCCGGCGGTGGGCGCTGATGGGACGATCTATATCGGGTCGGACGGTTTTAACCTGTATGCAGTCAGTCCGGATGGCAGCCAGAAGTGGAAATTCAGCACTGCTGGTGATGTAATTTCGTCGCCGGCGGTGGGTGCTGACGGGACGATCTACGTCGGGTCGGCTGATGACAACATCCTCTACGCAGTGCATTAGGGCAGCGGCTTTGCCCCAAGAGTCTCAAGAACCACTTGATCGAGTCGCTCATTCACCTGCCGCGCGACCTTTGGCGGGCCGAGACTGGCGATCCTCGTTTAATACCTGCGAAACCGCTTGGGCTACGGCGCGATCTGGATAAGCTTAACGAGACAATTCCAGCTTAATACAGTCTTGTCAAGGTGCATTGCGATGACGTACCTTGCGGGTACAGTTTCGAAGTAGTCGGTTGTGCTACTGCACTGGGTTGAACAGGGGGGTCCGCGAGACATCGAGAACACAGGTGGGGATTTGGGTCTCGTCCAGTGAGCGCTCCCGCGCCGTTTCGCCGCAGGCTTGATCAGTATGATAGCGGAACTTGCGCCTATTGACTAAATAGCGCGGGCTGGGCGGTACCTCTTTTTTGAGTCGTCCACTTGCGGACGCCATAGGCGGACAGCGTTAATCTCTGCTTAGACCTGATCCGCTGTAACGCGGTGGTAAAAGGACGGGACATCTCTTCGATGCCCCGCCTCTCTTCATTCCTTAAAAGTGATAGTTGCGGATCGCGCCATCGTAACGGCCGCTGCTAAGGCAACATAGTTTGAAAGCGCCGGCCAGAACCGCAAGGACATGGGTCATTGCGGCCGAGTTTCTCGATTAGCTCCTTGTCGCCGTGTACGAATCGTTCTCCGCGCTTGACTTCCGTCTCTGAGGGGAAGCCTCTGCGGCGTTTGCTGGTGACCTCAAAACCGATCGAGATCCCTAGCAGGCTGCGGAAAAATAGGGTTTTGAACGAATTTCCTTCCTGAAGCTTTCGTTTTCAGGGACGAAGTTAGTACTTGATCGGGATTGGTGGTTCGCCTCGGGCGTTTATTGGCTAATCTGATGGCTTTTATATGGCTCCGCAAGGCCATTTTCGGGTCCTTCGGGTGCGCTGGGCGCAACTATGCCGCCGCCATATTGCGCATCCTCACCAGGTTATAGGCCGCCAAGGCGAAGGTGAACATCCATCCAACTCGGGCCACTCCGCGATGGCGAGTCCTGCGCAGGCCAGCGACGGTTTTGACCCAACCGAAGATTTCTTCCACCCGCTTTCGCTTTTGCTGGCTGATCACGTAGCCCGGATGACGAGTAGTGCGGGCATCGATGATGCTGGTCTGCTTGCACGCGATATGCGGAGTTACCTGGTGGTCGCGCAGCTCCTGGACAAACTCCTTGCGGTCATACCCTTTGTCGGCGCCCAGGGTGACCCGGTGCTCGCCGGGGATCTCCTCCACCATCGCCAGCGCGGCTTGCGGTTCGGCAAGGCCGTCGGCCTGGGTCACGCAACCGTTGACTGCTATGCCGTTGCGGTTCTCCATCAGCACATGTCCGGCGTAGCTCAGCTTGGCTTCCTTGCCCGGACCCTTGCGCGCCAACCGGGCTTGGGAGTCGGTGGTCGATTGATGAGTGGCATTGCTGCGCCGCTCGCCATGGAAGTCAACCGTGGGATTGCCGGGGTCATCGGGCGGTTGTTGGTCGGGCCCCTCCTTGGATTTGAAGCTCTTGTGGCTGGCCCACGCCTCAATCACGGTGCCGTCAACCGTGAAGTGCTCGGTGGAGAGCAGATCCCGGCTGCGGGCTTGCTCCACAACCTCAGCAAACAGGGTCTTGGCGACGTCGGCCGCCAACAGCCGCTCGCGGTTCTTGGTGAATACCGTTACATCCCACACCGGGTCGTCGATATTCATTCCTACGAACCCGCGAAACAACAGATTGTAGTCCAACTGCTCCATCAGCATCCGCTCGCTGCGCACCCTATAAAGCACCTGCAGGACCCCGAACTGCGCCGTCGCAGCCACGTCGGACTCAAAAAGGTTGAGCAGCAAAATGCGCTCCGCCACGCCGTATTCTTCAACCGGCTCGGCGAAATCCGCAACCGCTCCTATGAAAAACAGCGCCACCGCGCGAGCGGTTTGAACCTGCTCGATCGCGGCCATCATTCTATGGAATACGACCTACCTGCAGCGCGCCGTCGATCACCTACGCAAACAGGGGCTACATCCGGAACCAGGTGATTTGGCCCATTTGTCGCCACTGGGCTGGGAACACATCAATTTAACCGGTAATTACCACTGGGACACCTCGCCGACCCTCGGGCCAGATCAATTCCGGCGCTCCGGACCCGTGCACATGACTTCGCGGCTGCTGCTTAGCGTGCTTTAAAGTCCGAATCGTGTCTTCACTCAATTGCGGGGATCGAATGGGAATTGCCGCCGACTATCGACGCGGCTGTTCGGTAGTGTGGGTTTTTGCCAGCTCGATGCTGGAGTAGATTGTGCTCGTGGGCATTGGCTCTTCGTGAGCGGATCGGACGCCACTCCTTGAGCCGGATCTCCAACGAGGATGTGCTCATGGCGGTGAGCCCGAGCATGCGCTGAGTCGCTAGCGATACGAGAGGAGCGAAGTGACGGATTCCGACGACTGTTCAGAAAAGGTAGTGCAGGACCCTGATTCGGACCACGCAAGCAGCGGGCGGCCCGTGCTTGTTGTCGGGGCGGGTCCGACCGGACTGCTGCTCACTGCGGAGCTTCGGCGGCGCGGTGTGCCGTGCCAGTTGATTGATGCCCGCTCGGCGCCGCTTCACTGGGACCGCGCGACCGTGGTGCATCCCCGATCACTCGAGGTCTTTGAGTCGCTCGGACTCATCAAAAGGTTCCTCGACGCCGGGACCAAACAGCGAGTCGTGCAGATCCATTCCGGGGGCCAGTTGCTCGGAACGATGGATCTCTCCACCTGCGGAAGTATCTACGGGTTCAATCTCGGCGTGTCGGAGGAGGTCACCGAGTCCATCCTTGCCGACTACCTCCACCAACAGGGCGGCGAGGTGATCCATTCCTCCCGGCTGGTCGGGCTGACGCTGCGGCCTGAAGGCGTGCTGGCCGAGATCGAGCGCGGCGGCCGCCGCTACCAGGTGGAGGCGCGCTGGGTAGTGGGCTGCGACGGCATCCATAGCCCCACGCGCGAACTCAGCGGCATCGGTTTCGAGGGCCATGACATCGCCAAACCGTGGGCCGTCTTCGACGCCACGCTGCAAGGCTGGGCGAACCGGTACGATGCCGTCTTCGTCTACCTCGATCAACTCCCGGTGATTTTGACCGCGCTTCCCGGCCGGCGCTGGCGCGTCTATCTGAGACCGAGTTCGCCGGAGTCGGATCTGGTCGCCGATGCCGCATCGACCATTCGCCGCTACGAACCCGCCGCGTCTTTCGCTGATGTGGAGGACCCGACGCGATTTCAGTGCCACACCAAGGTGGCCGCCACGTTCCGCGCAGGCCGGGTCTTGTTGGCCGGCGACGCGGCGCATCTCTGCTCCCCTGCCGAAGGACACGGCATGAACTGCGGCCTGCAGGACGCGGTCAACCTGGCTTGGAAACTGGCCCTGGTCTACCAAGGCGCGGCCGAACCGGCCCTGCTCGACAGCTACGAGGCGGAGCGGCGCCCCGTCGCCGAGATGATTGCGCGTTCCGGCGATGCCACCGAGCAGGCCCAAACGCTCACGGACCCGGGGGAACGTTACAGCCGCGACCAGTCTATGAGAGTGGTCCTGGCTGGCTCCGCGGCCAAACATCACGAGGTAGTCGGGGAGACCGAGTTGAACGTGGACTGCTGCGGATCTTCAATCGTCGTCGGCGACACCAACAGTTATCCGGGCCCTGGGCAGCGTTTTCCCGACACGATAGCGGTGCAGCCATGGGACGGCGGGCGCCGTCCACTTCACGAACTCACTCACCGTGCCGGCCATACTCTGGTGCTGCTCGGCGGTCCAACCACACGAGGTCCGGAGCTCGCCCCTCTGCTCGCGGCCCTTCAGGATCTCGCCACCGGCTCGGTCCTGTTCGAAACCGCCTTCGCCTTCAGCGCGGGCCCCGACCTGGCCGACCGTATCGGGCGCTTGGAACCCGCCGCGGCTGATCTCCTCGGTGTCCGGGGCACCACCCTTTTCGCTGTGCGCCCCGACGGATACATCGGGTTGAGATCCGACCGAGACCATCTTAAGGCGCTCCAACGGTACCGCACATTGATCGTGTCGGGGCATCCGTGAGCAAGACCGCCCGCGCAACCACGCGACGGTTTGCTTCAGGCGACCAGGCGGCGCAGCATCGCGCGGAGTCTGGGCGCGGCTTTCAACGCGTGGGCTAGTGCGGCGAGGTTTTCCTCGTCGACGATGAGGGGTGAGCGCTGGAACCGGCCGCGATGGTCGTAATAGCAGAACCTGATCTGCAACGCCCCTTCGGTCTGGCCTGCGGTGAATTCCAGCAGTTGGATGGCCGGCCGATGGTAGCGGCTGAGGACCTGAACTTCTTCCGCGACAACCCCGGAGCCCCAATGCAAGGCGAAGGTTTTGGGTTTGGACGCTTTGGGTTTGGACCGGGGCGGTTTAGCCGCTGGCGACACGCGACGCATGCGCACGGAGATTATCATGTGAAGGAGCCGCAGCGATACGCGGCAGCCCCGCTGAAGATCTGAGCTATGCGGCGGCGGTGGGCCCGACCGTTGATCTTTGGCTGCCGCGCAAGGCGTCTTCCGCGCGCCGCAACATCCTGTCATGCCCAACTGGCGAAACTGCACCCGCAGAACGGCCCGGCCGGCGCCCGTCCAGTACAGATGCGAGTGCGCCCCCGCGCATGTGCGAGCGTATCGTGCGCGCCATCCCAGCGTCTTGGCCGTGCTCGATCTCCCAGTGTTCGATCAGCGCGGCTGAATTCCTTGCCGACTGCGTAGTGGCTTGGGTCGCGCAGGTCCTTGAAGCGGTCCGGGTCGCCGCCCGTTCAAGCTTGGACTTGACGGCCGGCCGCGCGCCTGGATGCACGATGCGCATCACGTCGGGTTCGCCCGCCGGGTAGAGCAGGACCGTAAGCGCCAGACCGGCCATCCGGTTCCGTCACAGATCCGTGCTGCCACGCCGGATCAGCCTCCGGGATTGGTTTTCCGCGGAGACGGATTGAGCAGAAATCCGCTGCTGCGCTCGTCCGGCTCGGCTCTGTGGACATGCCTCCACCAAGCCGAAGGCGGATGTACTATCAATCGTCATCGTCGTGGTGGTGCTTTTTGTGCTCCGGCTTTTCCGGCGTTATCACGCCGAACAAGCCATCAGCCTCAGCGTTGATGCCGGCAGTAAAGAATAACTGATTGGGGGCGCCATTCGTTACTCCGTCACCGAACCACAACGCCCAAAGGCGGTCGTTGGAGATGGGCTTACCTTCATCCCTTAGCTTGCCCTCGAACTCGCCGGACTCAGGGTCAAACGCATTGATCGTCCCATCGCCGGTATTGCCGACCAGCAGTTGGTTGCTGAACTTTCCAAAATCCGCCGGAACCAGCGCCAGACCCCACGGCGAATTGAGCTCGGCCCGCGAAGCAAAGCGATGGATCAAGTTGCCGTTGGTGTCGAACACGTCGACGAAACCGTTGCCCGGTCCCGGGACGTCATCATGCTTGGGTCCATTTTGCAGCGCGAACGTTACGTAGAGATTGCCCTTGATGTTCCTGATACCGAAAGGGGCGAAACCATGCGGAACATCGTCGTCAGTGAAGGAGCCAACCAGCTTAAAAGTGCTGTCATACATCTCGACCACGCCACTATTGAAATTGGTGGCGTATAGAAACGTGCCGGAAACGTTGCTTCCGAGTGCGAGACCCTTGTAAACGGCGCCGGAGGATGAGTTATCAACCATGCGGATGGCGTTGTGGAGGTCAATATTGAAATTCCACCCGCTGATGGTTCCGTCCTCGCTATCGAAGATGAACAGGCTCGGAAAATTGCCGCTCAGGACAAAGCCCTGCGTGCCGTTCCAGACCACACCTGTGGGGGTGCCTTTGGCGGTACTACCCTTCGGAGGCGGGATTGTGACGACCAACGGCAGCGCCGTGCCGTCACCGTTGTAAAGCGTTGAGACCCCCGCATTGTTGTCCGAAACCCAAAGGGGACCACCCGGCGGATTGACCAAGCCCCATGGATTAAGCAGGTTCTTGTCGGTGAACTTAGCCAATCCCGTTATGTCGGAGACAAGATTCTCCTGCTCGTACTGTGCGGCGGCTGGCGTAGCGATTGCCAGCAAAAATACCGCTCCGAGCAGCAGCCGCATTGAACGATAATTAATAAAGTACATCATCGAGTTGTACCTCCTCGAGCGTTTAAAAGCGTTACTCGCGGCCTCCAGGGCGGAAACCAGATCGTGCGAAGAAAGGCATTCCCGCAGTGAAAGGGTACATCCGTAAGATACCCGGCCGCTCACCCATGTTTCATGTCGCCGAAGCACTCGCTCAACCCGTTGTTATCGCTGATGCTCTAGCCGTGGCGCGCCGGACACAAACGGACGGCCTGCGATCACCCCGTTCGCAATACAAACGTTAAACGTTGTAGGTGATCAAAAAGTTCCCGTTCATGTGTTGGCCGGAATTTCCATTTTGAATTCTGAGTCGGTCCACCAGCTAACCAGGCGGTTTGCAAACGCAAAGTTCGAGCCCGGGCGAAACGCGGGGGGATCACCAGTTCTGACCGATTTGTAGATCCTCATGTAGTGGCAATTCAGATAGCTGGCGAGCTCACGCACCGTCATCAACTCGTCGTCGTCCCGGCCTGCCTCCGGTTTTTGGGTTTGGCGTCGGCGAGCGATGCGCCCAAGGCCTTCCTTTGTCTTGCTAGGCAGCGGACCTCAGGTCCTCAGCTCGCATTGGGGCGCCGGCGCGCTGGCTTGTCCGCAGCGATCGATGATTGCATCGAGGAAGGACTGGAGTTCGTGGCCGTCCCGGTCTACCGTGCGCACGATTTCGCCCACCAAACAGCCGGAGCCGCCGGCCGCGAAGCCGAAGAAACCAGTTCCCGGCCGGTTCAGGGGCCGGGACAAGGCCCCTGTCGAGGCGAGACCCGCTGCCCACAAGAAACGCGCGCGATGCTGGCCGAGAGTCATCTGACGCGGCGGCTCTTTAGCAGCATGCTGAAAGGATCGCGATGCTGCCATCGCCCGCGGGATAGGCGGCCGGCGGAGCGGAACCGATTCCGGTGATGAGATATGGAGGGAAAGGAATAAGGGTGTGAGGGAACTCGCTCGGAAAAGCACCAGTTTTGGGTGTTTTATGGCAACGCGAGGCAAAACTGGTCTGTTTGCGGCACCATGGAAAGCCCTCCCTCTGGACTCAAAACCAGGCTCGAGCTGCGCGTTTGCAAACCGCCTGGCGTCGGTGCGAGTCTGAATGAGGATTCAAAATCGAAATTTCGGTTTAAAGGATGATGGCTGCCAGTTGCAGCGATCAATTCGAACCGTGGGCAGAATTGCCAAAGGCTGAAAATGCGATGCTAACCCGTCTTCTTGCTATTGCTTTCACGCTGACTATCGCCATACCGGTGTTCGCCCAAGATCAGGCGCCCGCCAAGATGTTGCGGACCGGTGCGACCGTCGAAAAGCTAGAGGGTCAAAAACTGACGGTTAAAACAGATACGGGAGAGGAGCTGTCGCTTACATTGCCCGCCGACCTGAGCGTTGTGCGCTCCCGGACGGCGACGGTTGCCGATGTCAAGGCCGGCCAGTTCATTGGTTGCACCGCGGTCGAGGGCCCAGACGGCAAGCTGCGCGCGAGAGAGATCAACATCCTGCCTGAATCGATGCGCGGGGTGGGCGAAGGCCACTATCCTTGGGGTGGTGCTCCGAAAACCACCATGACCAACGGCAACATCGAGCACGTGGCAGGGATCACGGACGGTAATGTAATCAAGGTCAGTTACAAGGGCGGCCAAACCGAGATTGAGATCCAGCCAGGCGTAACTGTCAGTGTCATCGAAGTTGTAGGCCGCGACGCGCTGAAGCCCGGGACGAAGATCACTCTGATCGCGGGCAAGAACTCGGATGGCAGCTTAACCCCGCGCTTCATCAGAATCGCGCCTAATCTAAAAATAGCGAAGTCCTGATCACCATTCCAGAATGGTCGCCACTGACCAGCTCTCCAGAGTTCAGAAAGGAAATTCTCTGTTGAATCCCGCCGTGAACGAAGTGTTCGAGTCGATGGCGAACCTTTGTCGCACGTCGCTCACCGCGACCGCGATTCGATATGCGGAGCTGACCGATGATACCGTCGCTGTCGTGATAAGTACCGCATCGACCATTGACTATTGCCGCGTCTTGTAAACCATGAATGGAAATTCCGGGTTAACTAACGAATTACCGTCGAGCAGACTTGCAAAACAGGAGGTCCCAACATGCAATTTCGCTTGAGGTCAATCACGATCCTGGGTTTGTTTGTGGCAAGCTTTCTTTTGGTTCGGACGCGCACCGCCTGTGCGGCGACCGCTACGGCCACGATCAACTCGATTAGTGCCACTGGCGTCGGCGGGTCCTTAGGGACGGTGACCTTTATGGACAGCGCCCATGGCCTGGTGATCACTCCCAAGCTCTCCGCGTTGCCGCCCGGACAGCACGGGCTTCATATTCATGACAAGGGCGACTGCGGGCCCGGGATGAATCAAGGCAAACCGGCCGCAGGCTTCGCCGCCGGCGGTCACTACGATCCTGCACATACCAAAAAGCATCTGGGACCGCTCAGCACCGCCGGCCATCGCGGCGACCTGCCGGTGCTTGTGGTTGATAGTCGGGGCGATGCGACCGAGGCTGTCACCGCATCCCATCTTACTGTGGAGCAGGTTCGCGGGCGCTCGATCATGATCCATGCCGGCGGCGATAATTACTCCGACACTCCGGCGCCGCTGGGTGGCGGAGGCGCGCGGATCGCCTGCGGTGTGATCCATTAATAGGCCGGTCGCAATAGGTGCTATGGGGTTTTGCTGCCCTCGGGGAACAATATATTCTGTTCGATTACAGCCGTGCCTTCCGGTCTTATCGGGCCTTGGAGATTCAGTTAGCTCGCATCCCAATATCGTACCACTCGTGAGGGTTTGGCAGCCTCAGTAGGTGAATAAATGAAACGCAAGACAACGTTTCTCCTGGTCATGCTCTGCGGAGGCCTTTTAATGGGCCTCCGCGGGCCCTCCTGGGCGCAGAACTGGATTGGGCATCCGGTCAAGGCTAATGACTTCCTTAACACGATGGGCGTGTGCACCCACCACATTCAGGGAATTGAATCAACGGCAACCATCGAAGCGGGACTTCGGTACACCGGTATTCGCAACATTCGCGAAGATGGAACGCACAACACCGCGCTAATCGCAGATCTCTGCACCATCCACTCAGCGACTGGCGCAATGGTGGTTGAGCTCCCCATCGTGGACGCGGATCCAAACAATATTGCGCTCACGAAAGCCCAATATGACCAGCTGGCCAGTTGCGGTGCGATGCTGGCGGCGGAAGGTCCGAACGAACCTAACAACTTCAACTTTAAGTACCATGGCGCTACTTGTTCTACTGGTGGGTCCTTTGCCCCATGCGCAGCCTACATGTCAGCCGAGCTGGCGATGGTCCACGGTGATTCCGCTTTGGCGGGCAAGCAGCTATGGGACATGACGGAGCCGGGCGCTGAGCCCGACAACGTAAATCTACAATTCCTGTCGGGGTTTGCCGACGTAGCCAACCTTCACAATTACGTGAAAGGCAATAATCAAAGGTCGGTCGCCGATAACCAGGCGTGGCTGGCCGAATCTACCGCGGGCGGCCCTTGGGACAACCTGGCGGGCGAGTACTGCCGGAGCACTTGGAACAAGGGCTTTACGGCGACACCATTCGGCAGCGCATGTGATGCGATTCCTAAGGTGACGACTGAAACCGGCTGGCCAACTGATGGCTCAATCACGCCGGACCAGCAAGGTAAGCTGCTGACCAACGTTTACTTGTCGGCGGTAAAGCTGGGCTGGCGGAATACCTTCGTCTTCATGCTGTTCGACGAAAGTCAAGGTCCTTGGGGTTTCTTCACTTCGAGTAACGGCACATCGACCGTGAATCCAAAGCCACTGGGCACCTATACCCACAACCTCACGTCTATTCTGGCGGATACTTCGTCAGCGTTTACGCCAACACCGGTGAACTATTCCATTGCGAGCGAGCCCGTTACCGTTCACGATCTGCTAATGCAAAAGAGCGGCGGATTACATGAACTAGCGGTGTGGGACGACCGGCCAGTCGGTGAGGGCTCTGATAAGGTAACGGTAAACTTGGGCGGGTCTTTTGCGACCGTCAACGTTTACGACATCACGCTTGGAAGCACTCCAATTCATACTCTCAAAAACGTCAGCTCGGTTCCTTTAAGCTTAACCGACCATGCAATGGTTGTAGAGTTCTAGCAGGATGCAGAAAAACTAGCATTGCTTACTGAGAAGTATATATAGATGATGGTATCTATTTCGCGGTGAGGGCGTGAGGATGCGCAGCGCGGATCACCAGCAGAGCGGGACTGTTCAGCTACATATCGGCGGAAAGCTAATTGGCCACCCGCCACTGGAAGATCATGCCTTCGCCTCCGCTGGCCCAACGCACCGGCTCGAAGGTGATTTCAACCGCCAGATCAAGGCGCAGAACGTCGGGGGTGGCTCCCACCAGGTTGGCCACAATAATCGGGCCTTCCTCGGTCTGGGCGAGCACGACCGTATTAGGGACCGGGATCTCCGGAAAGTACTGACGATGAAACACGCACCAGGCGCATACGCGGCCGCGTCCGCTAAGGCGGGTCCATTGGAAATTCTCCGACAGGCACTTGGGGCAATGCGAACCGGGAGGATAGCGAAACTCGCCGCAATCGGAGCAGCGTTGGAGCCGTAATTCCTGGCGCTTCGCGTATTCCCACAATGGACCGTCATAAAGACCCATTACGGGGGAGGGCCGGATTTGCGGTTCGCTCACCGATGCTTCTCCTCAATTCGGCCAAGCTCGGACTGCGTGCTGAATGGACCTATAATCCACATCGGCATCACTGTCTCTCCAGAATCAGCGAAGTCGCCCTCTGGACGGTGTTGGAAACGTAGTGAGTATGGCGGCAGTTGGCCAGTTGACGAGGTCCCGCTTCCCCGCGCAACTGACGTACCGCCTCAGCCTGGGCATTCCAGCCCTGCATGTATGATTCGGAGATCATCCCGCCCGAGGAGTTGACGGGAAATTTACCGCCGGGTCCGATTCCCATGGTCTCGATGAAGTGGGCCGCTTTACCCTCTTCGCAGTAATCGTAATTCTCCAGGATATAGAACAGTTCGCCGCTGAAATTATCGTAATAGTAAAACGCGTCGATATCCTTCGGACCGAGTCCGGCCATATTGTAGGCTTGCTGGCCTGCCTGGCGCATCTGTTTGCGGCTGAAATTCAGCTTGGGACGCAATTGATTGATCGCGGCGTTTTCTTCGCCCCACCCCAATCCTTTGACGGTAACCAGCGGATGCCGAGTCATCTTACGGGCGCGCTCGGCAGTGGTCACGATTACCGCGGTGCCGCCGTCATTGATGAGGCAATAGTCGGGCACTCGTAGCGGCTCGGCCACGAAGGGGTAGCGCAGGTAGTCGTCGATAGTCATCGGACGCTGCATTATCGCCCGCGGATTCATCCTCGCCCATTCCCGCTCCGCAACCGCGACCATGCCGAGTTGGCGATGAGTGAGGCGATATATCTCCATGTAGCGTTGTACGACAACGGAATCGAACGCACCCTGAGAGGTGAAGCCCCAGGGCCGATAGTACACATAGAATGGCGTGTCCGCCCCCATCGCTTGCGGACCGCCGAACTGAGTAGAGGCGCTGCGGTAGTTGAGCGACTTAATCAAGGCGACGCATTGCGCGAGGCCGTCGCGGATCGCGTCGATCGCCACCATCAAAGCCGTGGCGGGATCGAAGCTGGAGGCGCTAAAGCGCGGTTCCATTCCCAGCAGCTCCACCAGCCGGCCCAGTGGAAGCGAGCACGCGATAATCCCGTCGACGTCATCGCGTTTCAAGCCGGCGTCGTCCAACGCCGCCTTGAAGGCCCTGATGCCAAAGCCGAAGTGATCGGTGGTGGGGTTTCCGGAGCGACTGGCCTGGTAGTCCAACGCGTAATCAGTCTCGCCCACGCCCACTATCGCAATCGTATTCGAAATGGCTTTCAGCCGTTGGAGATTGTCGGCCATCATAGGTGCCCCGCGCGAGAGCTATACCGTAGGCGGCGATGAACCGTCAAATAGCCCAGCAAGCTGCGGAAAAAGTCTGCGCAGCCTGCTCCCTCTCTGTTATCTCCCCCGATCACGGACTTTCGAGCTGCAAACGGTGGTTCGTTACAGCGCCTGGCCGGCGCACCAGCCGCTGGACCACGCCCATTGGAAGTTGTAGCCACCCAGCCAGCCGGTGACATCGACCGCCTCACCGATCAGGTACAAGCCAGGGACCTCGCGCGCCTCCATGGTTCTGGAGGAAAGCCCGGCGGTGTCGATGCCGCCCGCGGTCACCTCGGCCTTGGCCCATCCTTCGGAGTCAGTCGGCCTCATCTGCCAGCGCTTGAGCCGCTGCGCGATCGCGGCGAGACTGCGATCGGGCAGGTTCGCAATCGGGCCGGGCGACGGCGCCATCTCCGCAAGGGCATGCGCCAGGCGCGTGGGCAGGATCTCGGCCAACACGCTTTTGAGTTCGGCTTTGGGACGGACACGTTTGCGGTCCCGCAGGAAACTTTGCGCGTCCAGGTCCGGCGCCAGGTCGATCGAAATCGTATCGCCCTGGCGCCAGTACGAGGAAATCTGAAGGATAGCCGGACCTGACAGGCCGCGATGGGTGAACAGGATATTTTCCCGGAAGCTTTGGCGGCCGCATGAAACCACCGTCTCAACTGAAACCCCGGTCAGTTGCCGGCACAGGCCGAGCGTTTCATCCGTAAACTTCAAAGGCACCAGTCCCGGCCGCGGCTCGATCAGCGGCAGACCAAAGCGGCGCGCGATATCGTAGGCGAAGCCGGTCGCGCCCATCTTCGGGATCGACAGGCCGCCAGTGGCGATCACCAGGGCGGGCGCGATGAAGCTACCCCGGTTGGTGTCGACGCAGAAACGATCGGGGCGGGTAATTTCGCCGACGCTATGGCCCACGCGGAGATCGACGTGAGCGGCGGCGCATTCCGCCAGCAGCATCGCGAGGATTTCGCGCGCCGAGCCGTCGCAGAACAACTGGCCCAGGGTTTTCTCGTGGTAGCGGATGCGATGGCGCTCGACCAGCGCGATGAAGTCGCGTTGCGTGTAACGGCTGAGCGCGGACTTACAGAAATGCGGATTTGCGGACAGGAAACGCTCGGGCGTTACCTCCAGGTTGGTGAAGTTGCAACGTCCGCCGCCGGAGATCAGGATCTTGGCCCCCGGCTGCGCGGCGTGGTCGAGCAGCAGCACCCGCCGGCCGCGCTGGCCGGCGGTCATCGCGCACATCAGCCCGGCCGCTCCGGCCCCCAGGATCACCACGTCGAACGTTTCCATCCTGAAGTCATTACGCCTTGCGGCATGCAGGCGCGCAACGCGGACCAGAGCGAGCGCTTGAACAGTTACCATTCCAGCCGCAAGTGCGGCATATTAGGCGCGCGGAAGCACGCCGCGAACGGACGCGAGGCTTGGGAGTCAACCATGGGTGAAATGCGCTTTGATGGTCGAGTGGCGCTGGTGACCGGCGCCGCCAACGGTCTGGGACGCGCCTATGCGCACCTGCTGGCGGCGCGCGGCGCGCGAGTCGTGGTCAACGACGTGGGCGCCGGCCTCGACGGCGCCGGTGCTTCGGACCTGCCCGCCAAAAAGGTGGTCGAAGAAATCAAAGCGGCAGGCGGCCAAGCGGTTGCCGACGCTCACAGTGTCGGCGAGCAGGCGGGGGCGGACGCCGCCGTGCGCGCGGCGGTCGAGGCCTTCGGACGCCTGGATATCGTGGTCAACAACGCCGGCTATGGCGCCTCCTGCCCGTTTGCTAAATATCCCACCGACAAGTTCCGCAGGCTGGTCGATGTTAGCTTCATGGGTGCGGTGTGGATAAGCCAGGCCGCGTGGCCGCACATGGAAAGGGCCCGTTATGGACGGATCGTCAATACCAGTTCCGCGTCGGTTTACGGTCTGCCCGGCAACAGCGCCTACGGTGCAGCCAAGGCCGCAATCCTGGGGCTGACGCGCGCGATCGCACTGGAGGGCGCCGAGTGCGGAATCAAATGCAACGCGATTTCGCCGTCGGCGGCAACGCGCGGAGTCGCCGCGTTTCCGGAATCGGAAGTAAAAACGTTCCTGACCGCGTATTTGCCACCTGAACGCGCCGCGGTGGCGGTCGGCTATCTGGCGCATGAGGAATGTTCGATCACCGGGGAATGCATTGTGTCCGGCGGCGGGCGCATCGCGCGGATGTTCATCGGCCAAACTTACGGCGTCGTGGATCCGGATATTACCATCGAGGGGCTGCGCGACAACCTTGGCAAAATCATGGATACGGGCAAGTTCGAGATCCTGAAGTCGAACACCGAGGCGATCCGGTTGTGCGCCCGGCAGCTTGGATTCGAACACCCCGACAAACTGCTCTTCCCCTGACGACGCGGCATTGATGAGCGGCGGATAACGATGGCGATCTTCGACGGCATACGGTTAATTGACCTTTCGCAAGGGATAGCTGGAGCGCTGACTTCGTTGCTGCTCGCCGAACAGGGGGCCGACGTGATCAAGGTCGAGCCGCCCGGCGGCGACCCGTACCGCCAGATCGAAGCCGGTTTCTTCATCTGGAATCGCAGCAAGCGCAGTGTCACGCTCGACCTCGATGATCGCCCGCAGCGCGAGAGCTTCGAGCGGCTGCTGGAGAGCGCCGACGTCTTGCTCGATTCGTGCGCACCGGCGCAATCCAAAAGCTTCAACCTGGAACCGGAGGCGCTGAGAAGCCGTTTTCCCCATCTGGTCCATTGCCGGCTCACGGCCTATGGCTCCGGCCATCCGTGGAAGGAGCGTCCCGCAATCGACGCGTTGGTGGCCGCCAGATTGGGACTCTATTTTCAGCAGCCGGGCATCCGCCGCGACGGACCGACGTTTTTGTATTGTCCATTTCCCAGCCACGGCGCGGCTTTCAGCGCGACGCTTGGAATCTGCGCGGCGCTGCGCGTGCGGATGCATAGCGGACGCGGCCAGTTCGTCGACACCTCGCTCCTGGACGGAACCGCGATCATCACTTGCATGCTGTGGCAGTGGGCGGATCATCCGACGCCTGAGTTCGCCGAGGCAGCCAACAGTATCGAGCCGTTTCCGCAATTTCTGTACGAATGCGGCGACGGCCTGTGGCTCCATCACATGATGACCGACAAGGGCAACCTGGGCGTCGTCGCCGATCTGATCGGAGTCGAGTTGCCCAAGCCGCCGCCCGGCAGCCGCATTATTCCAGTTGAGGGACGGCGCCAGTTCATCGCCGAGGCCGGCAAGGTATTCAAGACCCGGCCGCGCGAGGAATGGATCAGGCTGCTGCGCGAACGCGATGTCCCCGTGGAAGGAGTCGTACCCACCGAAGAAACGTTGTTTCACGGACAGACCCGGGCCAATCAGATGATGGCCGAAATCGACGACCCGCAACGCGGGCGGACGATTCAAATCGGCGTACCGATCCGCTTTTCCAAATCTCCCGGACGCATCAAAGGTTTGGCGCCCGGGCCGGGTGAGCATACCGGCGAAGTGCTGGGCGGACTTTCGCAGCAACCGGCGAGTCGCGCCTCAATCGCAGCGGCTGTGCGCAAAAGAGATCTCCCGCATCCGCTGGCGGATATCACGGTACTTGACTTCGGCGAGTACCTCGCGGGTCCGTTCGGTCCGATGCTGCTCGGTGACCTCGGCGCTAAGGTCATCAAGGTGGAGCGGCTTGAAGGCGATCGGATGCGTTATCCGGCGCAGCCATTTCTCGCGTGTCAGCGCGGCAAGATGGACCTGGCGGTGGATCTCAAGTCACCCGCGGGCCGGGAGATAATTTACCGGCTGGTGAAACAGGCCGACGTCGTCCATCACAACCAGCGTCCGGGCGTCGCCGAACGACTCAAGATCGATTACCCGACGCTCAAAGCGCTCAAACCCGACTTAATCTACTGTCACAGCGCGGCCTATGGAACGCATGGACCCAGCGCCATGATGGGCGGGTATGATCAGCTCTTCGAAGCGATGTGCGGGATGGAACACATGGGCGGGGGCGACGGCAATCCGCCGGTCTGGGTGCAGGCGGGGCCGGTGGACGTCGGCGGCGCGACCTTGTCCGCGATTGCCACCCTGATGGCGATCTACCATCGCGACCGCACCGGCGAAGGCCAGTTCGTCGACGGCTCATTGCTCAACGCGGGACTGTGGTACAACTCCGACGCGTTCATCAGCGACCGCGAAGACGCACGGCACCGTCCTACGCTTAATCGCAGTCAGACCGGGACGGGAGCGACTTACCGGATTTATGAAACGGCAGACGGATGGATCTGCGTGGCCGCGCTTTCGCAACAACATTGGGAGAAGTTTTGCGAACTGCTGGAACGCCCGCAACTCGCAGCCGACGAACGCTTCAGCACCCATCACGGACGCGTTGACAATCGCGACGAGTTGGAATCGATCTTCGAACCGATTTTCAAGGACCGAACCGCCGCGCAATGGTTCGCGATGCTGGACGGCGCCGGCGTGCCGTGCGAGCTTTGCAATAATGGTTACTGGCGTGAGTATCTGACGGATCCATGGTCGATGGAGTCCGGACGCGTGGTCGAATACTTCCAGGGTGATTTGCAAGCCCGGCTGCGGCAGTTTGGCCACTCGATTCGGTTGTCGGAAACCCCGCAGACGATGCAGGGTCCGCCGCCCGTCTTGGGTGAGCATACGCGGCGAATTCTGGACGACCTGGGCTACAGCACCAATGAGCAAGAGGACTTGAAGCGGCGAGGTGTTATAAGCTGGCCAAAACAGTGAGCATCAAGTCCCAGGGGGGAATTGGATTCCCGGCAAAGTTCTCCGATACCCACTCTCTGATTAGCGGGAGGGAACCGGCACGGCAACATTATAACGCGGTCAGATAACAATATCTATCTTCAGGAGCGTAGATCATGGACAAGCAAAAGTACCATTTGGTTTCCGCCGACGACCATGTACAGGAACCGGAGGATACCTGGCAAAAGCGGGTTCCTTCAAAACTCAAAGCGCGCGCGCCCAAGATCGTTCACACGCCCAACGGCGACGCGTGGGAGATCGACGGCAAGGTCGGCGCGACCTTCGGGTTGGGCGCCCAGGCCGGCCGCAAGTTTGAAGAGTACAAGCCCGCGGGTGAAACCTACTCCAGCATCCGGACCGGCTCTTATGAGCCGCATGAGCGGCTCAAGGACATGGATATCGACGGCGTTGACGCGCAGGTATTGTTCCCCAACCTGGCGATCGCCGAATTCTACAACATGAAGGATTTGGAGCTTCAACTCGCGTGCCTGCACGCCTACAACGACTTCATGTCGGATTTCTGTTCGGTTGACCCGGCGCGCCTGCTGGGCGTGGCGCTGCTCCCAACCGACGACGTACAGGCCGCGGTCGCGGAGGTCGCCCGCGTCGCGAAGGTGAAAGAGATCCGCGGCGTCATGGTCCCCACCTATCCGCGCCTGAACCCTCTGGACAACGCGATTTACGATCCCATCTGGGCCGCGGCCCAGGACGCGGATCTGCCGGTGCATATCCACTTGATTACCGGCAGCAAGGCCGAGCGCTTCAACGAATTGAACTCGGCGGGCCTGCTATGCGCCGAGATGGCGAATCATTCGCTGGCCTGCTACGAGACGCTGGCCAAGGTGATATTCACCGGAGTGCTGGAGCGCTTCCCGCGCCTGAAGTTCGTCTCGGTCGAAGGCAATATCGGCTGGATCGGCTATTTCCTGGAGAAGATGGATCGCACTTACCAGCGGCATCGCCATTGGACCAATCTCGACCTGCCCAAGCTGCCCAGTGAGTATTTCCATCGCCAGGTATACGCCACGTTCATCGAGGATCCGGTCGGCGTGAAAATCGCCGAGCTAATCGGCGCCGATAACCTGATGTGGTCCTCCGACTATCCACACACCGACACCACCTGGCCGAATTCACGCCGCTACGTGGAGGAGACCTTCAAGGGCGTCAGCGAGGAGACCAAACGCAAGATTGTTGCCGGCAACGCCGTCCGGCTCTATGGGCTTAATTAAGAATAGTCAATTAGTATTCGGAGGCCGTGATGGCTGGATTTCTTTCCCACGTAAAGGTTCTGGAATTGGGCGATGAGAAGGGCGAGTTCTGCGGCAAGCTGTTCGCCGGCGCGGGTGCGGACGTGATAAAGGTCGAACCGCCCGGCGGCGGCACCACGCGTTCAATCGGGCCATTTTATCATGACGAGGCCGATCCGGAGCGCAGCCTTTACTTCTGGCACTATAATTTCGGCAAGCGCGGCGTGACCCTGGATATCAACGCGCCCGAAGGCCGCGAACTGCTGCGCGGCCTGATCGCTCAAACCACGGTCGTGATCGACAGCCTGCCGCTCGACACGCTGGAGAACCTGGGCCTGACCTGGGACGAGTTGCAAAAGCTTAATCCGGGTCTGGTGTATGTCCGCATTACCCCGTTCGGCCGCAGCGGCCCCTGGCGCGATTACAAGGCCAACGACCTGGTGCACATGGCGCTGGGCGGCGAGATGATGCATTGCGGATACGACCCCAAGCCCGATCTGACCTATGACACGCCGCCGATCGCGCCGCAGATGTGGCACTCCTACCATATCGCCGGCAACCAGGCGTTTATCGCGGCGCTCGGCGCGCTGTTTGCCCGCGGCAAAACCAAGCGCGGCGACTACATCGATGTCCCCATCCATCAGGCGATCAGTTGCTGCACCGAGCACGACGTCGAGTGCTTCCTGTTCACCGGGCGTCCCTACCTGCGGCTGACCGGCCGCCACGCGCGTCCCGAACCCGACGCCCCGACTCAATACAAAACCAAGGATGGCCGCTACCAATGCGTAATCGTCAATCCGTTCGCGGGCGGATTCGAAACGGCCGTGCAGTTGCTCCAGAGCAAGGGCTTCGCCGACGATTTGGCCGACGACAAGTACAAGGATCCGGAGAGCCGCAAGAACCGCGAGTTTCATCATCACTTTTACGGCCAGATCGGAAAGTGCATCGCCGCCTCCGACGTGGAGGGGACCTGGCATGAGGCGCAGGACTTGGCGATCCCCTGGGTCCCCGTGCGCAAGCCGGAGGAGAACCTGAACGATCAGCAATGGCAGACGCGGGAGACCTTCGGCGAGGTCGAACATCCCGAGCTGGGCCGCAGTTTCACCTATCCGCGCTCGCCGATGCTCTCAGAGGAATGCCCCTGGCGCACGGGTCCGCGCGCGCCGCTTATCGGCGAACACAACCAGGCGGTTTTCGGCGAAATCCTCGGCAAGAGTCAGGATGAACTCAAGCGGTTGCGCGAGCGCAAGATCATTTGACGCGAATCCGCACCCGGAACGACACGAGAAGACAAGGAGAAGAGTTATGCGACCGCTTGAAGGTGTGAGAATCGCGGACCTGACCTGGCTGATGGCCGGCGCCGGCGGACTGAAGCTGATGTCGGCGCTGGGCGCCGAGGTGATTCGGGTTGAATGGCAGGGGCGGATGGACTGGCTGCGCTTCCACGCCCAGACGCCAATCCCTTATCGTCAACCCGATCATGCGCCGCTCGACCCGCAAAGCCCCAATCGCTCGGGCTACTTCAACGCCATCAACGCCGGCAAATACGGCGTCAGCATGAACGTCAAGCATCCCGAGGGACGCGAGCTGTTCAAGCGGCTGGTCGGGATCAGCGATATCGTGGTGGAATCGTTCACCGCCGAAACGATGCAAAATCTGGGACTCGGCTACGAGGTCCTGAAGTCGGTCAAACCCGACATCATCTATTATCAGCAGCCGGGATGGGGCAAGAAAGGTCCCTACGTCAAGTACGCGTCGTACGGTCCGATCGCGCAGGGCGTGTCGGGACTCACGGAGCAGTCGGGGCTGCCGGATCCGCATCCGCCCGCCGGATGGGGCTTTTCCTACATGGACTGGAGCGGCGCCTACTATTGCGCCATCGGGATGCTGCTGGCGCTCAACTACAAGCAGGCGACCGGCAAGGGCCAGTACATCGACGGCTCGCAGATTGAACCCGCGATCTACATGACCGGCACCGCGATTCTGGACTATGTCGCCAATGGGCGTCATTGGCAGCGCACCGGCAATCGCTCGCCGAATCGGCCGGCGGCTCCGCATGGCGCCTATCGGTGCGCGGGGGCGGATCGATGGGTCGCGATCGCGGCGACGAATGAGGACGAATGGCGCGCCCTGGTAAAAGAGATCGGACGGCCGGGCTGGACGGCAGATCCGAAGTTCGCCACCATGAGCGCGCGAATTCAGAATCAAGATGAACTCGACCGCTTGATGGAAGCCTGGACCAAAGACCAGGACGCATACGCCGTGCAGGAACGTCTGCAGAAGGCGGGAGTGCCGGCGGGAGTGTGCCAAAGAGCGCAGGACCGGATGGAGCTTGACCCGCAGTTAAAGCATTTGCAGTGGATGATTCCGCTGCCGCATAAGGAAGTGGGACCGTGGCCGCATCGCGACATCGCGTGGCACTTCGCCGAGTTGGAGTCGGATCAAGGCGGCCCAACCGGCCGCTCCGCCCCCTGCTACGGCGAGGACAACGACTACGTTTACGGCGAACTGCTCAAGCTGAGCAAAGCCGAGCAGGAGCGCCTGCGTAAGGATGGGGTGATCTGAGACTGGCCCCGGCGTGACATGCGCTCGGCCGTCACGCCGGGGCCGCCAGGCTGGCGCTGAACCCGTTTCCCCCGCTTGGATAGCCGTTGAAACCAGTCTAAAGTAACAGCCTCAATCCGGGACCTCGGGCCCTCACATCCCGCGATGGCCGGCCCTGCCTGCGATGGGGGCCACCCTAGCTCAGTCGGTAGAGCAGCTGATTCGTAATCAGCAGGTCGTCGGTTCGAATCCGACGGGTGGCTCCAAAAAACTCAACAAAATAAAGGACGTTTAGGAATGGTCGAGCAAAGAAGTCTGCCATCTTTGTTCTGTGTCCGTCCCGTGTCCGTATACGGACGAACAGCTGTGACCGGGCGCTTGCGCCACCATGGTACGACTCGCGTCACACGAGCCGTTTATCACCCGGGATCGCATAAAAGCCATTTTCAGCCAGGAAGCCTCTCGTGGGCTCCATGAGCGATATGGTCCCGGCCATAGGCATGAACGCCGCGTAGCCCAGGCTGCCCAGACCGAACACATGGTGCAAACTGTATGGCTCTCCAACACCCTTCAGTTCGTCAGCCCTGAGCCCTTGACTGATGATGTGCCTGCGGTTGCTGGCCCAACCACCTCCGCCCTTATGCGGGACGCGTTGTGCCAGCACTTTGACTCCAAGGTGAGCATGAACATCGTCGATAGGCTCAATGTCGTAATCCAGCGCGCGCAAGAGCGTGTCGCCAACCGCAAGCATGCGAGGCTTACAGTACTTAGAGATGCGGAAGAAGCGGTCAACCTCGAGGCCAATGTAGCGTTCTGATCGCCGAGCTGACTTTCGTGCCCTCCGTCCGGGCGCTGCCCAAGTTAAGATTGTTGTACAGCCTGGCGATTAGTTCCGTGCGCCGTTTCAGGTCACCTTCGATCGCTCCCGCCAGCTCTGCGATCGGGTCCTTCAGGATTTGGAAGCGCTTTAGGTTGAGCTCTGTCCCCTCGTCCAATAGATCGATGCAGCCCTTCAGGGGCAAATCGAAGCTTGTCAACTGAACGTCAAGTTCCGAATCAAGCTCTTCCTCTGGAGTGAGTTGCCGCGATGGAATAGTCAATCCGTGCGACTTCTCCATCGTTCCGAGCAGCACGTCGATAAATGCGGCGGCCGTCCTTCGCAGAGCGATTTCATCTCGTCTATCCGCCTCATACACCCACCAGAACTCATCGCCGATGCTCTTCACGAGAAATAGCTTCGCAAGATCCAAGTCTTTCTGGTGGCCGATTAACCAGTAAAACGTCTGTTCGACGTTGAACAGTAATCTCAAGTACCGCTCGTACAAGTCGGCTCGATATTTAGGGTCATCCGTCGAATTTTCGACGATGCACTGTTTCGTTGCGGTCGAACCGCTCAAGTCGATCGAAATGGAAATCAGCGACCTCCCGTTTCGTCCCTCGTTTTCTTCCGTTCCGTTCATTTCGCCCTCGAATTGCGCAGGCGACGCCGAAGCTTCTTTTCCTGCTCGCCGACGCGCCTCGTCTCGAAAATCTTCGTAACACAATTGCTGAACCAGACCATCCTGGGCCGTATCGTCCGTAGGAGTCTACATCCCAAAGTCATCCGTTCGCGCGTCCCAGCGATCGCCTTGCTCGTGGCCGTCCGCCACCCTTGAACCACATTAATAAGAACGTTGCGAGCAACTGGCACGCAACCTGCTCAGAGAGCTGAGACGAGCGAGCACGAATTCCAGGACGAGTGCTCGTTCGCGACGAAAGGGCGGAAGGGCACCAGCATGAACGCAAATCCGTATGTGCAGAGATGGCGGGAGTGGGACGAGCGTTACGCAGATCTTGTGATCGGTAAGCGCAACTGGCAGCTCGCCGCCGCGGGACTTCTTCTCGCGACGATCATCCTTGCTGCGGGCATGGTGTGGCTGTCGAGCCGTGCCCGATACGTCCTTTACGCGGTTGAAGTGGACAAGCTCGGTTACGCGCTTACGCAAGCGCAACCGCTCATAGCGCAATCGCCGCCTGACGTAGTCGATCGGATCGAACGCTACGAAGTGGCGTCGTTCATCCAAGAGGCGCGCTCGGTATCGAGCGATACCCAAGTCGAGCAGCAGGCGCTCAACTCCTTGCTGGCACACAGTCGCGGCGCGGCCGATCACTTTCTGGACGAGTACTACCACTCGGATGACGCGGGCCATAACCCATTTCAGATCGCGCAGAAGCAGACCATCTCCGTCCAGATCGACTCGATCCTAAAGATTTCTCCTCAGAGCTACGAAGTTCGCTGGACAGAAGTGCACCGCGATCTGAACGGCGCCGCGGTGGGCTCGCCAACGCACTGGGAGGCGCAACTGCAGACGAAGACAGTGCCGCCACGCGACGACGACACGGTCGTGAGCAATCCGATCGGTTTTTACGTGACCAACATCACGTGGACGGAGCAGCAAGGCTGAAGCATCCAGGTGACATGAGGGAGGACAGTCAATGAAGACGTCACTTGCCCCGGCAGCATTCGCTTTGATGATGGTAGGGTGCGCGGCCCACCAGCCGCCAGCACTGCCACTCAAGCTCGCAGTCGAGGCGTCAGCGCCGAAGCCCGAACCTCCGCCGCCACCCACCGCCGCCGAAATCCTGGCCGCGCAGCCGTCGCAAGTCCGGGACGCGGTCAAAGAGTACGAACAGAGCGGCAAGTGGCCGGTCTACCGGACGCCCGGTTCCGTACTTTTTCCGTATGACGAAGGACCACAGCCGGAGCTCGACTGCGCGCCACTGCGCACCACCGACATCCAGCTCCAACCAGGCGAGACGATAACTGACGTGGCGATGGGCGATACCGAACGCTGGATGGCGACGCCTGCATCGTCCGGGGATCCGCGCAATCCGGTACCGCATCTCGCGGTCAAGCCGCAAGCGCCGGGCATCGAGACGAATCTCACGATCTACACGACCAAGCACATCTACCACATACTCCTTCGCTCGCGCGGGAGCGCGATGCAGGAGGTGGAGTTCTACTATCCGGACGAGGTGCTGGCGGCGATGAAGGATGCGGACGTCGATGCGGCGAAAGCAAAGGGGGAGGCCGCAGTTGATCCGCGCGGCGATGACGCTACGGGTGGCGTGATCAACATAGCAACGGTCGATCCCGCCCAGCTCAACTTCTCTTACAAGATCGACGGACCGAACCTGCCTTTCAGACCGATCAGGGCATTCGACGACGGCAGCCACGTTTACATCCAGATGGAGCCGGGGATGAAGACCAACGAGGCGCCGGCGCTGCTGATTGCCGCAGGCAGCGGCACGCAAATGGTCAACTATAGAGTCGAGGGCAACTACTACGTAGTCGACCGGCTGTTTAACCAAGCGATCCTCGTTTCAGGCGTAGGACGACAGCAGGACCGCGTGACGATCGCGTACGCCGGTGTGGCGAGGTGAGGAGCCATGGACGTAGTGCAAGGGAACGCTGACGGAACCGAAGGTGCATCGGGCAAACCGATCCACGACGCGCGCAGTACCGAAGACGAACTTCACGAGCATGATGGCCAGGAGGAGCATCCGGGCGGTGGCAGGTTCAATCATCTACTGCTTGTCGTGGTCGTCGGCATTGCGATGATCGTCGGCGTGGTCGCCGCCGAGGGTATTCGTTCGGCCGGAGTAAGCACGCCGAGCACCAGTACACAAGCAGCGGATGACGGTTCGGACGCGGCCCGCGATAAGGCCGAGGTCGACGAATTGGCGGCGGGCGCTACACGGCCCAACGCTCCGCCCGCGGTGGTGATTCCACCGGCGGCACTCGCGATGCCGAGAGTTCAGGCCCAGGTCGCGCGCGCGCCGCGGGAGCCGAACCGCCACGCGCAGTGGGCGCAGGACAAATATATGAAGGCGCTGGAGGCGCCCGAGATGGTGGGGGCGTTCCACAGTGCCGGCACGCTTGAGATCCCCAGGGGCGAGGGTAGCGAGAGAGGTACGAATGTTAGCGCCAACACGTCGAGCGATCCGACTGTAACGCTGCATCCGCCGGCCTCGCCGTACACCGTGATGGCGGGCAGCGTCATTCCAGCGGTGCTCATTGCCGGCATCAATTCCGATCTGCCTGGTCCGGTGCTGGCTCAGGTGAGCGAGAACGTTTTCGACAGCGCGACAGGCAGGTCGTTATTGATCCCGCAAGGGAGCCGGCTGATTGGCGCATACCTGAGCGTCGGAGCCTATGGACAACAACGGGTTCAGATCGCCTGGCGCCGACTCATATTTCCGAACACAGCAAGCATGGACCTGCCGCAAATGCCCGGCACCGACCAAGCCGGGGACGCAGGGTTCACCGATCAGGTCAACAACCACTACGTCGCGACATTCGGGACGGCCGTGCTTATGAGTCTGATCAGCGCGGGTCAGATGGTCGGGCAGATGGCCGCGTTCGGCGGTGGCGGAGTTTACGGAGCGTCTGGCTACTACCAGCCGAACCAATGGGCAATGGCGGGGGAGGCGGCCGGCTCTGCGGCCTCAGCGCAGATGGGCGGATTAGGTCAGCAGATGATCGGCAACAGTTTGAACCGTGCGCCCACGATCGAGATCCGACCGGGCTACCAATTCAACGTGACGGTAACCGAAGACCTTGCGTTTCCAGGACCGTACAAGGGCTGAACGAGGAATGACGACACGCGTATACGTTTACGATTTGTAAACAGCTTGACGAATTAGGAGAAAGCCATGGGAGTGCTGAAACGGAAGGAAGAGAAGAGCGAGGCGATTGCGGTGCGGGTTCCGGCGTCGCTGAAGGCGGAGTTGGAAGGGCTGCGGAAACAGGCGGACGCGGCGGGTTTCGATCTAACGGCGACGATTGTTGAAGGGCTGACGCGATTAGCGGGTCAGGTGCGCAGTGAGCTGTCCGGGAAGGCGGCGAGACGCAAGGACGCGAGACGAGCGGCGGAGGCTAACGAGCATGGGGTGCCGGCGGTGGCGAACGGGAGGGCGGCGTAAGTGGACGGGTATGAAGAGGAAGGGAGGGTGGAGGCGGGCGGAAAATCAGGTTCGGTCGTAGGGCAAGGTAAAGGTAGCGGGTCACAGTGGCCCGTCGGGCCGGGGTTCCGCTGGTTTCCCTACGACTTTTGCACGGGTCACAGTGGCACTGCTGAGGTCATAGTGACCCATGACCGGTGGGTCACAGTGACCCGCGCGATTTGGAAGAGTCTGCCGGGCAATTGGCAACGGACGCGGCGCGTCTTATCCACCGCGGCGGCAGTGATAGCGGGTGCGATTTTACTTGATCTCACCGGCGGCTTCTTGAATCTCCGCATCATGCTAACGGACAGCTCCGCGCCGGCTGGAGTCTATCGTCTTAATGCGGTTCAGGCCGGGCGCGGAGTGTTGGCTGCCGCCTGCCTTCCAGCCGCGATCGCGCGGACGGGACTCGCGCGTGGCTATCTCCAAAGGGGCGATTGTCCGGCGGCAGCCGAGCCGGTCGCGAAGGTCGTCGGCGCGGTTTCCGGCGACGTGGTTGACCTGGAGCCGGGCTGGGTCGCGATCAACGGAGTGAAGTTCCTGAACAGCCAAACAGCCTTGCGTGACAGCGCGGGCCGCCCACTCGCTCACGCGCCGTGGGGCTCGCGCCGAGTCGATGCTGGCGAGGTCTGGCTGTTCGGCTTCAACGACGCGCGGAGTTGGGACGCGCGCTACTTCGGAGCGGTTCCGGCCGCAGGCGTGCGCGGCGTGCTCAGGCCGGTGGCGACGTGGTGAAAAGTCATGAATGAACACACACAGGAGCAGGGCCTTCGGGTCCATCACCTGGTCAATCTAGGTGGGTTGTTAGCGGTTGCCGGACTCGATCGTGAACCTCCCGACTTTTTGTTGGGAGCGCTGGTAAGCGTCGCTTGCGAGCGCGACGCGCTTACACCGGAGCAGCGTGCGCAGGTGGCATCGATAGGGCGCCAAAAACTCGACGAGCGGGCCACGGCCAAGCGGGCGTGGAAATCATGGCGGCGCCAGCGCGACCAGCACGCATTGACGCTCAGTGGGGGCCAGATGCGGCGCTTGATCGCGGCCCTGGGCGGTACGGCGCCAGAGGATGCCGCGCGGCTGGTTCCAATGGTGACGGAATTACTCAAGGAGAAGGACGATGGTGTGGTTGCCGTGGAAGCCGGGCGGGGATGAGGAGGCGGGTCTAAAGCTCCCACGGCTTCGACCCGGCCGGGCGCGTGGGCCGCGCCGGCTGGTGCCGTGGTGGGTTGGCGCGATGCGCCGGGCCAAGGCGGCGAGCGTCGTGGCACGCCGGCAACCGAAGACCAGTGCGGGCGGTGGCGGTCTGCGGCGGCGCGTGGCGCCATCGCGCATGTACGGACGGCGCAGCGTGGTCAAAGCCTCCTTCCGGCGCAATCGGGGCAAGGGCGCCTGGGTCAGGCACGCGCGCTATCTGGCACGCGAGCATGCCCAGCGCGAGACCGAACGAGGGCGCGGCTTCAACGCGAGTGTTCGAGAGTCTCGATATGGCGGCAGTCGTGCGGGAGTGGGAGCGCGGCGACGCGTTGATGTGGTCACTTATCGTATCGCCGGAAGATGCCGCGCGGATGGATTTACGCGGGCACGTGCGTGACCTGGTGGCGGAGATGGAGCGGGACCTGGGCACACGGTTGGAGTGGGTCGCGATCGATCACCACAACACCGACAACGAGCACGTTCACCTGTTGATTCGGGGCGTGCGCGACGACGGTCGCACGCTCACCCTTGATCGCGACTATGTGAGCCGCGGCATCCGCGAACTCAGCCGGGAACTGGCGGAGCGCGAGCTGGGGCCGCGGGACGAGCAGGAATATTTGCAGACGCGGGCGCGGAGTATCGAGCGCGAATATTGGACCGAAATCGACCGCACGCTGGAGCGGCGTGCGGGAATCGATCGGGTGGTCAGCTACGAAAATCTCACGCCCTTCACGGAGGGCGCACGGGTGCGGGCCGAAGCAGGAAATGGAGCGGCTGGCATATC
Source organism: uncultured Pseudomonadota bacterium (assembly GCA_963805995.1). Lineage (GTDB taxonomy): Bacteria > Desulfobacterota > Binatia > Binatales > Binataceae > JAJPJA01. The sequence continues at coordinate 5,843 of CAWDWL010000011.1, read as the reverse complement.
TCGAAAAGCTTGGGCTGGCGCGCCAGATCGGCGAACGCAGCTGGGAACTTGCACCAGAGCACGAGCCGGAATTGCGCCGCCGGCAACGAGAACGGGACATCATTCAAAGCCGAGCGCGTGAACGGCAACAGGAGCGGGAGCGCGGCACCGAGCGGGAGATGGAGAGATAGCGGCGATGGCGGAATATCGGCCTTATCGAAGCGTCAACAGCGCGGCGCAAGCGCGCCTTACGCGGGTGAAATTCATCGCGGTGTCGGGGTTCCTGCTGCTCGCGATCGTGATCAATTGGACCGTGACCCAGCATGTGGCGCGGCTGTTCGGCTATGCGCCAGGACTCGGACCGGCGTTGCTTGGCGGCATCTACGCGCCGTGGGGATGGCTGGTCTGGTGGGCGCGCTGGCATTGGTCGGAGCAGCTCCAGCCAGTGTGGGAATTATGCCTGCGACAGGCCGCGTATCCGTTATTCGGAGCTGGCGCATTGGCGGCAGGCAGCGTGATCATCGCGCGTTATCTGACGGCCGATGATACGCCCGATCTGCATGGTTCGGCGCGCTGGGCCAACGGCGCGAGGTGTGGGCGACCGGGTTTCTGGCGCCTGCGCAACTGTTGCCGCGCTGGCTCCGGCGGCGGCTGGTACGTGCGGGCCTGTTGCAAGCGCCGCCGCGGCGCGATGGCATCTATCTTGGCGCTTGGCGGGTACGTGGGCGGGTGCATTATCTGCGCGACTGCGGGCCGGGCCACGTGCTGGTGGAGGCGCCGACCCGCGCGGGTAAGGGCGTCAACACGATGGTGCCGACGCTGCTGGCGTGGCCGCACTCCGCCCTGATCCACGACTTCAAGCGCGAGCTGTGGCCGCTGACCGCGGGGGCGCGGCAGCAAAGGGCTCGCTCTGCCTCAAGTTCGATCCGGCCAATCCGGACGATCCCGGAGTCAAATACAACCCGCTCGAAGAAGTGCGGTTGCGCACACCCTACGAGACCGGAGATGTGCAGAACCTCGTACAGATTCTGGTCGACCCCGACGGCCGCGGTTTCAACAACGACAGCCACTGGGTCCAGGCCGGCATGGCGCTGCTAACCGGCGCCATGCTGCACATGCTCTATGCCGAACCGGCCAAAACGTTGCGCGGGCTGATCGGGCTGCTGAGCGATCCGGAGTCGAAGATCCTCGAGACTCTCGAACGGATCATGACGGCGGAACACGATCCCACGGGAAAGATGGGCTGGCGCACCTTGCGCGGCGTGCCGACGCGCACCCATCCATTGGTGGCCGAGAGCATGCGCGAAGTGCTCGACAAGGCCGAGAAGGAGCGCAGCGCGGTGGTCTCGGAAGTAGTGAAGCGGCTGCCGCTCTATCGCGATCCGCTGATCGACGCCGCTACCGCATCTTCGGATTTCCGCATCGACGATCTGGTCAATCACGCTCAGCCGGCGTCGCTGTATCTGGTGGTGCCGTTGGGAAAGCCGCGACCGGCTAAGGCCGCTGACGCGGCTGATGATCAATCAGATCGTGCGCCGCCTGACGGCCAAACTGGCACTTCAAGGATGGCCGCCCGGTCTCGCCGCATCGCCATCCGCTGTTGCTGATGCTGGATGAATTCGGCCTGCTCGGCCGCTTCGAAGTATTCGCCGAGGCGATGAGCCATATGGCCGGCTTCGGCTTGCGCGCCTGCCTCGCGGTCCAGAGCTTCAACCAGATCTATGAAGTCCTACGGACGCCACGAAACCATCACCAACAATTGCGACACGACCGTGCGGTTTACCCCTAACAACCTCGCGACCGCCGAGGAAATTTCCCGGCAAATCGGGCAGACCAGCGTGCGCCACCAGCATCGCACCCAAGCGGGCGATGGCGGCAGCGTCTCCGAGCCCGAGGTGGGCCGGCCGCTGATGACGCCGGACGAGGTGCGGCGGATGAGCGCGAAGGAAGTCCTGATATTTGCACGCGGGCAAAGGCCGATTCGCGCACCGCTGCTGCAGTATCACGAGCAGCGCTATTTCAAACGGCTGGCGGAAATCAAGCCGCCCGCCACTAGCGACCGCACCATTACCGCGCCGCCCGCTGAAGGCGTGCGGGAAAAAGAACAGGCGATGCGCAATGCCTCCGGCAAGCACGTGCAGTAGACGGAGCCGCATCTGCGGCCGAGTCTCCGGCCGGAGAGAATTCGGTTCCGAAGGTTAAGTTTCTCAGCTTCGCGGCGGGCAGCGCCGCGGCGAAAGTCCGGGCAATAGCAGAGGAGGAGTGGCATGAGACCGAGGCTGGTGGTGTACGTAACCGCTGACGAGCTCGCCCAAATGCGCCGTGAGGCGGCGCGGCGACGGCTTTCGCTGTCACGCTACGCGAAACAGCGGCTGGCGCCCGCCCTGGATCAATTTGACGCGGATATGCCGGGCCTTAACGGCGGCGCGTTGGAGGGGCTGGATAAGCGTCTGGTTGAGAGCGTGCGGAAGGCGGCCGCGGAACGCGTCGAGGGCCTGGCGGAAAATCTGCGAACGGTGATGGTGATGCTCGATCAGTTGGTGCTGAGCACGCTGACCCATCTGCCTGAAATTCCCGTAGCTCAGCAAAAAGAGCGGGTGGCCGCCGGCGAACGGCGCTATCGCGGCTGGCAGCAAGAGGTCGAGAACCTCTTGCGGCAGTTACGTGCGCAACCTGCCGCCGAGCGGCAGACCGACGCGGGCAACGGAGCGCACGCATGAACTCACCGAAGGAAATCCAGGAACGGCGGCGCGACGAACTCCTAAGGCGGCAACTGGGGCCGCAATTGCTGGCCGCGATCGCCGATCCGGCGATTACCGACATCATCGTCAACGAAGATGGGCGGGTGTGGTTCGAAGCGCACGGCAAGGGATTGTTCGCGGCGGACTTCTGTTTGCCGGAAAGCCATCGGGAAAGCCTCATCGGCACCGTGGCCGCCGCACTCGGCACGGTCGCCGACGCCGAGCATCCGATCGTCGAAGGCGAGCTTCCGATCGAACGCATCAGGTTCGAGGGATTGATGCCGCCGGTGGTGCGGCGGCCCTGCTTCGCGATGCGCAAACCGGCGCAGGTGCTCTTCACGCTCGATGACTACATACGAGATCGGATCATCACCGAAGGGCAGGCGGAGATCTTCCGCGACGCCATCGATCGGCGGCAGAACATCGTAATTGCCGGTCCCACCGGCTCGGGCAAGACCACGCTGGCGGGCGCCCTGATCAACGAGATGGTCGCGCGTTCCGATCTCAGCGAACGCTACGTGATCATCGAGGACACCCTCGAAATCCAGTGCCGCGCCGAAAATCTCGTTCAACTCCATACCAGCGAAACGGCCGATATCACGCGCCTGGTGCGCGCGACCATGCGGCTGCGCCCGGACCGCATCATTATCGGCGAAGTGCGCGGCGCTGAAGCGCTCGCGCTCTTGAAGGCATGGCTGACCGGGCATCCCGGTGGCGTCACCACGATACATGCGAATTCCGCCAAAGCGGCGCTGACGCGGCTTTCGAGCCTGGTCCAGGAGGCGGGAGTGCCGCCGCAGCCGGAGCTGATCGCGGAGACCATTAACCTGATTGCCTTCATTGTCCGCACGCCTGAAGGAAGGCGGGTCAAGGAACTGGTTCGCGTGGAAGGTTACGACGCGCGCGAAGGATTCAGGCTTGCGCGAGTGGAGGTTTAAGTCATGGACGCACGTTCGCGCGGGCCTGTTTCGGGGCAAGGCTTCAGTGGTCGTTTTAAGCGGGACAATCAGACCGTCCAAAAATAGGTCTGAGATTCATAGGGAGGTTGGAGAAATGAACGGAACGAAGGATTGGTTGGCGAAATGGGCGCCGCGGCTTGGCTATGGGTTCGGAATTCTCACGATCGCCTTGCCGGCGCGGGCGTTTGCGGCAGTCGCCGGCGGGGTGCTGCCGTGGGACGCGCCGCTCACTACCTTGCAGACCGATCTGCAGGGACCGGTGGCGCACGCGATTACGACCGCGGCGATCATCGGCACCGGCATCACCTGGGCGGTGAGCGAGCACGGCACCGGCGTACGCAAGATGTCGGCAATCGCCTTTGGCGGCGCGGCGGCCCTGGGCGCCACCGCGCTGATGACGGCGCTGTTTCCGGCTGCGGGCGCGCTTTTCTAAAGCGCAAGGAGGTGATCATGAACGGGGAAGGGCGGCGGCTTAACGTCATCCATCAATCGCTGGTGCGGCCGGTCCTGCTGGCGGGAGCGGAGCGTCCACTCGCGATCGCGAACTGGGTAACCGCCGCCGCCCTCATTCTGGGCGGCGGCCAATGGTACACCGCCGCGCTCGGCGCGTTGCTCGCGACCGCGGGCCATTGGCTCCTGGTACAGCTCGCCAAAATCGATCCGGAACTGAGCCAGGTCTACATCCGCCACATTCGCTATCGCCAGGACCGCTATCCGGCGCGGGCTTCCATTTGGGCGCCGCCGCCGGCGCGGATTCGGCCGACTGTGCCGCTGCCGCGCGAGCTGCGGGCATGACGGGAGGAGGAGAGGAGATGTTTTTCAAGGAGTTCAAAGATTTGAGGCGCAAAGCGGATCGGCGGCTGGGCCTGCCCGATCTGCTCAACTACGCGTTTGCGGAGGACGACCACACCATCGTGACTAAAGACGGGGCGCGGCTGGTCGCATTCGAGTGCCACGGCTCCGACCTCAACTCGGCCAGCCCGGCCGAATTGGATGCTCACCGGGCGCTCGCCAACCGCGCCTTCGCGCGGTTCGATGACGGCTTCGCCTACCAGGTCGATCTGATGCGTTATCCCAGTGCCGATCATCCCGAACGGGCGTTTGCCGATCCGGTAAGCGCGATGCTGGGCCACGAGGCGGCGCTGCACTACGCGCAGGAAGGGAATCACTTCGAGTCCCGGTGCGTATTGAGTATCGCCTGCCGTCGATCGTCGGTGGTCCAGTCCAGGTTCGGGGATGCGTTCATTTCCGGCATGTCCGGCGGCGCCGATCGCGAGCGCGAACGCGAATGGTTCAAGCAGCAGCTCCAGGAATTTGTCGCCGCCGTGGCGCCGATATGGAAGCTCATCCCGCTCGATCTGTCCGCGCAGCTGTCGCACATCACCAGCTGCATCAACGGGCGGATGTGCCAGGTGAGGGCGCCGCGCCATCCGGTTCCGCTTGACGCGGTGCTGGGCAACCAGGACTTCATTCCGGGCTTTAAGCCGCGCGTGGGCGGACGGCACATACGCGTGATCTCGCTGGCTGGCTTCCCATCTTTCTCGCATGCCGAGCTGGCGCTGTTTCTGGCGGAACTGCCGCTTTCCTACCGCTTTTCGATCCGCGCGATTCCGCTGGGGCTCAGGGCTTCCGTGGGCCAACTCGGTGTGCGCCGGCGCAACTGGTTCCAAAAGCGCAAAGGCGCGCGGGCGATGCTCAGCGAAAGCATCGGTTCGGGCGCCGGCGCCGCGTTTGAAAATCAGCACGCGCTCAAGATGGCGGCTGACGCTGACGACGCCATCGCCGAAGCCGAAGGCGGTGAGGTCCGCTTCTGCTACGCCACGCCGAAGATAATTGTCACCGGCGATAGCGCCGCCGAAGCGGATGAGAGCGCGCGGCTGATCTTCAAGGTTTGCCAGAACATGAGCTTCGACCCGCGTATCGAGACCGCCAACGCCAATGAGGCGTGGCTCGGCTCGATTCCAATTCATGGCTGGTACGACGTGCGCAAGCCTCTGGTGAGTACCCGCAACCTGGTCGACATCATGCCGCTTACCAGCATCTGGTCGGGTCTGCCCGTGAATCCGTGCCCATACTATCCGGCCAACACGCCGGCGCTCTGTTACGGTGCGACCACCGGCAGCACGCCTTTCCGCTTCAACCTCCACGTCGCCGATACCGGGCA
>CAWDWL010000010.1:0-233225 GCA_963805995.1 uncultured Pseudomonadota bacterium | reverse complement strand
GATTCGCAAGGTACACGATTTTCTCACCGTCGGCGCGCCCCATCCGCCGCAGGAAGCGGGCGCGTTCGCGCTGATATCGAGTCCAACAGTTGCCGCATTTCATCGGCGGACAGCACCGGCGTCTTGCCGCGGGTTACGACGTAGGTGGGACCGCGGACGGAACTCGCTGGATTCGATGGCAGTATCCCTCCGGTCACCAGATAATCGAAGAGTTGCCGGATGGCGGCAAGGTGCTGCTTAACCGTGGGCTTGGAAACCTCAGGGCCAAGTTGTTCGATAAGCCGCCACCGTCATAGGCTCGATGTCGTCGAGCGCGAGTCGGCGATCCTCGTACCAATCAAAGAACTGCCTTACCGCCCGCGCATAGGCCATCCGGGTGTTGCGGTTGCGGTGAATTATTTGATGGTTCATGGATTCTGCATCCGGCTAAAATACGGGTTGCCGCAGGAGCGGAAGAGGGAGCGGAACGCAGAGCAGACCCCGCCGCCACCCGATGAGTTTTTCAAGGCATCAGGGAATCTATTGCGTGGCTTTCAGAATCGGCCGGACGGAAGTCCTGGTGGTTAAACTCCCGTCCGGCCACGCAATGAGTTCCCGTGCGGAAAAACTCACCGCGCAACTCCACAACGCGATACCTTAACTTTCGCAGGCACCAATGCTAATGTGTGGATTAATAGCCACTATTAAGCAAGTACTTCTATCACCGTCATGCGGATTCGGGCTGCGACGTTTGGCGACATTTCCGGACGAAAGCTGTGAAAATCAGACTTTCGCCGGCGTATATTCAAGTCCTGTTTTTTATAGTTTGTTTCGTCGTCTTGTGCGGCTTCGAGGATGTCCGCAATGGTTCCGTGCTTGAGCTTCCCAGCGCAACCCGCCAGAACAAGGCACCAAGTCCAGCTAATCCGCCGATCGAATACAACGACTCGGCGGCTCCAATTCCCAGCGGGCCGGATCTCCGCTTTCATCAGTTGCTGAAATTCTTTGGTTGCTGGCAATCGACGGTAACTCCCAAAGACCTGACCACATTCGCCAATACCGGCAGCGCGGGGCCGCAGAAATGGACCAATCAGCGCTACGAGATCTGCTTTGACCGCGATTTGGCCGGCGAGCTCCAACCAGGCGTATCGCAGACGTCCGAGGATGGAGAAAACTTCCACGATGACAGGGGATCCACTGAGCTCAGCGGCTACGACGAGCAGGTGGTGTCACTCCTGAACCATCAAACGTTCGCATATGCTGAAACCGGCGGGAACCCGGCCAAGACTCACTGGTATAGTTTCGGGCGCGCGTCCAAGCCGGTGGAAATCGAACAGGTCACCAAGATTAGCTGCCTGCGCGACGGACTCACTCTGATTTGCACCGCGACGGGCAGCGCAAAATGCGGCGGCAAGAACTGCTACACCTTCAGCTGGAAAGCGACGTTTTACGGCTCTTGATGATGGCCGAGTCAGGCCCGCGCGAGGGACTCCACTTTATCCTGAAAGCCCCGGCACGCCATTATCGCGAATCCACCGGGGCAACCGAGACCGGTAGTGCGCCCATGCGCGGGATTCCGGTATAGGGGTCGTAGTCGTCGTCCATCCGTGTCAACTGGTTGACGTTCGCCCCGTCTTTGCGGGGGTCTGATGGTTCGCCGGGATTCCTGCCGAATCCGTGCATCATCGCGACCACCCCGGCCCGGAGGCTGCGGTCAGCCTCGACGATCCCGGTAATCACTCCATGCCGTGACCGGATCTCCACGACGCCGCCACTTTGGATTCCCAGGTGTTCCAAATCGGCCGGATTCATGAACGCCGGATTGTACGGTTTTCTGAGCAGGTTGGGCGGGCGATAGGCGGCATTGGTCGTATTCTGCATCCGCCGCGGGATCAGCAAAAAGGGGAAATTCGCATCGGTCTTGCGGCGCGCCGCGATGTCTTCGGTCCGCACCGTCGCGAGTTCCGCGAGCATCGTGCTATTGGCCAGATCGAGCCGATCCGCGCAATCCGGATCGCGCGGTCCGATCGTTTCCCGCGCCTGATCGAAGATATGTCCGTTGGGATACTTCTTCACCTCCGACAGCGGCACGGCCGACCCCGCGCACATATATTCGTACAGATCGTCCGTGGTGGGCTCTTTTTCCATGTCGAGCGCAACCGACCCGCATTTCAGCCGCACGCCGAGCTTGCGCGCCATCCGGTAGTAGATCTGCCAGGAGTCAAGGACGTCCGCTCCCGCGGGCGGGTCAAGCAAGGCCGGCTGATAGGCGCCGTAAGGATCGACCCATCCATAACCCGGATGGAGCATGCTGGAGATTTCGCCGACCTGGGAGATGGCCGGGATTTCGAACCCCATCTTGGTCGCGATGACGTAATGCGCCATCCGCGCGGTCGGCGACAGTTCGATATCATGGATCACGAGCAGTTCAAGCGACTGGAGGGCGCGCATGGTGAGTTCCTGGCCGGGCCAGCTCAGCATCGCACCGCCGTGCAGGAACAACGCCCTGATCTGACCTTCGCCCGGGGTCAGGATCTCTTCGGCCAGCGCGCCCGTCGGCAGGCCCGCCACCGACTGTTGCAGCCCGCGCACGCGCAGTTTCTCGCCGAAACCCCAGGCCGGATAAGGAGCGCGCGGTTGCGCCTTGAATTTGAACGGGCGCAGCAGCACCCGGGGCTGCACGGCCTCGCCCTCGGCGCCGGCCCAGAACCCGCGCAGGCTCTGCAGACACAGCATCAGATATGAGGTCAGGGTCCCGCGCGTCGCCATCGAAGCACCGGTGCCGGACCCGAAATCGCCGGTCCGGCCCTGGCCCAGGATGCGGGCGGCCTCGTGCAAGTCCTCTTCCCTGATTCCGGCCCGCGCGGCTACGTAGTCCGGCGTGAATCGGTTTACGGCGCGCGCCAGTCGATCGAAGCCATTGGTATTGAGTGCGACGAACTCCCGGTTCACCCAGCCGTTGGCAATCACCAGATGAATCAATCCGGCAATAATCGTTGGATCTTCGCCGGGGATACATTGCAGATGAACGTGGGCTTTGCGGGCAGTCTCGGTGCGGCGCGGATCGATTACAATCAGCTTGGTGCCGTTTTTGATTAGGCTTTTGAGCTGATCGCCGGGATTTTGGCCGAAATACTGCTTCGAGATGATTGGGTTGCCCCCTACCAGCATGAACACGTCCCAGCTTTCGGGCCGCATCCGCCCGCCCAACCAGGCGCCATGCAACGCGTTGGCGATCGTCATGCCCGGTTGGTCGATAGTCGCGGAACTGAAGCACATCGGCGAGCCGATCGCCCGCAGGAATCCGATCATCAGCGGCGCCGACGCGGGCTGCTCCACGCTCGGGCCGCCGGTAAAACCGGCGATTGCGCGCGGCCCATGCGCGGCAATGATTTGTGCGACCTTGGCGCTGATCTCCTCGACCGCCTGCGCGCTGCTGATTGGCTGGTAGGTTCCGTCGGGCTGGCGCTTGAGGCTGTGGGTCAGGCGGTTGGGATCGTTATGCATCGCCGGCAGGGCGCGGCCCTTGGGGCAGATGAAGCCGCCGTACAGCGGGGCGGCATGATTCCCCTCAACCCGCTCGACGCGGCCGTCCTCGATCGTGACTTCGATCGGGCAGTAGGCCGAACATGCTCTGCACGTGGATGTCTTTACTTCGATCACGCGCCTTCACCCCGTTGTCGTTTGATCTGGAACCGCTGAAGCGGGGAACTGCAACAAGTATTCTAACGCGGCGGCGATACTGTCAATCGCGGCGACGGCCCGCCTTGGCTGGCGCCAAGGCGATAAATGATTTCATGGGACTAAGGCGCGGCGCCGGGGGTAATTACCGCGCGGCCATGGATCGCGCCGCGGCGCAATCGCCGATAGGCCTCGCCGGTCTGGTCGAGCGTAAAGAACTCAATCTCCGCGCGCAGCTTGCCCGCCTGCGCCAACGCGATTACTTCGAGCAGCTCGTTCTTGGTGCCGTAATAGGTCGTCGAAACCGAACATTGAAGCGGCACCCGCATAAAGTTGAACGGCAAGGTGCCGCCGCCCACCCCGACCACGGTTAGATGTCCCAGGGGCCGGGCGACTTCGGCCGCAAGCTTCATGGTCGCGTCGACGCCGACGATATCGAGCACCACTTCGGCTCCCTTTCCATGCGTCAGATCACGAATTTGCTTGGCCGCCTGATCCTCGGACCTTACCACCGCGTCGGCGCCGAACTGGCTGGCGGCCTGCAGCTTCTGCTCGGCGGTGTCCACCGCGATCACGCGCGCGGGGGTCAACGCCTTCACGATTTGGATCGCCATCTGGCCCAGGCCGCCGGCGCCGATAATGACCGCCGTGGAACCGGGCCGGAGCAAATCCAGCGAGCGCTTGACCGCGTGATACGGAGTCAAACCCGCGTCGGCCAGCGGCGCGGCGTCGCGTGGATGCAGGCTTTGAAGCGGAAGCAGGAAGCGGGCGGCTGGAACCAACATGTACTCTGCCATTCCGCCGTCATGGCCCAAACCCGCGCCGTCGGTGATGCCCACGGCGTTCTCACAGTACTGCTCGAGATCGGCGCGGCAGTTTCCACACGCGCCGCATCCCCAGATGCAATAGACCAGCACCGGATCGCCGGAAACCAGACCGCTGACTCCGGCGCCCGGTTTTTCCACCCATCCCGCATTTTCATGTCCTAAGGTGAACGGCAGCCGCCAGCGCGGATTCTGGCCTGGAGATTCCATCATATGCAAATCCGAATGACACGCGCCGGCGCCCCCAATCCTGACCAGGACCTGTCCCGGCCCGGGTTCGGGTACCGCGACCTCGCGCACTTCACCCTCGGACTGCCACCTGGTTAGCTGGTACGCTTTCACGTTGTCCTCCTTGGAGAAGAGCAGGCCTCTGCGAAATAGCGCGAAAACGATACCGCAAGCCCCGGAAAATAGCACGTGCGACGCCGAGGAGGCGGAGTTCAAAATCCACCGGCGTTCGGTTAAGCGCCGTGCCGATGCGCGGGCCGTTGCGGCCGCCTGCTTAATGGCGGGCGGCGGCGCGGATCTGGGCTGGTGATACATCCTCCAGGCCCGCTGCCATCACCAGCATCAGCGTCATTGCTCCCGAGACCAGGCAGAGCACCGCGCCCACCTCGAAGCCCATCGCATAGTTCCCGGTCAAGTCGAAAAAGCGGCCCACCAGCAGCGGACCCGTCGCCATTCCAAAAGTCGATGCCAACGACATCAGGCCGGCCAGGGTGCCGAACCGCTTGAGTCCCACCAGTTCGGCCAACGCGATTGGAAATACCGCCGCCGTAACGCCAGCGGTTAAGCCAAACACCACGATAAACGCCACCATATATAGCGGCCATGCGGCGGAGCCACTGCCGGCCTCCATCAGGAGCATCGAGGCGACGCCCAGTCCGGCCAGCATCGCGGCGGCCACCTTGCGTCCGGTGAAGCGGTCGGCGAGGATGCCCGCGACAATCAGTCCGGGCACCGCAATCAGGTTCTGCGCGCTTTGCACCAGCGCCGCGTTGCGAGAGCTGAAGCCCGCATGAATGAGCGACGGCGTGATGAAGTAGAACAGGCTCGCCAGGCTGATGCTGCCCAGGTAGATGGCGGCGATTAAAATCCAAAACGGCGCGCTGTGCATCGCCTCAGACGTGTCCAGACCCGGCAACTCGGGCGCCGGCGCCGCGGGCGTATGCGAGACTTCCGCGCCTGGCGGCTGGCGCCGAATCACAAACGCCACCAGCGGCAGCGCGACCAACGCGATCGGCACGCTTAGCGCTACATAGGCCGCGCCGATACTCATCGTGCGAATGATGTAGTCGGTGATCGGCGGGAGAATCACCCCTCCAGCCGACATTCCGGCCACCGCGACTCCCATCGCGAAACCGCGCTGATCGCCGAACCAGCGCGCCGCGATTACGGTCAGCGGGATGGTGCTGGCCATCGCTGAGCCGATACCGATTACGACATACGCCAACACCATCGGCAGGAACTCCCGGGCCATCGAGGCCAGCAGCATTCCCACCACTGTGATGATCACCCCAACTACCATCACGCGATGGACCTGGAACCGATCCACCATCCAGCCGACCACGGGCGAGGACAAGCCCCAGACCAGCGTGAATACGGTGGGAATGATCACCGCCCGCGAATGGGACCATCCGTATTGGCGGATGAACGGGGTGAGGAAGATCGGAACCGTGTTGTGAGTTCCGGCGACGATAAAAAACAGTGCTATAAACAGCGCCGCGAGAATGATCGTGCGCTGGCGATCCAACCTTGCCATCGGTCAATTCCTCCCTGGCCTGGGCTTTCCGAACCGCGCTGAATGGGAATCACCCGGCGCTGGCCAATCGGCAGCGTCACGCTATCGCAGTGGGCGCTGATTCCGGTAGCGGGCGTTTGAAGCGCACGCGTGAAATCGCTTCGGGCTGCTAACGATACTGTATAGTGCTGAAAATAGCACGTGATGGCGAGGAATGCGGACCGCTCAAAATCACCCGGCGATTGCGTATGCGGCCGATCCGGCGATATCGTCCGGTGTTGCTGACCAATTGGAGTTGCGGAGAAGACCATGAGTGACAATCGGCCTTTGGCGGGAAAGACCGCTTTTATTACCGGTGGTAGCGGCGCGATCGGCAGATATAGCGCCAAATGGCTCGCGCGCGACGGCGCCAACGTGCTGCTGATGGCGCGCCATCTTGACGCCCTGGAAAAAACCCGGGCCGAGCTGCAAGGCGAGGTGCCCGGAGCGCGGGTCGAAATCCGTGCCGGCGACGCGCGCAAGGTGGAAGACGTGCAGGCGGCGCTGGCGGCGGCCCATGCCATTGCGAACCGCCTGGACATCATCGTACCCACGGTTGGTGGCGGCGCCGGATTCCGGCCGTTGCTGATGTGTACGGTGGAGGACTTCAGGAAGGATCTGGAGATGAACCTGGTTACGGTATTTATCGCGGTGCGTTACGGCGCGCCGATGATGACCGCGGGTGGCTCGATCGTGTGCATCTCATCGACCGCCGCGATGATGCCTTTCAACGGCCTGGCGGGTTACTGCGCGGCCAAGGGCGGCCTGGAGAGCTTCATCGAAGCCGCGGCCGAAGAATTGGGCTCCGCCCATATCCGCGTCAACGCGGTCCGTCCCGGTTTGCTGCACTCCAACAATACCGGACCGCTGCTCGAAGAGCCGATCCACGGCAAGTTTGTCGAGCAGATGCCGCTGGGACGCACCGGCGAACCCGACGACATCGCCGCCGCGGTCCGCTACCTGGCGGGTCCCGAGTCATCGTGGATGACCGGCCAAAGCTTCGCCGTTGACGGCGGCCATGAACTGCGGCGCAATCCCGACCTGATCTTCATGATGGAGAAAATGTACGGCAAAGAAGTGATCGACGCCGTGTGGAGGGCAAAACGCCGTAAGTTAGCCGTGCGTCTGTGGGTTGTTCCCTCGCCCACAATTGACGCGCACCGGAACGTCGGGTATGTCAAACCGCCAATTTGTAGAGTCTGGCCGCGTTGCGCCACAGGATCTGTTCGCGCTCTTCGCTGGGTACGTCGGCGAAATTATTCGCGATCAAACGGGCGGACTCGGGATAGGTCGAAGTGGACCGGGGAAATTCGGATTCCCACAAAATCCGATCGACGCCGATGTACCGGCGGTTTCGCAACCCGACTTTTTCCTTCCAGGTCGTCACATAGCATTGACGATGGAAGATCTCTGACGGCGGCTGCGCCAGACCTTCGTTTTTGGCGAGCAGTTGCCGCTCCCATTGATGATCCAATGCTTCCAGCGCGAACGGCACATAATCGATGGCGCTGCCGGGAAACACCACCTGAAGTTTCGTAAATCGATACAGAATGCCTGAAAGGGTGATGCCGTTGATGAGCGCCGCGCTGCCGGCCGATTGCCTGACATTATCAAACGCCGCCGCGGTGATGGCGTTGTAGGCTGGGCTGATATCGAAAAGCACGCTGGGAGCACTGCCCGCGTGGAAACATATCGGCACTCCCAATTCCTGGAGCGCCGCCCACAGCGGGTCCCAGGCCAGTTGGTAGAGGTGCGGGACGGCTTTATTCGTTTGCGATGGCTGCGCGGGGAGAATCGCTCCTTTATGGCCCCGGCCGACCGCGCGCCGGGCCTCCGCCACGGCCGCGTCAACCGATCCGATGGGCAGTATGGCCTGGGGGATGAATCGCGGACCGGCGGCCGCCCACACGTCAATTATCCAGTCGTTGTAAACCCGCGCACATTCGATCTGAAGGTCGAGGTCCTTGATTGCTCCGATCGTCTCGCCGCTGATACCGGCGGCGGTCGGATAGAGCACCGAGTAGTCCACGTGGTCCGAATCCATCGCGCGCAGGCGCGCCTGAGGGTCGTAGGCCGCTTCAGGCACCTCGCTCCACGCTTGCGGCTCCGCGTTGCGATCTTTGGATAAGGCGCCGGTTGGGGCCAGTGCATTGCCCGCTTTGACCTGCCCCTCGAATGACCATCGCTGGGTGCCGTCGGGCTGGCTGACCACCTGTGGAATCCGATCGCCCCATTTCGCCTTGGACATGCAGGTGGTCCAGAGGTCGGGCGGTTCCTGAACATGGTCATCGACCGAGATAACGCCAAATTTCAAAGCCACGACTGTCCCTCCAAAACCAAGACTGCCGAAAAACTGTTTGCCGCTTGAAAAACTCCGATTCCGAATTCCTTATCGAGAGCTTGATTGATGCCCTCTCCCTGACCAGGGAGAGCGACTATCTTAGTTGTCAAGCGACGGCGGGGCATTGAGGGCTCCAACGAGTGCGATTTTTAAGGATGGCATTAAGGATAGTAAGCAGCTTGTGCATGGCAGCAACGAGCGCGACCTTGGGGGGCTTACCGGCGTTGCGCAAGCGCAGGTAAAAGGCCTTGAGGACCGGGTTATGGCGGACTGCCACCAAAGTACTCATATAGAGGACGGCGCGCACCGATCCACGGCCGCCCCATACCATGCGATGACCGCGCAGCGTGCCGCTGTCACGCGCCAAGGGTGCCACGCCAACCAGGGCCGCGATTTGCTTGCGATTAAGGCGGCCCAGCTCGGGCAGGGCCGAAAGCATCGTGACGCACAACACCGGGCCCACTCCGGGAACGCTCTTGAGCAGGTCCTCCTGTTCGCGCCACAAGGGCGAATTGCGCAGCGCCTGATCGAGGTCGTGGTCCAAGCGATGAAGTTGCTTAAGCAACCAATCGATATGGCTGCGCAACTGACGTTGCACCACCTTGGGCGCGCCCGCCAGGCGGTTGCGCTCGGCAACTATCATCTCGATCAACTGGCGCCGGCGTACCACCAGCGCCTTGAGTTCGCGCTCCTGCTCAGTGGGCAAGGGGCGCAGTTGCGGGCGGATGCGTTCGCCGAACAGGGCCAGGACCCGCGCGTCGAGGGTATCGGTCTTGGCCAACTGCCCGATCGCACGTGCGAAGTCACGCACCTGGCGCGGGTTAACCACCACCACTGGCAACCCCGCCAAACCCAACTCGGCCACCAGTGCGCTCTCCAGCCCCCCACTGGCTTCAACTATTACGCGGGCGACCAAAAGCGTGCCCAGCCGGTGGATGATTGCCCTAATCCCATCGGCGTCGTTGGCCACGCTGAACAATTCGCCCCGCGCGCCCAAAGCTACATCCAACCGTGCCTTGCTCACGTCGATACCAACACATGTTTCGGCTTCCATCCCATCACCTCCACCTTTAGGCCGTGCCCGTCCTTGCGCGATTCGGGCTCGACTACTGTCGGCCCCGGCGACTGTGCGGGCTTTAACCTTTATCGGGCGCGGCGACCCTTGCTCTCCCACGGCCTCGTTGGACCTGAGGGTTATCGGTCTGCCGCGCCCAAGTTCCTCATTCTGAACCGGTGGAATCCAAGATACAAGGTTAGGGTGTGGGTGCAGACGGCCTTGCCAGTTGGTTGCGCCTTCGCGCATTCTTGTTGTGCGCCAATCCGAATAGGTTACTTGAGGTGTATCAGAACCCTCACCCTCGCCCTCTCCCACAACTGATTGTGGGAGAGGGGACGGAACAAATTACAGCTTGTAGACCCGCTTCGGGTTATCGACCAGAATCTTGTGCTGATCTTCCTCGGAGACTCCGTCGAAACTCCACTTGAGCCATTTGTCCGCCTCGGGCCAGATCGAAGTCGGATGCGGGAAGTCAGTCTCCCATAAGATCCGGTCCACGCCGATGAAGTCCCGCAACTGGACCCCCGCCTGCTCGTACCAGAAGTCGACATAGCACTGCTGGCGAAACACGTCGCTGGGCTTGCGTTTGAGGCCCTGCTCGTAGAGGCGGTTGCGCTCCCATTCGTAGTCGCACGCTTCCAGCACGTAGGGCACCCAGCCGATACCGCTCTCGGCGCCGACGAAGGTCAGTTTGGGGAAACGCTCGAGCACTCCGCTGAGCAGGAAGTTGGCAAAGATTTGCGAGGACAGGGCGAAGGAATTGGCGCTGCCGATGGCGAGCATCTTGCTGTCGCTCGCGCCCGGCTCCGAGCCCAGATTCAGCCGGTTGGCGCCGGCGGTGTTGTGGAAGTGCACCGGTATGTCGATGTCCTGGGCGGTTTCCCACAAGGGGTCCCAATAGCGGTCGGCAAAGGCCGGCAGCCGATACTGCTCGGTGGCGCCGATCATGATGAATCCCCGATGACCCCGCCTGGCGGCATGCTTCAATTCCGCAACCGCGGCCTCCACCGTGGACAGCGGCAGTTGGGCCAGGGTGATGAAGCGATGCGGCGCGACATCGTAGAACTCCTCGGCCAGGTAATCGTTGTAGGCGCGCACGCAATCCTTCTCGAACTCGGGCTCTCTTTTCATGAAGGCCCCGCCGCTGACGCCGGCCGTGTTGGGAAAGAGCACCTGGGCCGATACGCTATCCTTGTCCATCGCTCGCATCCGCCCGTCCGCCGTGTAGACCATCGAGGGCACGTCCCGCCAATGGGTGGGCAGGGTCATCCGATCGGGGATGACGCCGTGGCATAAGCACAACCAGCCATTAAGCATCACGCGCCCGTCGGAGAGCCAAAACTCCCGGCCGTCCTTTTCCACGATCTGCGGGATGCGGTCACCCCACTTCGATTTGGACATCCGGCTGGTCCAGGTGTCCGGTTTTTCCTGGCAATGACTGTCAACGTCGATCCGCTTGTATTCGAATTCCATGACACCCGCCCTCCTATGATCTGTATAGCTCAAATCCCATGGCGATAACAAAGCCGCACCACCGTCCAAAGGGACGCAGTCGGATTCACGGCAACCTGGGCCGTCGCGCTCAATCCATTTGCTTCCGTCCGCGGCGTCAAGCATCGCGTCGCCGAGGGCGCCACCCCCGAGATCAGCGTCGAGCAGGCGCGCAAACTGCTGCGCTCGCTCGACCTCGGTCACGTCGTCGGCCTGCGCGATCGCGCCGTGCTCGGGGTGCTCGCCTACACCGGCGCCCGGGTCGGCGCCGTCGCCCGACTGCGCCTGGGCGACCTGCGCAATTTCGGCGAACAGCGGGCCCTGCGCTTCCGCGAAAAAGGCGGCAAGGTGCGCGAGATCCCGGTTCGCCACGATCTCGATGCCTGGCTGCGGGCGTACCTGGACGCCGCCGGCGTCGCCGGCCAGGACGACAAAATGCCGCTGTTTCGCGCCGCCGACGGCAAGCGCCGGCAACTGACGCCCGCGGGATACCGGGCGCACTCCATGCGGCAAATGCTCAAACGACGTCTCGAGGATGCCGGTCTGCCCCACCTGTTTTCCCCGCACAGCTTCCGGGTCGCGGTGGTGACGGACTTGCTCAATCAGAACGTGCCGCTCGAGGATGTTCAGTACCTCGCTGGCCACTCCAACCCCAGGACCACCCAGATCTACGATCGCCGGCGCCGGCGCGTGACGCGCAATATCGTCGAGCGGATTTCGATTTGAGCACGATCAACTTCACTCCCACTAGCGCGTCGCTCGGTCGGTGCTCTTTTTGCTCGCCCCGCCCGCCCGCATCAAGATCCGGCTGTAGCATGCGTACAAGCCCTGCGGCATGCTGTGTGCCCTTGCTTATCTTTCTCGTGCAGCCGCACCTACAGCCGCCGGTGGATCCTGTTTATAGTAGCGAAAAAGGCGATAGGACATCGGCCTTTAGCGCGCTTCGTACTCCCAGACTTTGTTTTCTCCCCCGCCAGCAGTATGTATCTCGCGGTTTGGGTCAGCGGCCGGTATTGCGTCGATGGCTCCGACCTTGGCAGAAGCGTGCTTGACGATGGACGCAGGGCGGTACAATTCCGCCGCGGACAATCCAGTCAAGCTGCCACGGAAACCTCCGGCGATCAGGACCTCGCCGTCGGGGAGCAGTGTCGCAGTGTGACCTATGCGGGGTGTCGTCATGTCTGGAAGTGCGACGAACGCGCCGCGGTCAGGGTCGTATAGCTCAGCAGTCGCGACCACCGGAAGAGGCCAACGGATGTTTTTCACACCGCCTGTCACAAGTACTTGCCCATCGCTTAAGAGAGTTGCGTCATATCTGAACCGTGCGCTGGTCATGCCTCCGGTAGCGAGAAATGCTTGTTTTACGGGGTCGTACAGCCGAGCGTCGCTCAGTACGACTCGACCCTCAATACCGCCGGCTATCAGGACTTTCTCACTGGCAAGCAGCATAGCGCTGCCGTTACTTCCGGTGCCCGCTACCAGACTGAATCGTCCTTGTCCCGGGTCAAACAGCTCTGCGCTGCCGAGATAATTGCGTCCGGCGATGAGGATAGGGTCCGGACTAGCTCCTGTCATTCCTCCAACGATTAAAACGTCGCCGTTATTCAGGGCCGTGGCGAAATGTAGCACTCGCGCGACCGTCATATTACCGGTGGCGACAAATTTCCTGGCCGCTGGGTCGTAAAGTTCCGCCGTTGGAGTTATTCCTGTTTGGTTGCTCGATCCGCCGGTAATGAGAACTCTGCCGGTGGCAAGCAACGTGGCGGTGGGCCATTGTCGAGGCTCCACCATCGTGCCGGTAGAGCTGAACTTTCCTGAGACAGGATCGTAAAGTTCAGCGCTTGCCAGTGCCTCTCCAGACCGAAATCCCCCTGCGATGAGCACTTTGCCGTCTCGCAACAGGGTTGCGGTGTGGCCCGCACGGACCGAAAGCATTTTCTCGGTAAGAGTGAACTTGTGAAGTGCCGGATCGTAGAGCTCGGCGCTATCAAGTACATCGCGAAAGCCGCGTATGCCGCCGGCGATCAGAACCTTACCGTTGGGTAGGAGCGTGGCGGTGTGGTAACTGCGCGGGATGTTCATTTCGCCCACGGGGGTGAAGGTGCCATACTTCTCGCCCGCCAGCGCCGGTATGGGAAAAACAAGCATGGCTGATGCCACGATGAGGCAGAATAAGCTAAGCAGCATAAAGGCGATGGCCCAACGCCGCTTTCTTCAATGAAGAGCGATATAACGTTGAAACTGCGACCCTGATCGGTTGGCTTGACACTGTAAAATATCGTCCAATCATCATACTCGCATTTACTTTACTTTTAAGTGTTGCTTCAATCTCTAAATCCCGATCTTCTCACCCTCTTCAAGGTGATCTGGTCGTCCGTGCGGTCATGGAGCTTGGTGGTGCGGGAGCTCTCGTGCGCGGCCATGGCCTGTCGGCGGCCTCCATATAGTCTGAAGGTAAGTCTCCAGATGATGGTGGCAGGGCATGCTGTCTTCCTTGCGGCCTTTCTCGTGATTGGCGTAGGGTCATCGATAGTGACGCGCGAGTTCTGAAGCGTAGGCGCTGCCGATCTTATCGGCGTTGTTCCCAAGCCATTCGCTGAGCCGCGTCCAACCACGAGGCGGGTTGTTCGAGACGAGAAGGTTCGCCAACAGTCCGTGAACCTCATCCTTCGTCAGCATAACATCGCGGGTGAGCCACCCGATCACTCCGGACAACATCAACGCAAGCTGCGGGGGAACATGGATTACACGAGCCCTGCTTCTTACCGTGGTCGCAAGCAAAGCGACCAGTTCGTTGAAAGTAAACACCTCGGGTCCTGCCGCGTCTATAACCGAGTTTGAGGAACCTCGAGCAGCCTCGACCACAAGCGCCGCCATATCCTCGACGAAGATTGGCTGGACGTGGTAGTCCCCTGACCCTGGAACCGCGAAAACTGGAAACCTGCGCAGAAGCCAGGCGATATTGTTGATGAGGATGTCTTCGCGACCAAAAATTACCGTCGGACGGATGATCGCGTACGACAGCCCAGATTCAATAATGGCCCTCTCCGACACCGCTTTGCCGTGAAAATAGGGCAGCGATGAGTCTTCTGAGGGGTTGCTGATGCTTACGTGAACGAACCGCTGAACCCCGGCGCGTACGGCAGCATGAATCAGCGTACGCGTATTTTCGACGGCGCGATCATAGGTGACACGCCCGTAATTAAAGCGCACCCAGTAAGTGTTGATGACGCTCGCCGCTCCCTCAAAGCTTCGCATGAGTTCCTCGGGCCGATCGAAGTTGAACGGAGCCACTTCGATCCGCTGGCCGAAGGGGTTGGGGCGGTCCGGATGACCGGTAAGCGTTCGTACGCGCGCGCCTTCGGAAAGCAGCAGCCGCGTGATGTACCGACCGGTGTAGCCGAAGGCTCCGGTCACAACATGGAGGCTCTCGGTTGACATGTGGAGCCCTTACTGTGTGCAGCAAAAACAATATTTATCGACAACCCAATGGCAGACTCGGGTGTACGGCAAGTTCCGTCAGACAGGAGTTGCCAAGTGTCCGATGAGGAGCCGGAGCCCGCGGCTGCTAACGCCGGCGGGAAACACACCGCACGCAGCCCGGCCCGCAAGAAAGCTACGTTGGGCTCGTAAACGATGACTTCGCGGCCCGCAAGGTATCCAATCCGTCCCCGACGTTGAAGACGATAGAGCATTATGACTTCGTGCGTCCTGGTCGGGGAGCGCGAAGGGTCCAGTGGGAAACCATATCGAGCGATCTCTCTCGATCTCCCTTTCCATGCTTGAAAGATGGCTTGCCCCATCGGGAGGAGCGACGCCGTGTTGAACGACGACGTGGTCGTCCAGTTGCAGACAACACCGCGCGCCGCGTCGTTAGGCCCTCAGCGCTCGATACGCAGCCCCACCGGAATAGGCCATAATAGCGAGGGCCGGTCCGAACATGAAACCTATTACCGAAAAGTCTACCTGCTTCATAGTAAGGATCACCAAGATACCTAACAAGACTTGCCAGATTGTCCATGACTGCACTTGAACTCTCACCGCCGCCGATTGCCGGACTTTCTCCGGGAAGTCGGTCCAGCCGATGACGAAGAGGAAGATCGCATTGGAAAACAGAACCATATCCCAGCGAAGCACCGGCGCTGCAGGACGAAGCCAACCGGAACCAAAGACCACGATCATCGCGATTATGCCCACTATGCTGGATAACAAAAATGCAGAAAGGGCAATTGCGAGAATCTTTTCGCTGTTTGGACTGAGAGTATGCATGCACGATCCTTTCACTCTGCGTATCCGAGTGAGCGTCCCGCTATGGTGCTGGTACATTATACTCCTGCGAAGGGCCGGGGACGCCCATCCCATGCGCGGCCCTATAGCAGAGAAGTAGAGCGCTGGTGTAAACCCCACAGGTTGCACCAGCTGAGCCGCACAGGAGAGCGCCGGCTCCGCTCGCACAAGCTCCAAGGGTGACGCCGCACGCGACGATCAGTTCAGGGTTGAATGCCGTGAAAGTTCCCGCGCACGCGTTGAAAGCCTTGAGTCCGCCTGGCGTCGCAGTGGACTGCGGCGGCGGCAGTTCGTAGTATTGGGGTCCATTCACCAGCATGAGGCCGGCGCCGTTCTGGCCGCCATAGAACTCGACGACATCGCCACCAACACCAGCGCCGCCGTGGTCTGGCAGCAGGCCCTTCTGAGACGACGTGCCGCCAACTCCTCCGAACCTATAGCCACACCTCCGCTCGCAATAGTCGCGGCATCGCCAGCAACCGCATAGGCACCGGCATCCGATCCAGCACCATAAGCTGCTTCCGAGACCGCACCGGCCTCAGATGGCCCGTCATAAGTGGCGCTGGTGCAAGGCCGGTCGGGTCGCTGAAGTCGACCGGATCATCCCCGGCGTACGTGTACAGGTTGATGCCGCCCGTTATGCCAATCGGGTCGCGGGAGATGAAGCGCCCGATCGCGGGCAGGGAGTAGCGGTTGCGCATGAAATACAGGTTGTTGAAGTCGTTGGCCTGGCCCGCGAACTGATAGTTTATTCAGGCTGGTGCCGGAGGTGTGCGGTGGTGCCACCATAAGGATCATAGCTGTACGTGTCAGTCACGGCCTGGCTGGAATTGGTGAGACCGACGACAGAACCGAAGGCATCTTTGAGCACCGAACTCTGCGAGGCGCCACTGAAATTCTCCAGGTACAGCTCGTCAAGCCCCAGCCCCAGCAGGGACCCGATGGAGGCGGAGGCATTGTAGCCGAGCAAGGTGTTCCTGCCGTCGTAAGCGTAGCTGATGGGGGTGGTTCCGCTTCCGTTCGTGACGGTGGTCGCGTATCTGCGGCCGAAAGCATCGTACGAATTGTCCTGCGTCACCCACTGGCCGTTGACCAAGGTGAAGGACTCCTGGAGATCTCCCGAAACCGCTTGCGGGCTTTCCGGAATTACGGATAGCCAGAGATATCGCATGGGCGAGCCATCAAGGCGACCTATTCCCGCCCGAATACAGTCGCCCTCAAAATGACGCCACTCGAATAAAGCGTTAGCATTATCATGGCAGAGACGAGATATGCGACGAGATCAGCTGGAAGACGATGAGAGGCAAGTAGAAAAAGAAATACGAGCAGGAGCTGCCAAATAGCCCAACATCGGACCTGCGATCGGATAAGCCGCGACTTTCGAATTGTTTCGGGATAATCTGTGTCCGTGATAATTAACAAAAAGGCCGCGCTGACTAGAAATATACCATCCCAACTGAATCGAGGAAAGACAAGAAATACACCTGCTACGCCGTAGCGCGCCATTCCATAGACGGCCATACCCATGCTCAATATCAGGGCAGTAAATATCAATGTCGATATCAGCTTCTCATTATGTTGCATATTTGACTCGGTTCCGGTTGAGGATTAGCTAAGTATAAATGACGCTCCTATGGAATCGGCACTTCTGGGGGGCGCGTAAGATCTCCTGGGGGTCCCTCGAAGGGAACTAGTTGTTCCGGAGCCGGTGCTCCAGACGAGCTGGGATGTGTTAATCTGTAGCATTCAAGGAATCCACCGAGTAAATAGCCGCACGCTCCAAATCCACCGACACAAGCCGGCACATTTCCGCCCGCGCACATTCCGCCAAAGACCCCGCAAGCAGCAGCGGTCGGCGCGTTAAACGCCATGAAGGCCGCGCTGCAGAATGATTGTGCGCCGAATCCAGTAGGAGGATGTGTTGGACTTTCGTAGTATTGGGGTCCGCCCACCAGCGTGAGGCCGCCGACCGGTGGAACGGCTGTGCCAATCCGGAAGCCCTTGAAGATAATGCTGCCCGGAAAACCACCGACGCCAAACCCAATCGATATACCAAGGCCGGCCTCGACGGCTCCATAGCCATAATTTGGACCGTAAAAACCTTGGTCCCCATTCCAAGCCTCATCCTCTTCATCACGTTCCGTCCGTCAAACATCCGCGCTGCGCCGATGCACCGCGATTTCCGACCGCGTCTGACCGTTGTATGCTTCTCCCTCCATTGCCTCTAGCTTGCTAGTACAACTCTTGTCGCATCGTCGCCCGAGGCTTTCCGTGCCGAGCTCTCTCGCCTTGTTCTCCACAGACCGATGCTACGCCACGACCCCGCCTACCGTAGAGTACCTATACTAGTACCCTGTTCCTTGCTCTTCTTACGTCCACGTCACACTGCACGCCCGACCGCTGTGTCCGCCGAGCGCCGACATCCTAACGTTCTCTTACGCGCGCTATCCTCCGCGTTCCCGTGCTACGCGCGCTGCGCACCCCCCGCTGTGCCCCTAGCCGCCCCTTGTATGTTTGCGAGCTTCTTTTCGTTTTCCTGCTGCCTCTAGCTCTCCTTGCCTCGTTACGCGTCCGCGCCCTACTCCTTTTACGTTCCTACCCGCCTTCTGCTTGCTCCTGTTTCCTTTTCACTTTTCCTTCCCTTCCACCTCATCATGCGATCGTATGGACCCGTTGGGGACTAATACTGCTTCCGTTTATGCAACCACACAAGCCCTTATCGCAGTTTTGTTGGCATGACCCAGCTTCCAAGCCGGGGCGACCGACATGGACATTATTCGCCGATACGCCACAACGATCATAACATTCATCGTGACCTTTGCAGCAATAATCCGTCGTTCCCAGCTGAGCAGAGCCTCCGTTGTTTCCAGGGCCGCAGTAATTATATCCCGGAAACTGCGCCAGCATGATACCGCCCGGCGCTGGGCCGCCTACAGGGGGACCACTCACCGGTGGAACGGCTGTGCCAATCCGGAAGCCCTTGAAGATAATGCTGCCCGGAAAACCACCGACGCCAAACCCAATCGATATACCAAGGCCGGCCTCGACGGCTCCATAGCCATAATTTGGACCGTAAAAACCTTGGTCCCCATTCCAAGCCTCACTGGCCTGATTCAAATACGCGCCAATTCCACCAATCGGATCGAATTCCAGGCCCGTCGGGTCGCTGAAGTTTACCGGGTCGTCGCCGGCGTAGGCGTACATGTTGGTACCGCCGCCGAGACCCGTCGGGTCGCGGGAGATGAATCGTCCGATCGAGGGCAGGTAGTAGCGGTTGCGCATGAAATACAGGTTGTTGAAGTCGTTGGCCTGGCCCGCGAACTGATAGTTATTCAGACTGGTGCCGGACGTGTGCGTGCTGGCGCCGTAGGGTTCGTATTGATAGGTGTCCGTGATGGTCTTGCTCGAACCGGTCAGCGCCACCGTGGAACCCAGCGGATCCTTCAGCACCGAGCTCTGAAGGCTGCCATTGAAATTAAGCTGGAACAGCTCGTCGAGACCTAGCCCCAGAAGCGAACCGATGGCGGTCGTCCCGTTATACGCCAGCGCCACATTTGACCCGTCGTCCACGTAACCGAGCGTATAGTCCCCGCTGCCTGTCTGCTGGCTTACTTCATACCTGCGCCCCAAGGCGTCATAATAGTTGGTTTGGGTGACCGCCTGACCACCTACCAACGTGCTCGACTGATACAGATGGTCCCGCTCGTCCCACATAAAAGTCCCAACGGCTCCGGACTTAATGCTGCCATTGCCGTCATTGTTGACCGCGGAAGTTCCTACTTTTTCGAGCGAATTGTCATTGTAATACGTGAAGGACTGCGTGGCGGGTATGGCGATCGTCGCCAGCGTGCCGCCGACGCCGGACTGCCGCCCATCCGCGTCGTAGTTATAGGTCAGAGTCCCCAACATCGTCCCGCCATTTTTGTACGTCACCGATTTAATGTTCGAGTCACTATCATAAGTGTAAAATACGGCCACGCCGTTGGGAAGCGTAACGGAACCAAGCCGTCCCGCCGAATAGTTGAAGGCCTTCGTCACGTTCCAGGAACCCTGAGTGACTCCAGTTAGCTTATTCGCGTAATCATAGCTGTAAGTTTCTTCAGTTTGCCCGGTCACCATCATAGTGGCGCGGCGGCCGGCGTTGTCGGGGGTGTAGTTGACGGTTCCTTCCGGCGAAACCTCTTGGGTCACAAAATCCAAGCCGCTGGCGAGCGTGGTGTTCAGTCCGGTCGGTGAACAGGCCTGCCCGAGTTGGCGGGTTATGGTTCCGGGAACCGAGTCCAGCGCCTGACACAATCGATCGCCAAGATCGTATGTGAATTTGACCGAGCTCGTAGGCGTACCGTCGAACACCCCGTAATCGATTTCTGTCGTCCGGTTGAGATTGTCGTACTGGAATTGGTCCTCTATCCCCGCGCCGTCAGTTGCGGTCAGGAGGTTGTCGTCAGAATCATAGTTCGAGTATGCGGTACAGTTGTGGAGCGCATCGCACACGCTCACGACACGGTTTCGCATGTCATAGGTGTTTCTGACTACGGGGTTGTTCTTGGCGTCTGTCACGCTCTGAAGGTTGCTCGCCGCGTCATACTGAAACGTCGTTATGCCGTTGTTGGCGTCGGTAATCCGTGTCACCTGGCCGATGCCGTCCGGCACATAAACGGTGGTGTTGCGCAGCGGGTCCGTGATACTCGTGACACGCCCTGCCCCGTCGTACACGCCGGTGGTGGTGTTGCCGTTAGGATCCTTCACCGATGTCAGGTCGCCGGCGCTCGAATATCCCAACGTAGTCGTGTCGGGAGGCGTCGCCTGATCCGCTGCGGTCAAGACTTGACCTGCCGGGTTG
The DNA here is from genome assembly GCA_963805995.1 of uncultured Pseudomonadota bacterium. Taxonomy (GTDB): domain Bacteria; phylum Desulfobacterota; class Binatia; order Binatales; family Binataceae; genus JAJPJA01. The sequence goes on along the minus strand of CAWDWL010000010.1, from coordinate 212,942 downwards.
TAGGTGAAAGTGAGGGTGTTGCCAACCGCGTCCTTGAAATACTGGACGTTTCCGTTGGTGTCGGGACTGAAAGGCAACAATTGCGTCTCGTGGCCCAGCGGGTCAGTGACGGTTTTCACCTGGTTGAAAGTCGCCGTGTAAGCGTAGTTCGTGGTAATTGGTGTGGAGGTGCCGGACAGGCGCGTCACGCTCAGCAGGTTGCCCCGATTGGTGGTGGTGAAGTCATAGCCGTAGTGGGTGTGGCGGCCCAGGGCGTCGACCTTGTCGGTAACAAAGTTGCTGGTCGGATCGCGCGTGTAAGTTGTCGTTTCATACGGGCTCAGGCCCGAATTCAGCGTCTCGCTGGTCAGATAGCCGCTGCCGTTAAACGCCAGGGAGCGTGCGATAGCCTTGGGATCATAAAGGTCGGCCTGCGTCACCTGGCCGCTGGGATTGGTGCTGTAGGCTATTTGAAAATAACCCTGGTTTATGGGCGGCGTCAGGTAAGTGAACTGGTAGCCGAAGTTGGAGTTCGTGTAACCGATCGACCACGTCTGATCCAAGCCGCCGGCGCCGGCGACCGCTTTTAGCGTGATCGACCCGAGGTCGACCGCCGTGTACCACGTGTAGGTGGTATTGTAGTTGTTAAGATCAGTCGATTGCGTCATCCAGCCGTTGCTGTTGTATTGATAAGACGTCATGCGCCCAAAGTTGTCCTGCGCCTGGGTGATTACAGCCGTGCCATTGATCGATGTAAGATTCAGAAGTACATAGCGTCCATTTGAGGAGCTGATCTTCCACAAATAAGGCATCTGACGGTTGATCGTGATCTGGTTGCCATAACGGTCCGTGATTGACTGGAGGAATGTTCCCTGGCTCTGTCCGTAGGTAAAGCTGTACTGGGTGCCGTCCTTGGTAGTGAGTACCCAGCTTTGGGGGGTCGCAACGTATTGGATCGTCGCGGAGTAGAAAGTCTGGCTGGGTGTCGCCGTGCACTTGAATTCGGAGCCGTTGGGTGGGGTGCAACTGCTTCCGGTGCAGCCGCAGAAGACCCGCCCCCCATCGGGCAGGATGAGATCAACGTTGTTCAGCGTTCCGTTCGCGTCCTCACTCTCCGACCACAGGAACATATTGTAATAAAAGTTCGTGCCCGGCCCGAAAGGGTACGAAACCGCGGCCCCGTTCTTATCGTACGCCTCGCTGCGATAAAAGCGCTGCAGCACGATCGGCATCGGCCCCGGCAGCGTCATATCGACGTGGGTGTAAGAGAATAGTGCGCTGGCCACGTCGCAGTAGCCCCAGCTCAGTGCCATGGATTTTCCCATCGGCAGGCAGGTCTCGTCGGGAGTGGGACCCTTCGCGGGCGGCAGTGTTGTTCCGTTTATGTACTTCGCGCGAGCCAACCCCGAACAGGCCAGAACCCCCACAAACGACACAGCAAAGGAGATAATGAGGGCGTAACGTTTCATGGCAACCCCTCCCGTTTTCAGTTGGCCGTGACCGTAAAGTTAAAGGTACTGGTGGCTGATCTGCCGCCGACAACCTTGACCGTTATTGGCCCGGTCGTAGCTCCAGCAGGAACCGTCACTGTGAGTGTCGCTACGGTTGCTTGGCTGGGTGTGACGCTCTGATTGTTGTAAAACGTGACGGTGTTTTGACTCGCGGTCGTACTGAATCCGTCCCCATAAATCGTCACGGGCATCCCAACCGGACCGTTATTTGGCGTGAACGTAAAGATCGATACGGTGGCAGCGGTGGTGGGCGTGATTGACAGCAGATTGCCGACCGCATCGTACTTGTATTGCGCGGCGGCACCGGAACCATCCACTACTGCAACGAGGCGCCCAATGGCGTCGTAAGCGTAGGTCAATGGCCCGCCGCCTGCCCGGCTCAGGCTCGCGCTTACCAGTCCGAGCGCAATCAGAGCCGAAGCGGCCATCCAGCGCCACCACGATCGCGTGCCCTTTAGGCGGCAATCCGGAACAGATGACGGTGTATGCTCCCGATGCCCTGTGGCAGACAAATTGTCGATGTCTTCGCGTCGCACGGCTCACCCCTCTTCGGGCTTTTACGTCCGGACTGTTTGCGAACAGACCCCCACGTCAACACCAGGCCGGTGCTTTTATGGGTGGAAGACGCACGGGTGCTCCAAGGCGCACCGAGATTCTGTTCCGGCGTTTCCTACAGCTGCGTGGTGTGTCGATGCCCCCCTGGTGTAAGTGTGCGTTGGAAGAAGTCGGGGATTGTCCCTGTACCGACCTCTACTGCTAGTAAGGTCGTGTTGTCAAGCGGTAATCTCTACTTTTTGATGCAATGGATGCGGCCTGATGTCACCGGCAATAAATGTTAATTTAAGTTTCTATCTTTTATCAAATGTTTCGACCCGTCAGCGGTGCCATAGCCGCGGGAGGCTCCGCCTATGAAGGAGAGTACCAGGATCGATCTTGGTTTCATGCCGGCGGCGGTTTGAGCGGCCCCCGAGAATTGTCGTTAGCGAGGTTGGGATACCATTTTTCGAAGAGAAACCGGAGCATGCCGTCGAGCGTGCGCGTTCGGGTCTGCAGTCACGGTTTCAGAGTCAGCCATGGCAAGATTGCTCAGACCGAGCCGATGGGACACCACAACCGAGCTGGCAGAAGGATGGCAGCAAGGCAAAGGGCTAGAAGCACTCTCCCCTGTCTGAATGCATTATCGACGCCGCGCCTCACGAGGCTCAGGATCAGGGCGTGCCGGGAAAAGCTAGCCCGACGGTCCCAACGAGCACCAGCCATCCTTAAGCCGGTTTTCTGTTTCCGCTGCTCCCCCAACCCGACGTTCCTATCTCGCCGACGGGCCAACGTCGTGCGTTGCTCCCCGTGCCACAATTCAATCACGGCCGCAATGTGCGATCGCGATCCGGCCGAGCACGGCATTGAAATGCGCGGGCCGCAGGCGCTCAATCGGCGCCCGCGCCGGCCATACCTTCAGGATGTCGGCGGGCCGCTCGCTGGGAGGTTCGCCCCCCAACGCCGGGCCGATGATCCACGTTGGTAGATTCAGCCGCGTATATTCGCGATACATCTTGCGGGCGCAGTCCTCGAAGCGGCCCGGATCGGGCGCCTCCGGGGCGAAGATGAGCATCGCCACCATGGTTCCGCAGCGCCCGCAGGGTATGAGCTTGCTTTCGATCAGTTCCTTGGGCTCCGCCGGCCGCGGCGGCGGGTCCGCCGCGGCAGACTCAGGCGCAGGTCCGGCAGCCGCTTCGACCCGCCGCGCCAGTTCGAGTCCCAAGGGTTCGAAGATGCGCCGCCGTTCAGCCGTCATCGGGTCGGCAGGGTCGCCCATCACTTCACAGGAAAGCTGGCAGCGCCCGTCATCTTTATCCTGTAACACCACGCGCCCCAACTGACCCAGCGCCCCATGCCGAAAGACGTACGCCCAGCCATAAGACAGGCGTTGCTTCTCGACAGAGACGTTGGGTGGTAACTGGAAACCACCCTGCCTGCCAGGGGCATTGGCGGCTTTACGGCGGCGACGATTTTCGCTCATGGTTTCTAGCCTGGCTATTCGACCGCCGCCTGCGGCGCGCGGGCGCGACGGAGCAGCTTTGCGGTCTTTTTGTCCGCGACGAAAGAAGGCGTCTAAGGCGCGCCAGCTCGCGAGGCGCTCATCACGGGTCTTCTCATTGCCCGTTCTGGAGAGGGCGTCCTTGAGTTCGAGCAGGAATCTTCAGTGCTTATCACACAGTCCGCAATCTGTGCTTGACCAAAAATGTTCACTTGTGCCATTACCGGCAAAGGCCGCACAGGTCCTGGCCTCATCGTTCCAGACCTTGAGCGTCAGGCCTTCCAGGATAAAAGGTCTGTGAATGAGTAAACCTCAAATACTAAGTGGATATACGGTTTTGGACTTCACGCAGGCGGTGGCGGGCCCGACGGCGACGTTGCTGATGGCGGAGATGGGCGCCAGCGTGATCAAGATCGAAATCGCTCCCCGCGGCGACTTGACCCGTACGTTCCCCTTTTTCAAAGACGGCCGCAGCGGATGCTTTGTCCAGTTCAATCGCGGCAAGCAGAGCTTGTGCGTCGCGCTCAAAACGCCGGCGGGACTTAACCTCGTCAAAGAGCTGCTGGCCACGGCTGACGTCGTGGTCGAAAACTTTACCCCTGGCGTCATGGACCGCCTCGGATTGAGCTACCAAGCGGTCAGCGCGATCAATCCGAAAATCGTGATGTGTTCGATCTCCAGCTTCGGCCAGGACGGACCGCTGGCGTACAAATCCGGATTCGACACTATCGGCGCGGCCTACTCCGGAGTGCTGTCGAGAATCGGTGAGCCCGGTTCGCCGCCCCCGATGCTGCAATCGGCATTCGGCGACGTTGGCGCGGGCGTTTACGCGCTGGCCGCGATCAGCCTCGCTCTGCTGCATCGCGAGCGTACCGGAGTCGGGCAGCATCTGGAGACCACCCTGCTCGATACCTATTTCAACTATCACGAGACCGCGATCGAGGCGTTCAGCGCCAGCCAGGGCGCGCTCAAGACCCAGCAAACCGGACGTTTCGCCCCGCTGCATTCCGCCACCGGCATGTTCAAGGGCCCGCATGGATACATCATGTTTTGCGCCGCGCCTCCGCATCACTTTGAAGCGTTGTGCGAAGCGATGGGCCGCCCGGAACTGGTTTTCGATCCGCGCTTTGCCGACAACACGAAACGGGTGGCGAACGGCGCTGCCCTGACCGAAATCATCGAACAATGGCTCCAATCGCTGCCTACTGACGACGAGGCATTGCGCATTCTGGAGCGCCATCATATTCCCGCCGCGCCGATCTTGTCCGTCGAGCAGGCGATGGAGGAGCCACACGTGCGCCAGCGCGGGACGGTCCGGACCATCAGCGATCCAGTCCTGGGCGAGTTCAACGTGCCGGGCTTTCCCATGAAGTTCTCGCAAACTGCGGCGATCGAGGATTTGCCCGCGCCATTCCTGGGCCAGCACAACGCGGAGGTGCTCACCCAGCGCCTCAACTACACCGCGGATCAGGTGGCGATGCTCGAGGCGCAGGGCATCCTGTGCCGTGAGCCGATACCCGGCGCGCGGAGTTCAGCATCGCCGCCGCGGCTGACTTGAGCACCGGCGACGAACTGGAGTACAGCGGCCTATGGTTGATGAAAGTCAGGCTTCGCCTTATCGATGGGTGATCGAGGCGCTCCTGATTGCATCACTGCTGGTCCAGGAAGCGATTTGGCTGGCGCCGGCGCCGATCCTCGAACCGATTATCAAGACCTTCGACATCGGTTTGGGCCAGGCCGGAATGCTGATCTCCATCTTCGCCCTGTTCATCGGCGTCTTCGCCATCATCAGCGGACTGGCCGGGACCCGGCTCGGCATCATGCGCTCGCTCGTGACCGGCGCCTGGATGATGGGAATTGGCGGTGTGCTAAGCGGCTACGCCACCAGCTACTGGGCGCTGTTCGCGTGCCGGGCGCTGGAGGGCATCGGTTTTGGGATTGTGATGGGTCCGGCGCAGGCGCTCCCGATGCAATGGTTTCCGCAGCGCGAATGGCCCTATATCAATGGCGTCAACTTGCTGTGCGCCAATATTTCGCTGACGGTCACGCTCGCGGTTACCGCGCCGCTCTACTACCATTTCGGATCTTCGTGGGGCGCGACGCTGTCCTTTTACGGATTGCTCGAGCTTGGGGTGGCAGCGCTGTGGACGATTCTCGGGCACGAAAACCAAGGCCCGCCTTCACCTGCGGCTGCGCCCGAAGCCCCTCAGGCGCGAGCGCGGCCGAGTCTGGACGTTATCAAACGCGCCGACGTGTTGTGGGCCGCATTGGGAATCTTCGGCGGCGTTTGGAGCACGTCGCTGGCCGGAGCGTTTATGCCCCAGTTCTTCCATACCTACCGGGGTTTGACGCTGACCCAGGCCGGCACTCTGGCGGCGATCCCGACGCTGGCGGCGATCGCGGGCTCGCTGCTGGGTGGTGTTGCGTCGGGCCTGGCGGGACGGCGCAAGCCATTTACCTGGCCCCTGGCCTTGATCGGCGTGAGCTGCTCGCTTGGAGCATTGCTCATTACCGGCTACCGGGGGATTTTCGCGGCCCAGTTCTTTGGCGGACTGTTCGGTTCGATGCCTTGGCCGGTGGTGGTGACGATGACGATGGAGCTGCCGGGAATGACCCCGGAATTGGCTCGTACGGCGTTGGCCTGCGTGTGGGGAGCCGCGTTCATCGGCGGGTTCTTGGCCCCGCTGTTAGCCGGTGCGCTGGGGCAGGTAATCGGACTGCAAGCGTCCATGATCGTCTTTATGCTGGTCGGCCTGGGCCAGTTGGGATTTTATTTCCTGCCCGAAACCGGCAAGGGCCGCACCCTTTTGGAAGTCGCACCCGCAAGCTGAGGCCGCCGCTTGGCCGGCCGCCGCGCTTTGAGAGTGCGCAGCAGCCGCAGGCGCTAGCCGGTTTGCCGCGCTTCGTGGTAATCGTTGGTCCATGAAATTCGGACTATTCGGTATCAACCATGGGGTCTGCGCCATTCCTGCGACTAGCGCCGCGGTTGCTCGTGCGGCCGAGAATGCCGGTTTCGACAGCGTCTGGACGGGCGAGCATATTGTGCTCCCCGATCCGCAAGCGCCGCCGTCGCCGGTCCCCGCGGATACGCCGTTTGTCGATTCCGCCATTGCGCTGGCCTACCTCGCGGCGCATACCACGCGGATTAAACTCGGTACCGGCATCATCATTCTGCCCCAGCGAAATCCCGCCGTGCTGGCCAAGGAGTTGGCATCGGTCGACGTGGTTTCCGGCGGGCGCCTCATTTTCGGAATTGGAATCGGCTACCTCAAACCCGAATTTGACGCTCTCGGAGCTCCTTTCGATCACAAGGGTCCGCGTACCGAGGAGTATCTCGCCGCAATGATCGCATTGTGGACGATGGAAAAGCCGGAGTATCGCGGGCGCTTTGTTTCGTTCGGCGGCGTCAATGCGATGCCGCGTCCGGTGCAAAAGCCCCATCCCGAGGTCGTCTTCGGCGGCCATACCAAGGACGCCTACAGCCGTGCCGCGCGCCTGGCGAAAGGATGGTTCGGGTTTGCGCAGGACCTCGCGGGCACGGCGAAGTGCGTCGAGGGACTGCGTGCGGCATGCAAGGATACGGGACGGCGCTTCGAGGACCTGGAGGTGAGCGTCACGCCGCGCGGACGCATGGACCTCGACACCGCCAAACGTTTTGCGCAATTGGGCGTGCATCGTTTGGTCCTGCTCCATCGCGGACGCACCGAGCAGGAGGTATTGAAGTTTTTGTCCGAGTGCGAACGGGACCTGATCGGCAAAGTCTGAGCGTCGGCATCAGGCGGCATGCCGCCTGGAATTACCATTGAAACAGGAGTCAACGATATGGGCGAGCTTGAAGGGCAGGTAGCATTGGTGACCGGCGGCGCGTCGGGTTTGGGCAAAGCTATAGTCGAGCGATTCCTGCAAGAAGGCGCTCGCGTCGGGATTTTGGATCGGGCCAAAGAACGTACCGAAGCGCTGCGCAAGGAACTGGGCGATCGCGTATCGGCCACGGTCGGCGATGTGACTTTACTGGCTGACAATCGCCGCGCCGTAGCGGATACCGTCGCCAAGTTCGGCCGGTTGGATTGTTTTATCGGCAATGCCGGGGTGTGGGATTTCAATCTTTCTTTGGCCCAGCTCCCCGACGACCGCATCGAAAGAGCCTTTGACGAGTTGTTTGGGATCAACGTCAAGGGCTGCATGCTGGGGGCAAAGGCCGCGATGACCGAGTTGGCCAAAACCCGTGGGAACATCGTTTATACAGTCTCGTTCGCGGGTTTCCATCCCTCGGGCGGCGGCCCGCTGTATACTTCCTCCAAACACGCGCTGGTCGGATTGGTTCGCGAACTCGCCTTTGAGTTGGCGCCCAAAATCCGGGTCAATGGCATCGCACCCGGACCGATGCCCACCGATCTCAGGGGGCTCAAGAGCCTGGAGATGGAAAACCGCACGATCGGTGAAGTGGTGAACCCGGAGATGAGTACCCGCGGCCTACCGTTGGCCAGATTTCCCGACCTGGAAGATTATACCGGCGCTTATCTTATGCTGGCGTCGCGCAAAAGCGGCAGCCTCACGACGGGACACGTTATCAACTGCGACAGCGGGCTTGAAATTCGCGGCATCGACAGGCCCGCGGGCGGTGAGGATCTGTAGCCGCCCGCGCAAGTCCTGATAGCAGGGCGCTGAAAACCAATTCCAACGGGTTGACGGCGGCGCTGGCTTTCAGCAAGCGCACCACAGGCTTCCGGCCTTGGTACGAAGCCGCCTCAATCATTTAGAAGGGAAGGCTCTGGTGCTGCTTTTTTCCGTGGCACAGGCTTCCCGCCTGTGATTTTTTTCTTCCCACAGGTGTCGGAAAAGAGGATGGCAGGCTGGAAAGCCCGTCCTACCATCAAAAAAATATCCTTTCTTCTACCACCATTTCCGCGGACCGCGCAGCCACGGCTCAGTCCCTGCGAAGAATTTGTAGAAACTTGGCGGCGCTTGCTTTCCGCCAGGCGCAAAGATTCTGCTTGACCGCGAACGAATGGCGGAGTTAAGCCTGAGTTAATCCCATTAGCAGGAGAGTCGCCGATGGCCGCTGAAAGGATTGTGTCCGCCGATTCCCATGTGGTCGAGCCGGCAGATGTTTGGACGGCTCGTATCGAGCCTCGCTTTGCCGATCGGGCTCCCCATGTGATCAGAAAAGAGGGCCGCGGCGAGGGCGACTACTTTGTCTGCGAAAATCTGCCGCCGACTTCGGTCAAGGGTTTCGCCTTGGCCGGCGTGGATCCCAAGGAATATTTTCGGGCGGCGAAGACGGGATATGCGGGGGTGCCGCCCGGCGCATGGGACCCGTCGGAGCGGATCAAGGACCAGGAGCGGGACGGGGTGGCGGCTGAGGTGCTCTATCCGAGCCTGGCGATGGCATTGTTTCAACTTCAGGACGGCGAACTCCGCACCGCGAGCTTCCGGGCGTATAACGACTGGCTGGCCGATTACGTTGCGCAAAATCCCAAGCGCCTGGCTGGAGTTGCCTTGATTCCTCTGGACGATCCGCAACAGGGCGCCGCCGAACTGGAGCGGGTCGCGCGCAAAGGACTGCGGGGCGGGATGATATGGGCGGAACCCCCCGGAGAACGGCCCTACAGCGATCGCGTTTACGATCCTTTTTGGGCCGCGGCCCAGGATCATGCCACACCGCTCAGCCTGCATATCCTGACCGAGCGCAGTCGCGAGGCTTCGGCGATTGATTTCGTGATCAAGTATCCAACGCTGCATCACGCCACGCAGCGCTCGTTAAGTGGATTCATTTTGGGCGGTGTGTTGGAGCGTTTCCCCAAGCTGAAACTCGTTTCGGTGGAAAACGATATCGGCTGGATTGGCCATTTTATCCAGCGCCTGGAGCATTCCTACGAGCGGTTCAGGTTCACCACCAAGGATATTGTTCCAAATCCGCCCAGTTTCTATTTCCGCCGCCAGGTCTGCGCCACATTTCAGGACGATCGCGTGGGAGTGGTGACCCGTCACTTCGCGGGAGTGGAAAATCTGATGTGGGCGAGCGACTTTCCGCATGCCGACTCCACGTGGCCCAATTCGCGTGAAGTGATCGCACGGGATTTCCGGGACGTGCCGGCCTCCGAGCGGCAGCGGATGGTCGCCGACAACGCCGCGGAGCTTTACGGCATCGGCTGAGCGAGGCCATCCCGACAGAGATAGATACCAAAAATGCGGCGATGACGACGCGCCGAAGTGTTCCGATTCCAAGCCCAATGGAGTAATAACCACGCGATCAAACCCCGGAGGGCAAGCATGAATTATTTCGAAGTCGAGCAGCGCGGCTCGATTCAGATTTGGAAAATCAACAATCCACCGATGAATTACATGACCGGTCCGCTCAGCCGCGAGCTGGTCCAGCTGATCGGAAAGCTTGAGGCTGATGACCAGACCAGGGTCTTGATCATCACTGGCGGAATCGAGGGGAAATTCATAACCCATTTCAGCGTCGACGAATTGGCCGCATCGGCCGCCGACCCGGCGGAGTGCGCGCGGGTGATGCCGCGGTTTTTCGCCGCGTCGCATCGCACGCTGAACCGCGTGATGCTGCTGCCGCAGGCGGTAATCGCCGCCATCAATGGCGACTGCATGGGTGGCGGCTACGAATTGGCCCTGGCCTGCGATTTTCGCCTGGCCGCGGACGGACCATTCCAAATCGGGCTGCCTGAGGTTTTGCTCGGACTGCTGCCGGGCGGCGGCGGCACCCAGCGCCTGACGCGATTGATCGGCCGCGGTCCCGCCCTTGAAGCGCTGCTGTTCGGCACCGTTTACAACCCTGCCGACGCGCTCCGGATCGGGATGGTAAATCGGGTCGTGCCGCCCGACCAACTTATGTCCACCGCCATGCAATGGGCGCAGACGCTGGCCCAGCGCGCGCCGCGCTCAATCGCCGCGATCAAGCGCTCCGTCTATCTGGGCAGCGACCGCGACCTGGAAACCGGCCTGTACGTCGAGCGCAACGAGATGGCGGGCGTGATTATCTCCGAGGACGCGCGCACCCTCATGAATGCCTACAATGCGGCGGTGGCCAAGGACCCGATGGCGGCGCGCAACGAATTTCTAAACGGCATCGGTATCCCGCCGGCCAAGGGGCGCTAGGACAAGATAGCGCCACGCGCGAGCAGGCTGTGAAGAAGGGCTCTTATAGCCTGTCCCTCTCAATCTCGACGCTGGCGGCGCGGCAATTGTGACACGTGGTCCGCCCGCCGGTAACCAAAGCACCTAAACCGGAATCGAATAAACCCGCGACGCGTTGGTGCTCAGCAGTTTGCGCTTGTCCTCGAACTCCAATCCCTCCAGGGTCCCGGCGACGCGATCGAGCGCGTTGGGATATAGGCAGGTGGGATGGGGAAAATCGGTCTCGAACATCAGGTGGTCAACGCCCACCGCGTCCAGGGCGCTGCGGAAGGCTTTGTGCTCGAACCAGAAACAAGCGTAAACCTGCCGTTTGAAATACTCCGAGGGCTTCATGGTGAGAAAGTCCATGGCGTGCGGCGCCGCCTCCTCAAGCTCGTAATCAAGCGCTTCGAGCAAAAACGGCAGCCACCCAACCCCGCTTTCCACTGACACGAAATTCAGCCGGGGAAAGCGCTCCAGGATGCCTGAGTAAACGATGTTGGCGAATACCTGGGCGTTGTGCATGAAGAGCATCGTCGAACCCAGGGCAATCTTCTGCTCGTTGGTTTGCGAAGGCCACGCCGCTTTGCCAAACCAGTCCACTCCCTCGGTGCTGGAGCCGATATGGAAATTGACCGGCATCCCCAGACTGGAGCAAACCTCCCACAACGGATCCCAATGACGCTGTCCGAGGTCCGGCACCTTGTGGTCCTGGGGACTGGAATTGGTGTTGATTCCCTTCAGTCCCATTTCATGGCAGCGGATGGTCTCCTTGACCGCAACCTCGATGTCCCACCACGGCATCAGCGCCATCGGAAAGATGCGATTACCCGATTCCTGCTGAATCTCCGCCATCGCATCGTTGAAGATCTGGGTGCACAGGACCCGCAGCTCAGGGTCGAGAGTGGCGGCGCGCTGACCGCCGAAACCGAGCAGGTTCGGATAGATGATCTGGGCCCAGATTCCTTCCTCGTCCATGAACTTAAGACGCGACTTGATGTCATATGATCCGCGATGGACTTCCTCGATTTCCCATTTCAGGAACTCTATCCCTTTGGACTTGACCCCATCGGTCCGGATCACGCTGGAGGGATTGGCGATGGCCATTGGCCGATCGCCGTCGATGACCCACTGGCGCCTGCCTTTGACCACCTTGACCTGGGGAACCAGGTCCTTCCACTTGGCCGGAGCGCGCGAGGTCCACAGGTCATGGGGTTCGGTGAGATGGGTGTCGACGTCGATTACTCTGATTCCCGCAAGCGCATCCCGAGCCGAGCCTGCTGGTTGTGTCTGTTGAGTTGCGGTGGCCATCTCATCCTCCAAAGACTGGTGATTGGCAAATGTTGCTGGAACCCAATCGCTATCGAGGCCTGCCCGTTTCTGAACAAGCGTTCAAGAATCAGGAGCGCCTCAAGCAAACGGACCTGCGCAACAATAGACGCACCCAAGCCCTCGCCGTCAAGTCCCGCGGCTTTGGACCGCCAGGTTACGGAAATCGGCGGTCAACCTCAGCTCGCCGGATCGCTTTCCCCATCCGCGTGAGGGGAATCACGCTTGGTGGAGGCTCCGGCGCCGAAGCTGGCCGGCCCTCGAAACTCCAGACGGCTGATAACCTCAGAACGGGAACCAACCCAGAGACGGGAAGATATCGTCGTAAAAAATCTCGACCAGCCCGATTATTGCCGCGCGGTCGCCGCTATTCGCAGCGCCATTGAGCGCGACTTGCGCACCAATGCTCAACTCGCAGTAGTCGCCCAGATACGCCAGACCTGGCGTCAGCCGAAAGTCGGGTTTGGTGGTGAGACGAGAGTCGATGAACGACTGCGCATAGTTGAGCTGAACGTAGGGCACCAGTTCGAGCAACGGACGGCCAACCTTGACCGGCTCGACGAAGTCTTTGAGATACTCAACCGAATATTCAAGCTCAAGATTGCCGAAAACATCGCTGTTTGCAGGCCCCTGAACTCTGCCGGCGTAACCGGCTTCGGCCTGAAGAGCGAGTGGACGTAGATATTTAGGTAATCCCCGATTCGGCAGATCGCCCAAACCTTTACCGAGCAACAGCTCGCCTCCGAGATGAGCATAACCCTGATCCGCGATCTGCCGATTGCCCACGGGCAAGACCACAAACGGGCTCAAAGTGATTTCCATTTCGTGCGGGACCGAGATGAACATGCCCTGGCGGTAGTAGATTGGCAGATCGCCAAACCCTTCCCCTTCCCGCCGGTGGGCTCCGGGCGTAATTCGATTCCATGAGCTCTCCACCAGGACGCTTGAATTCTTGCTCAGCAGCTTTTCGAGCGCGGGCATGAGCGAGAATCCGTAACTGCTTCGGCGCACGGTTAGATCCAGGGCGTTGTCGGGGAACGCGTCGTTGCCCACGATGGGGCTCAGAAAGATACGGTTACCAATGACGCCATGAGCGTATGTAACCGCAGACCCGAGCAGTAGGAGCATCGCCGCAGGCATCAACGCGAAAGCAACGCGGCAACCCGTCGTTCGGGCGCGTAGCGGAAAATTTTTGCTGCACATACGGCCAACCTTCGTGTGACTGGAGTCGGCGCGCTCGCATGCGCCACCTCGTAAACACGGTGGTCTGCGCGGGCAGACCAATGCCGGCGATGCTGCGGCGATCAGCGCTGCCGCGGCATCAGGCTGGAAGGTTGGTCAGATCAACAACGTAGGACGACGCTGAGGATTTGTTCGTCGCATCCGCGCGGGGATCGCGCGACATGCTGTGCTTCATGTGAGAGTTTGAAGAGCTTTGCCGCGCACGTAGCCACAGTCAGCACCGGGGTGAAAGTTGCCGCGTCAGCGGCGTTATCGCTGCGGTGCGTATCGACGTTTAGCCGCAGGTCTCTGCTGCCTTTGGGGCAGCCATCGCGCGGTCCAGGCGCCGAACTATCCGATGCCGAAAGGGATCCGTTGCAACTCGCACCCAGGACAGTTTCGAGGTGATAGTGGTTACCCGGTCCGACACACAGCACCGGCTCCGGTGCCATGACCACCGCGCCCAGCAGCAGCAGAGCCGCGAGCACATAGGAAAAAGCGGTGCGAACGAATCGTGGCATAGAAACACTCGCCAACTGTGCGATTGGTCGAGCCGAATTGAACCTTTTCCTCTACGCAGCCTTCGCCAGAGATTCTTCCTTCGATACAGGGAATGATGCGGCCGCCGTGCTTTGCCTGGCGCCGGGCAACAACCGCGCCGAGTTGAGAATAAAGGTCATCTCGGAGGCGACATGAATGAAGGCTGCCAAGGTCGGGTTGAGCACTCCGGCGGCGGCCAGGCCAATGCCCACCAAATCGACCACGATCGTACCGATAAAGTTCTGCCAAATAATCCGGCGCGTCCAGCGCGCGATCGCCAACGTTTCGGTGAACTTGGCCAAGTCGTTGCCCAGCAGCACCACATCCGCGCTTTCGCGCGCGACGTCGGTGCCTGAACCCATGGCGACACCCACGTTTGCCTGGGCTAGGGCAGGCGCGTCGTTGATTCCATCACCGACCATCGCAACGACACCGCCGCTTTTCACGAGACTCTTGATGCGCGCGAGCTTAGCCTCGGGCAGCAATTCCGCCTCGACCTCAGCTATCCCGAGTTCACGGGCGACAGCATCGGCAACCGGTTTGCCGTCACCAGTAAGTAAGATCAGTCCGGATGTGCATTCGGTCCAGCGATTCGATGGCACGCCGCGCCTCGGGACGAACCGTATCGGCAATAACAATCGCACCAAGAAATTGCCCGTCGCGCGCGACGAAAATTTCCGAAGCCGGGTTGATATTGGAGGCCAGGTCCTTGGGCACCTCTACTGCGTGCGCGGTCAACAAAGCATGATTGCCGACCAGCACCACCGCATCCCCAATCCTGGCCGTGATGCCCAGGCCGGGGGTGTAATCAAATCGATCAGGCTCCCGGACGGAACACTGGCGCGCGACGGCGCGTGCGACGATTGCCTTTCCGAGGGGGTGTTCGGAGCGCATCTCGGCCGAGGCCGCGACTTCAAGCACCTCAGCCTCTGAAATATCGGCGCGAGCAACCACCGACTGTACCTGCAGGCTGCCCCAAAGTGAGAGTGCCGGTCTTGTCCAGGACTACGATGTTCACTCGGCCCAGGGTTTCCAGATAGAGGCCGCCCTTGATGATGGCCCCGAGCCGCGCAGCCCGGCCGATGCCCCCGAGAATCGCCAGCGGTGTGCCGGCGGCAATCCCGCATGCCCCCGCGACGATCACCACCGAGATCGTCGAGCGGACATCATGCGTAATGATGAAAGTGAGAGCCGCCGCCGCTAACGCGAAATAAACCAGATATCCGGCCAGGCGATCAGCCAACTGCTGCACCGGCGCGCGCGAGCGCTCGGCATTCTCGACCGCTTCGATAATCTTGCCATAACTGGTGTCGCGCCCAACCCGCTCGGTCCTGATCTCCAGCGCGCCCGACTGATTGATCGTTCCCGCATACACGAACGCCCCCGGCAGCTTCTCCACCGGCATCGACTCACCTGTGATGCGCGCCTGGTCGACAAATGAATGGCCGCTAATTACGACTCCATCCACGGGCACAGCGCCGCCCGGGTTGACCAGCACCGCGTCGCCGATGCGAAGCTCATCGGCGGAGGCTTCCCGCACGCCATCGTTTCGACGGACCGTCACCGATCGCGGCAAAAACTCCAACAAGTCGCGGATCGCGCGCCGGCCGCGCGAGACCGTCATGTTCTCGAGTACCTCGGCGACCAGTACGAACAGCGTGATAACGAGGGCGGTGAAGAACTCCGAGATGGCGGCGGCGGCGATGATCGCGATGCTCATGGACAATTCCATGGTCATCCGCCGCGCGGCGATGTTTTCGCGCCGCTTCGCTGAAGATCGGCCATCCGCCGATAAGCACGCCGGCCACACCGATCAGGCTCACCCGCGTCAACGGTTCCCATAGGTGCAGCCAGACCGCCGCCGCGGCGAGCGCGACCAGAACGATTCGTCCCGCCTCGACCCAGTTAAAGACGTGTTCGGCGCCGGGCTCTTCGGCAACCGTCTCGGCACTGGCGTCGCGCATACGCTTAACCAGAGCCGGACTCTCGTTTCCTTCCAGTTCCATGGTTAAATCTCCGCGGCTCTACTTCAGGTAGGCCTGCACGATATCGATCAGTTCTTCGGCGCCTTTGGCCCGGTCGGAATTGCGTTCGTTTGCCGGATCGACGACATGCATACGAATGTGATCCTCGATGACCTCGGCCATCAGGCTGTTCATTGCCCCGCGTGCCGCGACGATCAGATGAAGCACGTCGGCGCAGCCTTTCTCTTCATCGATAGCCCGCTCCAGCGCCTGGACCTGGCCCCGCACACGCCGCACTCTGTTCAGCAGTTTTTCCTTCTCACGAATCGTATGGCTCATATGGTACGCCGCCTCTATACCCTAGAGGGTACAATATCGGTCACTTACGATTCAATAATTTAAATAAGCGAGTTTGCCGAGACGATGATTGACACGGTATGGGGTATGGCTTGCTATGATTCCCAAGGGGATAGTTCATGCCATCCGAAACATAGCGGGCAACTACACAGGAAACTTCGGTAGGATACCGGACTATGTCCCCGACTTTGCGAGGCTTTTGCATCAAGTCTTAGTCGCTTCCACGACTGCGAACTTGGGGTGCAGGGATTAATCCTGGCCGAGTCTGTTCAAAAATGGCCGGTGTCGACTAGAGGCTTGGCCGGCGCGCGATCGCTTCGATTTCGACGCGGGCGCCGCGCGGCAGTGCGGCCACCTGCACCGTGGAACGCGCCGGATAAGGCTGCTCGAAGTGCTCGCTGTAGATGCGGTTGACCACTTCGAAGTCCTTGAGGTCGCTTAGAAAGATGGTCGTCTTGACCACGTCTTTCAGGCCCGCGCCGGCAGCAACGAGAATTTCACGCAGATTCTCCAATACGTGCCGGGTCTCCACTTCGATGCCGCCGGCGACGAGCTTGCCCGCGCCCGCGTCCAGTGCGATCTGGCCGGAACAGAAGATCCAGCCGTCATGCTCAATGGCCTGCGAGTAGGGACCCAGTGCCGCCGGCGCCGCGTGAGTTTGGATTGCGCGTTTCATATCGCTGAGGGAATCTCCTCGGGACGCTGCCTATCCCGGCCGATGACCGTTTTGCTGGCCGATGCGTGTGACCTTCAGCACCCCGTCGATGGTCGCTATCGAATGCATCAAGTTGTTCAATTGCCGGGCGCTGGTGACGTTGAGTTCGAACAACGAGGATGAGCGCCGGTTGACATCGGCGGTCTTGACCTCCGCGGTCGAGATATTGATTCCGGCCGCCGCGATACTCTTCGTAATCGCCGCCAGCACGCCAGGTTTGTCCACACACAGCACTTCGAGCCGGATCGGATGGGGACTTTCCTCGCCGTCCTTCCAAACCACCGGAACGCGCCGCTGCGGATCGGTCTCCAGCGCGCGCGGACAGCCGACCAGATGGATGGTGACGCCGCGGCCGCGAGTGATGAAGCCGGTAATGCGCTCACCGGGAAGGGGATTGCAGCAGTGGGCGAACCGGACCATGACGTCGCCCAGACCCGACACCACTACGCCGCCGCTGGCCGCCTTGCGGGCTTCCTTGGACGGACGTTCGGCGGGCGCCTGGGGCGCTTTTTCGCCCCGATAGATCTTCAACTCCTCGGGCTGGAGCACCTTGGCCAGCAACTGCCCCTGTGATACCAGTCCGTAACCTACCTGCGCCAACAGGGTATCGACGTCCCTGGTCGAGAACTCCTTCACCGCCTGATCGAGCCGGCCATCGCGGCGCAGCTGGTTGACGGTCAGCCCGAGCGGCTCCAACTGATGATCCAGCATCGCGACTGCGAGTTGGATCGAGCGCTGCGATTCCTGGGCGCGCAACCACTGGCGGATGCGGCTTTTGGCGCGCGCGGTGGCCGCCCAGTTAAGCCAGTCCTTGCCGGGAACCTGCTTTTCGGAGGTGAGCACTTCGACGGTGTCGCCCGACTCCAGTTTGTAGCGCAGCGGCACCATCCGTCCGTTGACCCGCGCTCCAATCAGGCGATTGCCGACTTGCGAATGGATGCGGTAGGCAAAATCGACGATGGTCGCGCCGCGGGGAAAATCCAGCACGTCACCCTTGGGAGTGAAAACAAAGACCTCCTCGGGAAACAGATCATCCTTCACCGTGGAGAGAAATTCCTGGGGGTCCTTGAGATTCTGCTGCCATTCGATCAGACGGCGCAGCCAGGCAAAGCGCTCGGTCTGATGATTCGCCAGCGCGCCGTTACCCTCTTTATAGGTCCAATGGGCGGCGATTCCCTCTTCCGCCACCCGATGCATGTCATGGGTGCGGATTTGGACCTCCATCCGCTGCCCGCGCGGACCAATCACGGTGGTATGCAGCGACTGGTACATGTTGACCTTGGGCAGCGCGATGTAATCCTTGAAGCGCCCCGGCACCGGTTTCCAGTTGGCGTGCACCACGCCCAGCGCCTCGTAGCATCCGCGCACCGAGTCCACGATGATGCGGAACGCGACGACATCGTAAATCTCTTCGAAGGCCAGGCCCTCGTTCTGCATCTTGGTGTAGATCGAGTAGAAATGTTTGGGCCGCCCGGTGACGTTGGCCTTGACCCCGGATTCGTCCAGCCGCTGGCTCAGGATCTCGATGACCGCCTTGATATACGCTTCGCGCTCGACCCGGGTCTTGGCGACGAACGCCTTGAGCATCTGGTAGCCGGCCGGGTCGAGGTAGCGCAGCGCCGCATCCTCCAGTTCCGACTTGAGCCAGTAAATGCCCATCCGATGGGCCAGCGGGGCGTAGATTTCCAGGGTTTCGCGCGAGATCTCGACCTGGCGGTCCGGCGCCAGGTGATCGAGCGTGCGCATGTTATGGAGCCGGTCCGCGAGCTTGATCAGCACTACGCGGATGTCCTGCGCCATCGCGATGATCATCTTGCGGAAGTTCTCGGCCTGCTTCTCCTCGCGGCTCTGGAAAGTGATTTTCGACACCTTGGTCACGCCGTCGACCAGCGTGGCGACCTCGGCGCCGAACAGATTTTGCACCTCCACCAGGGAAGTGCCGGTGTCTTCGACCACGTCATGCAGCAGCCCGGTAACGATCGAGGGAACGTCGAGCTTGAGCTGCGCGATAATCAGGGCCACGTTGAGCGGATGGATGACATAAGGCTCGCCCGACATCCGCTTCTGATCGCGATGCATGTGGGCGGAGTAATCGTAAGCGCGCCGGATCAGGCCTTCGTCAGCACCGGGATTGTACGACTTGACCCGATTGATGAGGTCATCAAGCTGGGTCACCGGTTTTGGAGGTTCGGCTAACGCTTCCACGGCGCGAACTCCTCGCGCAGCCGGCCAACCCTTGAACGCTCGGCTGTGATGATCGCTCTTAACCGCGCCAGGGAGTCGTCCAGGTTGGCGTTGACGATCAGGTAGTCGTATTCGGGATAAGCCTGGAATTCCTCGCGCGCCCGCTGCAGCCGGCGCGCAATTGCCTGCGCGTCCTCGGTGCCGCGCTTGCGCAGCCGGTCCGCCAGCTCCTCGAAGCTGGGCGGCAGAACGAAAATGGTAACGGCGTCGTTGGGGTAACGCGGTCTGAGCTGGCGGGCGCCCTGAATGTCGATGTCGAGCAGGATATCGCGGCCGTCCCGCACGGCATCGTCCAGCGGGCGCCGCGGGGTACCGTAGCAGGCGTCAAACACCCGGGCCCATTCGGCAAGCTCATTTGCCTCAAGGCTGCGTTGAAAATCCTCCTCGCTCACGAACTGATAGTCGATCCCTTCAACTTCGCCGCTTCTGGGACGTCTGGTGGTCAGAGAGATCGACGGCATCAGGCCATCAATCGCTCTGACTGCGGCACGCGAAATAGTGGTTTTACCAGCTCCCGATGGCGCCGAAACGATAAATACGATGCCGCGCCGCAGTGGTGATTCCAATCCCATTCTACACTGTATCGAAATTAGTCAGTGGCTGAAAGGGCCTTTCCCACTTCACCCGGCTCGCCTGGCGGATGAAAAAGGCGCCACCCCGGCAAGGTCACGCGCGTTCATCGCGCTAATCGGGTTTCATTCCACGTTCTGGACCTGCTCGCGCATCTTCTCGAGCTCGCCTTTGATCGCCACGGTCACTCGCGACAGCGCCGGATTTTGCGACTTGGAGCCCACCGTATTAACCTCGCGTCCCACCTCCTGCAGCCAGAATTCAATCTCTTTGCCGACCGCGCCCGGACGCGAGAACAGCTCTCCCAGGGCCTGCAGATGAGACCGCAGGCGAGATAATTCCTCACTGATATCAGCGCGCTGGGCGGCGCCGGTGGCATCTTCGTAAAGGCGCTTTTCGTCCACCAGACGGACTTCGCTGTTCGCGGGCGTGCCCAGCAGATCACGCACCCGGCTCTGAAAGTTGGCGATTATCGCGCGATGCGATTCCTCCGCCAGCCGCGCAATGTCCTTGATGTGGGTCTGGATTTTGGCCAAACGGCCCGCCAGGTCGCTTTTGAGCGTCCGCCCTTCCCTGACCCGCTCGGCATCCAGCGCCTTGAGTGCGGCGGCGATGGCTTTGTGTCCCAGCGCCAATTCGGGGGTGATATCCACCTCCGCTTCCGTAACCTGGAAAATCTCTGGGCGTCCAAGCAGCGCCTCGACACCCGGCTCTCCCTCCAACGCCAGCCGCTTCTTGAGCTTGCGCAGTTCCTCGATATAGCTGCGTGCGAGGTTATCGTTGACCATCAGGCGCCCGCCGGCTTTGGGGCCCACGCTGCGCACCGCCGCTTCAATCCGTCCGCGGCTGACCGTCGCACCGATCAGCTTGCGCAACTCGGTTTCCTGGTCGCTCCATCCACGCGGCAGATTGAGCTTGATTTCCAGGAAGCGCTGGTTGAGCGAACGCACTTCGGCCAGCACCTGCAGCCCTCCGCGTTCGGCCCTGGCCCGCCCAAACCCTGTCATGCTCCGCATCGTTTAAGCTTTCCTCACCTGGCCGCGCGCTGGAGCATTTGAACCCAAGCCCGGCGCCATGCCATTCTCAATTTTCCGCCAAGGTGGACTGATAAAGCGCCAGCGTCCGGCGGGCCATCGCTTCCATGCTGAAATTCGTTACCGCCCGGCTGCGCGCCGCGATTCCAATCGCAGTACGCGTATCCGGTGAATCGAGCAGTTCACGAAGCGCTTGCGCCAGCGCGCCGGAGTCCGCCGCCCTGACCAGCATCCCGCTTTGCCGATCCTCAATCACCTCCGCCATTCCACCCGCCCGGCTCGCAATCGCAGGGAGCCCGCAGGCCATCGCCTCCAATAGCGCGACACCCAGCCCTTCCTTGATTGAGGGCTGAACATAGATATCGATTGCCAACAATAGCGCGCGCGAATCCGCGACGCTACCGATGAGCCGCACCACACCGCCCAGCCCCAGGCGCCGGGACTGCTCTTCCAATGCTTCGCGTTGCGAGCCGCCGCCGGCGATAAAGCACTTGATGGCGGGGAATGCGTCGCGCAGTTGTGCCAGTGCGTCGAGCAAGTGGCGATGCCCCTTGCGCAGTTCCAATCCGCCCACCGCGCCGATCGCGATTTCATCCGCACCAAGCCCCAACTCGTTGCGCGCTGACGCTCTTTGCTCGAGCGACGGCGGCGCAAAGCGCCGGCAATCCACCCCGCTTGGAATAATCGTGATTCGGTCCGGCGCAACGCCGGCGGCGCCGAGCGCGTCGGCCACCCCTTGCGAGATCGCCGCGACCGCGTCCACCGCTCGGTTGTAGAGATAGGCGGCAAACAACCGGTTGGGCACGTAGTCCATGCGCCGGGTGACTATCAACGCGTCTGCCAGACCGGCGGCGAACGGGGCCATCGAATGGGCGCGCGAGGTATGGAAATGGACCACGTCAAAGCGGTTGTGTGAAAGGAATCGACGCAGCGCCAGTCCGGCCCGCAGATCAATCGCGTTGCGGATCCGCAACGGATGGCAGACCACGTTCTCGGCCCGCGCGCGCTGCCAAAGCGCTCCCGCCGGATCGCATAGCAACTCGGCGTCGTGTCCCAGCCGGGTCAGTTCGAGCGTCAGACCCAGCACCTGACTCTCGCCCCCGGCGAAGCCGCGCTCCGGGTCGACGCCAACCACCCTCAGTTGCCGATCCGGACCGGTCGCGCAACCCATTGCCGCACCTGGTACGGCATCGGACACCTCAGTCATCGCGGGATGTTCCGGCGAGGCCCAAAAACACCAGGATTGCCCGATTCAGCCGCACGATCTCCTCGTGTTCAAGCCGGCCGATGCGCGACTTGAGCCTCTTCTTTGACACGGTTGTGATTTTGTCCGCCACCAGCCGGCATCGCGCACGTAATCCATTGCTGTCCTTAGGATCAATGGGAATCCGGAACAGAGGTGCGTCACTCGGATTAGTAGTGAAGGTACAAATGGTTATCGACTCCGTAGCGTCGAACCGATTGTCTTGCAGGATGACGGCGGGCCGCAGTTTACCGGTGTAGTCTCCACCGCCGGCCACGGTCCAAATTTCCCCGCGCTTCACTCCCCGTCCCAGTCTGAAATCGCGTCGATGAAGTCCTGGTCCTTTTGGTCCCGGCGGCTACGGGCTATGGCGAGGGACTGCCGATGCGCCTCTGCCTTGAACAGCGGCGAGCGGACATCGGGCACCCAAATCTGGATCGGGCGCAACCCCTGCCGGCGCAGCCGCTCCCGGTGCGCTCTGACCTTGTCCCTTGATGAGAGTTCCGATTGAATCGGTGACACGATTGGTCCCTCCAGGCAGTTACATGTAACCTAGCAGGTGGATGGTCGAAGAGCTATATCGCGTTCGACGAACAGGAGCACGCAGATGGAACAGCCCAATCGTTTTGTGGCGCTGAACAGCTATGTGAATGGCGGCCCGATCAACGAGACGAATTTTTCATTACATCACGGCTCGATTCCGCAACTGGGAAACGGACAGGTCCTCCTAAAGACTCTCGTCCTGTCGGTCGATCCCTACATGCGCGGATGCATGACCGGCCTGGATACGTATTTCCTACCGCAGTTCGAACTGGGCAAACCGGTGAGGTCGCTCGGGGTCGCACGCGTCGTGGAGTCGCTAAATCCCGATCACCGGCCCGGCGACCTGGTTCAGGGTTTTATCGACTGGTCGGACTATTCGATCTGGTCGGGCGCGACGCTGGTGCCGGGCGTCGGAGCGCTGCAACCGGTGGATCCGAAAATCGGCAAGGTTTCACATGCGCTAGGCGTGTTCGGTCTGAATGGTCTAACCGCGTTCTTCGGCATCCTCGGCGTGGCCAAGCCGCGGCGCGGTGAGACGATGGTGCTCTCCGGCGCCGCAGGCGGGGTCGGCGTGTTAGCGGGACAGATCGCGCGAATCCTGGGCGTGCGTGTGATCGGGCTGGCGGGTGCGGAGAAGAAGCGCAAGGTGCTGGTCGACCAGCTTGGCTTCGACGCGGCGCTGGACTATCGCTCGGAAAAGCTGGCGGACGAGTTGCGCGCCTTGGCGCCGCACGGACCGGATATCTATTTCGACAATGTTGGCGGATCGGTCAGTCAAACCGTGATGAGCGTCATGCGCCGTCCAGGCCGCGTAGTCGAGTGCGGCCAGATCTCGACCTATGACGATGCGGGCGGCGGCTGGACCGTTGACATCCGGCCGATTCACGCCAATGGCCTGCGTTGGGAGAGCTTCACGACCGCCCACTTCAATGAATTCACGCCGGCCGCCGTCGCGCAAATGGTCCACTGGGTGCGCGAGGGTAAGATTATCCCGCTGGAGACCGAATATCACGGCCTCGAAGCAACCCCGCGCGCGATGGTCGGCCTCCTGCGTGGCGATAACATCGGCAAGATGATCGTTACGATTGCAGAGACCGCATAGCCCGATTACCGGCTGGAATGGCGGGGACATCGGAACCGCCTGCAGCCTCAGTCGAACACCCGGTAGTAGAGCAGCGCGGCGACGGTGGCGACGCCGTCGCGCCATCCGATTTTCTTGCCTTCGGAGTAGGTGCGGCCCGAATACGAAATCGGCACCTCATAAATGCGCCAGCCGGCGCGCGCGGCTTTGACGGTGATTTCCGGCTCGAAGGTGAAGCGGTTGGCGGTCAGCGTCAGGGTCGCAAGCTGTTCGCGGCGAAATGCCTTCATTCCGGTTTCCATGTCGTCGAGATTCAAGTTGCACAACGCGTTGGCCAGAAGCGTTAGACCTCGATTGATGACGTAATGCCAGAAAAACAGCACCCGATGCGGCCCGCCCAGAAAACGCGACCCGTACACCATGTCGGCGCGGCCGTCGCACAACGGTTCGAGCAGGACGTGAAAATCGTGGGGGTCATACTCCAGGTCGGCGTCCTGCACCACTACGATCGGATTACGGGCAGCGGCGAAGCCCAGCCGCAGTGCGGCGCCCTTGCCGCGGTTGACCGAATGAAACAGGCATCGCACCCGCGGGTTGCGGTAGTTCTTCAGGATGTCGCGGGTGCCGTCGGTCGAAGCGTCGTCGACCGCGATAACCTCGCAGTCATATCCGCAATCCAGCACCCGTTCGATTACCTCAATGACGGTGGAAGCTTCGTTGAAGACCGGCATCACCACCGAAATCTTGAGCTGCCCGGCATCCATCTCCGGGCTCCCTAAACGCGGGTCCTTGCGCGCTCCTTGAGCGCGGCAACTCCGCGGGTCGGATCGTAGGTCATGACGTAAAGTTCCACAGCTTTTCCCACGACGCTATCAATTCGCGTCAAATAACTCGCCGCGTGAAAAGAATGATAATACAGGCCCCGCGCACCCTCAATCACTTCAGCAATATCCTGGACTATCCGCTCGACTTGCCCAGGACGCCGCAGGCAGGCATGCACCCACTGGTTCAATTCGCCAACCCTTAATCAGGCCTTCCCGACGGCGCCGCGGGCGATCCATCAAAGGGTTAGGGCGGGTGTGGTTTTCAGCGCGCGTTCCAACGCGGCGACCACCTCCGCCGGCTCAATCCGATGCATGCATTCGCGATCGATGGGGCATCGCCGCAGATAGCACGGATGACAGGGGATGGGACCCTTGATCGCCAGGTCGGCAAAGCCCCATGGCGCCGAGCGCTCCGGCGCGGTCGCGCCCCACAGCGAGACCACCGGGCATCCGACCGCCGCCGCGATATGCATCGGCCCGCAATCGGGACCAAAGGCGGCGCGGCAGGAGCGGAAGATTCCTCTCAAATCCCGCAGTCCGGTGCGTCCCGTCAGGTCGATCACTTTCATCTTGCCCAGATGCCGGCGGACCTCACCGGCAAATTCCCGTTCCGACGCGCCCCCGATAAACACCGGTGTGAGACCGTGGCGGCGATTGACCTCGGCGATCACCCGCGCGGTCGATTCCGCGAAGTAGATGCGGCTGGGCCACGACGAGCCGAGAATCGCGCCGAGCAGGGGCGCGGGGTATTGCCGATTAGCTTCGCGGTCCGCGCCAAATCGTCCGCGGTGGGGTCCAGTCCGAATTCGATCGGGGTTGCGGGAATGCCCAGCGCGTCGCCGAAACTCTGGTACTGGAGCAGCTTGAGCCGCAGGTTGGGCTGCGCCGCCACCTGGCGGCTGGAAAACCAATGGTTGAGTTCCTTGGTATTGGTGACGGAAAAGCCGATGCGCTCGTGCGCACGGGAGATGTACGCGATCAGACCGCTCTTGAGATGGCGCTGCAGGTCGAGCACCAGGTCGAAATGCTCACTCCTGACGCGATAGAGAAAGGACGGGAACGAAAATGGCGCCCGCGCACGGTTATAGATGATCATCTCGTCGAGCCACGGATGGCCTTGGAGTACCGGCGCGGACTTGGGCTCGACCGCCCAGGCGATATGCGCGTCAGGATAGGCCTTGCGCAAGCGGCCGAGCAGGGGCAACGCGCGCACCACGTCGCCGATCGCGCCCAGCAGGATTATCAGGATTCGGCGCGGCGCCACGCTCGCCGTTACGCTGTCATTCATTGCAGGTGGACTTAATCTGAATGGATGTCATGAGGGGCCCCGGTTTTTTGTCACGGTGGATCATTTAACTCGCCCATGCCGCGTATGGTGCGCGTCGACCTTTTGGGTAAGGAACACCGATTACGTGCTGAAGGAGATCCGTGGCTCCTCAGGATTGCCTGCGGCACGCGCAAATTTTGCACTGGCGCGTGCGGTTCAATGATGGCCGCCGCCGCCGTGGCCGCCGCCGCCATGAAAGCCGCCACCACCGTGAAAACCCCCGCCACCGTGGAAGCCCCCGCCCTCATGTCCAAACCCGCCGTGATAGAATTCCATGTGATGGCCGAAGCCGTGATGTCCTTCCCACGGATGATCTATACCGAAGTCGGGCTGATAGCCGAAGGCGTTTCCCCAGCCCCATGAATAGGGCGCATAGCCATATTCAGGGTAACCCGGGTAGCCATAGGCGGGTGCGCATCCGCTGACGGCGCAGGCAACCACGCCGAGCAAAATGAGCCCTCCGATTAAGCTGCTACGCGCGACCAAGTATGAGCGCACTTTAGGGAGCTCCCCACGCCGGCTTGCCATCTTGATGATAAAACGCCAAACCGGGGGTCTGGTTTCCCGGAACATCCAGGCTGGTCCGCAGATGGCCATTGGGACCGTAGAGACCGACTCCGGGTTCGCCCGCTGGCCCCAGCGCCAGGGTCGCGCGCAGTTTGCCATCCTGATCGAAGAAGTCCAAACCTGGCGTGCCGTTCGCAGCGAGGTCAACGGTCAGACGGGTATGACCCTTGGAGTCTTCAAAATTGAGTCCCACCGCGCCGTCGGACAACACCCCCATCGCGGCGCGTACCTTGCCGCCGCTGTCGCGCAGGACAAACTGTTGCGCCTGAAGCGTTTCAGGTACCGCCGAATTCGTCTGCGCCATCGTGATCAGTGCGCCGCAAAGCAGCATCAGCGCGCCCGTCGTCAGCCGCAGGCGCTTGTTGCTGCGCTGGAGGCTGGCCTGTTGCAGTTCCAATCGTGAAAGCCGCCCGATCAGATCACCTGTCGATTGCTCCATAATTAACCCGCGGGCTGTGCCGCTTACCACCTGTATTCAAACGAGTACGAGATACGTGCGGATATGCCCATCACCAACGCGCCGCCGTTTAATCGATCACCGGCACGCGCGGGCATTCGATAACGGCGGCGTCGATTACTTCGTCGTAGTCTAAATTTTACCAGTCCCGGCCGGTGAGACAAGCCGAAATTTCTCAGCGGAGCTTTGGAAAAATTGCGCTATCCTCAGCCGAAAGCTACCCTTTAATCCTTATGTCGGCGACAGAAATAACTGAGATCAAGGCGCGCGAGATCCTGGATTCGCGCGGCAATCCAACCATTGAGGTCGACGTCCGCTTAAGCGGCGGCGCGGTCGGCCGCGCGGCGGTTCCCTCGGGCGCCTCCACCGGGGTCCACGAAGCGCTGGAGTTGCGCGACGGCGATCCCAAGCGCTACGGCGGCAAGGGAGTGCTGAAGGCGGTCGGCAACGTCACCACCCTGATCGCGCCGCAGGTGCGGGGGCGCGACGCCAACGATCAGGCCGGTCTGGACCAATGCTTGATCGAACTTGACGGCACCGAGAACAAGTCCCACCTGGGCGCTAATGCGATGCTCGGGGTATCGCTCGCCACGGCCCATGCGGCGGCCGCGGCCAAGGGCGTGTCGCTCTATCGATATCTGTCGCCGGCCGCGCAGGTGCTGCCGGTGCCGATGATGAACATCCTCAACGGCGGCAAGCACGCCGACTCCAGCGTCGATTTCCAGGAATACATGGTGATGCCGCTGGGCGCGGGCTCCATCGCCGACGCCGTCCGTATCGGCGCCGAGGTCTTTCATGCGCTGGCCGCGGTGCTCAAAGCGCGCGGGCTGTCGGTCAACGTCGGCGACGAGGGCGGCTTTGCTCCCAACCTGCGCAATAACGAGGAGCCCCTCGAACTGATCCTCGAAGCGATCGTCAAGGCCGGCTACCAGCCCGGCAAGGACGTGAGCCTCGCATTGGACCCGGCTTCGAGCGAATTTTATGAAGACGGCAAGTACGTCTTCGCCCGCTCCGACAAGGGCGCGCGCAGCTCCGAAGAGATGGTGCGCTATTGGGGCGACTGGATTGACCGCTATCCAATCGTATCGCTCGAGGATGGCCTGGCCGAAGATGACTGGGCCGGATGGAAGCTGCTGACCAAGGAACTCGGCGGCCGCGTCCAACTGGTCGGCGACGACCTGTTGGTTACCGATCCCAAGCGCCTGCGCCGCGCGATCGATGAGCAGGTGGCCAACTCGATTCTGATCAAGGTCAACCAGATCGGGACTCTGACCGAGACTCTGACCGCGATCGGGATCGCACGCGAGGCCGGCTACACCGCCGTGATTTCGCATCGTTCGGGCGAAACCGATGACAGCACGATCGCCGACCTGGCGGTGGCTACCGAAGTCGGGCAGATCAAGACCGGATCGCTCAGCCGCGGCGAGCGCCTGGCCAAGTACAACCGCCTGATCAGAATCGCCGAAGAGCTGGGAACGCGGGCCGAGTATCCCGGATGGAGCGCTTTCGCGCGCTGGCAGAAGGCCGCGCGATGAGCAGACCACCGATTGCGGCATTAGTCATTTTCGACGGCTGGGGATTGCGTCGAGGGGCGCGAAGCCAACGCGATCCGGATGGCGCGCACGCCGGTGATGGACCGGCTCGACGCGACCTGCGCCCACACCGCGATCGACGCCTCGGGTCCAGCGGTCGGGCTGCTGCCCGGCGTGATGGGCAACTCCGAGGTTGGTCACCTGACGATCGGCGCGGGCCGGGTCATCTACCAGGACGTGATGCGAATCAGCAAGGCGATCGAGACCGGGGCCTTTTTCGCCAACCCGGTGCTGCTCGAGGCGATGGCGCGCGCGGGGCGCGATCATACCCTTCACGTCTGGGGACTGCTCTCCGACGGCAGCGTTCACAGCCATATCGACCATCTGCTGGCGCTGCTCGAAATGGCGGTCAAACAGGACGTGGCCAATCTCGCCGTCCATGCGGTGCTTGACGGCCGCGACAAACCGCCGCGCTCGGCGCTGCCCTTTATCGATCAGCTCGAAGCCAAGCTGAAGGCGCTCGGGCGCGGCCGTATCGCGACCGTGACCGGACGCTATTATGCGATGGATCGCGACAAGCGCTGGGATCGCACCGAGCGGGCATACAACGCCTTCGTTGATGGCGAGGGCGTTAGCGCGCCCAGCGCCCGCGCCGCCGTCGAACAGTCCTACGCGGCCGGCAAGAACGACGAGTTCGTGGAGCCCACGGTGGTTGGGCAGGCTCATCCGATGGCCGACGGCGACCAGGTGATCTGCGTCAATTTTCGCGCCGATCGCGCCCGCCAGTTGACGGCGGCGCTGGCCTTGCCGGACTTCCAGGGCTTTGCCCGCCGGCGCCATCCGCGTCTGGGCTACGTGTGCATGACTGAATATGATCGCGCCTTCAATCTGCCGCTGGCGTTCGGACCCGAAGAGATACCCAACACGCTGGCCGCGGTGTTCGATCGCGCGGGGGTACGCAACCTGCGTCTCGCGGAGACCGAAAAATACGCTCACGTAACCTATTTTCTCAACGGCGGAGTCGAGCAGCCGTTCAAGCTCGAGGAGCGGGTACTGATTCCGTCACCCAAGGTCGCCACTTACGATTTGAAACCGGAGATGAGCGCGGCCGCGGTCGCGGAGCGCGCCGAGCAGGAGATCGAAAGCGGACGCTTCGACGCGATTATTATAAATTTCGCCAATCCCGACATGGTCGGCCATACTGGCGTGTTGGCCGCGACCGTCACCGCCATCGAAGTCTCCGATACGGCGTTGGGCCGGGTGATTGGCGCTTTGGAGCGCAAGGGCGGAGTCGCGTTGATCACCGCGGATCACGGCAACGCCGAATTCATGGCCGACCCGGCCACCGGTCAGCCCCATACCGCGCACACCACTTGCCTGGTGCCGCTCATCCTCTACGACCCCAAGTATCAAGGCGGGCTTGCCGAGGACGGGACGCTGGCCGATGTGGCCCCGACATTTCTCGGCCTGCTCGACATCCCGCAGCCG
The DNA here is from genome assembly GCA_963805995.1 of uncultured Pseudomonadota bacterium. Classification (GTDB taxonomy): domain Bacteria; phylum Desulfobacterota; class Binatia; order Binatales; family Binataceae; genus JAJPJA01. The sequence continues at coordinate 183,247 of CAWDWL010000010.1, read as the reverse complement.
GCGGAAATGACCGGCCGCGACCTGCGCACAGCGCGGAAACGTGCGACCGGATAGGCGAAAAGAAGCAGAATGCAATCGAAAGGGCCGTGATAACAAAAATTGACATTTTGTGTTTAATGCGGCCTACGCTTCCCCTGAGATGAACATCTCTCTGACACCCGGGCTGGAGAAGCTCGTCAACGATAAGCTCCAAAGCGGCCTGTACGCCTCGGCCAGTGAGGTCATCCGCGAGGCCTTGCGGCTCCTGCAGGAGCGTGACGAGCTCAAACGCCAGGAACTGGAGACGGTTCGCGCAAAGATCCGCCGCGGCGTCGAGCAGCCCGATCGCGGAGAGGGGATCCCGGCGAGCGTCGCGGTCGCGCGCATGCGGGCACATCGGGTTCGCAAATAGATCGAGCGGCAGCGTCCCGCCAACTTCCGGACTTGGCCGAAGCCATTTCCGAAATTGCGGGCGCATACGCCAAGTGCCGCCAGAATCCGCCCAGCGTTCGCCGTCGCATGCTTGACAATGGCGCGGCTTTGGGGCGACTCTTCGAGATCATGAAAAAGCCGACGCGCAAACCTGCCAAGGTGGAAAAAGCCTCCAAAAAGGCCGCGAAGAAGCTCGCTAAAAAGGTGGCAAAGGCGGGGGGTGCCTTGGAACGGCGGATCCAGGTGCTCGAAGATATCGAGGAAGTCACGAAGCTCAAGGCGCGGTACTGCAACTACGTCGACGGCGGCTGGGACCGCCTCACTCATGATTACGACGGCGTGGCCTCTTTGTTCGTCGAGGACGGGCTCTGGGAGGCGGGGCCGAAGCTTCGCGGCGAAACCCGGGAAGGCATTCGCGAGTACTTCAAGGCGGCGCAAAACATTTCTTTAGCTTTCCATCGGGTCACCAATCCAATCATCGAGATTAACGGCGATACCGCGACTGGGAATTGGCACGTGCTCGTTGCCCTGACCATGCCCGATGGTACGCGGCTGTGGATTGGCGGCATTTATAATGACGATTTCGTGCGCACGCCCGAGGGATGGAAATTCAAAACGCTCAGTTTCAGGCAAGCCTTCGGGGTACCCTATGAACAGGGCTGGGGTGTAGGCGATTTCTACCAGAAGCAGAGCGCGCCGGCCCAGCAGCAGGCCGATCCCGAACACGGCAATCAAGCCGGCTCGTAGCCGGAGGATGGGCTGAACCTGGGCTGAGGGTTAGGCGCGCCCGGATCACCGATCGAATCGACGTTATCGGAGTATCACAAGTGAGTGAGCATGAAGAGCGGATGGGACCCGTCGCAAGCAGGCTGGTGTTCGAGAACAACGACGTCAAAATATGGGAGACCGACGTTGCCCCTGGCGTGGTTTTTCCTTTACACCATCACACCTACGACTATGTGCTGTTCACTACCGGCGCCGCTCTGCTTGAGGTCCGGGACCAGGGACGGCCAGCCGCCACGGTGCCGGTTCCAACCCATGCCGCCATCTTTATCCCGGCGGGCGGAATCGAAAGCTTCGCTAACGTGGGGCAGACCCGGTTTACCGAAGTCCTGGTGGAGATCAAGCGTCCCCGCCGCGCCCATCAGCAACACGTCGACTTTGCCACCTCTAACACGCTGGCGGGCCGCGACCCGCTGCCCGGCGTAGTTCATCTGCTCGAGAATTCCCGCGTGCGCATCGTCGAAACGACGCTCGCGCCGGGCGAAAGCATCGGGATGTCACGAACCGGCGACGATGCGGCGGTGTATGTGCTCAGTGGCGGCACGGTCAAGGTGACCGAGCAGGATGAGAAAGGAAAGCGCTCTTTTGACGAGACGCGGCCGGACCACAGCACCTGTTGGTTGCCGGGTAAAATCGGCCGCGAATTGCTCAATGCTGGTAGCAGTCGCTACCGCGAACTGAGCGTTGAGGTCAAGTAGTCCGGCTGCGGCGACGCGGTCAAGTAGCCCATGACGCGGCCGCTCCCGTGCGCGGCAATCGCGCGCTTTGCCGATGGCACCGCGGCTAAGTTAAATAATCCGAATCACCCAGCAACCTTGGAGGCATAAACGATGTTGAAATTTTATGGAACGTCAAAGTCGCGCTCGGCGCGATCGCTGTGGGCCTTGGAGGAATTAGGTCTCAAGTACGAGCATGTTCCGGTGGAAGTATCGCAGGCGAAATCCGCCGAAAATCTCAAGCGCAACCCCAACGGTCATATTCCGTCGCTCGAAGACGACGGTCTGACCATCTGGGAGTCGATGGCGATCAACCTGTACCTGGCGGAAAAGTACGGCAAAGCTCCGTTCTGGCCGAGTTCCGTGGCGCAGCATGGCGCCGCTTACCAATGGAGCTTCTGGGCCATGACGGAGATCGAGCCGCGCCTGATGACGGTGCTCACCCACCGGATCTTTCTGCCCGCCGATCAACGCGATGAGAAGGTGGTCGCGCAAGCGCTGGAAGCGCTCAAGGCCCCTCTAAAGGTGCTCGACGATACGGTCAAAGGGCGCGAGTATATCCTCGGCAACGACTTTACGATCGCCGATCTCAACGCGGCCAGTGTATTGAGCTTCGCCATGCTGGCAAAGGTTGATTTCAGTCCGACTCCGGCGGCGGGAGCATGGCTCAACAAATGCCTGGGACGGGAAGCCAATCAGCGCGTTCGCGCCTTGAAGTAAATCATCATCAGCGGCCGGAGCGGGAAGGCGGCGCGATGGTGCCGGCCTTGCCGTTGCGGCCGCCCCGTTTAGAACAGTACGTTCAGAATCGATCTGGCTCTACCTTCGGACCGCACGCGATCGAAAACGTCATCGGTCGCCAGCGCCCGCAATCTTCGCGCTTCGCCTTTGGCGTCGTCCACCGAGGCGTCGTCATCAAGCAGCGCAATGGCAACGGCAGCACCTGAGGTCTGCTGAATTTGGAAGGACCTGCCCATCGAGTCCATCACCCAATTGATGGAGTGAGATAGCTGGCCAACCGGGCTCCGCAGCTGCGGGTTTTTATTCGCGGCGATCTCGAGGGATTCCAGATTCCGATCGATGCCCATAATGCTTTCTACAACATTTTCCGAAAAACGGTCGTCACCGGTGGACAGGAAGGCCCGCTGGTCGATGGCTAAGCGATCGAGTTGATTCACGATACTGTCGACCTGGTCCACTACGGTGAGGCCGCCAATGAAGGAGTCGCTCACCCGTGTCAGACTACGTTTGAGCGCGTGGTGAAAGCCAATGCCAAGGCAGATGACCACCACAGTCACGCCTAACATTGCCCTGACCATTTTGGAGTCTTCTGCTGAATTCAGATCCATTGTCAGACAATCCTTAGCAATCCGAAAAGAAACAAACCTTAGATAAAAGAATAACCCTGGACACGCCTCAAGCAATCATCGTGTGATGGGCCCTTTATCCACGCAAAGGTTATGCCATTGCAACGATAAGCGCGGACGAACGAAGCAAAGCGTAACGCAAACATTGTGAGTCTCGCTCCGGCGGCAACGGAAAGGAGGGCTCATCGGTCCGCCGCGTTTTGGCGCCGGCGAATTACGGTTGCTCGTTGCGGCGCTCGCCGCACGCTTACATTGCGCGCCCGAATCGCACCGGCATGTGCTTGATGCCGGGGATCGAAGTGTGGCGCAAGCGCTGAATCGGCCCGGTCAGCTCAATCTCCGGCAAGTATGGGAGCAGTTCCCGCAATGCCACGCGCAATTCCAGCCGCGCGAGATTCGCACCGAGACAGAAGTGCTGCGCGTGTCCGAAACCCAAATGTTCGTTGGGGGTGCGCGAAATCTCGAATTGGTCTGCATGCGGAAATACTTCCTCGTCGCGGTTGGCGGAACCACCCCAGACCGCCACCAATTCTCCCGGATGCATCTCCTGGCCGCCAAGTTTCGTCGCCCTGGTAACTCGTCTCAGGTTATGGAAAGACGGCGAGGTCCAACGCACGATTTCCTCGACGGCGGCGGGAACCTGCGACGGGTCCGCCACCAGCCGTCCCAATTCGGAACGATGGTTCAGCAGAGCGTAAACACCGCCGGAAAACGCGTTGCGCGTGGTATCGAGCCCGGCGTCGAGAATCAGGACACAGTTGAACACTGCTTCTTCCTGGCTTAGCGGTATTCCATCGATGGTCTGATTGGCGACCAGACTCAATAGATCGTTTTCGGGATTTTGACGGCGTTGCGCCATCGCCGCGGATAAATACTCGGCCAACTCCTGATGGGCCTGATGCTGAACCCGATGGACCATTTCCTCGCGCATCTCGGGCGTCGAGTCAGGCGAATAGATTTCTTGAAATTCGGGGTCATGGCTACCCACGGAGATATTGCCGAGCCGCTCAATCCGCGGCCGATCCGCCTTGGGAACTCCCAGCATCTGGCAGACCACGCTCATCGGCAGGCGGCCCGCCACGTCCCATATGAAATCGCATTCGCGCTTGCGCACGGCGGCAGCGAAAATCTCCCGGGCCAACTCGCGCATCGGAGCTTCCCAGGCTTTCACCGCCAGCGGGGTGAAACTCCATTTGAACAGTCCGCGCAGCTTCAGATGCCGGGGCGGATCGGTGATAATCAGCATCTTGCCCCGGCCTTCACTGAACGCGACGTTGTCTGAGATCGAAATAGGACACTCGCTGGAAAAGGTCCGCGGGTCCCGATAGACCGCGACCGCATCCGCATACTTGACCACCGCCCAATAGCTGTTACCCGCGCGATCGGTAATCCGGCTGACCGGCGCGTGCTGGCGCAGGTATTCGAAATGAGGATAAGGATCGCCCTCCGCCAGGCAGTCCGGATTGGTCAGGTCGAAGTTCACGCGGTCCATCACTCTTCCTTAATGCGGAAGGGGTGGCAAATCAAATCCATCGATCAATGCGAGGTCATCCGTCCGCTGGTGGTCGTTGGCATCGTGGCGCGGCCCTGCTAGGTTCGCCTCGCCAGTCGGAGCCTCACCGCAAGGAGTAAGATCATGGCGGGAATCGAAGCTGGCCTGGGACGTATCCTGGAAGGCAAAGTAGCGATTATAACCGGGGCTGGACGCGGCATCGGAGAAGTATCCGCGCAGATTTTCGCGCGCGCCGGTGCACGCTTGACCCTGGCGGCGCGCACCGGCAAGGAGATCGAGAAGGTCGCGGCGTCGGTGGCGGATATGGGCGGCGAGGCCCTCGCGATTCCCACCGATATTGCCAGCCCGCAGAGCGTCGACGCGATGGTCAAGGCGACGCTGGATCGTTACGGCACCGTCGATATCCTGATCAACAACGCGGCCATTCCCGGCAAGGACGCGTTGGTCGAAGACGCCACCCTGGAGCAGTGGGAGCAGGCCATCAAGGTCGACCTGTTCGGTACCTTCAACTGCTGTCACTGCGTGGTGCCTGAAATGAAGCGCAAACGCAGCGGCCGGATCATCATTCTATCCTCGACCGTAATTCACGATCCGATCGTACGCAAAACGCACTACGTGGCCGCCAAAACCGCGCTGGTCGGGTTTTCCCGCACCTTGGCGCTGGAGCTTGCGCCCCACAATATCACCGTCAACACGGTCACGCCGGGCGCGGTGGACGGGGAGTTGCTGGTCAATTACATGAAGCGGCTGGCGGGAGAGCAGGGCAAGAAATACGAGGACTTCCGCAAGCAATTCGAGGCGCCAATTCCGCTCAAACGGTTCGTCCAGCCCGAGGACATCGCCAACATGGAACTCTTCCTGAGTTCCGACTTGGCGCGCAATATTACCGGCGTTGAAATCCCGGTTGATGGCGGCGGATCGATTTAAGCCGCGTGTCAGACCCGGCCGCGTTCAGTTGGAGTTGCCGGCGTAGCGAGCCTTCAGCGCCGCGCGAATCGTATCGATACTGGCGCCCTGGTCGAACAGCTTCTTGGCTTCCAGCGCCTCACCGGTGCAGATTGCGCAGCTCGCGCCGTGATGGTCGCGATAGCAGTCAAGCAGGTTCTTGTGTCCGTTGGTGCGGTCGCACCCGCACCAGCAATGGAGTTGAACCAGCAGATCGGGATTTTCCTGGGCGACCTTGTAAGCGTCGCGCACTTCTCCGGTGAATTGCATCGGATCCAGCGTCTTGCGCAAATTGGAAGAGGCGGCGCCTTCGCTGACTTGATGGACCGTGCAGCAACTCGGCGCGGCGGCGGAATCCGGAACCGCTTGCTGCCCGGCATACGCGGCGCCCGCAACCAGTATCAGCAGCTTGCGGCCAAACTCGCGGCGGGGATAGATAGAAACTTGAAGTTCCCAGGCATACCGATCACCAACCCTGGCGCCGCGTATTTATTCGGCGGCGTCGCGAAACGGCTGATTCCATTCTATGCGATCCCAAGGGGCCCGCGCGAGACCGGTTCCGTATTCAACGGTCCGCCAAAAAAAACGCGGAAACGCTCATTAACGACTGCAAGGAAACAGGCACATGGCCAAGGCTCTGGACGGCGTTACGGTGGTGGAATTTGCTGCTCACCTCGCTTCGGCTTACGCAGCGATGCTGCTGGCGGAGCAGGGCGCCAGAACGATTAAAATCGAGCCGCCCGGCGGCGAACCGGGTCGTGGCGGTCCTCATTTCCATATCGTCAATCGCAGCAAACGGTCGGTCTTTCTCGACCTTGATTGTCCTGAAGGAATCGCACAGGCGCGTCAACTGCTGCGCCTGGCAGATATCGTCGTCAGCGGCCTGACTCCCGACCGTTCGCGCGCCCTGGGCCTGGATTACGAATCGGTACGACGCCTCAATCCGCGGGTGCTGATGCTCACGATGCCGCCAATGGGCAGCCGCGGCCCGCTCGCAAATCGGGCGGCTGAGAACGACCTGGTGGAAGCCCACGGCGGTATCGCGGCGAGCCAATGGTCGCGTAGCGGCAATCCTGTCGCGCAGACTTTTCCCGCCGCCAGTTATCAGGCCGGATTGTTGGGAGCGGCGGCCGCGGTCGCGGCGCTGGTGGCGCGTGACGACGGCGCCGGCGGCCAGGTGATCGAGGCTTCGATCCTGGCCGGCGCGATTTCACTACAAACCGGCGGCGTGATGCGCAGCAGCAAAATGCCCGGGCTTTACTCCGGCCCCGAAGATCCGCTCGGTCCGCTTCCGGTCTATCGCCTGTATGAGGCCGGCGACGGCAACTACTTTTTCCTGGCCTGCGGCAACGCCCGCTTCTGGCATCGATTGGCGCTGGCGATCGAGCGTCCCGAACTCATTTCGGATCCGCGCTTCGAGCACGCGCCTTGGGGCGTAAGAGGAAAAAATCGCGCCGCGCTGCAGGAGATCCTGACTCCGATCTTCCTGGGCAAGCCGCGGAAGGAATGGCTGCGAATCCTGCGCGACAACGAAATCCCCTGCGCGCCCGTCGCCACGCGGCGAGAGTTTATCGACTCGCCCCAGATACGCCATCTGGGAATGGCCCGCGAGGTCAACGACCCGGTCCTGGGGCCAACTCTTCAGATGGGCGTGCCGGTGTTACTGCATCGTACACCAGGAGCAATCGTGCGTCCGGCCCCTGACGTCGATCAGGCCGATGCGACGCTTTCCAGTTTAATCGAAGAGGCGCGCGCGATGGCCGCACCGTCGCAACGCGCGGGCGAGTCCTCGCCGCGCGCACGCCGGGGTCCGCTGGCGGGAACGCTCGTCCTGGACTTCTCCGGATATATCGCCGGCGCGCTCGGTCCGATGTTCCTGTCGCAATTCGGCGCCACGGTGCTGAAAGTCGAAAGCCTCGAGGGCGATCCGTTTCGCAACGTCGGCTACGGCTTTATGGGTTGGAACCAGAATAAACGCTCGATCGCGCTGGATCTGAAAAGTCCGCGCGGCCGGGAAATCGCCTGCGCCCTGATCAAGCGCGCCGATGTGCTGGTGGAAAACATGCGCAGCGGACGCACCCGCGCGCTCGGGATCGACTACGACACCGTCGCGTCGATCAATCCGCGCCTGGTGTACCTGACCGTGACGGCATTCGGCAGCACCGGTCCCGAGCACGATCAGCCGGGCTTCGATCCCCTGGCGCAGGCATTGTCGGGAGTGATGGCGGCGCATGGCGGTGCGGGTCGCGATGATTTGCGCGAAGCCGCCGCGTTATCCGGACAGCCCGAGCCGATACATCCGCTCTACATGACCTGCGCGATCGGCGATTACGGCGCCGCCATTCTCTCCGCGCTCGGATGCGTCCTGGGGTTGCGCGCGCGTCAGATTACCGGGCTGGGACAGCATTGCGAGACCTCGCTGCTGCATGCCGCGATGGCGACTCAGGCGGGCGAATTTGTCTTCTATCCGGGGCGCCCGAATCTCGAAAACGGCGCGCCCGAACTGCGCGGGACCTCCGCGCTCCATCGCGCCTATCAATGCCAGGACGGAAAGTGGATTCACATTTCGATCTCCAATGGGCCCGATTGGGACGCTTTGCGGACCACTTCCGGCGCGATTCCGCCGATGCCCTTTTCCCAGGCGAAGCTGGAGGGCCCATACGGCGTACTGGCGCGCGCCTTGATCGAGCATTTTTCCGTCTATCCGTCGGCGATGCTGCTTGAGCGTCTGGCGCGCGTGCGCGTGCCCGTGACCTTCGTCAATCGCCAGTTGGAACTGTTCACCGACGCGCAGACCGTGGCCAACGAGTTGGTCGCGGAGCTTACCCATGCTGAATATGGGGCGATTAGCCAGGTTGGTTTGCTGGCGAAGTTCTCCGCGACACCCGCGCAATTGCGCGGCGCGGCGCCGCTGCTGGGCGAGCATACCGGCGAAATCCTCACCGAGTACCTGGGATACGATCAGGATAAAATCGCCGCCCTGCGCGCGTCAGGCGTGGTGCGCTAGCGTTCGGTCGTTTTTTCTGTCCCCCTCGCCCACAATCATCCGTGGGAGAGGTCGGGTTATGAGTCTTCGACCATCTCCCGCCCGGGTCGCGCTTGAGCTAGGATGCATCGATGGCAGCGCCAACAGGAGTACAACGATGGCGGAACTGGGAATTGTAATCGCGCCGGGGTCGGAGCCTTACGCAGCGCTCGGCGATCTCGCCCGCGAAGCCGAAGACGGGGGCTTTGACGGGATTTTCGTGTCCGAATCCTCCAACGACGCCTTGATGTGCTGCGCGCACATGGCGCTGGTAACTCGCCGAATCAAGTTGGTGACCTGGATCGTCAATATCCACTTTCGCGTTCCGCTCACCTGCGCCGCCGCTTCGATGATGGTCCAGGAGTTATCCAACGGCCGCTTCATCCTGGGTTTGGGCGTGAGTCATCGCCCGCTGTTGGAATCGCTCGGCATCGAGATGGGCAATGGCCGCGAGCGGCTGCGCGCCTATACCATCGAGCTGCGCCGGCTGTTCGCAGGAGAGCCGGCGGCGCCCGGGCTCCCGATGCGCCTGCGCTCGTCCAAGCATCGCGTGCCGATTTACTACGCCGCGCTGGCGCTGGAGACCGCGCGCCTGGCCGGTGAGCTGGCCGACGGCGTCGAGCTTTACATGTGCTCGCCGCAGCGGATGCGCCAGATGGCGCAGGCGGCGCGGGACAGCGCAGTCAAGCACAATCGCAAACCGTCGGACATCGCAATCACGATGGGACTTCCGACCTTTCGTGCACGACGACCTGGAGCGCGCCATGAGCGTCGCGCGCCGGCGCCTGGCCTTTTATGGCTCGCTGCCATTTTACAACCGGCAGATGGCGCGCGGCGGTTTCGAGGCCGAGGCGCAGGCGGCGATGGCGGCGGCGCAACGCGGCGACAAAAAGGGGACGGAGGCGGCGATGTCCGATCGCCTGCTCGATTCAATGGCGCTGATCGGCCCGCCGGCGCGATGCCTGGAGCGACTCGCCGCTTTCCGCGAAGCGGGCGCCGACCTCCCGGTAATCCGGCCCAACGAAATCGATCACGATCCGAACGCCACCATCCGGGAAGCGATCAAGGTCTTCTCAAAAGCGATTTGACCAGGCAGCCCGGCTATAGGCTGCGCCCGTCAAACTGGGTCACCTTGAGCGCCGACAGCTCCACGCCCTCGAGGCAGCGCGCATTTATGGATGCGCCATCGGCGGCGATGACAAAGGGGGCGCATCCGCAATTGGAACAGAAGTGATGCTTGTACTTGCCGGTTTTAAAGGTATACGTCGCCAGCGTCGGATTCCGGTGTCAGCAGATTGAGCTGGTCGCGCGCTACGAACCAATGCAGGTAACCGCGCTTGGTGCAAATCGAACAGTTGCAATCCATAACCTGCTCGAGGTTGCCCTCGACCTCGAAAGCAATCCGTCCGCAATGGCATCCGCCTTTGTAAGTCATTTCAATCGCTCCTGGACCAGGCCTCTTTATTTCAATCGGTCTGCGGACCGAACTTCCTGGCGTTGCCTATTTAATCGCAACGCCCGGCAGTCGAAAGTCAATGGCGCCACACCGGACCCTGGGTTTATGCTTAAGCAAAGGAATTGACGATGGGACTACTGGTCAATGGTGTCTGGCAGGATCGATGGTACGAAACTGAAAAAGACGGGGGCCGTTTTGTTCGCGATGCGGCGGCCTTCAGGAATTGGGTCACGCCTGACGGAAGTCCCGGTCCCACTGGAACCGGGGGCTTTAAAGCGGAGCCCCAACGGTATCATCTGTATGTCTCGCTCGCATGCCCGTGGGCGCATCGAACGCTGATTTTCCGCCAGCTCAAGCGACTGGAGCAGGTAATTTCCGTCTCCGTCGTCGATCCGTTCATGGGCGAGCATGGATGGGCGTTCACGGCGCCTGACGGATCGATAACTCCGGGCTCCACGCCCGACGACGTCAACGGCGCGCGCTATCTGCACGAGGTCTACACGCTGGTCAAGGGCGACTATACCGGACGTGTGACGGTGCCGGTGCTGTGGGACAAGCAGCGCAAGACGATCGTGAATAACGAGTCGGCGGAAATCATCCGCATGCTCAACCGTGCTTTCGACCAATGGGGCGACGAGGCCCTCGATTTTTATCCAGCCGGATTGCGAGACGGAATCGACGCAATCAACCGCATCGTTTACGACAACGTCAATAATGGCGTGTACCGATGCGGCTTTGCCACGACCCAGCAGGCGTATGAAGAAGCCTTTGATGCGCTCTTCAGCACGGTGGATGAGCTCGAAGGCCGCCTTGGCCGCCAGCGCTATTTGATGGGCGCGCGGCTGACCGAGGCCGATTGGCGGCTCTTCACCACGCTGGTGCGGTTCGACGCGGTCTATTACAGCCATTTCAAGTGCAATCTGCGCCGCATCATTGACTATCCCAATTTGTGGGGCTTTGCGCGCGAGCTTTACCAGGTTCCCGGAGTCAGCCAGACCGTCAGTCTGGCGCAAATCAAGCGCCATTATTATGCGAGTCATGGCAGCATCAATCCGACCCGGATCGTACCTAAAGGCCCCGCGATCGATTTCGGCGGGCCCCATGGCCGCGACCGCTTATCTTCGGCAGCCACGCATGCGCCACCATGAATCGCCGATGGGCCGGCGGTCTTGCCCGAACCCGCCGGCATATGCGTTAATTGCCGCTTCAGAGGAGTGACTGTGAAAAAATTGATCCTATTGGTGGTGGTTTTTTGCTGCTCCGGATGCTCTCTGCTTACTCCCTATGCGGAATGGCCCAACGGCAATCCGATGTATCCGGGCGCCTACAAGATCGCGACCGACAATCTCAAGAATCCCAACTACCATCCAAGCACCGTTGAAATGCTGCAGCACAAGATGGCCTGTAGCGGGCCGGCGCCTTCCGGCATCTGCAACAACAACTCCTGAGTGGGCGACCGTCAATCAGAAGTCGAGCGGCGTCTCCAGATAGTCGCGGTACATCATCTGGCGATGCTCCATGAGAATTGGCCTGACCGCCGCCTCGATCACCGGGTCGGTGTTGGTATACAGGCGCCGCAACCCGTCTTGCATCGGGTTGATTGAGTGGGGCAATGGTTTGAGGAGGGTGGCGAAGGTCGCCCAATAGATGTCCAGGGCGGTCAAGTGATCGCCGATGAAGAATTGACTCCCGCGAGCGCGCTGAGACTCCAACCGGTCGGCCAGGAAGTGCAAAATCTGGGCGCATCGTGGGGGCGCCTTCGCGACGGCTTCGGGTGTGTACAAGTACTTTCTGGCGCCGCCGCCAAATCGCTCAACCGCCCGCGGGCTCGATTTGGGACTGTTGAGCACGTAATGGAACTGGAGCAGGCGCCGGTTCCAGGCAAAGCCGTTCTCGCCGCAGATTTCGTTGGCATACCCGAACATCGTGGCGCGCTCGTCGATCCGCACAGGGATCATCGCCGGCTCGGGCGCCAGCCGCTCGAAAAGAAATAGCTGATCGTTCCATAAGTTGCGTGGCCGCTCGTCGTTCCAGATAACCGCGGGCGCGCTGGTCTGCGCGGTCCATTCGTACAACTCCGGGTTGGGTCCTCCTACCTCCTGGGCCACCGGGATGTAGGAAAGTCTCTTCAAATAGCAGATGCTCTTGGCGGCCTCGCTCCACGGTCCCGGTCCTCCGGGTGACAGGACTATCCGAAGCCCCGCAAGCTTCCTGGCTTCGGGCACGCTCATGTATTCCATAGTTCAGCCCTTTCCGTTGGCGGCAGTGGTTGGCCGGATTCCTGGTCATAGTCGAGCCGGCTGCGCCTTCCTGTTGACCAGGAAAAGCACGATCACGCTGCGACATGGGGCCCGGCGAATGTTGGCCAGGTCGCCAGAACCAGGCGCGAACGGCAGCGTCAGCCACCCCGGCGCCGCCGTTGGGGCGCCCCGGTAGATGGCGTTGCGGAAGTGGCCGTCGGACCGGATCAAGCCGGTGGCCTGCATCTGGCGCGAGCTATGCGGTCGCTTCGGCGGTGGCGGCGGAACGCGCGATGATCTGCTCCTCCACCGGCACCAGCTTCTTCAGCTCCGGCATCACCTCTTGCGCAAACATCCGCATGTTGCGCTCCGCCAAATCGTAGGGCATCCCGCCATAGCTGAAGACGGCGGTGAACGCCTCGGCTCCGGTGCGCTTCTTGAACTCCACAATCCGCTCGTAGCACTGCTCGGGAGTTCCCCAGATCTGAAGACTGAGGAAGAACTCGGTCATCTTGTCGGCGGTTTCGGGATTGGCGGCTTTGGGTACCGGTTTGTACGACTCATAGCCCCGCAGCTTGCTCAGGTAGTCATCGAGCAACTCGTAGTGCTGAAGGATCGACTGGTAGTAGGCGCCGATATACTTGCGGGCGCCTTCCCTGGCCTTGTCCGGGTCGTGATCGCAAAATACCCACCCCGCCATCGCCGGTGGCGGCGGTTCGGTGCGATTGGCTGCGCGGTAGGCGCTGGTGTAGGAATCGAGGTCCGCGGCCACCTGGTCCCAGGGTTTCTGCGGGATGATCAGCAGGCCCACGCCGAGCTTCGCCATGATCGGCATCGACTCCGGCGAGACGGCGGCGGCGTAGCTGCGGCCGCGGAACGATTTGAACGGACGGGGGCGAATGTTGCGCCGCTCCTGTTTGACCATCTTGCCGTCGAACTCGCAGTAGCCGCGCTCCAGCCCCTCCAGGATGGTCTGGCCGAATTCCACGAACATATCGCGGCTGTTGTTCTGATCGACGCCGAAACCGCCGAACTCAACCCGCGCAACGCCGCGGCCGATTCCCAGGATTACGCGCCCGTTGGACATGTGGTCGAGCATCGCAACCTGCTCAGCCACCCGCATCGGATGATGCCAGGGCAACACCACCACCATCGAACCGAGCCGGATGCGCTGCGTGCGGCCGGCAAAGTAGGTCAGATACTGGAGCACGTCGGGACACATCGTGTAGTCAGTGAAGTGATGCTCGACGCCCCACAGCGAATCGAAGCCCAGCGGCTCCGCGAGGTCGCCCAGATGCAGATCATTGCGGTAAACCTCACGATCGGTCCGTCCTTCGTTCTGGCCCTGAAAGATTACCGTGGTTCCTACATGCATTGGGAAATCCTCTCCCTTGCGATGATTTGCATCGCGACCCATATCGGGCCGCCCCGATAGCGAGACGTCAAATCACCTTACTAGCCCAAACGCGGCAAAAGAGGAAACGCCGATGGGTCTGGCGGCGCGGGACAGCCTCCATCAACTATCGACTTGGACCATGGACAATCGATGTGCGAGCTGTGATACGGTTTGAGCGATCCCAGCTCTGTTACGGAGGCAAAGATGGAAGGAATCGAGGGAATCTTTCACGTCAACGTCAATTGTTCCAACCTGGAGCGCTCTCTGGCCTTCTACAAAATGCTTGGTTTCCGCGTGGTGCTGGACATGCCCGGCGCAGGTGGAGCGAAGCTCGATAAGGGGCTTGGGCTCGTCGATGGGCGCGGGCATGGCGCCCTCATGGTGCTGGGCGATGACCAGCGCGCCACGCGGCTTGACCTCATCGAATGGCTCAATCCGAAAACCGAGGGCAAACCCTATCCGCATTTGGCCCACATGGGCATCTGCCGGATCGCGCTGCGGACGCCGAACGTGCCCAAGGTGTACGAGGAGTTGAAAGCCAAAGGGGTCGAGTTTTTTTCCGAACCGCAGGTCTTTGGCGGGGGAGTGGCATTCGTCTGTTTCAAGGATCCTGATGGGACGATCATTGAGCTGATCAATTTCCCGGACCCCTGAGCCATTTTCGACGATAGAAAAGTTTGTTTTGCCCGACGAATCCGCTGATATCGGCGTGCGCCCGCACGGCGCGTTTATCAGCGACAACCGGGGGGCGCTGCTGCTAAGCTCACATCTATCAACAATAAACATGTGCCAAGCGGAGGTATCACAATGAGCGTCGAGCACAACAAGGAGATGGCCCGCAAGACCTGGGAAGCGGCGGTAAAAGGGGATATCGACACCGCCACCGCCAACCTTGCCGATGAAATAAGTTGGCTGCTTCCCGCCAGCGTGGGCCCCGGGGGACCGCTCAAGGGCAAGCAGGCAGTGACGGGATTCATAAAGAGCCTGTCCACGGCCTTTCCCAGCGGGCTGAAAACCGAGATCAGCCGCGTCTATGGCGAAGGCGACACGGTGCTGATGGAACTGACCAACCGCGGCGTGACGGCCAAGGGCCGGCAGTACGAGAACGAATACTGCTTCGTGCTCGAATTCGAAAATGGCAAGGTGCGGCGCGTCCGCGAGTACACCGACACCGCCAAGGTTAAGGAGATTTTCTCCTAGCAGGTTGAGAAAGTAAGATTGATTCGAGCGCATGCGCGCTCTCAGCATCCTGCAAAAAACTAGCTGCTCTTACTCTTATCTCTCCCTTCTGGGACCCTCCGGGAGAGATAAGAGCGAGGGTGCAGGCGGCGGAAAAGCGGAAGTCCTCTCCGCAGCCTGCCGGGGCGGCCGACTATTTGGACCCTTCCAGATAGATAGTGACGCGGCCCATGCCTTCTATGGGCGCGATGGGTTCCCCGCTGGAAGCGTCATAACCAAGAAAATACTCAACCATAACCACGTTGTACGCGGTCCAGCTTCCCGCCCCTTCCGGGGAAAGAAAGATGCGCTCACCGATTCGTGGTATGAACCGGATCTGAGACAGGGGCCTTTTGCCGATCCGTGCCTTCTTTGAAACGTCAAATAACTCGAGGTAGCTGTCGGTTTCTGCGGTTGCCATCCTTCCCCCTCCAAACTGGCGACTGCGCGACGCAGGCGGCCAATTAGAGCGACTTCTTCACGGTAACAAAAGTCATTGGGCCAAACCAGCCGACTTTTCGACGCGCCATGCGCATTCATCTTGGCCGCGACTATCGGTATGAATCAGCCGGGGATACGCACAACGCCGATTTGCGAAAATCACGCCTTTCCCGTTATGTTGCCGGCGTAGCTATCAACTGTGAAGCCACGCGTCCATGATTGTGTCCGGCGCGGCGACCAGCCTGTAACCGGGGTATATGGCCCCGTCCATCGAGGAGTATTTCGGCTATGGACAAAGCAGCGATAGGAGCGGTACTGGCCGCCGTCAAGGCCGACGGACGGACCTCACTGACTGCTCCGGAAGCAAAAAAAATCTGCGACGCCTGTGCAATCGCTGTCCCCAGGGAAGGCCTGGCCACCTCCGCCAAGCAAGCCGTTACGATTGCCGATGAGATCGGCTACCCCGTGGTGATGAAAATCGTTTCGGCGGATATCCTTCACAAGACCGAGGCGGGCGGCGTAATCGCAAACCTCGCAAAAGCCGCCGACGTACGCAGCGCCTACAAGACGATTATCAGCAACGCCAAGGCGTACGCTCCCGGAGCCCGCATTCTAGGCGTGCAAATCCAGCAGATGGTCAAGGGCGCCCACGAGGTCATTATCGGCGCGGTTACGGATCCCAGTTTCGGCAAGCTCGTCGCCTTTGGGTTGGGCGGCGTGTTGGTCGAGGTATTGAAAGACGTGACCTTCCGCCTGGCGCCGACCCCGCGCGCGCAGGCGCTGTCCATGATCAACGGTATCGGCGCGGCCGAAATCCTGCGCGGAGTTCGCGGCGCGGCCGCCGCCGACCACGAAGCGCTGGCCTCGCTGATTTGTTCGGTTTCGCAACTGGTGGACGAGTTTCCCGAAATTTCCGAGGTCGATCTCAATCCCGTGTTTGCCGGCAAGGACGGCGCCGTGGCGGCCGACGTCCGCGTCATCGTGGACTTCAATCCCCCCGCTCCCCGCTTCAGGCCCTCGCAGGCGGAAATCGTGGCCGCGATGAACCGGATTATGCGGCCCGACGCGATCGCGGTCATTGGAGCTTCGGCCGAAGACGGCAAAATCGGCAACTCGGTGATGCGCAATCTTATCGACGGCGGCTACCAGGGCGCGATCTATCCAATTCATCCGCGCCTGGACGAGGTGTTGGGAAAGAAGGCTTACCCCAGCGTCAAGGACATCGCGGGTCCGGTGGACATCGCGGTATTCGCGATTCCCGCACGCGCGGTGGCCGGAGCGCTAGCCGAATGCGGTGAAAAACGGGTCGCCGGCGCAATCCTGATTCCGTCAGGCTTCGCGGAGACCGGCAACCAGGACCTGCAGGACGAAGTCGTCGCGGTGGCGCGCAAGTACAATATCCGGCTGATGGGTCCGAACATCTACGGCTTTTATTATACGCCCAAGAACCTTTGCGCGACCTTCTGCACTCCCTACGACGTCAAGGGCAAAGTGGCGCTGTCGTCGCAAAGCGGCGGCGTCGGGATGGCGATCGTCGGCTTCAGCCGCTCGACCAAGATGGGGGTATCGGCAATCGTCGGGCTGGGTAACAAATCGGACATCGACGAGGACGACCTGCTGGACTTTTTCGAGCAGGACGATGCCACGCAGGCAATCGCGATGCACTTCGAAGACCTCAAAGATGGCCGCGCCTTCGCACAAGCCGCCGCCCGGGTGTCGAAGAAAAAGCCCATCGTCGCGCTCAAGGCGGGACGCACGGCGATGGGCGCGCGCGCCGCGCGGTCGCATACCGCGGCGCTGGCCGGCGACGACCGGGTTTACGAAGACGTGCTCCGGCAAAGCGGCGTGGTGCGCGCCCGCAGCCTCAACGACATGCTGGAGTTTGCGCGATGCCTGCCGATGCTGCCTACGCCCAAGGGTGAAAACGTGCTGATCGTCACCGGCGCAGGCGGCTCCGGCGTGCTGCTGGCCGACGCCTGCACCGACTGGGAATTGCAACTGATGGCGATGCCGCCCGATCTGGACGCCGCGTTCAGAAAATTCATCCCGCCCTTCGGCGCGGCCGGCAATCCGGTGGACATCACCGGCGGCGAGCCGCCCGCGACCTATCGCAATACGATCGCGTTGGGTTTGGAAGACGCGCGCATCCACGCGCTAATCCTGGGCTATTGGCACACCATCATCACGCCGCCGATGGTCTTCGCCAAGCTGGTCAGCGAAGTGGTCGAGGAGTTCCGCGCCAGGGGCGTCAACAAGCCGGTAGTCGCCTCGCTGGTGGGCGACGTGGAGGTCGAGGAAGCGTCGCGGTATCTGTTCGATCACGGCATCCCCGCCTATCCTTACACCACCGAAAAGCCGGTCGCGGTGCTGGGCGCCAAGTATCAGTGGGCCCGCCGCGCCGGGCTGCTGTAGCCCCAAGAACATAAACCCCTTGGGGTAGAGGCTCTTTCTGTCTCCTCTCCTTATCCTAGAGAGGGCGAGGGAGAGATTACACGGTCCGGTCCACGACACAGATTTCGCTTACGGCCACTGACCATGCGCGAGCAATTTTCGCCGCAAAGACCATTGCGACCAAGCTGGCGAATGCTTTATCAGCTTCGAAGGCGCTGCAGTATTAATCTCGCGATTGCCCGTCAGCTCTCCCGCGCCCTGCCTCGGACCACAGCGGGAACAGAATTGCACGGCAAGATTGACATGTAGTATGTCCTATCATATATACCAGCTATGAACTGGAAGCTGCGGCTTACTCCCAACGGCGGCATCCCCCTGTACCAGCAGATCGAAAACGCGATCCGCGCAGCGGTGGAGGCCGGGCAACTGAAAAACGGCGAGCGCATCCCCTCGGTGGTCGACCTCGCCAAAAAACTCGGGATCAACAAACTCACCGTGGTCAAAGCCTTCCAGAAACTGGAAAAGACCGGGCTGGTCCGCTCGGAGGTCGGACGCGGCACCTTTGTTTCGATCGGCGCCATGGAGCAGCAGCCTGCACCGCCCGACGCCGATCGCGCCCCCGAATTGGCGCGTTCGATTCGCCGCCTGCGCGAGGGCTATTCGCGCGGTTTGCGCGAGCTTTTGATGGTCGAGCGGCGGCCGGGGACGATCAATCTGTCAGGCGGCGTGCCCAATCCCGACACCGTTGCGGAAGGATTGCTGGAGCGGCTGTGCAGCGAAGTGCTCGCGCACAATCCGCGCCGGCTTTACGAATATGCGGGTCCCGCCGGACTGCCCGAGCTGCGCGAGGCGATTTCCAAACGTCTGGACGCGCGCGGCACGGTGATCTCGCCCGACGAAATCATCATCACCAATGGCTCGCAGCAAGCGCTCTCCCTGGCCGCGCTGGTGGCGCGCGAAGAAGGCCGCACCGCCGTGTGCGAGACGCCGACTTACTCCGCGGTCCCGGACCTGTTCATGATTTACGGCGCGATGGTGCAAAGCGTCGCGCGCGAGGCCGGCACCTCGGCGCTTAATCTCGAGCAACTGTCCGCGGCGTGCGCCGGCCGGCCAATCGTGCTGTACGTATGCCCCGATTTTCAAAATCCCACCGGCGAAACGATGACCGCGCATCATCGCCGCGACCTTGCGCAATGGGTGCAACGCAACGACGCGCTGGTAATAGTTGACGAAATTTTTCGCGACATGCGCTTTGAGGGCGATGAGCCGCCCAGCCTGTTCGCGATGCTGCCCCCCGGGCGGCGCATCCTGGTCAGCTCGATTTCCAAAAGCTTCATGACCGGCCTGCGCTGCGGCTTTCTCGCCGCCGACCGCCCAATCGTCAACGAATTGCTGGTGTTCAAGCGCTTCCTCGATCTGGGCGGGCCCTCGCTTACCCAGGCCATCGCCGCCGCCTTCCTGCGCAAGGGCTACGATGCTCACCTGCAAAAGATCCGCGCCGCCTACAAGCAGCGCCGCGACGCCGCCGTGGCGGCGCTCGAACAGCACATGCCCAAGGGAGTTTCGTGGACCCGGCCCGAAGGCGGCTTCCAGTTGTGGGTCACGATGCCCCCCGCGATCTCCTCGATTCAACTCTTTTTGCAAGCGGTCGAAGCCGGCGTGGCGATTGTGCCGGGGCCGGCGCATGACGTCGATGGCCGGTTTCTCAACTGCTTCCGGCTCGGCTACGGCTACTGCCCGCCCGAGGAGATCCGCACTGGCATCGCGCGGCTGGCTCGTATCGTCGAAGGTTTGGCCGCGCGCGGCGTGCAGCCCGGCTCTCCGGGCGGTTTGGGAATCATTTGAAGGAGGTTCTCGTATGTCGGAACAAAACGGAACCATCAGGCTTAAGACCGGTCTTGCCGAAATGCTCAAGGGCGGCGTGATCATGGACGTGGTCAGCGCCGAGCAGGCCCAAATCGCACAAGCGGCGGGCGCGGTCGCGGTGATGGCCCTGGAGCGCGTCCCCGCCGATATTCGCCGCGACGGCGGCGTGGCGCGCATGGCTTCGGTGTCGAAGATCCGCGAGATCCAGCAGGCGGTTTCCATACCCGTGATGGCCAAGGTGCGGATCGGACATTTCGTTGAGGCGCAGATACTTGAGGCGCTGGCGGTCGATTTTATCGACGAAAGCGAAGTGCTGACGCCGGCCGATGAGTCCTTTCACATCAACAAGCATGCGTTCCAGGTGCCCTTCGTATGTGGCGCGCGCGACCTTGGCGAAGCCCTGCGCCGAATCGGCGAAGGCGCCGCGATGATTCGCACCAAGGGCGAGGCGGGCAGCGGAAATATCGTCGAGGCGGTACGTCACATGCGCGCGGTGACTTCAGCGATCCGCAGGCTCGGCACGTTGGGCGACGAAGAACTGATGGCCGAGGCCAAGCAACTCGGCGCGCCCTATGAACTGGTCTCGATGGTGGCCAAGACCGGGGCGCTGCCGGTGCCGAACTTCGCGGCCGGCGGAATCGCCACTCCCGCCGACGCCGCCTTGATGATGCAGCTCGGCGCGCAGAGCGTCTTCGTCGGCTCGGGCATCTTCAAGTCGAGCGACCCGGAGCGGCGCGCAAAAGCGATCGTGATGGCGGCCACGCACTATCGGGACCCTGAAATGCTCGCCCGCGTGTCCGCGGACTTGGGCGAAGCGATGCCGGGGTTGGAAATCTCGAAGATCGCGCCCGAGTCGATGCTCCAGCAGCGAGGCTGGTGATGACCGTTGGAGTGCTGGCGCTGCAGGGCGATTTCGCCGCGCATGTGGCGGCGATGCCGGGCGCGGTTGAGGTCCGCACGGCGCGCGAGGTCGATACTCTTGACGTGCTGGTGATTCCGGGCGGCGAGTCCACCACGCTGTTGAAACTGCTCGACGGATCTGGAATTGAGCAAAGCGCGCGCCGGCTGCTGGCGCGCGGCGGCGCGATTTTCGGCACCTGCGCGGGCGCGATAATCCTGGCGCGTCAGGTCACGCGTCCCGCGCAGCCTTCCTGGGGGTTGATCGATATCGACGTTGAACGCAACGCCTACGGACGCCAAATCGATTCCTTTCAGGCGCCGCTCGAACCGCCGTCATACCAAGGCATATTCATTCGCGCACCGCGAATCGTGCGGGTAGGGAACGCGGTGGAGGTGCTCGCGCGTTATCGCGGCGAACCAGTCCTGGTCCGCGAAGGCCGGGTGTTCGCCGCGACCTTCCATCCCGAACTGACCGGCGATCGCCACGTCCATGAAATGGTACTTGGCGCTGTCAGCATACTGATCCTGTGGCTGAAGACGAGACCGCACGCGCAAGCCGGAAAAGGCTCAGGCTTTACGTTATGGGCCGATTGTAAGCTGTAGCGGACCCCCAAAGCCGGTGTCGATCATATTGATCGGAGCCACGTTACCGGTGATGCCTTTAGCGAACTCAGCTATGCTTTTCTGCAAGGCCACGTAGATATTGCCACTTGTATCAAGCACGATTCCTTCTGGAATACTAGACGACATGCCTGTCGCGCCTCCAGAGATAACTGCAATCGGCGCAACATTGCCCGCGCTGCCCGCCGCAAACTCCAAAATGCTGTTCTGCTGGCCCGGTGCGCCATTGTAGTTGGCGACGTAAATGTTAGCGTGGGCATCCAGCGCCATTGCCTGGGGTGCGGTAAGTTGGGTTTTGTCGCCGCTCGTTGGTACCGTGATGGCGGCGATCGGCGCTACGTTCCCATTGCTGCCGGGCGCGAACTTCAAAATGCTGACTGGAACACCGGTAATTGACCCGATGTTAGCAACGTAAATGTTGCCTTTGTCGTCGAGCACAACGCTTGTGGGTCCGCCGATCTGGGAATTGGTCCCGATGATTTCGGCTATGGGTGGCACGTTGCCGTTGCTGCCGGCCGCATACTCCAACACGCTGCCGGAATACAACGATCCCGTATCATCAATGGTGATGTATATATTGCCAGCAGTGTCCAGCGCGGGCGCGGACACACGCAGCGAAAGAGTTGGCAAAGCCGGGGACAGGCCAGTTTTATTGCCAGTGATGGTGGCGACCGGTTTGATGTTGCAAGTCCCGCTGCGGCATTCGCCCGCCCCGTACTCGATTATGCTCCCCCTTCCGTATGCCGGGTCCGGAGCGCTGCTGTCGAATATGTTGCCCGAGACGTAGATATTGCCCTTGACATCAAGCCCTACGCCAACGGGCTGAGCAAGACCGTCGTTCCCGGTACCCAAGCCAGTGTTGGATCCGGTGATAGTGGCTATCGGCGTCACCTCCCCGTTACTGCCGGCAGGGTATTCGACCAGGCTGCTTGAAAGGGAGAGAGGAACGTAAAGGACAGCCGGTTCCGGAGAAGGAGTGGACGTCGGAGATGCTGTCGCAGTTGGCGTGGGCGTTGACGTCGGATTGAGCATGAAGGCGCCGCCGGGGTCGTTGCCGCTGCTGGTGAAGGCCAGAAACGGTGGATTAAGCGCCTGGACGTAAGCCGCTCCTGCCACCGCGCCGGCGGGCCGCGTAAAGGTGAATTGGTCAGCGCTGATCAGGGTCAGCAGAATCCGGGGCGCACCTCCGGCCCCGAGCCCGCCCAGGTTCGCCACCCCGCCATCCTGGGCGTTGAACAGGTTGATTACCGTCAGCGTCGAGAACCCGGTGCCGTTCACGGTGATGGTCGATCCGGCCTGAGTCACCGAAGTCACCGAGATCACCTGCCCGATAGGTACTGAGACCGCGTTGCTCTTGGCGCTGTAGCTGCCGCCGGCGGCGTTGCTCACTACGATCGACCCCGGCCCGGTCGGAGTGGCTGCGGGCAAGGTGAAAGTGATCGAGTTCGATTTGAGATCGGGATCACCCGGTGTCAGGAAGGTGGTTGGCAGCTTGCCGCCGGTACAAGCGCAGAAGACATCGACCGCCGCGCCGTGAACGGGATCGAAACCGCTGCCGTTGACCACCACCGCAATGCCTTGCGGCAGCGTGGTCTCGACGTTGTTGGTGGCGTAATCGGGATCCAGGCTGGTCGCGGCCAGCGGATGGCCGTTAAGACCGGTGATGCTCGGCAATCCCGCCGCCGCCGAACCCTGCAACAGGGCATAGCCGGGATTGGAGCCGAGGAAGCCTTTGTCGGTATTGATCACCATCACCGCCACAAAGCCCTCGCCCAACGCGATGGTAGCGGGGACCGGCACCACCAATCGAGTTGCGGTACTGCTGGCACGATTAGGCGTCAGCGGCCCTTCGTTGAGCGGACCCTTGGCCGTGGCAACGAAGAAGTTGACTAATGAGCCGGCGGTAAAGCCGCTGCCAGTGATGGTGAAACTTGCGCCGGCAAAAATCGGACTCTCAACCGTATGGATAACCGGAGTGCCGGGCTTGGGTGTGGCGCTTGGCGTTGGCGCAGCGGTCGGCGTCGGCTTGAATGTGCCAGTGGCTGTGGGCTTTTTGATTGGCGTCGCAGTGGGTGTTGGCCTTGGAGTAACGATCGGCGTTGGCGATGACGCGCCGAATACGAGTTTGGTTACGAACGCGTTGTGAGTGGTGGGTCCGCCGATGGTGTCCTGGAACGGGTTTTTCACGGGAAAATCCGCAGCAAACGTGGTTCCTGAAGTGTAAATTGCGCCGCTTCGATCCAGCGCTATTGCAAGCCCAACGTTGACGGGATAGCCGCTCGCGTGACCGCCAAGGAAGGTGGAAAAAACCAGTGAGCTTCGATCCAGGCTGAACTCAGTGATGAAGGCATCACCGTTACCCTTCAGAGTATTTTGAAAAGCATTCTTCGTTGGGAAGTCTGAAGAATCGGTCGTTCCAATGACGTAGGCGCTGCCCCCTCCGGTCACCGCGATTCCATTGCCGCTGTCGCCAAAAGTCTGACCGCCGCCCAAATAAGTCGAATATACTAACGCGCTTCCGTCGGCACTGAACTTGGTGACAAATGCGTTGGGCGAGATTCCTGACGGAGTAAGTGAACCCGGTAACGTAAGCGCTAGGGCTGGAGTCCACCGCGATGGCGTTGGCATTCTCGAATAGGCTGCCACCCAGATACGTGGAATATATCAGGGAACTTCCGTCGGAGCTGAATTTGGTGACGAAGCCCGTAATGTCGCCCGTCCCGCCTGGCAGATGGTCCAGGAACGCATTCTTGATGGGAAAGTCCGGCGACCCGGTCGTTCCGGCAACGTAAGCGCTACCGGTGGAGTCCACCGCGATGCCATTGCCAGCGTCGGCACCGAGGAAGGGAGGTGCTCCGCTGCCACCAAGATAACTGGAATATACCAGAGAACTCCCGTCCGCGCTGAATTTGGTAACAAACGCATTGGGGTTGCCTGAGGGGCCTTTCAGATGGGGCTGGAATGGATTCCTGGTGGGAAAATCTGCCGATACAGTCTGTCCGGTAACGTACGCGCTACCTGCGGAGTCCACCGCGATGGCCCCTGCGGCACTGCCCCCGACGCTGCCGCCAAGATAAGTGGAATACACCAGTGAACTTCCATCAGGGCTGAACTTGGTAAGAAACGCGCTGTTATCGCCTGGATACGTTTGGAACGGGTTCTTAGTTGGAAAGCCGGCGTAAGACCCCGTTCCCCCGGTAACGTAGACACTGCCTTTGGTATCCACCGCAATTCCAGCGGCAGAGGAGGCGGCGGGACCGCCCAGGTAGGTAGAGTAGGCGAGGGTGAGAACAGGATCGATCACCAGCGTTTTTCTCTGATCATACGAGGCTACACGAAAACTGACACGTGATTTGCCTGTCAATAAGTAACGTCCGCCGATCTCGTGCCGGGCGCCGCCTTGCACTTGATACACGATGGGCTTGAGCAGCCGCATTTCCTGTCCGCCGGTTTCGATCAGCAGATTGCCACTGGCGTCGATAGCGAGTTTGCCCGTGTTCACAAGATCCATTCGGATCGAACTGGGATTAGCCCGAGGCGCCACGATAAAGTCGCATTCGATGCGCCGCTGGTTTCCGTAATAGGCGAGGTCCACTCCGGGCCAGACCCCGCGCTCCAGTACCCTGCCATAAATCGGAATACCTCTATGCCAGTGGCGGGAGTCATTGCCAATCAGGTAATTGATCCGGCCCGGCAGTTCACGCTGCGGCTCGATAGTTGCCTCCGGCCGCGCCCCAACGAGCTTTATCTCAATAACTTTCACATCGCCGAATCGGCCTTTTGGCGGTGATTTTCGCACTGCCAGCGGATGCGCCTCAGGGGTAGTGCCGCCGCGCCGTGTGCCGACAGTGAGTACCGTCTCCCGATCGCCGATGAACACTCCATAACCATCACCACGCCCCAGGAACTTGAAGCGCGGGATGGTCTGTCCCCGGTTGGGTTCAAACCCGAGCGGTCGCGCTATGGTCAGAACCCGAGGTGCCGCGCCGGCGGAGCGGACGTTATGCTCCAATGCCACATGGACCACCAAAATCAGCGCGACTATCGCGATCGCAATTCCCCAGCCCGCCGCAAACATTGGACCGCGTACTTCACCCCTGAACCTTGCAGGCCGCGCCATTATAATCACCCCCGTGCTCTAAGTGCTTCTTGGCTTCATCGAGAATTCGCATTGCCGCGCACAGCCTTAGCTCCGCGCACGCATGCCGACGATTATTTCAACGTGAAGGCGCCGCCGGGGTCGTTGCCGCTGCTGGTGAAGGCCAGAAACGGTGGATTAAGCGCCTGGACGTAAGCCGCTCCTGCCACCGCGCCGGCGGGCCGCGTAAAGGTGAATTGGTCCGCGCTGATCAGGGTCAGCGGAATCCGGGGCGCACCTCCGGCCCCGAGCCCGCCCAGGTTCGCCACCCCGCCATCCTGGGCGTTGAACAGGTTGATTACCGTCAGCGTCGAGAACCCGGTGCCGTTCACGGTGATGGTCGATCCGGCCTGAGTCACCGAAGTCACCGAGATCACCTGCCCGATAGGTACTGAGACCGCGTTGCTCTTGGCGCTGTAGCTGCCGCCGGCGGCGTTGCTCACTACGATCGACCCCGGCCCGGTCGGAGTGGCTGCGGGCAAGGTGAAAGTGATCGAGTTCGATTTGAGATCGGGATCACCCGGTGTCAGGAAGGTGGTTGGCAGCTTGCCGCCGGTACAAGCGCAGAAGACATCGACCGCCGCGCCGTGAACGGGATCGAAACCGCTGCCGTTGACCACCACCGCAATGCCTTGCGGCAGCGTGGTCTCGACGTTGTTGGTGGCGTAATCGGGATCCAGGCTGGTCGCGGCCAGCGGATGGCCGTTAAGACCGGTGATGCTCGGCAATCCCGCCGCCGCCGAACCCTGCAACAGGGCATAGCCGGGATTGGAGCCGAGGAAGCCTTTGTCGGTATTGATCACCATCACCGCCACAAAGCCCTCGCCCAACGCGATGGTAGCGGGGACCGGCACCACCAATCGAGTTGCGGTACTGCTGGCACGATTAGGCGTCAGCGGCCCTTCGTTGAGCGGACCTTTGGCGGTGGCGACGAAGAAGTTGACCACTGAGCCCTTGGTGAACCCGGTGCCAGCGATCGTGAAATTGGACCCGGCGTAGATTGGTCCCACAAGTTTGGTGATATGCGGGGTCCCCGGAACTGGAGTCGCGGTGGCCGTTGGTTCTTCGGTTGGCTCCGCAGTTGCGCTCGCGGTCGGCCCTGGAGTTGCGGTCGCCGATGGTTTGGTGGTCGGGGTGGGTTTTGCGGTTGGTTTGGGAGTGGAGGAACGGGTTGCGGTAGCGGTGGATGTGGGCGTTGGCTTCGGGGTGGGGCGCCTGGTTGGTGACGGTGTCGCGGACCGCGCCGGTGTCGCGGTCGCGCCCGGCGTGCGGGTCGGGGCCGATCGAAGTAGGTGTGGCCACCGGGGTTGGTAACGAGCCGCACAGGCCGGCGGTGCTGCCACCGCACAGGTAAATGTCACCGGTGCTGATGAGTACATCATTATAGTCAGGCAGAAGGGAAACCTTCCCGCCGACGATTATGCGGCCGGTGGCCCAAATTGCGCCGGTGCCGGTCAGATTGCCATTAACCACCAGATCGCCGGGAATCCACAGAACAGCATTGTTCATGGTCAGATTGCCTGGCACCGAGTAACTGGCGGTGCAAACGAGACGTCCCGTCACGGTCGAGTCTTCCAAAGTAACAGGGCAGGGTTGAACACCCTCTCCTGAAGGCTTGCCGCTTTCGATATCGGGCGGAGGCACCGGGGGATTCCCGGTCGTAACGAACCCCTCGGCGGTGTCGTGGTCGAGCCCGATGTAGATATGCTGACCATCATGGATTGCGGCGCCATTGAAGATCACCCCGGCCGCGTTATCGACCACGTCAAGCGTCACGCCGTCGGTTGACGACTCGCCGCTATCGACTACCACCGAGTGAGGGCTGATTGGACAACTTCCTTTTCCCTGCTGAGCATCGATACACTGTGGTGCGTAATAGGACGCCGTTTCGGCCTGGCAGGTGGCCGCCCCCGGCGTCAGGTTATCGCCGTCGGTGAGGATCGACTTGTCCCCGGCGCCAAGCAGCGTCCAGACCACGTAGCCGGTCTGGTAGCCGGTGATCAGGTAATCCCATTCATGGCCACCCTGTAGCGCCCGCACGTTGCTCGAGCAGGGACCGTACACGTTGCCGAAATCCTCGACCGTGTAGCCCCATTCGTCGGGAGACTTATAGGTGGTGAAGGCACCGTCGGTACCAGGGATGTAAGTGTTGATGTAAACGTCATCCCAATAGAGCTCCAGCGGCTTGCCCGGAGTGAACCCAATACCATCAGCCAGAATCTGGTCGCCGATCAGCACGCCAAAATTCTGTCCCGTTCCAAGACCGGTCTCGGCATTGGCCCATAAGCATGGGGGGTCGCCCGGACTCCATGAGCACCCGTAAACAGTTATCGCGTGGGCCGGCCGTGGCGATGCGAGCGCGGCAATAAGCGCAATCAAAGTGGCGGCGATAGGGGACAAAATTGGGCCACGAAGGGCCGCAAGCCGTAAAATTTGACGGAAGGGCGTCATTTGTCGTTTAAACTAGGCCAAACACTTAATTTCCGGCAATACGTAATTGTACGTATCTAAAGTGGCCCATCTCACCAATCGTGACCTGGAATCACTTTTGCGCGTCCTGCCCGATCTGTACGCCCTGCACTCACTGGACAGCTTTCCCGAACATATCGTGCGCGCGTTCCCGCGGCTTATCGCTGCCGACAGCGTCGCCTTCAATAGGGTCAATCTCCGTGACAACCGGCTTGCCGTTCACATGCGGCCGACCCCGGCCGATTACGGGGTTGACGCTTTCGAGTCGCGGGCACGCGCCGCCATGCACGACCATCCGCTGATTACCTATGAGGAGCGGACGCGCGACAGCCGCACCCTGAAGCTGTCGGACTTCGTGACCCGAAGCCAGTTGAGCCGGCTGCGCTCCTATAACGAGGCGCTGCGGCCGATCAGAATTGAGTACCTCCTCGCCGTCGCAAATATCGTCCCCAATACCGATGACCACATTGCGCTTTCCCTTGGACGCGAGCGCACCGATTTCGGCGAGCGCGAGCGGCAGTTGATGGATCTTATCCGGCCGCACTTTGTGCAAGCCTATCTGAACGCTCGAGCGGTCAGCCGGCAGCGGCTCGCAGTGGACAAGAGCCTCCAGGAATTGGGCGAGTCCTCAAACGCGGCAATCGTTTTGATCCAGGCCGCCGCTACATACGTCAGCCCGCGCGCGGAAGAACTGCTGCGCAAATTCTTTCCCCGCGCACGAACAGGGGGCTCCCCTCTCCCAAAGCCGCTGGAGCAGTGGATCCGTTCCGCCGGCCGGACGGGCCTTTGCGTCCATACACGCCTTGGCGGACCAACGGCCCGGACGGATACCTCGAGGTTCGCATGGTGACGAACGGGCAACCGGGAGAATCGACCGTGCTTTTGCTCAGGAGAAACTTCAGATGAGCCCATATTGCCTGAGCGACTGTTCCTCAGCCGCCGCGAAGCGGCGGTCTTATTCTGGATCGCGCACGGCAAGACCAGCACCGAGAGCGCGACGATTCTTTCGATTAGCCGCGTACGGTCGACAAGCACATGGAACACGTCTACCTCAAGCTGGGCGTCGAGTCGCGAGTGGGCGCCGCCGCGCTGGCCTGGAGAACGCTTTCCTCACCACCCGCCAGACGAGCCAGCAGATAGCCCGCCACGGCCGAGAGCACCGAGCCCAAAAGCACTCCGATCTTCATCTCCCTCAGCAGCAGGTCATCCTGGAATGCCAGGGAGCCAATGAACAGGCTCATGGTGAAGCCGATTCCGCACAGTACCGCAACCGCGTGGAACTGCCGGCGCGTCGCGCCGCCTGGCGATTGCGCAATGCCGAGCTTAATCGCGAGCCATGAGAATGCCATCACGCCCAGTTGCTTGCCGAAGAACAATCCCGCGGCGATGCCCAGCGGAACGCTGCTGAACAAGTCGCTCAGTCCGATACCGCTGAATGAGACCCCGGCGTTGGCCAGGGCAAAGAGCGGCACGATGACGAATCCGACCCACGGATGAAGCCCGTGTTCCAACCGCTGTAACGGAGAGGCTTGCGAACCGCGCCCGGATGCCACGGTTAGCGGTATCGTCTGCGCGACCAAGACGCCGGCAAGCGTGGCATGAATCCCGGATCTCAACACGCATGCCCACACGAACGTGCCCACCAGAAGAAAGGGCCACAGCCTGGCGACGCCGCCGCGATTCAGCACGATCAAAACCATCAGTCCCACCCCAGCGAGGGCGAGCGCGGCCGGCGAAAGTTCCTCTCCGTAGGCCAACGCGATGATCAGGATCGCGCCGAGGTCATCGAGGATCGCAAGCGCGGCCAGGAAGACCTTGAGCGAGGGCGGAACCCTTGGCCCGAGCAGAGCGACCAGGCCCAACGCGAATGCTATGTCAGTCGCCGCGGGAATCGCCCATCCTCGCATCGCCGCGGCGTGGCCCCGGTTAAACGCCAGGTAGATGCATACCGGGACCAGCATTCCACCCAGCGCGGCTATCGCCGGCAGCATCAGCTTGCGCGTTTCGGACAGTTCACCGGCAACGACTTCACGTTTAATCTCGAGTCCGACCTGGAGAAAAAAGACCGCCATCAGCGCGTCGTTGATCCACTCGATGGTTTCGAGCTTCAGAGAACCGACACCGACCTTGATCTCCAGGATGTGGTGATAGCTATGCGCCAGCGGTGAGTTGGCCCAGACCAGCGCCAGAATAGTGGCCACTACGAGAAAAATTCCTGGCGCCACGTCGAGTGCCAGGAAGTCCGCCATCGCAGCTAGCTGGTCGCCGAGCAGACTGGGGGCGGGTGGACGGCTTTTGGAAGCGTTAGGATTCATGATTTTCGGTGCCGGAAAGCTATTGTCTGCAAGACTCTTTTTCTACCTTCAAGCGCTCCGCCGCCGAAGGGAAGGTCACGCTCCTATCCGGGAGAGGGTGAGCGAAAGATGGTAACGGCGCAATCCGCTCCGAATTGATCCGGCGCCCTGGATGGCGAGAGCTGCGCGTGGCCGATGCGATGCGCGATCAAATACTGCGATCCGCCGGCACCGGGAACGAAGACTCAGGGCACCCCAGCCGGCGTCCAGGGTTTGAAACACAACCACGTCGCCAGGGTCGATAGTCAATGCGGGCGGCAGATCGCGGGAAAAAAATCCATGCAACGCCCGCGGCACCGGTTGCAAATGATAGATTGCCATCTTCGGCAGCCTTTCGACGCAACGGATTGCCTGCTGTGCCACTCCTGAGCTACGCGATGGAGAAAATCGCGGGCCTGCGCCTGGGCAAGTTGTTTTCGACGTCATCATCTTACGGATAAGGAAGAGGGTCATTACGATAAGAAGATGGTCATCGGCGCAAAACGTTTATAGGAGCGATTTGTGCACTTCCATCCCGAGCAGCACGCGCCCGGCAGTTTCGTAAACCTTCAAATTATTAAGGGTATGTTGATTGGCCGTATGCGCGTCGCGAAAGCAGCGCTCCAGCGCGCCGCCGGCGTAAACCGACGACCCTCCGTTGGCCTTATAGAGCAGGTCAACCGCCTCCGCGCACGCCTCGTGGGCGTGGATACCGGCGAGCCGGTACCGCGCACGCTGCTCAAGCGACAGCCGCTTCCCCGCAAGCAGGGTTTCCCAGGTTTCGGCCATCTGCTCATAAACATAGCTGCGCGCCGCCCCGACCAGCGACTCCGCCCGTCCCAAGGCGGATTGGACGTGGGGTTCCTCACCCAGCGAGCGCTTTACGCCGCTGATCGCACCGTACGAAACCTGCCTGGGGCTTGCGTGCTCGACGAAAGCGTCCAGCGCCGCGCGCGCGATACCCAGGGTGACGGCGGGAAGATTGTAGGCGAACATCATCGGGAAAGCGTAAAGCGGTCCTGGGCGGAGCACTTTGATGGCATTGAGATCGTAGGTTTGTTGGGCGGGAACGAAGACGTCATTGACGGCGAAATCATGGCTGCCGCTGCCGCGCAAACCGGTGCTGAACCAGGTATCGATTATTTCACCCTGCGCGACCGGCATGAAGCACATCCGCACTTCAGGGCCGCCCTCCTTGCGGGTCTGCGGAAGTTCGCCCTGGTGCACGATGCAGGAGCCCAGAAACCAGACCGCATGCTGGCAGCCGCTGACGAAGCTCCAGCGCCCGCTGACCCGGTAACCTCCCGCGACTTGACGCGCCCGTCCGGCGGAAAAAAGACTGGCGGCGGTAGGTGCGTCAAGGTCGCGATACATCTTGCGCGCCGCATCCTGGTCGATGAACGCGCTGAAATAGCCGCCGTCGGAATTGATCATCGCGCACCATCCGGCCGCCCCGTCAGCGCGCGCCAGTGTTTCGATGACGCGCAACTGCGTCAGCGGGTCGAGTTCCGGACCGCCCCATTCGCGCGGCATCGCCATCCGGAATATCGCCGGCCGCTTTGAGCGCTTCGACGATATGCGCCGGTAAACGGCGCCCGGCCTCGATTTCAGCTGCCGCGGCGCGGATTTGGGGTGCCAGCGCAATTGCGGCGTCGAGGATGCTCGGGGCATCGTTGGCTACCGATGTGGCCATCGCGGATTTTCGTGCACCTTGCTAACGGAAAGCCGGCATCACCTCGCGCGCGAATTGCTCCAGCTTGTCGGCCAGTTCGGGTGCGGTCCGCCATTGCATCGAGACCGACATATAATGGGCTCCCGCGCGCGCGTACTGGCCCGCGACGTCGACCGCCTGCGCCATGTTTTCGGCCGCCGGTGGCATCTCGACCTGGGTGGCGTTCGCGCCCATCACGTCATGCGACCATTTGCGCGTCTCCATGTCGCCGCCGATATCCAGCCTGCTCACGCCGACCCACAGCGATTGCGGGTCGCGGCCGAGTTTTTCCATCTGCGGCCTGATTTGCGCAAGTCCCCTGGTGACGTCTTTGGGCGACAGGCTCATCGGGTACCATCCGTCACCCACCGACGGCCACGCGTCGAAATGGTCCGTCACCGAAGCCGCCGATATAGATCGGGATGCCGTTTTTCTGGACCGGCTTGGGAAACGCGCTTACGTCTTCGAAAGAAACATATTTACCTTCGAACCGCGGCGCGTCGCTGGCCCAGAGTTCCTTCATCGCGCGCAGATATTCTTCGGTGATCGCGGCGCGCTCCTTGTAAGGGATTCCAAGCCGGCGGAACTCCGCCTTCATCCAGCCGCTGCCGACGCCGTACAGCACCCGTCCGCCCGACACCACGTCCAGCGTCGCCAGCGACTTGGCCATCTGCACCGGCGGATGATACGGAACGACGCTGACGCTGGTGAGGAACTTGACCCTGGAGGTGACGGCGGCGATGGCTCCCCCGATCACCATCGTGTCGTACCAGTACTTGGTGGAAACCGGCGCCTGCGGCCAATTCGGGGTGAGCAGATGCTCGGGCAGCGTGATCGCGTAATAACCCAGCGCGTCGCCGACCTTGGCCAGTTCGATCATCTCCTGAAAGGATACGTAACTGTACGGGAACACGCCGAATCCGAACACCATCTTCTCCGCGGCCATGTGCAGTCGCCTCCTGTTGCTGCGCTCTGAGCGCAGTCCTACATGCGCGCACCCAAGTCTGCAAGCGGCGGCAGCAGGCGTTGATAAGCGAGTCTGCGAGACCTTTGCGCTCCAAGCATCAGCTGGCAGCTTGCTGGTCCTGACCGCACTATGCCCGCGGTGGATGTGGCGGCAGTTGTTGCTCTTCGGGCGGAGGGCCGCCCCAGATCAATACGTCGGGGCAAAGATCGGCCCCATTGGGCCAGACCACGGTTCCCCCTTCGACGCGGGCCTGCGCAAAAACCTCCCCACCGGGAGCGCCGTACGCGCGGCTCAGGCTCTGCCCACGCACTCATAAACTCTCACTCGTTTCGCGAAAACCGCTCGCGGCTTTGAGCGGGGCCGATTAGAATCAAAGGAATCGAGCCACAATTTTTTTTACGGGCCGCCAACTGGAGAATATGGCAGTATCAACAGTAGTAAGGAAAGTCGGGGAAGCGGACGGGCTCGCATCGGTTGAGCTGGAGCGGCTGATTGCGCTGCGTCACCGCGATCCCCACACCATTCTTGGTCCACATCCGGGATCGCGGGGGACGATCATCCGCGCCTACCGGCCCGACGCGGAAGCAGGTCAGCGTGATTCCCGATGGCGGCAAAGCCATTGCGATGCGGCGGCGTGAAGGCACCGATCTTTTCGAAGTATTGATTGAGGGTGACCAGCGGGTTTTTCGTTACCGTCTCGAAATCCTGCTGCGCGACGGCGCGCGCATCAGCATCCACGACCCCTACAGCTTTCTGCCGACCTTGAGCGACATGGACCTTTACCTGCTCGGCGAACAGACGCTGGAGCATCCCTACGAAAAGCTGGGCGCCAACGTGCGCGAGATCGACGGCGTGCGGGGAGTCGCATTTGCGGTCTGGGCGCCCAATGCCGAGGGGCTCAGCGTGGTCGGTGACTTCAACGGCTGGGACGGCCGGATCCACATGATGCGCTCGCTGGGCAGCGCGGGAATCTGGGAGTTATTCATTCCGGAGCTCGATGCCGGGGCCAGGTACAAGTACGAAGTTCGCGCACCCGGCGGCGGGTTTCATCTGAAGGGCGACCCTTTTGCAAAGGCGACCGAGCCGCCCCCCGCTACGGCCTCCGTGGTTTACGAGCCGCATTATGCGTTCAACGACAGCCAATGGCTGACCGCGCGCCGGTCGCGGGACTCGCTGCGGATGCCGCTATCGATCTACGAGGTCCATCTGGGCTCGTGGCGCCGCGTCCCGGAGGAGCACCATCGTTCGCTGACCTATCGGGAAATGGCGCCGCTACTGGCCGATTACGTTATCCAGATGGGGTTCACCCACGTCGAACTGCTGCCCATCATGGAGCATCCTTTCACCGGATCATGGGGCTATCAGGTGACCGGATATTTCGCTCCCGACCGCGCGCTTTGGCTCACCGGACGATTTTCGTTTCCTGGTCGATCATCTCCATCAACGGGGCATCGGAGTCATCCTGGACTGGGTGCCGGCGCATTTCCCCAAGGACGAGTTCAGTCTGGGCCGCTTTGACGGCACCGCGCTTTACGAACATCTTGACCCGCGCCAGGGCGAACATGCCGAATGGGGCACGTATGTGTTCAACTATGGGCGCGACGAGGTGCGCAATTTTCTGATTACCAGCGCATTGTTCTGGCTGTCCGAGTTTCACGCCGACGGTCTGCGGGTCGACGCGGTCGCGGCGATGCTCTACCTGGATTACGCCAAGCATGAGGGTGAATGGATCCCCAATATTCACGGCGGCCGAGAGAACCTGGAGGCGATAACTCTGCTGCAGACGCTCAACCGGCGCGCCTATGGACACGACCCTGGAACCATGACGATTGCCGAAGAATCCACCGACTGGCCCGCCGTCAGCCGCCCCACTTACGTCGGCGGGCTCGGCTTCGGACTGAAGTGGGACATGGGCTGGATGCATGACACGCTGGAATATTTTTCGAAGGACGCGGTGCATCGCCGCTACCACCATCGCGATCTGACCTTCGGCCTGCTCTATGCCTACAGCGAGAACTTCGTCCTGCCGCTGTCCCACGACGAGGTGGTGTACGGCAAGCGTTCGATGTTATCCAAGATGCCCGGCGACCGCTGGCAGCAGTTTGCCAATCTGCGTTCACTGTATGCCTATATGTGGGCGCGGCCCGGCAAGAAGCTGCTCTTTATGGGCGGCGAGTTCGGCCAGGAGCGCGAATGGAACCACGACGAGAGCCTGGACTGGAATCTGCTCGACCAGCCCGAGCATCGCAAACTCCAACAGTTAATGATGGATCTCAACCATATCTACCGCGACGAGCCGGCGTTATGGATCGCCGACGTGGAGCCCGCGGGCTTCCGCTGGATCGACGCCGACAACGCCGATGACAACGTGATCGCTTTCATGCGCATGGCGCCGTCTTCCGGCAGGAAGATCATCTGCATCTGCAACTTCTCCCCGGTGGTGCGCCGCGGTTATCGTCTCGGCTTGCCCGGCCCCGGCTTTTACCGCGAGGTCCTCAACACCGACAGCGAAGCCTACGGCGGCAGCAACGTGGGCAACGCCGGCGGGGTTCACGCCGAACCGGTACCCTCCCACGGCTTCAGCCATTCCGCGGCCTTTATTCTGCCTCCGCTTGGAGTGCTATGGCTGGCCACGTCCGACTGATCCGCCCGCCACGGCGCGCCAGCCTTGGTTTGACTGTCCCCTTGCGCCAATATGCAATGAATCCAGAGCCCGCCGGTGCGCGGGCCGGTGCGAAGCTTGGGATGACGCCGCGGGAAAATCTTGAACCCCAGATGCTGATGCCGCTGGTCGACTTGAAGGCGCAGTTCGCGAGTATCAGGTCCGAAGTGATGGCCGCCATTGAAGCCGTCATGGAGCGCCAGCAATTCATTAGCGGCCCCGAGGTACAACTGTTCGAGCAGGAGATGGCCGCCTACATTGACGCGCGGGCCGCGGTGGGATGCGCGTCGGGTTCGGACGCGCTGCTGTTGGCCTTGATGGGGCTGGGAATCGGGTCCGGCGACGAGGTCATTACGACGCCATTTACCTTTGTGGCCACGGTCGGGGCGATCGCGCGGCTGGGCGCGAAGCCGGTGTTTGCCGATATCGATCCGCAAACCTTCAATATTGATCCCGGGTCGATTGCAAAGGTGCTGAGCCGCTCCACCCGGGCCATCATCGTAGTGCACCTGTTCGGCCTGTCCGCCGACCTGACGCCGATCATGGCCTTGGCCAAGCCCTACGGTATCGCAGTCATAGAGGATGCCGCGCAGGCGATCGGAGCGCGTTATCAGGGAGCCCGGGTCGGCGGGCTTGGCGTCGCGGGTTGCTTCAGCTTTTTTCCGTCCAAGAACCTCGGCGGCATCGGCGACGGCGGCCTGATCACGACCAACGACGCCACTTTGGCGCAGCGCATCCGATTGCTGCACGAGCACGGCAGCGCGCGCAAATATCACTACGAAGCAATTGGCTTCAACAGCCGGCTGGATGAGATCCAGGCGGCCGTGCTGCGGGTGAAGCTGAACCATCTCGAGCGCTGGACCGTCGGGCGCCGCGCCAGGGCCGTCCGTTACCGGGAACTGTTCGCGGAGCGCGGACTGGACGCCTTTGTCCGCACGCCCCTGGAGCCGCCGGGATACGAGCATGTGTACAATCAATTCGTCATCCGCTGCCCCAGGCGCGATGACTTGCGGAGCTTTCTCGCCCGCCATGGGATACCCACCGCGATCTACTACCCCTCGCCGCTACACCTGCAACCAGCTTTCGCCTACCTCGGCTACCGCCCGGGCCAGTTTCCCAACGCCGAGGGCGCGAGCCGCGAAGTCCTTGCCCTGCCGCTGTATCCTGAGCTGCGCGACGAGCAGCAGATCGCGGTGGCGGACGCAATTTCCCGCCTCGTGGTTTAGCCGCCTCAACAAAACAATTCCCCAGGGCCTGCGCATAACTCTTATCTCTCCCAGAGCGAGAAAAGATGAAGAAAATACGGTCATCTTTTATGCCGAGCGTGGAACCACGAGATGCACTATCGCCCGCAAGACTCCGTCCGCACGCTGCAAGTGCTGTTAGAACCGACGTTTGACAGCCTCTATCTTCCAATGGTAGTGAAACTCAGCGCCTAGTCATTTTAGGACGTGTCAGCGCTGTATAGAGACTGGTCCTCACCGTAAGGCATGAGGAGACTGTTAAGTCCGCTAGCAGGGTGACGGTATTTGTCAAAACCGTGTCAAGCGCTGGCGTAGTTTGGGTGACTCCGATGGAAGCAAATTGTTTCGACCGGGGGAATTCAGCAGACGCTGTTTTATAAAAACCAAAAACTGGAGCGATTAGCTTTGGTTTTCGTCCGAATGGCGGAGGAAGACGGTTGTTTCTGATCGTCTTTATCCAACTGATTGCGATTTTGATATTGACTTGTATGGTGCGCAGGCCCTAGGCTCTGATTAACGAGCTTTGGATGGAGACTGACCCCTTTTTACGCGTTACACTTGGGTCATCCTACCCATTGATTTTTAGACAGGCAGTGGAGAAGTTTTCTCCACTGGAAAATCAAGGAGACGGCGGCGATGCAAAATAGAGAAGCGGTTGGCGAAGTGATGACCGTGAAGGATCTGAGCGAGTATCTGCACTGCAACCAGTCCACGATCTATCGGCTGTTGAAACGCGGAGAGTTGCCAGCCTTCAAGGTAGGCAGCGACTGGCGCTTCATGACCGCGGAAATCCGCAGTTGGTGTAAAAAGAAGATGGTGAGCACGAGAACCCGTTCCAACAGCCGGACACGCAGCGCGGTATAGCGCTGATCGAAGCCGCCGCGCGGTTTCCCGCAGGCGCTAAATTTACGGTGGGGATGGGGTCGGCAATATTGAATTGCCTGGACCGCGCCGGTCAGGGATTTACGCAAACAAGCGCAATCCTTACGAACCTCGGCATCTCCCCACTCCTGGTTCGTTTTGGTGACGCGAGAAAAGGCTGGAGCAGGCGGCGCCCCGCCGCTGGCGGTGACTCTCGCTCTGGCCGGAATCAAGGTAAGAAAGCAGGCTGTGAAAATTCCTTTCGACAGCCTGCCAGTCGATCAGATTCCTGATCGCCAAATTGTTGGGCACCTGACGCAGAGGCGCGCGGTGAAATGCGTGAGCTGCAAGCGGTCAGTCTTCGACGGTTTTTTACTCCAGGAAGCTTTGCACTTCCTTGATGAATTCAGCCGATTTTTCGATTTCGGGCCGATGTCCGCATTGGTCGAAAACCAGCAGCTTCGAATCCTTAATCGATTTGTTGTAGATCTGCCCCGCGTTAAGCGGCACCACCCGATCCTGTTTGCCCCACATCAGCAGCGTCGGCAGCGTGTCCACCGCTTCGAGCAGATGATTGAGACTGGGGTTATGCATATAGGGCTGCCAGGCCAGGCGGGCGGTCTGGGCTCGGGCGTCCTCCCATAGTTCGAACTGCTCGGGTCCGATACCGCCGAACAGAGCGGGGAATTCAGGGGTCTTCTCGGAGTCAAGTACGCTGGCGCGCAACTGATCGGGCGCCATCATCTGGAAGATGTCCTGGAGCTCGCCCTCCGTCGGGCGGATTCCGAACGGCGCCACCAGCACCATCCGCCGGAACTGATCGGGGTTGCCCGCCGCCATCTCGGCCGCAATCCAGCCGCCGAGCGAAAAGCCGATCACGTCAACCGGCAGCAACTTTTGTTGACGCAGCATGATTGAATACAACCCCGCCACGTCACGAATGCTGCGAATCCAGTCGGGGGCTTGAGTCTTGCCGTACCCCGGATGCAGCGGAATTATCAGCGTGCGATTGCGCGCCAGCGCCGCGTGCCACTTAAGCCATCCCGGATGTCCGAGCTCATCGTGAAGGACCAGCAACGGCTTGCCGCTGCCACCCTTCACGACCAGCAGGTCGGTCTGACCCACGCGCAGCGTCTCCTCACGCCATTCCTGTGCGTCTTGCGCCATTTGGTTTGCTCTCCCTCGAAGTAGGCTGCGATCGCGCTGCTCCGGCCAGTTCCCGCCGGCTCATTGAAACCTCCCATAGCATTTTAACCGGCTACTTGGGAAATCCTTTAGCTTCGGGATAACCGGCAGCCGCGGCGGTTGGATTCGTCCCAACTTTTTTGCCCCCCCTGCCACGTGCTCTGGCATGGGCGCCGGGGCGTGCACAATCCAAAGACGTTTTCCTTACGACGCAACGGCGCATCGCGTACAATTCTCTCGATGGCCTGGTTGAGTGCCAGTGACCGCGTTGGTTTGGTGAAAAAGCGATGTTTAATCTACCATTGACGATTTCGGTTGGGATAAGATTACGAATCCGGAGAACGTTCGCAGGATGATACGCCAGGACACAAGCAAGACGATGTTCAAAAGCGCGACCGCCAGCGAAGACTGACAACCCGGCCAATGACTGCGGTCAACACAGGAGCAAGCCGCCTATCCTCGTTGGAGCGCATCTACGCGGCGCTGTCCCCTTGTGTGTTCGGAACCTCGTTAGTGGCTTCGTATTTCGGCGGCGCCCGCACCGACGAATTGCGCGCCCGCACCGGATGGGTGACGCCGGCGGCGGGCACCTCCATATGGCTGCACGGAGCGTCGGCCGGCGAGATGGCAGCGGCGTCGCGTCTGGTGACCGTCCTGCGCGGACATGGTTACCGCTTTCAGGCGGTTTTCACCGCTGCAAATCGCGCCGGCGTGGCCTACATCGCGCGCGCGGGCGCGCCCGAAACGATGGCGGCGCTCGCTCCTTGGGACGTAGCCGCATGGGTTAACCGGGCGTTCGACCGATGGCGGCCGGCGGCGCTGTTCCTAATCGAAACCGAACTGTGGCCGCGGCTGGTG
Source organism: uncultured Pseudomonadota bacterium (assembly GCA_963805995.1). GTDB lineage: Bacteria > Desulfobacterota > Binatia > Binatales > Binataceae > JAJPJA01. The sequence goes on along the minus strand of CAWDWL010000010.1, from coordinate 143,530 downwards.
TTCGAGGCTTATCGCCGCCAGGTCCCGGTCGTGGCCCTGAGCGCGCGCATTTACCCCCGGGATCTGCCCCGCTACCGGGCGATTCGCGGCTTCATCGCCCCCACGTTGCAACGCCTCAGCCGCGTCCTGGCGCAAAACGAAATCGAACGCGAGCGCTTCATCGCGCTGGGTGCGGACGTCCGCCGATGCGTCGCCGCGGGCAACTTGAAGCATCTGGAGGAGCGCGCGCCCGCCGATAGCCAATGCCTGCGGCGTGAACTCGAACTTAATCCGGCCGACCGTGTGATTGTTTTTGGCAGTGTTCACCGCGGCGAGATTCCGACAGTGCTCGAGGCGGCCCCGGCGCTGGTGTCTGGCGGCGCGCGGTTGGTAATCGCGCCGCGCCATATGTCGGCGGCGCCAATAATCGCGCGGGAAGCCGCCGCGCGGGGTTTTGAAACCGTCCGCCGCAGTCAAGGCCGGAGCGCAAACCGTTGGCAAGTACTGGTTCTGGACTCGATGGGGGAGCTGAGACATTTTTATGCGATAGCCGCGGCCAGCGTCATTGGCGGCGGATTTGGAAAGTCCGGCGGCCATAATCCGTTGGAGTCTCTGCAAGCCGGTGCGCCGGTGCTCTTTGGCCCGCATTTCGACCATTTTGAGCATGAGGCCCGCGCACTGGCCGAGGTTACGCCCGAGGCGAAAGTTTCAAATGGCGATCAAATCGCGGCGCGGCTGCGCGCCTGGCTTGACGATGAGCGCGCCCGCCAGCGGATTCTTTCGCTGCAACGGATGACGCTACCGGACGCGGCCGCGATTGCGCGCCGGTATGTTGATGAACTTGCCCCCTTCCTGGCGGCCGCACATGCATGAGCGAAACGGCAAACCATTGACCGTCTGCCTGGTGGCCGGCGACGTTTCCGGCGACCAAAACGGCGGCCGGCTGGCCCGCGCATTATGCGAACTGGCGCCCGGAATTCGCTTGGTGGGCACCGGCGGACCGGCGATGCGTCAAAGCGGAGTCGAAGTCGCGGTTGACAGTAGCGGCGTTTCGACCATCGGACCGCCTGACACCGTGGAGGCATTGCGGTGCGTCGTTCGGGTATGGCGGGGCACCCGTTCCTTGATCCGGAGCACTCGGCCTGACCTCGCCGTTCTGATCGACGCCGAAACCCTCAATGTGATGTTGGCGCGATGGCTGCGCTCACGCGGCATCCCGGTGGTGTTCTTCTTCCCGCCGCAGGTGTGGCTGTGGGGCCGATGGCGTCTGCCCATGGTGGTGCCGCTGGCCACTCGGGTGCTGTCCGCCTTTCGCGAGGAAGCGGAAATCTACCGGAAGGCGGGCGCCAACAGCCTGTGGGTCGGACATCCGCTGAACGACGCGGTGCGGGTCAATGAAGATAGCGCCGCCGCCCTGCGCAAGATCGGGCTCACGCCGGCGCGGCCGTTGGTGGCGTTGATGCCGGGCAGCCGGCAACAGGAATTGCGCGATCTGTGTGGACCGATCCTGGGAGCGGCCAAACTGCTTGCGCAGCGCGATCGATCGCTGCAGTTCGCGATTCCAGTGGCCAGCGAAGATCTGCGCGCCGAATTGGAGGCGCGTGTGCGCGACAGCGGCTTGCACAGCATCGCCATCTACAAACCGGAATCTTACGCCGTGATCAGCCGGGCCAAGGTGGTTTTGCAGTGTTCGGGAACCGCCACGCTTGAAGCCGGCCTGCTCGGCATCCCCTCGGTAATCGTCTATCGCTGCCGCCCGCTGTATTACGCGGTAGGACGCCGGCTGTTGCGGGTCAAGTTTATCGGCATGGTGAACATCCTGCTCGATCAGGAAGTGCAGCCCGAGTTCTTCCAGGAAAAGGTCGACGCCGCTCACCTGGCTGACGAAGTCTGGTCGCTGCTCACCAACGAGACCCGGCGCCGGCAGATCCAGTCACGCCTGGCGCGTCTGCCCGAGGTGCTGGGTCCGACCGGCGTGATGGAGCGCGCGGCACGCGCCGTGCTGGAACTGCTGGAGCAACCGGGCGAGCAGTCGCGTCCGCGCGCAATTTCCGCCGGCGCCCGCGGATTAAGGTAAACGCGTCGCGGTCACAATGATCGGCGACAGCATCCTCAAAAGAAGACCCGTCCCTTAATGGCGCCATCCCGGCGCATGGACGCTAAAGTCCGGGCAGAAATTCTTAATCCGGCACGAAACGAGGGTTCGATTGTCTGGTCGAAAGTCCACGGGCAGGATTCCGGTGGTTGCGGTTCTCCGGATCCGGATAGGCGGGTGATGACATCGACGCGGGCGGTTTCATAGGCTTGAGCCAGCACCGTCGGGAGAGCGGGCTTGAGACCGGGGTTTTGCTCCAGATGTTGGCGGATTCTGACGCGTTGCACCGCGATGGTGGCGCTCCAGCTCCGGCTTCGGCGTCGCGGTTGGAACTGCCACTTCAGCAGATGCGCCAAAAGGACTTCCAGGCGATTTTGCAGCTCGCGCCGCTCGCTGCGGCCCAAGTCTTCAACCTCCTCGGCCAGTTTTTCCCAATCAAGCCGATCCGCACGCCGTTCTTTGAGCGCACCTGGCCTGGGCTAACGCCCAAGTGTAATAGTCCCGCTCGTAGAGACTTCCGCGGTCGTCATCCGCCGCGGCGGGTAATACATTGCGCGCCATCGCTGTCACCTTTCGGTACGCTCAAATCATAGCTCACGCGCGGGGCCGGTGCGAAGGCCGCGGCTTTTGGGTCTTTGTCCGTGCTTCCTCAACTTGCCACGCAATGTCCGCGCGACATACGCTTACGATGCTATCCAAGCTCCATAAATACCGTGGAATTGATCGGTAAAAGGTTGGGTCCGAATCCCGGCGCGTCACGCTCCCGCGAGCGGAGCCGTGTCGCGACCAGGTTTAGCGACCTTGGGAAACACGAGTGACTGAAAGATCCGATCTCGCCGGCAAAGTCGCTTTGGTCAGCGGAGCGTCGCGGGGGATCGGCCGCGCGATTGCGCTTAAGCTGGCGCGGGCCGGATGCGATGTCGCGGCGGTCTATCACAACGCCCATGATCAGGCGCGGACGTTATGCGAAGAAATCGCGGCGATGGGCCGGCGGGCGCGGCCGATTCAAGCCAACGTCGGCAGCCCTGAAAGCGTCGCGGAACTTTTCGGCGAGTTCTCCCAAACGTTCGCCCGGCTCGATATCGTGGTCAGCAACGCGGCCAGCGGAGTGTTGAAGCCGACGCTCGAAATGACGCTCAAGCATTGGCGATGGTGCCTGGAGACCAACGCGTTGGCGCTGAACCTGCTCGCCCAGGGAGCGGCGCCGCTGATGCCCGCGGACGGCCGTATCATCGCGCTGACGAGCCTCGGGTCGCGTTATGCGTTGCCCGATTATGGATTTATCGGCGCTTCCAAGGCGGCCCTGGAGTCGCTGGTGCGCAGCCTGGCCGTCGAACTGGGGCCGCGCGGTATTCGGGTCAACGCGGTCTGCGCCGCCGCGGTCGATACCGATGCGCTCAAGGCGTTTCCCCAACGGGAGCAGATGCTGGCGGAGTATGCGCAACGGGCGCCGCTGGGGCCTGTCCTGACGCCCGCGCATGTGGCGGACGCGGTTTTTCTGCTATGTCTGCCCGAGGCCGCGATGATCACCGGACAAACCCTGGTGGTCGACGGCGGCTTCTCAATCAGTCGGATGAGCGGCGCATCATGCTTGGCGATTCAGGTCTGGCCGGGAAGGCCGTGATTGTGACCGGCGGCAGCCGGGGAATCGGGCGCGCGATTGTCGACCTGTTCGCGGCGGAGGGTGCCGCCGTCACCTTCCTGTTTCGCGATAACCATGCCGCCGCAGAAGAAGTGGTCGAAGCGGCACGAGCGCGCGGCCACAGCGTTTCCCGCGAGCAGGCGGACGTGCGCGATCCGCAAGCGTCCGCCGCCGCCGTCGGCCGCATCGCCGAACGTCATGGCCGGATCGACGTACTGGTCAACAACAGCGGCGTCATCCGCGATAATCTGCTACCCTGGCTGGAGCCCGCCGACGTCAGCGAAGTGCTGGAAACCAACGTCAACGGAGTGTTCAATATAACCCGCGCGGTAGTTCCTCATATGATCACGCAGCGGGCCGGTAAAATCATCAATATCAGTTCGGTGGCGGGTGAAATGGCCGGGCGCGGACAGACCAATTACGCCGCCAGCAAGGGCGCGATCAACGCTTTTACCCGCGCCCTGGCGGTGGAGCTGGCGTCGCGCAGGATCACCGTCAACGCGGTGGCGCCGGGCATTATCGAAACCGGGATGTCGGAGGAAATTCGCGCGCGGGCCGGCGATGAAGCCCGCTCCCGGATCCTGCTGCGCCGCTTCGGCACGCCGGAAGAGGTCGCATACGCCGTCGTGTTCCTCGCCTCGCGCTTCGCCGATTACATCACCGGTCAGATAGTATACGTGGACGGCGGCTTCAAGATGGAGTGATTATGGCGCGCGAGATCAGCAGGGAGGATATCGATAACGTCTATCCGCGGGTGGCCAAGGCGATTGCCGAAGCCTTGGCGCGCAACGTCGGAGAGATTCGGCTTGACCGCCGCCTGTTTGCCGACCTCGAGGCTGAATCGATCGATCTGCTCGATATCGTTTTCAGGCTGGAACGCGAATTCAAAGTTCAGATCCCGCGCGGCCGGATCGTCGAGGATGCGCGCGGCGATCTCTCAGAAGCGGAATTCGAACATAAAGGAGTACTCACCGAGGCTGGTCTGGCGCGCCTGCGCGAATACCTTAGCGAAGTGCCGGCGGCAAACTTCCGCCCGCGGATGACGCTCGGCGACGTCCCGACCCTGTTCACGGTTGAAACCATTTGCAAGATGGTCCTGCGCGCGATGCGCGCCGGCACGGCCTGATCATGCCTGTACGCCGGCGCGTGGCAATTACCGGCGTCGGCCTGGTGACGCCGCTGGGCAACACGGCCGTCGCCACCTGGGACGCGCTGCTCAGTGTTCAAAGCGGCGTCGGACCGATCGCCAGCTTCGACGCCGGCGGCTACCCGGTCCGCATCGCCGCCGAGGTCAAGGATTTCCAGCCGCCGCTTACCGGCGCCAATCGCAAGCTGCTCAAGTATGCCGCGCGTCACGCCCGCTTCGCGCTGGGCGCGGCACAGGAGGCGCTGGCGGATGCCGCGATTCATCCGGAACCCGCGACCTCAACCCGTTGGGGATGCGTCGTGGGCAGCGGGATGATGGGCGTCGCATTCGCGGAGCTGGCGCAGTTCCAGCGGCAGTTCGCGCCTGCAGGAGCCGTGGCTTCGCAACTCCTGTTCGATCCCGCAATGCCGGCGCCCGATCCGGTCGCGTACGCGCGCACCCAGGCCAATTCAGGCCTGGGACTGCTGGCCCAATGTTTCGGAATCCACGGCTACGCCAGCTCGGTTCACACCGCTTGCGCATCCGGCGGACAGGCGATCGGGCTGGCGATGCGCCTGATTCGGCGCGGCACCGCAGATTTCGTTCTCGCCGGCGGCTTCGACTCGATGATTAATCCGGTGGGCCTGGCGGGTTTTTGCATGCTCGGCGCGTTGTCCACCGATAACGACATCCCGCATCGCGCCAGCCGTCCCTTCGACCGCACCCGCAATGGCTTTGTCCTGGGCGAGGGCGCCGGATTCCTGGTACTGGAAGAATGGCAGGCGGCGCGCCGGCGCGGCGCGCGTATCTATGCCGAATTGGCCGGCGACGGCAACTCGCTCAGCAGCTATCGCATCACCGATTCCCATCCCTCGGGCGACGGGCCGATCCAGGCGATGCGCTGGGCATTGGCTGACGCCGAAGTCAACCCGTCCGAGGTCGGCTACATCAACGCCCATGGCACCTCGACGACGATGAACGACCGCAGCGAATGCGCCGCGATCAAGGCGGTGTTTGGACCCGATGCCGAACGCGTCGCGGTGAGTTCAACCAAGAGCCTGATGGGCCATCTGATCGCGGGCGCGGGCGCGGTGGAGGCCGCGGTGTGCGTGTTATCGATTCGCCACGCGATGCTCCCGGTCAACGCCAACCTTGACGGAGCGCGATCCGGATTGCGATCTCAACTTCATCCGCGAACGGCCCTGGTCCGCGCGCATCGGCGTCGCCATCTCCAACTCGTTCGGTTTCGGCGGCTCCAATAGCTGCCTGGTGTTCAGAAATCCGGAGGACGTTGCCCGATGAGCGCGGCGATCGCAATCACGGGGACCGGCGCTATCTGCTCGGCCGGCGCCACGCCGGAACAGATTTACCGCACGCTTTGCGCCGGAAAGATGGCTTTTGCGCCGCTTCGTCAATGGGACTCTTCAAGCTGGCCCGCGCCGCTGGCCGGTGGCGTCGAATCAATCGACGCGGCGGCGATTTTCGAGGATCGGAAACTGCTCAAGGCGCTCCAGCGGCTGCATCGTACCGATTTACTGGGGCTGTTCGCCGCCAGCCGCGCCGTCCAGGATGCACGGATAGTTGGATACCGGCACGCGCTGGACGAAGCGGAGCAGCAGACCTTCAACGAACGGACCGCCGTTCACACCGGCTGCGGCGGCGTTGCCTATCATTATCAATACGATTTCCTGCCCGCGCTCGCGGCCTCCGGCGGCGAACTTCAGGCTTTCGGCGAGAAGCTTGGCGCGAGCGTAAATCCCACCTGGCTGCTTCAGGCCCTGCCCAATAACGTGCTCTGCTATCTGGGCATCGCTTACGGCTTCAAAGGCCCCAACTCCTGCATCACCAATCATAGCGTGAGCGGGATGATGGCGATTATCGAGGCGTTCCATGCACTGCGCGCGGGCGAAGCGCAACGCGCCGTGGCGGTCGGGCATGACGCGCCAATCGAGCCCGAAACTATTCTTAACCTTTATCGGCTAGGTCTGGTGACCACCGATCTGATCCGGCCTTTCGACGATGCGCGCGGCGGATGCTTGCTGGGCGAAGGGGCCGCCGCCGTGATGCTCGAAACGCCCGCCGCGGCGCGGTCGCGCGGCGCCCCGGTGATCGGTACGATCCTGGGCGCCGGAGTGACGACCGAAGCCGCCGGAGTCTTGAGTATCCGCGCCGACGGCGACGGTGAGGCGCGCGCGATTGAATTGGCGTTGGATGACGCCGGAATCGGTCCCGGTGAAGTCGGCCTGATTGCCGCGCACGGCAACGGCACCGTCAACTCCGACCAGTCCGAAGCCGCCGCGCTCAACCGTATTTTCGGCGCCGCGATGCCGCCGGTGACCGCATTCAAGTGGGCTTTCGGCCATACCATGGCGGCGGCGGGTGCTATCGACACGGTGATCGCTTTGGACTGCCTGCGCGCCGGCTATGCTCCCGGTATCGCGACCCTGCGCGAAATCGATCGGCGCTGTCAGCCGCTGGCGGCATCCTCGGGCGGTGTGCGTCCGCGCAGTGATATCGCGCTGGTAGTGGGCCGCGGATTCGGCGGGATGACCGCCGCGCTGGTGATCAAAGCTCCGCCCGGTGACGCGTCATGACCGCGTCCGACCCGCAAACGGCGAGCCATTACGGAATCGATCTGGTCGAGATTGCCCGGGTGCGCCGGCTGGTCAACGAGCTGCCCAGAGAGGATCTGCTGCGCGTGTTTTCCGAACGGGAATTGGGCGGCGCCGCCGGCGCGCTTGAGCCGGCGCGGCTTGCGGCGCGCTTTGCCGCCAAGGAAGCGTGTCAGAAGCTATTTCCCCGCGAGACCGCGATGGGTGAGATCGCGCCAGGCGATTTCGAAATCATATCCGACGGCTATGGCGCGCCGCAGGTCGTGTGCACGCCCAACGCGTCGGACGTGCTTGCCCGCCATTGGCTGGAGGGCATCTCGCTGTCGCTCAGCCACGACGGTACCCATGCCACCGCGGTTGCAGTCGCGCAGCCGCGGCGGCTGGCCGCGCCCGCGGCGGGCAAGTTCATGTACCACTGCCTTCCCATCCGCCGCCGCGTGGTGATGTCCAACCTGCGGCGCGCTTTCGGCGCCGTGCTCGACGACCGCCAGATCGTCACTGTGGCCCAAGGCTTTTATGCTCATCTGCTGCGGTCGTTAGCGGAATTCGCCCGCGTCAACCTGATTCCGCGCGCGCGGCGTCCCGTGGTGCGGGTCGAAAATGTCGAAGCGATACTCAAGGCGCATGCGCTGGGCCAAGGAGTGCTGGTGCTGTCAGGCCATTTCGGCAACTGGGAAGTCGTGCTGCCCCAAGCGATTGAGAGCTTTGCGCAGTACCGGGGGCAATTCCACATTTTACGCCGGCCGCTGCCGTTGCGCTTTCTCGATCGGCTGCTGACGCGCCGCATGCGCAAGAGCGGATTGGAAGTGATTCCGAAACGCGGCTCGCTCCAGACCATCCTGGACCGGCTCGGCGCCGGCGATGCCGTGGTGTTCATCATGGACCAGCATGCCGGCGCGCGTGACGGCGTGCTGGTCGAATTCTTGGGCTCGCCCGCGTGGACCTTCCGCAGCCTCGCGCTGATCGCGCTCAGCACCAAGGCTCCGGTGGTCCCGGCCGCTGTGTGGCGCGAAGCCGACGGTTCGCATGTGCTGCGCTTTGAGGAGGCGATGTGGCCGGTGGAGGGCGCCACCGCCGATGAGGCGATTGCCGCCAACACGCGCCGCTACAACGCGGCCTTGGAACGCATCATCATGCGCCATCCCGAGCAATGGTTCTGGTTTCATCGGCGATGGAAGCAACGCTAGCTCGAAGTTTCGAACCGGCGCCGGCGCGCATCCTCGTTCACGAAGTCAATTGGCTTGGCGACCTGGTCATGACCATGCCCGCGCTTGCCGCGCTGGGGCGCGCATTTCCCGCGGCGCGCATCTCGGTGATGGTGGACAGCCGTCTGGCGGCGTTCTTCGATGGCGCCGGCTGGATCGAGGAAGTAATTCCGATCCACCGCGCGTCGAGGCGATCGGCGATGGCGGAAATGCCGCGCCTGGTCGCCCGGCTTCGCGCGGAGCGCTTCGATCTGGCGGTAATTCTGCCCAACAGTTTTGAGTCGGCGCTGCGCGCGGCGCTCGCCCGCATCCCGATACGGGCGGGTTTCGTCCGCAACGGCCGCGGATGGATGCTGACCCGGCGCGCGGTTCCAAGCCCGCAGCTGATCAAACGCCACCAGATACATTACTGGCTCGAAATGTTGACCGCGACGTTGGGCATCAATGGCGATCCGCGTCCAGTAAAGATCGAAGCCGATCCGCGCCACCTCATGCGGATGCGCGAATGGCTCGCTATCCGCCGGCGCGCAAATTCGCGCCTGGTGGCGGTGGCGCCGGGCGCGGCCTTCGGGCCGGCCAAGGAATGGCCGCAAAGTCATTATGCGGCGCTGGTTTCATTGCTCGGCAGCCGCGGCGTTCAATGCGTGTTGGTGGGCGGCCCCTCCGAGGTCGAGCGCGGTGAATCGATCGCCGCCGCCAGCGGACGCAACGCGATTGTCGCGGCCGGCCGGACCAATATCGGGGAGTTGATGGCGCTGCTGTCGTTGTGCGACGGATTCGCGGGCAATGATTCCGGCGCGGCGCATCTGGCGGCCGCATTAGGCATTCCGACTGTCGCGATCTTCGGCTCGACCTCCCCGCAGCGAACCGGCCCGCTCGGGCCACGGACCCAAATCCTGTATCAAGGACTCGCATGCAGCCCGTGTCTGGCGCGAACCTGCCGCTTCGGCCACTACAATTGCCTGCGCGAAATCCAACCCCAACAAGTGATCGACGCGCTCGACAATCTCGGCGCCCTGAATTAGCTCGCGCCTCGCCCCGAAGTGGCTCCGGAGGGAAGAGGCCGGCCGCGCAGCGCGGGGTGAGGATCCGCAGCGCCGGGCGTCAATTTTGACGCCAGGCATCAAAATTCCGGGTCTGGCCTGACCGCACAATCTCCACCCTCGAACAGGCGCCACGTTCTGATACACTCGATTCACCACCATGGCCCTGATCGAAATAACCGACTTCACTGCGCAAGGATGGAAGGATCCCGCCATCCGCGCGGAGCGTTCGCGATATTACTGCGAACGTCTGGAAGCCGGCGACATCCTCTTGTTGCCGCATTTTCCAGTTATCAACGACCGGGACCGCGACTTCCTCACCGCCGTGCGCCAGGCCGGATCGTCGTTGATCAAAAATATCTCCTATGAGCCGTCCAACGGTCGCTTGCGCGGCTACGCGCGCTCCGCCACCGACGCGTCCAGGCTCAAGCGCGTGCTGCGCCGCTACTCGGAGGTGACGCGCACGGCGATCGAGAAATTGCTTCCACCATACGCCGCCGCGATGGAAATCGACTTCACCAGCTTTCGGCCGCTGGAGGAACAAGGACGCCCATTGCGGGGCCGCTCGCGCAATGACCTGATCCATATCGACGCGTTTCCCACCCGCCCAGCGCGCGGCCGGCGCATCCTGCGCTTCTTCACCAATATCCATCGCGCAAAACCACGGGTCTGGAATACCGCGCAGACGTTTGAAGATTTGGCCGCCCGCATGGCGCTCGACGCGGGCCTCACCCGCTACGCGGCAGGCGCCGGCGGCCTCGTGGGAGGTTTGCGCAAGGCCCTGACCGCGGCGGCCCGCACGGTCGGAATTCCCATCGCCGAGCGCGCGCCCTACGACCAATTCATGCTCCGCTTTCATGACTATCTGAAGGCCAATCAAGCCTTTCAGCAGGAATGTCCCAAGCGACGCGATGAATTCGCCCCGGGCTCGTCCTGGATTGCTTTCACCGACACGGTTTCGCACGCGGTGCTGTCGGGTCAGTTCGCACTCGAACAGACCTTCTTCGTGCCGGTCAGCTCGACAATCGCGCCGCACCAAAGCCCGCTTCGTATTCTCGAATCCCTGGCCCGCGGCCCCCTCGCCTAGCTTAGTAGCCAGTTTCGGTCACGAAACTCGAAACGGCCGAGCAGGCTGCGGAAAAAAGGATTTCCGCGGCCTACCCCCTCTATATATATCTCTCTCTTGTCTCTCCCGGAGGGAGAGAACTCACAGGCTGGAAGTCCCGTGGCTGGAGTTTGTACATGGTCGCTGTAATTCTCTCCCCCGGACCGAAGGAGAAGGACGCCGCGCGGCGCCCCAGGGAGGGTCCTTTGTCAGCGCGCCTGCCAAGGCGTGCTATTAAGGAAACCGGCAGCGCTGCATAAATCGCTTGGAGCACATCTTCGATCTCGGTGTTCACTTCTGCATTCCAAAATCGCATCGCTCAATTACCCTGTTCGGTGAGACCAGCCGTTCTCAAGGGATCCGTGCACTCCTGCTCCGGTTCGGCATGTTGATTGCCGTCGAGTTCGGTAATCCGGTGGCGCGCGACGCAGCAGAAATCTGCGAAGCATGGACCAATGTGGTGCTGCCGGCTGAATTTGAATCCCGCAAAGCGCTCGGCTCTCAGGTGCGCCCACCAACTTCTGCTCCTCATCCGCACACTCAGCCCGAAGGCGCCGGCCTTGATCGCGCAAAGGTTCGTCATCGGAACTCATAATCGCGCGCCTGAAGCAGGCGCGCTGACAAAGGACCATCTGGGGCGCCGATCTCCCCCTGTCCCGGACCGGGGAAGAAAATCAAAGCAAAATGTAGCAACTCGATGTCTCTCCCGGAAGGAGAGAAGATTAAGGAATGAGGCCATCTTTTATGCACGGTGCGGAACCAACGAATGCTCCCTCTACCCCTAAACTTCTTTTTTCCGCACCCTGGTAGGTGCTGCATCGTATCCACCGCATCTGCCGCGGCGTCACTCCGACAATATCCCTGCCGCCACCCGGCCGAGCTGTCCGTCTATCGCTTTGGTGATTACTTGCCGCCGGGTCATTGCCTTGAAGCCCCCCTCCCTCCCCGCCGCTCGATATTTCCCATCGCTCGGCGGTGCCCTGTTAGGCACACCTTTAAGTGTTTAGGAAGTGCTTATGACCTGGACATCTTCAAGCTTATCACACACTGTATTATGTACATTGACATCATGTTCGCAGTGGGCTACACAAGCCTCAAGAGTTTAGCTACAAGCAGAGTAGCTTTAGATAGAGATACTTTAGAAGCAGCCTTTGCGCCAAAGCCGAGAGGCCTGGCTGACCGCTGGACCGTTGCAAACCCAGCGCGCTTCTGGAAGCGCTGACGAGTTCCATCGGCACAGTGGCCCTGATCGGAAGGTTTCTAAAGGATCGTTGGGCGTTGTTGGTTCGGACCATGACGACCTGCATCAGAAGGGAGTCATGGGTGCTATTCCTCGCAACTCCGCCGACGGCGTTTTAGAGACCGTTAACAACGGCGCAAGCGCTGAGAGGTGGTACGAAAGCATGGGCGATAGAAAGCACCCTGCGGGACCCCTGGCGGGGCTCAAGGCGGTGGAACTGGCGGTTTGGGTGGCGGGTCCATGCGCCGCCGCCTATCTGGGCGACTTGGGCGTCGAGGTCATCAAGATCGAATCGCTGGAGGGCGATCCCTACCGGGGGTTGCCGATGGGCCCGAAAAAAGAACTCGCTCCCGGCGAGGTCACTCCGGGCTTCCTCCAGGACAATCGTAGCAAGCGCGGCATCGCGTTTAACCTCAAGACCGCGGAGGGCTATCGGATTGCCGCTGAACTTCTCGCCAAAGCCGATATTCCGGTTACCAACCTGCGTCTGAAGGCTTTGAATTCGCTCAAGCTCGATTACGAAACCCTCAGCGCGGCCAACCCGCGGCTGATCTATGGACATATCAGCGGCTACGGCTTGAATGGTCCCGACGCGGCGCGTGCATCCTATGATATCGGCGCATATTGGGCGCGCGCCGGCATGGCGCACACCGCACTGCTCGATGGCGATGAGCCGTTATTTTTATGCTCGGGCAGCGGCGACCACGATACCGGTTTGAGCCTGGTAGGGGCGATATGCGGCGCCTTGGTCAATCGGATTAAGACCGGCCGCGGGCGGATGGTGAGCGTATCATTATACAGAGTCGGCGCGTTTTTAATCAGCCAACAATTGGGATACGCGCTCGCCAGACATTCCTGGCCGCTGCCCAACAGCCATGCCGAGACGCGCAATCCGCTCGCTGCCTGTTACCAGGATTGCAACGGCAAATGGTTCTATCTGCACGACGCGCACGGCAGCGACGAGGTCTGGCGGGCGGTCGCCAGGGCGATTGAACGGCCTGAATTGGAAGCCGATCGGAGCTTTGACAGCTATGACCGCAGGGTGAGCAACGCGAAGGCACTCATAGCGATTTTGGATGAAACCTTCTCCCGCCATCCGCGCGACCGATGGGCCCTCGCTCTGAAGCGCGCCGGCGTCAGCTTGGATTTCGTGCAGTCGGTGGAAGAGGTTCTGGCCGATCCTCAGGCCCAGGCCGTTGGTCTGTTTGCGGAACTGCCGGCGCCCGAGGGCAAGTCAGGCTGCGTGTCGCTGCCATTCGACTTCAGCGATACGCCGTGGCGCGGTCAAAGCATCCATCCGCAACACGGTCAGCATACCGAAGAAGTTCTGCTTGAGATGGGACGCAGCTGGGAGGACATTGCGCAGTTGAAAGACCAGGGTGTGATTCCATAGAGGAAACTGAGATTCAATTGGCCGGCCAGATCCAAGCAAATCAAATATAGATCCAAGCAATGAGATACAGATCCAAGCAATCAGATAAGGAGCGGTTGAGCGATGAGTAGTAAAGTTCACGATGTCATTTCCGCGGATGATCATGTCCAGGAACCCCCCGATGCCTGGCAGAGCCGAGTGGAAGGAAAATTGAAGTCGCGTTAGAAGGAGAGTATGCAACTGGCTTGGGCGGGTCGTGGGACGCTGGCAGTGTCAGCACGGCTTCAGAAGGGCTGACTAGTTACGTCGGCGCCGCGGCCATAATAGGAGGTTCGAGAACATATTTTAGGGGAGGCAACCTGTGAACAGATCATACATGGCCCTGACCAGCACGTTGATTGCCGCTTTATCGCTGGTGGTTGGCGCCGTCACCATCGCGAACGCTCAGGGATTCACGATTTATGATCCCAATTTCGCCAAGGATCTCGTGGACGTTACTTCACCTGAGACGATTCCTCCGGGCACGAAAATCACCACGCAAAACTGGCAGAAGTACAAAGGTTTCATGCCGCTGGGACTGCAAAAGCTCTACGGCGGGCAATACTTCTGGCATGTCGGAGCCGGCCCTGAGTTTAGTGTCACGGTGGGCTCGACCATCCACACTCCCTTGCCCAAAAAATATATCGAGGACACTGAAAAGTACCATAATCAGGTGACTCTGCGGCAGCTGCCCGACGGAGCCTTTGTCATGGATGGCTACGTCGCGGGGATACCATTTCCCAATCCCACCGAGCCCAATCTCGCGTGGAAGGTGGCTTACAACATCCGAACGCGTTACGGGCCGTGGGCCATGCACATCCACTATCGTTCAGTAAATATCGACCAATATCACAGCGTTACAACCGGCGACGGTCTAGAGGACGCGTGGAGGATGAGTCACATCAGCGATCCGGGGCTGCCACTCGCACAGCCCTACGCGGGTGACATCTTCTATTCAAACCGAAACTTCGAAGTCGCGCCGGAGCAGGTCAAGTACCTGACCGAAATCACGCTCTTACACGATGACCCGGCCAAAATTCAGGAGATCTACCTGTTCCTGCCGACGTTGCGCCGCTCCTTGCGGCTATCGGGCGCCGCCCGCTGCTCACCGCTGCTCGGCACCGATTGGATCCAGGACGACCAGGGAGACATCTTGTTCCTGAAGCTTACCGACTTCAGATTCAGGTTGCTGGGCGAGAAGAAAGTGCTAGCGATGGTTCATCAGGATCCCGTGGCGCGTAACTACCCAGACGAATCGTTCACGAGTTATCAATCCTCGCTGCCGGGCTGGCCCAAACCGGTGGACGGTAACTGGGAACTGCGCGACATGTATGTGATTGAAATCAAGGCGATTCCAGAACACTATTGCGTGCCGACACGGGTGATATATGTCGATAAGGAGACCTCAATCCCATTCCTGCACGACATCTATGACCCTAACAACAAGCTGTGGAAGACCTACTTCTTCTTGCAGGGAACTGTACCAATCAATCCCCAGGAAAAGGCTTATCTGCACGATGCGTTTAACGATTCGATCTATGACTTTCAAAACAAGCACATGAGTTTGGCTCAGGTGGCCATGCCCGGCGTATCCGCCAACCAATATACTCCGGAAGCCACCCGCACGGGGGAGGGCACTCTGGCGTTCCCAGCTTCACTTGCCCAGGTGATGCAGTAAAGTCCGCGAGGTTCATCAAGCGGAGGGTCTTCGCCGCAAGCGTGCCGATTGCCGCCGTTTGAAGGGATCGGATTTCCGCTTTATGCCCGGCTGTTGGGTTCGTTGAGGCGATAGTTATACCGGCAGGATCGGCCGCCGCGCTGCAAGGCTGCCGGTCCTGCCTAGCTCGCTTGGGATAAAAGATATGAAAGACGCGGTGCTTCGAGAGGTCGTCCAAAACGCGCTGGACACGATTGCCGACGAAGTCGGCGTTTTTGCGGCGCGCAGTGCATACTCGCCGTTCGTCAATCAGTCGGGTGAGATAGCCACCGGCATATTCGATCTCCAGGGCCGTCTGGTGGCCCAGACTAAAAGGGGGCTTGCGCACGCGTCAGCCGTGCGCATCGGGCAACGCGAACTGGTTAAAGATTGGCCGCTCGAGGTGATGGAGGATGGTGATGCGTTTGTATTCAACGACCAATTCCGTGGCGGCATTCATCCCACCGACGTAATGGTGTTCCGGCCGATCTTCTATAAAGGCCGTGTGGCCTTTCTCTATGGTGGGATGATGATAGTTTCTGATCTGGGCGGATTATCGGCGGCAGGCCTTCCAGCCAATGCCACCGAATGTTTTCATGAGGGACTGATCATCCCGGCGGTCAGACTGTACAGAGCAGGTCAACCCAATACCGATGTGGTTTCCATGATTGAGGCGAACAGCCGCACACCCCGGCGCGTGATGGGCGACATTCGGGCCCTGGTCGCGGGTGGCAATATGGCTGCGGCCCGGATGCTGGAACTGATTGAAAAGCGCGGTTACGAGCAGTTGCTCGGCATCATCGAGGAGCTTATGGATCGCTCCGAAAAACTGACCCGCCAAGGAATTGAGCAAATCCCGGATGGTTCTTATCAAGGCTCATACGTGGTCGAGGAAGACGGCATCGTGCCGGACAAGAGTTACATGGTGCGGGCCACAATAACGGTGCGCGGCAGCAACATCAAATTTGATTTTACCGGCAGTGATTCGCAGGCCAGGGGCGCGGTAAATTCCTCCTACTCGCAATCGCTTTCAGGCGTGGTGTTCGCGCTGCTCTGCTTTGTGTCCCCGGATATTCCGATGAACGAGGGCTTTTACCGCCCGCTGGAGTTAGAGCTTCCTCTGGGCAGTATTGTAAATCCCAGGTATCCAGCCGCCTGTAACATCCGAATCGGCACGGTGCAGGCGATTGTCGATTCGATTATCCAGGCTTTTGCGCCGGTCTTTCCGGACCGGATACAGGCTCCTGGCGGCACGCCGCATTCTCTGTTGGCCGCGGGTCGGAACCCTAAGACCGGGGAAATGTGGGCTTTCCTGGATCCGCATTTCGGTCCGTGCGGGGCGCGGTCGACCAAGGACGGCGTCGATTGCATGCCCGATCCGCTGTTCGCGGGACAAAGCGCCTATGGCCGCAACATCGAGAACTACGAACTGGAATTTCCCGTTCGTTACGAACGTTTTCAGGTCTGGACGGACTCCGGGGGACCAGGCAAATGGCGCGGCGGATGTGGACTGGTCAAAGAAGTCACCTTTTTGACCGAGAACGATTTGACGGTTCGCGCCGTAGATCGATGCCGTATTCCACCTCAGGGTCTGGCCGGCGGAAAGCCCGGCAAGGGCGGCGGTTGGATTATCAACCGCGGTAGAGCCGATGAGTGGAATCCGCCTCCCAAGCAAACCAACATCCGCGTTGCGGCTGGAACGATGGTGACACAACTCGTTTCAGGTGGAGGGGGATTTGGCGATCCCCTTGAGCGAAAGCCCGAGTTGGTCGCCCAAGATGTCCAAGAACGGCATGTCTCGCTGGAAAGCGCGGCCCGCGATTTTGGAGTGGTAATCGATCGGGCAACTGGTCGGGTTGATTTCGAAGCAACCAAGCGGTTGCGAGAGCGCTGAGAGGCGGACGACCAATGGAAGGAAAGTATTATGTTGGCGTTGATATCGGTGGGACCTTCACCGATGTGGTGGTGAGCGAAGCCAGCGGCGAACGACTCTACAACGCTAAAACGCTGACCACTCCTGCAAACCCGGTCCAAGGCGTGATGACCGGCGTCAAGGATGCTCTCGGCCTCGCGCAGGCCCAGCCACAGCAGGTCTCCCGCGTGGTTCATGCCACGACGCTGGCCACGAATCTGATCATCGAGCGTAAGGGCGCCGCCCTGGTCTTCGTCACTACCAAGGGTTTCGGCGATATGTTTGCTCTCGGCAAGCAGGTGAGGCTCGACGCGGACTGCTACAATCTTCTGTACGAACGGCCTCCAGCCCTGGTGCCGCGAAAGATGGTGTTCGAAGTGACGGAGCGGCTTACTGCCGAGGGCGAGGTCTTGGTACCTCTGGACGAAACCGACGCCGCAGCCACCCTTGAGGAAATCGCCGTCCTCGGTCCCCAATCCGTAGCGGTATGCTTGCTGCACTCCTTCGCCAACCCGGTCCACGAACGCCGGCTTGCGGAAATGATCCGCAATTATTTGCCGAACGTTTACGTCGCGCTGTCTTCGGAGATCTGGCCCGAAATCGGGGAATATGAGCGGGCTGCCACTACCGTAATTTCGGCCTATGTCGGGCCGATGTTTTCGCAATACGTTAGGAATCTGAGTGCGGCGCTGAAGCAAAGCGGGATTAAGAGCGGACTGGAAATCATGCAGTCCAGCGGCGGGATCATGCCGGCGGCCACGGCCGCCCGCAAGGCGGTGTATAGCATCGAGTCGGGTCCGGCAGCCGGCGTCATTGCCGCTTCACACCTCGGCCAGCTTTGCGCTCAGCGAAACATCATCTCGTTCGACATGGGCGGCACCACCGCGAAGGTGGCTTTGGTTCCGGATGGAAACCCGGCGATCACTCATGACTTTCGCATCGGCACGATGATGAGCGGCGGGACGCGCAAAGGTGGCGAGCCGGTGAAAGTTCCGGTGATCGACCTGGCGGAAGTGGGCGCCGGAGGCGGCAGCATCGCCTGGGTTGACAGCGCCGGTTTTCTCCATGTGGGACCGGAGAGCGCCGGCGCCGAACCGGGCCCGGCCTGCTACGGTTTTGGCGGCGCACAACCCACAGTTACAGACGCAGACGTCGTCCTTGGCTATCTCGACCCCGAGTACTTCTTGGGCGGCAAGATGCGGATATTTCCAGAGAAGAGCCGCGAAGCTATCGCCCAGTCAATAGCTAAACCACTCAAGCTGAGCATCGTCGAGGCCGCCAAAGGAATATATGATCTCATCAACGCCAAGATGGGATCGGCGATACGGGTCGTAACGGTGCGGCGTGGCGTCGATCCGCGCGGGTTTACGGCAGTGGCGTTCGGTGGTGCCGGACCGGCCCACATTGTCAAAGTCGCCGAGCAATTTCAGATTCCGTTGGTCATCGTCCCCCTGTCTCCGGGAGTAAAATCGGCGTTCGGTTTGCTGGTCTCGGACATGGCCTATGACTACATCACTACTCAGCTGATGAATTGCACGGATGCGGACACTGAGCAAATTTCCGAAATCGTTGCCGCGATGGAGCACGAGGCCCGATCGGAGCTGCACACCCAGGCCGTGGCGGATCACGCCGTCATCCTGCAACGTTTCTTCGACATGCGATTTGTCCATCAACGCCACGAAATGGCAGTCCCGGTCGCGACCGGTCCGATAACGCGGGATACAATAATCGGGGCCGATCGGGAATTCAGGCACATGTATTCGGAAATGTTCGGAGTGCGGCCGGATGATCCATCCCAGATAGTAAATTTCCGGATCCGTGGCGTTGGAATGGTTCCGAAATTGCAATTATTGAAGGCTCCCGTTGGAAACGGAAATCCGCAAAGGGCGCTTAAAAAGGTTCGCGAAGCATATTTCCCGGAAGCAGGCGGCTTCGTCGAGACGCCAGTTTATGATCGTGGAAGCCTCGAAAATGGCGATAAGATCGAGGGTCCCGCCATTATTGAGGAGCCTGATTCCACTACCATCTGTCCACCTGGGTATTGGATAAAAGTCGATCCATTCCTGAGCCTGCTAATCAGCGGGACAGTTATCTCGTAAAACCGCATGCGATCGAGCCAAGCATTGAATACCGAGCGCAGGAATAATTAAGTGCACAAGTCCCGCCGACTTTTAAGGAGAACAACACAGCCTCTATGAGGGCCGCGACTAAGACCGTTCAACGGGAGCCCAAGGATTTCGTCGATCATCTCGTCGAACAATGGAAACGTGAACAGCCGAACCTGGACACAAACGTAGCCGCCATCGTGGTTCGTATGAAGCGTGCTACTGCTATCTTCGACAGCGCACGGGAACGGCTGGCGCAACTGGCGGGATTGCGTGGAAGCGAATTGATGTTATTGGACGCGCTACGCCGCTCCGGTCCGCCCTACTGCCTGAAGCCGGGAGTTCTGATGCGGGAGCTCCTGATTCCTTCGGGCACTGCAACGCGTTGGATCGATGCGATCGAAGACCGGCGGCTGGTCAAGCGCCTGGCCGACTCCGATGACCGCCGTGGAATCCTGATAAGCCTCACCTCGCTGGGGCGTCGCACCCTGGAAAAATTGGATAAGGCCCACGGTTTTAGAGGTAGCGAATCACCAGAACACACAGCGGTCTCTCAACTGGGCCGTTTGGAAATACAAACGCTTTCCCGCTTGCTTCGAAAGGCACTGCTCGTGCTTGAAGATCATGCCGAGCCGCCCGAACCGTCCTCCAGCCCCAGGGTCACATCCCGAAATTCTTCCCACCGGACTCCGACCAGCAGGATGCGGAAAAACTAGCTTTCTCACTCGGAATACATATGAAGGTAGGTAATCTCGGTTGAGGGTGTGAGGGATGCGGGGCGCGGATCACCAGCAGAGCGGGATGTTCAGCTACATATCGGCGGAGCGGCGAGTACCGAAGGATCATCCGTTGCGTGCGATTCGCGCGATGGTTGATGAGGCACTGCGCAATATGGGGCCGCAATTTGAGGCGATGTACGCGAAAGTGGGACGGCCTTCGATTGCGCCCGAGAAACTGTTGCGGGCGCTGTTGCTGCAAATCCTTTATACGGTGCGCAGCGAGCGGATGCTGATGGAGCAGTTGTCACCGTGATCGCCCCCGACGACAACGAGGCTTTCGAACTCGGACCGGAAGATGAGGCCGCACTCGTTGCTGCGATTGCCGAAGCCAACCGCGGTGAAGTCGTCAAGGGCTTTGAGCTTTTAGCCAAGCTGGGCCCGCGCGATTGAGCACCCGGCTGCCGATTCACGTTGTCCGCCGGGCGTCACGCGAGATCGACCCCTTCAACCCACAAGCTCTTGACGGGTCGGCGCATGCCGTCTTCTGCGCCAGCCAGGCTCAGCACATAATTCTCTCGTTTTTCCATAGTCGCTCTAAAGCGCGATCATTGCCTTGACCTCCAGGGCTGCAAGGATTCTGCTACAATCACTACCGGACCGCGGTCTCGTTAGGAGCGACGCGATGGCTGATCCCAGAAGGAAAGTGCCGGAGAATGTCGACGGGGAGTTCTTCGTGGATGAGACCTGTATCGACTGCGATACCTGCCGGCAGTTGGCTCCCGAAGTGTTTGCGGAAAGCACGGACCACTCCTATGTCCAAGCGCAGCCGCGCGATCGCGATCGGCAGCGCGCAGCCGTCCGCGCGTTGCTGGCGTGCCCGGTCGGCTCGATCGGCGCCGCGCATCATGTCGACGCCAAGAGCGTGATGGCGGATTTTCCGCTACCGATCGAAGGCCCGATTTATTACAACGGTTTCAATTCGCCCAAGAGCTACGGCGGTTCGAGCTACCTGATCCAGCATCCAGACGGCAACTGGCTGATCGATTCTCCGCGCTTCGTCGGCCATCTGGTGCGCCGCTTCGAGGAGCTGGGCGGGATCCGTTATATCTTCCTGACCCATCGCGACGACGTGGCGGAGGCCGCGCACTACGCGCACAAATTCGGCGCCACCCGGATCATTCATCGCGAGGATCTGCATGCACAGCCCGGCGCCGAATGCGTAATCGAGGGGCGCGAGGCGGTCCAGATCTCGCCCGACTTCAAGATCATCCCGACGCCCGGCCATTCGCGGGGCCATTGCGTGTTGTTGTTCAAAGGCCGCTACCTGTTCACCGGCGACCATCTGTCGTGGCGTCCCGACCGGCGCGTGCTCAACGCCTATCGGCTTGGCCTGTTGGGATTCGTGGACGGAGCAGACCGCCTCGATGCGCCGGCTGTTGAATGAATCGTTTGAATGGGTGCTGCCGGGTCACGGCAATCGCGTGTGTCTGCCGGCCGCCGCGATGCGCGAGCAGTTGCAGGCTTTGGTCACGCGGATGCAGGCGTGATGGTTTTTACACCGGGAAGCGGCGGTCCACGCCGATTTTGCGCCGATGCAGTTGCTCGCGTCTTTGCTCCGGGGTGATGCGGCGGGCGTTGGCGGGCAGGATCCGCGGCAAGTCGGCGACCTTGACCAGGGTGCATCGAGGAGTCGGAAAATCCTGCGCCTCGACCCATCTTTGATTGACCATACCGATGCAATGTCCGGCAACGTCGAGCCAGTTGGGGATACCTGGATCGGCGTGTGAAACCGCAATTCGCACCGAGCCGTCGTCCTCAAACGCGGCCTGCTTGCCGTTGAGCGAAGAGAACCGGTAGCGATAGTCGGTGGAATTGAACCAGCGGTTGGCCAGCTCGAAGTTCCAGTAGGCGCATCGCGGCGGCGTCACTTCCATCAGCAGCGCCTCGTCGGGCTGAATCTTCCAGTAGCAAAACTGCAGCGACCGGCCGAGCGAGCTTTGCGAGCCGTCGCCGACCCAACTGGGCATCCCGGTAACGAACTGGTTGGGCTTGCCGGCGTAATGATCGACCCAGTCCACCCAGCGCGCCGAATCCTGGACCATCCAGTCCGCCGATTCCTGCAAACCACGAATCAGCCGCTCGGGTGTAAGCGGCGGCGGTGGACCTTCGGCGCCCACCCGCTCGACGCGGATTTTCATCGGCTCCTCGGTGTCCCATTCACCGAAAAATTGCCGGATGAACAGATAGATGGGACCCGGAGGAATCTGGAGCCAGTTGCCCGGATGCGGCTGCGCGCTGAGCGTAATCTCAAAGCTGCCGTCCCATTGCGTCTTCAATTGAGAATTGTTGAGGACCGAAGAGGTGGAGACAAAATCCTTGGTCTGGCAGATGAAGGACACCCACGAAACTGTCCCCCGATTGCCGACGATCCGATAGGTGTGCTTTCCGTCCAGCCAGGTCACCAGGTAGGTGCAGTCGGGATTGTCTCCGAAAGACTTGTTGGTCGGCGTTTGCAATTGCCACAGCTGCGGATATTCGGGTTCGTTGAACTCAAAGCGTTCGTTGAGCGCTTTGGAAATGTATCGCGACAGATATTGAAATCCGGTGGCGCGATCGAGCGGAGTCGGGGGGGCCGCTTCGGTATCGCGGAAAATCAGGCTGCCGGCGCTCTTGATCTTGTCGCAGAAGTCTTCCCACGCGCGCTTGAGCTGTTCGTCATAGGGGGTGTCGCCGTATGCCATGACTATTCTCCTTTGTGCGGCAGGCCCTTTCGCGCCAGAGGACGCCGGCCGCATCGATTGACCGACGCTGCCGCCGATTCTGCTCAGCGTCCCCCGTCAGAGCCGGGAGTTCGAGCGATTCGGACGCGGATACAAATCCAAGGGACGGTTCGATTTCCTCTGTGCCCGCCGTGCAGCATCGATTTTTGGACCGCGCCAGTCAAGCCGCGCTAGCGTACGCACCCGCTAATGCCAATCGCGGCCTGTGGGCCGGATCACGCGATGACGGAGCGTGCGCGGGCAATCGACGCAATCCGTGCGATTTCGTTCAGATCTACCGGTTTGGACAGGACCCCCGAGACCGACGGCAGCATCTGACCTTCAATCTCGCGGCCCCAACCGGTCAGGATATAAAACGCGGTATTTTTCGCGATTTCGTGAGCCTGGCGAGCGACTTCCCAGCCGTTCATGTGCGGCATCCCGAGGTCGCACAGGATCAAGTCGTAGGTACCCTCGGTGCGCAGTTTTTTGATCGCCTCGGCCCCGGAAAGCGCAATATCCGCGTCATGACCACTGCGGACCAGGTTTTCACGCAAGGAGTCGAGATTGGCGAAGTCATCGTCGACCAGCAGAAAGCGGCACCGTCCCGCGGCCGGTTGAGCGGCGGACGCTGCGGGCTGGTCGGCTCGCGCGGCCAACGGGAATCTCAGGACGAAGACCGCTCCGCCGATGGGCTGATTGGCCGCTTCGATACTGCCGCCGACATCCTCCATGATCTCCCGCGCCATCGACAAGCCCAAGCCGGTGCCATGCGGTCCTTTGGTAGTGAAGAAGGGTTCAAAAACGCGTCCGAGATGTTGGTCCGGGATGCCGGTTCCACTGTCAGCCACGCGCACGACCACGCCATCGTCTTCCACGGCGGATTCGATTTTGATCTCGCCCGAGTCATGGATCGCGTCGGCGGCGTTGAGCAGCAGATTCAAAAACAACTGGCGCAAATCCGAAGCGGGTCCTTTAACCATGGGCAGCAGATCCGGCAGGTCAGAGGAGATCGTAATGGATGGACCGTTGAGCGAAGGCCGCCCCTCGATGCTGCTGCGGGCGAGGTCGATTGCCTGGGCGATGATCTCGCACAGTTGCACCGGGGCACTGTGGATCTCTTCCCGGCGTTTGCCCAACTCCCGCACCCGCGTGATGGTGCGCGCGGCGTCAGCGATCGCGTGATCGAGCGCCTGCAAGCGGGCGGCGTGTCTGGTCCGCACCGCTTCGTCCTGGGACAGCGCGGCGAGCCGCAGCTTCACCACGTTGAGCGTGTTGTTCAGGTCATGCGCGATGCCTGAGGCGAGTTGCCCGGCCACGCGCAAGCGTTCCTGCAGGAGCAACGTTTCCCGGCCTTTGAGTAGCTCGCTTTCCGCTTCCCGGCGCGCCCGGCGCAGTCGCCTTTCGAGGGCTGTGGAGAACACTCCGATAGCGGCCGCGATCACAATTCCCAAGGCTTCATAAGGATTCAGACCGCGATCGGGTATGCTCACGGCCGCGGTTGCGAAGCCGATAAAAGCCACCAGTGAAAGGAGCGCCTGAGTCCTTTCGCCCCAGGACAAAAACGGCCCGGTGCCGGCCAGGAACAACATCAGGGCAATGAAGAACGGCTGGATATTGGCGGTTAGAATCGCGATTCCGGCCATACTGAAGATCATCGCGGTGCTGAACGCGAAGGCGATTGGTTTCCAGTGACTTCTCATCCATGGCCCCACGCGCAAGGTCATGAGCACGGCAATGCCGAACAGCGCGATGCTGATGAGGTGGAAAATCAAGACCCATGGATGGTTCAGGGAGATGAACCGCCAGTCGAGGGCCAGATATGCGATCTGGAAGAAAAACGTCAGCAGCGAGCCTGCCCCGACCAGGCGGGCGGCCCATTTTGCTTCGTCTTGCTGAGAGCTGGCGACTTCGCTGAATTCGCCTTCCAACATAATCTTTGCCGGCCGCAGCCGCTGGGGGCAATCACGTTTGCGGTAAATCGCGCATAGTCAGGCTAAACCTGCCTACCGCTATACTGTTCAACTAGCATAGCGACCAAACCATTGGTAGAGTCCGGATCATCCTGGATAAATTCGAACGCGATGGCGCTTAACTGCGCATGGGATGCGGCGCTGCCGCGGATTGATTGCATCGCGATGCCGGATGTCCCATTGTGTGCCGCAAACACGCGGGGTGGCGAGGGCGGTACGAAGTGCATTTGCGCTAACTCCAGCATCGCAGGGAGGCATTCCAATGAAAGTAGGATTTATCGGAGTAGGCATCGGCGCCGGCACCGACGCCGGGAGCATCAAGACCATCGCCACCCACGCCGAGCGCCTGGACTTTGCGACCTTGTGGGCTCCCGAGCACGTGGTCCTGATCGAGGGCTACAAATCACGCTATCCCTACTCGCAAGGCGGCGAAGTGATGGGCCGATTGGACTCGCCGCTGCTCAGCCCCTGGGCCGCGCTGAGCTATGCGGCGGCGTTTACCAAGCGGATCCGATTGGCCACTGGGGTTTGCCTGGTCCCGGAGCACAATCCGCTGAGCCTGGCCAAGGAGATTGCCACCGTCGATCACTTAAGCGGCGGCCGCGTCGTGGTCGGGATTGGAATCGGATGGCTGGAAGAGGAATTCCAGGCGATGGGGATTACCTGGGCGCGGCGCGCCGATCGCACCCGCGACTATGTTGCGGCGATGCGGCGGTTGTGGGGCGACGAGGTGAGCGCGTTCAACGGCGAGTTCGCGCGTTTCGCCAATGTTCGCAGCTTTCCCAAGCCGGTCGCGGGCGAGCGCCTGCCGGTGGTGGTCGGGGGCAATACATTGCCGGCGCTGCGCCGCGTAGCCGAGTATGGCAACGGATGGTTCGGCCTGAATCTCAGCCCGGAAGCGACCGCCGAAAAGCTAAGTCAGCTGGGCAAATTGATGGCGGCCAAAAATCGCAAGGTTGAGGAGTTGGAGATCATTATTGGCCCGGCCAGCCACAAACCCACCGCGGACGACTTCAGGAAATTCCATGATCTCGGAGTCAGCGAACTGGTGCTGCCGCCGTTTGGGGCTCGCGGCGAAGCGGAAATGGTCAAGCGGCTGGAGGAAATCGCGCGCCGTTGGGTGGAACCGGCGGCCGCCGTCGGCTAGCACCCCGATTGCCGCTGGCGCCGCAAGGGCGTACGCTATGAGGTTTGCAGAGCAATAGCATGACCGCGCATCGCGCCGGCCGGGGTGCGCAGATCCGGCCTGCCGGAATGAATAGAAGAACGCAATTTTCGTCAGATTTTGTTAGGGGACGGCGTCACCCATTTAACTACTTTATCGTTAGAACCGTAGGGTGATAATGTCTTTGCATCGAGGATTCCGAGGAGAATCGCATGTCTAAAAGAGTATTCGCCGTGGTCGGCGTGGTGCTGATGACGACGGCGTTGGCGCTAGCAAGTGCAAGCGCCTTTTCTTTGTGGGGGAGCGAGCAAAAGCCGTCCGAAGCCCAGCCCGCCCAGATTCCGCCAGCGGCGCCGGTCCAGCCCGGAGCTTCGCTGCCCAAGCCGGAGAAACCTGCTCCTGCTCCGGCTGGCGCGCCCGAGCCGATGGAAAAGGCGGGCGTGATTTCATCCTTCGCCCCGCTGGTCAAGCACGTGATGCCGACCGTGGTCAACGTCAGCGTGGTGCAAAAGGTCAAGGGCTTCGGTTTTGAAGGTGGTGGCGACCAGCCGGGCGGCGATCAGCCAGGCGGCGGCGATCCCGGCAGCGGAGAGGGTGGTCCTGGCGGCCCGCAGATGGGTCCGAGTCCGTTCGGTGGCGGTGGCGGTGGTGGCGGCGGCGGCGATCCCTTCGAACAATTTCGCCGCTTTTTCGGTCAGATCCCTCATGAATTCAAGCAGCACGGTCTGGGTTCGGGGGTTATCGTGTCGCCCGACGGCTACATCATGACCAACAACCACGTGGTGGGTAACGCCGACACCATCCAGGTCACCTTGATGGACAAGCGCGAGTTCACCGCCAAGGTGATCGGCAAGGATGCCAAAACCGACCTTGCGCTGATCAAGATCGACACCAAAGCGGCGCTGCCGTTTGCGGCATTGGGCAATTCGGACGCGACCGAGGTCGGTGACTGGGTGGTTGCAATCGGTAACCCGTTCGGCTTCTCGCTGACCGTAACTGCCGGAATTGTCAGCGCCAAGGGGCGCGCGCTGGGTGGTAATTACGACGAGTTCATCCAAACCGATGCGGCGATCAATCCGGGCAACTCCGGCGGTCCGCTGTTCGACGTCACCGGCAAGGTCGTCGGCATCAATACCGCGATCTATAGCCGCACCGGAACCAGCGCTGGAATCGGGTTTGCCATTCCGATCGACCTGGCCAAGGCCGTGATGGATCAGCTCAAGTCGCATGGCAAGGTGGTCCGAGGATGGCTGGGAGTGGAAATCCAGGAAGTGACTCCCGAGCTGGCGCAGTCCTTTGGGCTGGCCATGCCGGAGGGCGCGCTGGTGGCCAATGTGGAGAAGGACGCTCCTGCCGCCAAGGCCGGAATCAAGCGCGGCGATGTGATCGTCAAGTTCAACGACAAGACCGTTCACGAGCAGCACGAGCTGCCGGAGTTGGTGGCGGAGACGCCAATCAACAAGACCGTCAACGTCGAGGTGATCCGCGGCACCAAGCACCTCACCATCCCGGTCACGATCGGCGAGCTCAAAGACACCGAGCTGGCCAATGCCCGCGGCGACGAGCAGCCGGGTAGCGGATGGGGCTTGCAGGTCGGCGAGATCACGCCCGACATCGCCCGCGAGTTCAACCTGCAAAGCGACAAGGGGGTCGTGGTGCGCCAGGTCAAGCCCGACAGCCCGGGCGCCGAGGCTGGCCTGCAGCAGGGCGACGTGATCCTGGAAGTGAACCACGACAAGGTCAATTCGCTCCAGGAGTTCATGGCCAAGGCCAAGGAGGCCAAGAACCAGAAGAAGTCCGCGTTGTTGCTGGTTCAGCGGGGTAACATGACGCTCTATACCGTCATCAAGCCCGACGAAGGCTGAGACCGGACGTAGTTTAGTTGACAAAGGGCAAGGGTTGCCGAGTGGCCCTTGCCCTTTTTGCTTTGAGCGTGCGTGTTTTTGACCCCGTTTCCAAATTCGGCAAGGAGCAGGACTCGCCTTATTGGCTCAAGCGCGTTTTGTAGATGCGCGTTTTGTTGATGAATGAGGCAGTTCGCGGTTCCGCGACATTCCAAGTTGCGCTGCGCGCCTATCAGCATGCCGAGGATCAAGAAAACGCCGTGAGGCTGACGAACTGATGGCCAAATCGCGAAGCTGCCGGTTGCTGATCGCTGGTGCCGGGCCGGCCGGACTGGTCACCGCGCTTTATCTGCTACGCGCGCGTCCGGAATTGGCCGGTCACGTGGTCGCTCTGGAGCGGGCCCGCCATCCGCGGCCCAAGGTTTGCGCCGGCGGCCTGATTCCGAAGACGATGCTGGCGCTGGAGGAACTCGGCTTGCCGCTGGAGGTTCCCGCGGTCAGGGTGCGGCGCGGGCGGGCCCGGACCGAAATTGGCGCGGTGGATTACCACGACGGCGGGGTGCTGTGCACGGTTATTCGCCGCGACCAGTTCGACGCGCGGTTGGCGCGCGCGGCGCGCGACGCCGGACTGCTCATCGTGGAAGACTGCCGGGTGCTGGACGTGGAGGCCGACGGCAACGGGGTGCTGGTTCACAGCACCGGCGGCGATTTCGACGCCGAGGCACTGCTTGGCGCCGACGGTTCGGGAAGCCGGGTTCGCGACGTATTGTTTGGCCGGGGTCAGGATTGGATTGGCCGCGCCCTGATGTTCGACCTCCCGGTGGCATCCGGCCGTATCCGAGATTTCGCTGATGAGCCATACTGCTTTGATTTTTCCTGTGTCAGCGCCGGCATCCGTGGCTACTCCTGGTCGTTTCCCTGCCTGATCGCGGGCCAGCCCCATCTTAACGTGGGCATTTACGATCAGTGCCCCCGCCGCGCGGTTGACGATGCCAAGTCCAAGGGTCGGCTGCTCGACGCGTTAGCCGCGTCATTTCCGGACTTGCCGATCCCGGCGCAGGGCGGCTACAAGGCGTTTCCGATTCGCTGGTATGCGCCGCAGCAGCGCTTTGCCGCCGGGCGGGTCCTGCTTGCGGGTGACGCGGCCGGCGTCGATCCTCTGATGGGCGAGGGAATTTCTTACGCCTTCGAGCACGGCAAGCTCGCGGCCCGGGCGCTCGACGCTTTTTTTGCGGGAACGCCAGGCGCGTTGCGCGGCTACGACGACGCGCTCCATCGCGGAGCCGTGGCCCGCAAGCTGCGCCGTCTGTTGTTTGCGGCGCGGCGCTTTTACGGGCCGCATCATCGCCTGTACTTTCGCCTGGCCGCGCTCAGCCGCAGTGCGCAACGAATCGGTATCGACTGGTACAACGGAACCGATCATCTCGATGAAGCACCGATGTGGTCGGTGCTCGCGAAGTTGGCGAAGACGGTTCTATTGGGCGCTCCCATGGGCTAGATTACGAATGAAGGGTCCCGCGGTTGAAAACCGCGTGTGGGCCCGATTGCGTGGGGGAGCATCCCCGCGAGGAGGTGGAACGATGCGTAAAGCGGTGATTGTCAGCGCGACCCGAACCGCGGTTGGAACATTCGCAGGAGCGTTTTCGACGGTCAGCGCCACCGACCTGGGCGCGATCGCCGTTCGTGAAGCCATCAGCCGTGCGGGCATCGAGTCCGCGCAGGTCGATGAAGTTATTTTGGGCAACGTCCTGTCCGGCGGGCTCGGCCTCAACCCGGCGCGGGTGTCGCAATTGGCCGCTGGAGTGCCCAAGGAAGTCGGCAGCTACACCATCAATAAGGCCTGCGGCTCAGGACTGAAAGCTATCGCTTTGGCCGCGGGTGCGGTCTGCTGCGGGGAGTCGGACGTGGTCGTCGCCGGGGGCATGGAGAACATGACGCTGGCGCCCTACCTGCTCAAGAAGGCCCGATTCGGCTACCGGATGGGCAACGATCAGATTTTCGACAGCATGATCGCCGACGGCCTGAATTGTCCCATCACCTTGGTGCACATGGGAGTGACGGCCGAGAATATCGCGGCCAAGTATGGCATCAGCCGTCGCGAACAGGATGAATTTGCGGCTGAGAGCCAGGCCAAATACTTTGCCGCCTTGCGGGCAGGGAAATTTCAGGCCGAGATTGCACCGGTCGCAATCAAGCGCGGCAAAGAGACGGTCGAGTTCAAAATCGACGAGCATCCCCGCGAAAGCAGCGTTGATCAGATCGCCGGGCTCAAACCAGCGTTCAAGAAAGATGGTACCGTGACCGCCGCCAATGCGTCGGGAATCAATGACGGTGCCGCCGCGGTAATGGTAATGGCGCGGGAGCGGGCGCTTGACTTAAAGCTCAAGCCGCTGGCCACCATCCGCGCCTATGCCGCGGCCGGGGTCGATCCTGCCTTCATGGGAATGGGCCCGGTTCCAGCAATTGAAAAGGCGCTCAAGCTGGCCGGACTGACGCGCGACGATATCGGCTTGTGGGAACTCAACGAAGCATTTGCCGCCCAGTCCCTCGGGGTCCTGCGCGAACTCAAGGTGCCGCGCGAGCGGGTTAACGTCAACGGCGGTGCGATCGCCATCGGACATCCGATCGGCGCCAGCGGCGCGCGCATCCTGACCACGCTGCTGTATGCGATGGTGGACCGCAAGCAGGCCCTCGGCGTGGCCTCGCTGTGCATCGGCGGCGGACAGGGAATTGCGATGGTGGTCGAGCGCGAGGGGTGAGCGCGGGCGACGCGCATAATCAGTAGCGGGCGCAAGCGCCCAAAAGGTGGGCGGCCGGGACCTGGTTACCGGACACTCAATGGCGAGGCGGTTTCGGTGGCGCGGGCAAAGAGAAGAAGGAATAAGGGCAGGGCGTATCGGTTTTTCCTTCTCGCCGCGTTGACGTTGTTGATGGCCGCATTTATCGCGCGCCGCGAAATCCCATTTCTGATGAAATTAGGCATCGACGGACCGCACAGACCCGCCCGCGACGCCAGCGAAAACCGTCAAAGGCTTGTCGGCGGCGGCGAAAATCTTCATCCTTCTCTGACGCCTGCAGATGAGGACGGCCGCGCCAGCCAGGAGGCGGCCCGGTCCGAAAATCAACCACCGGGTGGTCCGAAGAGAGCTCCTGCTGGCGAGGAAATCACCGGATCCGAGCGCCGGCAACTTGGCGCACTGATCAAGGACCGCTCCCAGTAGGTTGCCGGTAGCGCGAGGGCGCACAGCGATGCAATGGCGTGACGAGTTGGGTTTTCAAGTGGAACTGGAGGGACCGCCCCAGCGGATCGTTTCGCTGGTGCCGAGTCTGACCGAAACCCTCTTCGCGCTGAATCTGGATCGCCAGATCGCCGGGGTCACCAAATTCTGCGTCGAGCCGGCCGCCGCCGTTGCCGCGATTGAAAAAGTTGGCGGGACCAAGAATCCCGATCTGCGCGCGATCCTTGCGCTGCAGCCCGACCTGGTAATCGCCAACGCCGAAGAAAATCGGCTTCAGGACGTGGAGTGGATGCGCGCGCGCGGCCTCAAGGTGTTCGTCACCTATCCGCGGACCGTGTCCGGCGCGCTGGAGTCGGTGCTCGGGCTTGGCCGCATCACCGGGCGCGAGGCCGAGGCCGCAGCTCTGGCCCGTGAGATCGTTCGCGTGGTCAGCGTGATTGAAACCTCGCTGGGGATTTGGAACAAGCTGCGCTGGCGCGTATTCTGCCCGATTTGGAAGAAGCCCTGGATGACCTTCAACCAGGACACCTATGCGCATGATGTGCTGCGGTTGTTGGGATTTCTCAATATTTTTGCCGATGCTCCCGAGCGCTATCCGCGCGCCACGTTGGAAGAGGCGCTGGAGCGCAGGCCCCAAATCGTGTTGCTCCCCGACGAACCTTACGTGTTCGCGGAAAAAGACGCGGTTGAACTCAAGGGTGCGTTGCCTGCGGGCCTGAGACGGCGCGTGATGCTGATCAGCGGGCGCGACTTGCATTGGTACGGCGTGCATACCGCCAAGGGCCTTGCGGCGCTGTCCGAACGTTTGGGCCGGTTGCGCGCCGCGGTTACTCCGGCAGCCTAGACGGGGTTGGAGAAATAAGAGGGTGTCGGAAAAGTAAGATTGATAGGGTTTAAAAAGATGCCTGCATTCAACACCTGCTTAAGGGAGCAACCGCACGGCGTGCTACCCGCCACAGATGTACATCCACGGAGGTATTGCGATGCCCAATGAAGGGCCGCTCAACGGTATCAAAGTTCTCGATCTGACCAAGCTGGCGCCGGGACCGCACTGCACCATGATATTGGGTGACCTGGGCGCGGACGTGATCAAGGTTGAAGAGCCTGGTCCTCCCACTGGGCGGCGCGCCGAGCAGGCCGGCAACGCCAGCGTGCGCGGGCGCGGTCAAGGCGGGTTCCAGAGTTCGCCTTACAACGCGCTGGGGCGCAATAAGAAGTCGATCGGGCTCAATCTCAAGTCTCCCGTTGGCAAGCAAATCTTTCTGCGGCTGCATCAGCGCTGCGACGTAGTGGTCGAGGAGTTTCGTCCCGGCGTGGCCAAACGACTGGGGATTGATTACGAAACGCTGTCGAAACGCAATCCCCGCTATATTCATTGTGCGATCACTGGCTATGGTCAGGACGGGCCCTATCGCGACCTGGTCGGACACGACATCAACTATATCGCGCATGCCGGAGCGCTCTCGCTGCTGGGCACCAAGGGACAGCACCCCACGATTCCGCACAACCTGATCGCCGATTACGCCGGCGGCGGGATGCATGCCGCGCTGGGGGTGATGGCGGCGCTGATCGCGCGCGGCCAGACCGGCCGCGGCCAGTACGTCGATATCGCGATGATGGACGGTTCGATGCTGGTGCTGGCGCAGGCCTTTGCCGCGCACTTCGCCACCGGCAAAGTCCCGCAGCGGGGCGAGACCCAGCTTGACGGTGGCGCGCCGTATTATGGCGTTTACCGGACCAAGGACGACAAGTGGATCACGATCGGGTCGATGGAGCCGTGGTTTTACGCCAACCTGTTCCGCGCTCTGGGCCGCGAAGACTTCATTCCGGACCAGCACAATCGCGAGCGGCATCCCGAGATGCGCCAGTTCCTGGAAGAGAAGTTTCTGACCAAAACCCGCGACGAATGGTTCGAACTGCTACGCCAAACCGACATCTGCGCGGCCCCGATGCTGACCCTCGATGAGGTGGAGCACAACGCCCAGGTCAAGGCGCGCCACATGATCATTGATGTCGAGTCGCCTACGGGGCAGAAAGCTAAACAGGTTGGCATCTCGGTCAAGCTCTCCGCGACTCCGGGGTCGGTCAGGCGATTGGCGCCGGAACTGGGCCAGCATACCGACGAAATTCTCGCTGAACTCGGTTATGGCCAGGAGACGATCGAGAAATGGCGCAATGACGGCGCTCTCAAATGAGTTCCCGCGCCGGTTCAGCGTCCGCGTTGCTGGAACTCCGGCCCGTTCCTGCCTGATGCTGGTGGAAATTGTAAAGCGTAAGCTATTGGCTGGCTCGTTGGT
The DNA here is from genome assembly GCA_963805995.1 of uncultured Pseudomonadota bacterium. GTDB lineage: Bacteria > Desulfobacterota > Binatia > Binatales > Binataceae > JAJPJA01. The sequence continues at coordinate 110,363 of CAWDWL010000010.1, read as the reverse complement.
TGACGAGCCATGGGTCGCGACGAAAAGTGAAACTGGCGCGCATAATCCGGCGTGCTTCCAGCGCATGCCGCGATTGGACGACGGAGCGGATCAGTTACCCGATTTCAGTCCTGCGCGCCCCCGCCTTTCTCGATCCACTCATCGATTGCCGCTTTCTCGAACCGAAGGTCGCCGCCGAGCTTGAAGTGCGGAATCTTGCCCTGCTTTACAAGCCTGTACACCGTGCTCAGGTGACAATGGAGATAGTCAGCGACCATCCTGGTGGTCAGAATGTCGTTATTGGAGTCGCGCCGGTATTTTCGCATCGTATTCGCTGGCCGTCTTTCATTTCCTGTTTCTTTTAGAGTAACACTGCGACGCCATCAAGGCACGCATTTAACGCACTGCGGAAGTTTTTCATTTGATAAGCGAAACGCCCGGAGCAATTCCAAAGCCGGCTCTCCCCCAGTAACATGGCCTGCATGGCCGACAAGCAGGTGCTGTTCATTCGCGGTACTCACGGAGAGCCTCTATATATCGACCGCGCCGAGGGCGCTTATTTATTCACGCGCGACGGGCGCAAGCTGCTCGATGCGTCAAGCGGCGCGATCGTCGTCAACGTCGGCCAGGGCCGGCGCGAGCTGGCGGAATTGGCGCGCGAGCAGATCGAGCGGCTCGACTATGTTTTTCCGCTGTGGGTGTCGCCGCCTCGCGAACGCCTGGTGCAACGGCTGGCACAGTGGACGCCGCCCGGTATCGATCGATTCTTCTTCACCAGCGGCGGCTCCGAGTCGGTCGAGGCAGCGCTCAAGTTCGCCTTCCTGTACCATCGGGTGCGCGGCCGGCAAAGCAAGACCAAAGTCGTCTCGCGCAACCTTTCCTATCACGGCAACACGCTGGGCGCATTGTCGGTCAGTGGCAATCGCGCCCGCCGGGCGGATTTTGAACAGGTGCTGTTCGACTGGCCAAAGATCGAGCCATCCTACTGCTACCGATGCCCATGGCAGCGCACCTATCCGGGCTGCGACCTGGAATGCGCGCAGACTCTCGAAGAGGCGATCCTCTATCACGGAGGGGATCAGATTGCGGCATTTATTGCCGAGCCGATGGTCGGCGCAAGCGGCGGCGTTATCCCGCCCGTGGCCGAATATTGGCCGCGCATCGCCGAGATCTGCCGCCGTCACGATATCGTCCTGATTGCCGATGAAGTCATGACCGGATTCGGCCGCACTGGCAAACGTTTCGCGGTCGAGCATTGGGGTGTAACCCCCGACATTATCGTGGGGGGCAAAGGACTGACCGGCGGGTATGTCCCGATGGGGATGATTGCCGTAAATCGGGAGCTGGCGGAAGTGTGCGAGCAGGCCGGCGCCGATTTCATGTTTTTCACCTACACCGCGCATCCGCTGGCCTGTGCGATTGCCGAGCGGGTGCTTGAAATCATGGAGCGCGAACATCTGGTGGAGCAGGCCGCACAGATCGGCGCGCGTTTGGGCGCCCGCCTCAAAGCCGAATTGGGCGACCATCCGATGACCGGCGACATCCGCGGCGCGGGTTTGTTTTGGGGTATCGAGATCGTCGCCGATCGCGCCACGCGGCGGCCCTTCCCGCCCGGCAAGCAGATGGCGCGCAAGGTGTTGCGTGCCGCGCTGGATCTCGGACTGTCGGCTTACCCGGCAGCGGGGATGGCCGGCGAGCAGGGTGGCGACGCGGTTATGGTTGCGCCGCCTTTTGTGATCGGCGATACCGAAGTAGAGTTTATTGCCACCACGCTACGCCGGAGCTTTGACGCGGCATTCAGTGACGCCGGATAACCGCGTTTGCCGTCAGCTTGGGCACGCGATCCAAGGGAAAACCACGAAGGCAAAAATGGCGCTGCGGAGATGCTGAAGGAGTTGATCCGATGGCGGCCTTTTTCGATGAGCCGCACCCAGGCCGAGTACCTTTGGTTGATCCTGCTGGCGACCGCGGTGGGAGTGCTGGCTGCGTTCGGCAATTTCCTGCTGCGCGAGGCGATCAGACTGTTCATGTGGGTGTTTCAGGTGGTCGAATGGAACGCCCTGCAAATTCCGCGCGGGATGCCCTTCAGCTTGATGATCCCGATAGTGCTGGTCAGCGGCGGCGTGGTCGTTGCGTTGCTCGAGTGGCTGCTGCCCGGCGATATCATGGGCTATGGATTTCCCGCCTTCCTGGAGAAAATCCACCTCGGCGACGCGCGCCTTAAGGCCCGCTGGATTTTTGCCAAAGCGGTGGGTCCCGCGGTGTCGCTTGGGGCGGGAGCCTCGGTCGGCCGCGAGGGCCCGATCGCCCAGATTGGCGGCGCGATTGGGTCCGTGGTTGCACGCCTCGCACGGCTGTCCACCGAGCGCTCCAAAGTATTGGTGGCTTGTGGCGCCGGTGCGGGCATCGCGACGACCTTCAACGCGCCAATCGGCGGCCTGCTTTTTGCCCAGGAGATCGTCCTGCTGGGCCAGACCGAACTGGGCAACCTGTCCTTGCTGGTGATTTCTGCCTCGGTCGGGGTGGTGGTGTCGCGCGCAACGCTCGGCAATCTGGCGGTGCTCCCGGTCCAGCAATTCGTAATGAAAAGCTATTGGGAGATCCTGAGTTACGTCATCTTGGGTTTGTTGACCGGGGTCGTCGGCGCGGTTTATGTCAGGTTCTTCAACGCGACCGCGGATTTCTTCGATCGCCTGCGGTTGCCGCGCACGGCCCGGATTCTCATTGGGTTGTTCGCGGTGGGAATCATCGCAATCCCTTTGCGCGGTAATCTTTCCGACGGTTATCCGGTTATCGACCAGGCGCTCAATGGCCGGCTCTCCACGCAGATGATGGCGATACTGTTCCTGGCCAAGTTTGTCACCTCCAGCATCTCGCTCGGCTGCGGCGCGCCGGGCGGAGTGTTCGGGCCCGTATTCTTTATCGGCGCGATGGGCGGCGGCGCGACGCGCGCGCTGTTGGGTGCTCTGATGCCGCCCGTAACCGGGGTACGCGGCTCTTACGCGTTGGTCGGCTTGGGCGCCTTTCTGGCCGCCACCACTCACGCCCCGTTAACCGCGATCTTTCTGCTCACCGAGATGACCGGCAGTTACGACGTGACCCTGCCGGCGCTGATCTGCTCGATCTTTGCCCTGGTGGTGGCGCGCTCAATCGAGCCGGAGTCGATTGATACTTACGCGCTGGCGCGCCGCGGGATCAGCCTGGAAATCGACAAGGACCGGCTCGCCCTGTCCCGCATCGCGACCGCGGAGGTGATGAATCCGAAACCGGCGAAGCTGAACGCCCAAGCCGGTTTGGAAGAAATTTTCACCATGGCGGACCAATCCGGCCGGGAGATCCTGCCGGTAGTCAACGATCAGGGAGGATTGGTCGGAGTGATCGCTGCCCGTAATCTGGTCGGGTTGCTGCTCAATGGTCAGGATCTCAAGTATCTGGTTAATGCCGCCGATGTCTGCCGGGCCGATTTTCCAACCGTGACGCCGAAGTCCAGCCTCGAGGATGCGCTGCATCTGATGGAAGATGAATTGACCGGGGAACTGCCGGTGGTCGATGAAGACCACGGGCGCCTGGTCGGAACAATTACCCGCCACGACATCGCGCAAGCCCTGGGCAGCGCTACCGGTTCCTTCGCGATTCTTAGCCGACACGACACGCATATCTTTTGGTCGACCGAGTACCGCGTGGCGCGGATCAGGATTCCATCCGCCGCCGCGGGCAAGAGTCTGCGCGACCTGAACACCCGGGCGCGTTTCGGGGCCAGTGTTCTGGCGATCCAGAGCGGCAGCAATCCGACCAGCGGCTACGAGTTGCTCGACCCCGATCAGCGGCTCAAGGCGGGCGACATCGTAATCGCTGCCGGGCGCGCGGTGGGGCTGCGGAATTTTGAAAGAGATCTGCGCGGCGAGTGACGCGCTGAGGATGATAATTCGCGCCGCGAATTTATAAACGCGTTGGGGCAGGAGCAGCCTACTTAAACAAACGTCTGTCCTGTTCCGAAGGCGAAAATAATCTCACTGCCAAGCGTACAAACACATCGGGGCACAGGGTCCTTTCCGTTCCCTCTTCTTGTCCGAGGAGAGGAACAGGGAGAGGTTTCACGTCCCGACTGACGGTACGCGTTTCGCCTGTGTCCACTCAAATTTCGCGAATAACTGCTCGGAATTATTCTCGTTTTGGGCGACGTTTCGGGCATTTCGCATGAGGCGCGAACTGAAAGTGCTGGAAACGCCGGTGACGCGGTGAAAGCAGCCGCCGGCCATCCTGGAAGTTCAGGGGTTCTCCGCAGGAGCACTACCGTCGATTCTTAAGAGGTCGTTGTAGAGTTGCTCGATCTCCCGCCCCAGGGAATCGTAGCGCGCGATCATCTCTTTGGCGTCCTTGCGCTGCAGGTAGAAGTTAGGGTCGTTCATCTCCTGACCCAGGCTCGCGCGCTGGGTTTCCATCGACTCGATTCGTTCTTCGAGTTCGCGCCGCAGCTTTTTCTCCCGTTCCAGACGCCGTTGCATTTGGCGGTCAACGGGCGGCCGTACCTGACCGTTGGCGCTCGCCGGCGGCATTGAATTTTCGCGCTTGGCTGGTTGCGCCGGGGTTGGCAGGGGGGCTGCCGCGAGCGTCGCCATCGCTTCTTTCTTGGCCAGGTAATCGTCGTAGTTGCCGAGGTAGAGGGTGGCACTGCCCTGCCCGACTTCATACGTCTGGTTAACCAGTTCGTTCAGGATGTAGCGGTCGTGGCTGACGATTATGACCGTGCCCTGGTAGCGCTGCAAAGCTTCCAGCAGGCTGTCCTTGGCGATGATATCAAGATTGTTGGTCGGTTCGTCCAGCAGCAGACAGTTGGTGCGGCGGGCCAGCACTTTGGCCAGGGCCAGGCGCGAACGCTCACCGCCCGAAAGCACGCCAGTGCGCTTGCGCACGTCGTCGCCGGAAAAGAGCATCGCCGCCAGCAGGCTGCGCGCTTCCACGGTGGTTATACCTTCGCAACTGTCCGACAGTTCATCGAATACGCTCTTGTCGTAGTCCAGCGATTCACTGAGGTCCTGCGCGAAGTAGCCGAGGTTGACATTGTGACCCACCGTTCGTTGTCCCGCGGTCAGCGGTTCGATACCGGCCAGGATTTTGATCAGCGTCGATTTGCCGGCGCCGTTGGGGCCGACCAGCGCAATCCGCGCGCCGCGCTCGATTACCAGGTCGATGCCCTCATAGACCAGCAAATCGCCGTAACGTTTGACCGCCCCCGCAAGCTCCAGGACGCGCCGGCCGCTGCGCTGCGCCAGGGGGAAATTGATCGCCGGCGGCTTGTCGGCGCCGACCGGGGGAGCCAGCCGCTCCACTTTATCGAGTTGCTTGATGCGGCTTTGGACCAGCTTCGCCTTGCTGGCCTGGTAACGGAAGCGGCTGATGAAAGCCTCCATGTGATCGATTTCTTCGCGCTGATTCTGATAAGCGGCCATTTCCGCCACGAAGCGTTCCTCGCGCTTGACCAGATAGGTGGAGTAGTTGCCCACGTACTCGACCAGCTTGCCGCGCGCTACTTCCAGGGTTCGCCGGGTTACCCGATCCAGGAAATAGCGGTCGTGCGAGACCAGGATCATGCCGCCGGGATAGGAAGCCAGGTACTCTTCGAGCCAGTTGCGCGCCTCGATGTCCAGATGGTTGGTGGGCTCGTCGAGCATCAGGAACTCGGGCTTTTGCAGCAGCAGCTTGGCCAGCGCGATGCGCATCTTGATGCCGCCGGAGAATTCAGCGACGTCGCGCTTCAAGTCCGCGGGTTTGAACCCCAAACCGAACAGCAGCGCTTCGGCGCGGCTTTCGGCGGTATAGAAATCGTGGCGCTCCAGTTCGCTCAGAACTTCGCCCAACTCGGTCAAGGCGGCGTCGTGACGCGGTCCGCTGCGGTCCTCCGCCAGTATCAGTTCCAGTTCCAACCGGCGTTCATTGAGCACGCCAATCTCGCTCAGGGCGGAAAGCGTCTCGTCAATCAGCGGGCGCCCGCCAATCTCCGGTGAATCCTGGGCTAAATAGCCGACTCGGGTCCGCTGGGGCCGGCTGATGCGGCCGGAATCGGGTTCGATGATCCCCGCGATAGTCTTGAGCAGCGTGCTTTTGCCGGCGCCGTTGAGCCCGACCAAACCCACGCGCGCGTCATCGGGCATCGACCAGCTTACGTGATCGAATACGGCGCGGTCGCCGTAGTATTTGCAAACGTCTTCGAGGCTGAGCACTTGGCCGTGATTCTTTCGCGCAGGTAGTCGCGTAAATTCGTGAAACTGGAATGAATTCCCGGCTTGATCAAGGTTCGCCCGGCATCGGGAGGACCTATCCACAGATCAAGAATGATAATCTTACCGGTATAGACGAGCTTAAGAAAGTTCCCCCGGTTTGAGGCGCCGTTGGCGGCGGCTTACCAAGCCGCCCGAGGTTATGTCAGACTGTCGCTCAACAGCGGGAGAAAAAGAAAAAATGCCGGCACTCCTTTCCAACGATCGGGTCCTGGTCGTCGACCGGAAGCTTTTCCGCGACGACGTCACCAACATGTTTGTCGGTGTGGTGGAAGATTTCGAAGACGGTTTCGTACGCGCGCGCGGCTACGCCTACCATATACATCCGTACGAGATGGGCACGGAACGGCGCGCCGAGGAGCGCATGCGCGTGTTTTCATTGTATTCTGGCGATGTGATCTACCTGTTGCCCCACAACCTGGACATTGCACAAATCCAGATCAAGCGTACACCCAAGACCTTGATCCTGACCGATGGGCAATCATTTCAGATGGATCTGACCGATTGCCTGGCGCGGGTCTGACCTTCAATCTGCGCGCCCGATTTCTTTCTCGGGCGCCGATACGGCATGCCGGCGATCTACTGATCACAAGGAACTTGAAAGGCGCCTATTTTCAAGACTGGCGTTGGACCTCAGCGCGCGGATGAAATCAACCATCGCGGCGGCGGTGCCGTCGGGATTGTCCAGCGGCACATGATGATACGCGCGGGGAATTTCCTTTAGTACCGAACCCTTGATTTTGCGATGCATCCATCGGGAGCGGCGCGGGCTGAGCAGCGTGCTTTGCGCGCCGCGCAAGACCAGCGTCGGCGTTTTGACCTGACGCACGCTGGGCAGCGACACGCTGGCGCGCTCGCGCCATTGGCGGGTCTGCGGATCGAAACAAAAGGCCCAGCGCCCATTGGGCAATTGCACGGCGCTCTTGATTCCGAGTTCCGCCAGCCCTTCCCGAGTCAGATAAGTGCCTTCCGGATGCAGCCGGAAGCGGCGGATGATGTCGTCGGCCGAGGCCAATTCCGGACGCGGTCTGGGCTTGGCCCGCTGCTGCCATTGCCACTGCCATTTGCGCCAAAATGGCGGCGGACCGCCACGGCTGTCGACTATGATCAGGGCTTCAAGCAACTCCGGATGAAGCGCCGCGATCCACAGCACGACCGCGCCACCCATCGAATGCCCAACCAGCACGACCCGCACCCCGAGATGTTTGATAAAGGCCTCGACGTCTTCGATATAGCCGGCCGGCCCATAGTCCGCGGCGGACGCCCACTGGCTGTGGCCGTGACCGCGAAAGTCCAGCGCCAGCACCCGGCCCTCGCCGGTGAGCAGCGGGGCGGTCAAATCCCACCAATGGAGATTGGCAGACCCGCCATGGATTAAGACCGTGGTACCCTGGGACGGATCGCCGCCCCAATCCGCGTAGTGAAGCTTGATTCCGTTGAGCGTGACGAATTTGTCAGTCGGCTCCGGTACAGGGGTCGCCGCTACTTGTGATGCCATCGCAGCGATTTTAGCCGCTGCGATCCGCCGAGACTACCGCGAGCTGGCGCCGGCGGCGATGTTGCGGACAGATCGGGGCCGATGATTCGGCTCGGTGGGGCGGCTATATTTTCGCTAGAGGTCGCCGGAGAGATGGTGTCGAACAACAGTGGACCAGTTGATGGGGCATCGCGGCGCGGCGCCCTGCGCTTGTGGATGGTGGCGGCGGTCACGGTGTTGGTGCTCGCGATGATTCCAGGATCGACTCCGGCGCAAGAGGACGAGACCCCAACGCCGATGGCCACACCTGAGATCATGATTCTGCCGTCGGTGGCAATCTTCCCCTATCCGGCCTATGGATCGGCGCCCCTGGTGGTTGGATTCATACCGCAGGTGCACGATCCGGCCGAATCGGAAATCATCTTTTATAAATGGAATTTCGGTGACGGACATGTAGCCACCACGCCGCCGCTGGTGACCTACAACACCTACGTCAACCCAGGTCTCTACATCGCCTCACTCACGATCGTCACCGCGGATGGGCGCTCGGCCACGGGCTTTGCCAACGTCAATGTGCAGCCGCCGTCCGGAGGTTAAGCGCGGGGGCGACCGGCCAGGCGTTGCGGCCTGCGATGGTGGAATCATGCGACTTCGGCCCGTCGCACTGGCAATCGCGTTGGGTGTTGCAGCGGTCTGCGGTGGTTGCGCCGGTTCGCAACTGCGGGAGATGCAGAATCAGGTCGATGCGCAAAACGCGCAGATCCAGCGTCAGGCCCGCGAAATAGCCGAGATGCGCGCGCAACAGAACGTCGGAACTACCATGCCGCCGCCCGGAAGCTGCGATGACGCGGTTATGCACCAGGCCCTGGCGCACGGCGACGAGCAATACGCGGCGGGAAAATACGGCGTTGCACTGGGCTATTATCAGGACGCCGCGGCCGCCTGTCCCGCCAACTCGCAGGCCGAAACCGGCGTGGCGCGAGCCTACGAAAAGCTGGGTGATTCGGAGGAAGCCGCACGCCATTACCAAAGGGCGCGCGACGCCGCCGCGGGGACTCCGTGAACCCGCGTCAACGCGGGGGAAGGCTGGAGTTGAGCCGTCATGGAAACGCAACGGCCCCTAGCTCAATTGAACGAGCGTTTGGTTGGTTCGCCGCGCAAATCGTCCTTCAGGTTCGCTTGTCCAAGCGCAGCGCGCGTGCTATCCGAACACCACAGTCCCATTCCTAGCAGGAAGGTCAGCCAGATGGATTTCGGCTTTAGCAAAGAGCAGGAGATGTTGCGTGACAGCGCGCGCAGCCTGCTGGAAAAAGAATGTCCCTCCACTGTGGTGCGCAAGCTCATGGAGGACGAGACCGGCTACTCGCCCGAGTTTTGGAAGAAAATGGCGGAACTCGGCTGGCTCGGACTCGTGGTCCCCGAAGCCTACGGCGGTTCCGGTCTGAACTACATCGATTTGGTGGTGGTGCTGGAAGAAATGGGCAAGGTCGTTCTTCCTTCCCCATTCCTTTGGACGGTTCTATTTGGTGAAGCCGTGGCGCGCGCCGGCAGCGACAGCCTCAAGCAGAAACTGCTGCCCAAAATTGCCGCGGGTGAATTGATTGGTACGCTGGCGCACCTGGAGCCTTCGGGAGACTGGGATTTGGCCGCGACTGCGACCCCGGCCAAAAAGAGCGGGAAGGATTTCGTGCTCGACGGCACCAAGCTTTACGTCAACGACGGCCATATCGCCGATTATTTCCTGGTCGCGGCGCGCACCGGCGGTCAGGGCCTGGATGGGATCACGCTGTTTGCGATCGATCGCGCGCGGGCTGGGGTGACGGTCAATAAGCTCAAGACCATGGACCAGACGCGCAAGCTTGCCGAAGTAGTGTTTGCCAACGTCAAGGCGTCGGCCGAAGACGTGGTCGGCGAAGTCGGCAAGGGCGGTAAGGTGCTAAGCGAAGTGATCGATCGCGGCAAGGTGGCGCTGGCTGCCGAAATGGTCGGCGGCGCGCAGAAGGTGCTCGACATGGCGGTCGACTATGCCAAAGTGCGCGAGCAGTTCGGCCGGCCAATCGGGAGCTTCCAGGCGGTTCAGCACAAATGCGCCAACATGTTGATCGACGTCGAAAACGCGCGTTCGGTGGCTTACTATGCGGCCTGGGCGGTGAGCAACGAAGTGCCCGATGCGGCGTTGGCTGCGGCCACCGCGAAAGCCGCCGCCTCCGATAGTTACCGCCGCGTGGCCGGCGAAGGTATCCAGGTGCATGGCGGCATCGGCTTTACCTGGGAGCATGACATGCATCTTTATTTCAAGCGCGCGAAATCCACCGAATTCACTTTCGGCGACGCGACCTTCAACCGCGAATTGGTGGCCCAACTGTTCGGACTCTGAGCGCGAGGCCCGATCCGGTGGTCGACAAGAGCTTTATCGGCTTGACCAGCCGCACCTTCCGCATGCCGATCGAGTGGAGCAAGGTGCGGGAATTCGCGCTGGCGATCAAGGATCCCAACCCCGCGTACCACGATCCGGAGTTTGCCCGTCGGGTCCATGGCGGAGTGCCCATTCCGCCCACCTTTCTCATGACCAGCCTGGGATGGGAGATTCCTGACTGGGAGTCCGGAAAGGTGGTGCAATTGGACTATGGCAACGGCGTCCATGGCGAACAGGAGTTCGAGTTACTGCGGCCGATCATGGTCGGGGATGTCCTGACCTGGACCCAGCGCATCGCGGACATCCATGAAAAGGCAGGCGGGCGTGGTGGCATGATGAAGTTCGCGATCGTGGAGGGCAATTACACCAATCAGCGCGATGAGCCGGTGGCGATAGCGCGATGCGTGCTGATCGAATTTCCACCCCAACCCAAGATCGCCTGAGCGCGAGTCGGAGCCCGACGGCAGCGATGGCGGCTACGATCAATTACGAGAACGCCAAGGTTGGCGACGCGCTGCCGCGGCTGGTGATCGGCCCGCTGACCCGGCAGGACATCGTCCAATACGCCGGTGCGGCGACGGACTTCTCGCCGCTACACTATGACCAGCCCTTCGTGGAAGCGGCGGGGTTGCCGAATGTGGTCGTGATGGGCATGTTCACGGCCGGGATGGCGTCGCGGTGCGTCACGGATTACGCCGGAGCCGGCCAGGTGCGCGATTACAAGGTGCGGTTCGTGGCCAGGATCTATCCGGGAGACACGATTACCTGTTCCGGAAAGGTGACGCGCAAGTTCGAGGCGGGCCGGGAGCGGTTGGTCGAAGGCGACTTGATCGTCACCAACCAGAAGGGCGAGGTGGCGCTGACGGGTTCGTTTCGGGCGGCGGTCGGCTGAGGACTGGCATTCCCGCGGCAAGGAGTCGAAACCAGGGCAGGCCGGAGATGATTGTGGAAATTCAGCACCGTGCCTGAGAGTTGGATTCTTTCCTTGCGCGCGATTCTCCCTTAGTACAGATAAGGGTAGGAAGCCGGTGGCAAAATCTTTTGGCTGCCGGCGTCACCCGGATTATCCGGCCGTGCCAGCCGCTTGAATCGGTGGCGCGCACGATTTTCCGCTTGGGGTTATAATTATCATTGTTACAGCCGGCGCCGAGAGATATCGAGGGGCCTGGCGCCGCAGGTTGGTACCAAGCAGGTACAATGGCAGCAGAACAAAAACGGTACGTAGTCATTCATGGGCATTTCTATCAACCGCCACGGGAAAGTCCGTGGACCGGGCTGATCACCCCGGAGCCCAGCGCGGCTCCGTTTCCCAACTGGAACGAGCGGATCCTGAGCGAGAGTTACGCGGCTAACGCGCGCGCCCACACCATGGACGGTCAGGTGGTGCGGATCAGCAGTAATTATCAGTCTCTCAGTTTCGATTTCGGTCCCACCTTGATCGCGTGGCTGGCGCGTCACGGGACCTCGGTGTATCGATCGGTGATTCGCGCCGACGCGATGAGCGTCGAGCGCAATTACGGGCATGGCAACGCGATCGCCCAGTCCTACAACCATTCGATCCTGCCGTTGCTCTCCAACGCGGACAAAGAGATTCAAATCGCCTGGGGCATCGAGGATTTCGTCTTCCGCTTTGGGCGCGCACCCGAGGGCCTGTGGCTCCCCGAATGTGCCGCCGACGCGGCCACGCTGGAGGCGGTCGCGCGGGCGGGTATCAAGTTCGTTATCCTCGCCCCGTGGCAGGGCCAGTTCAAGCCCGCCGAAGGCGATCATCACGACTCCGCCGGTCCATTTGTATGGCGCCGCGGCGACCTCAGCCTGGGGGTGTTCCGCTTCGACTCCGACCTGGCGGGATTCATCTCCTTTGGTGACGCCTTGACCGACGGCGCGCGGCTGGCGGAATCGATCGTGCAGCGGGCGCTGTCGCAACCTCCGGGCTCGGTGCTGCTGGTCGCGACCGACGGCGAGACCTTCGGCCATCACAAGAAAGCCGGTGCGGCTGAACTGGCGCGGGCGTTTGCGATGCTGGCCGAACATGAAGAGCTGGAGATTACCAATTGCGCCCGGGTCATGAGCCTGGGGCAGGAGGCGGGAACCTTCGAGATTGACGCGCCGACTTCGTGGAGTTGCTCGCACGGAGTGGAGCGCTGGCGTTCGGACTGCGGATGCCGCATGGCGGGCGACAGCAGCCAGCACTGGCGCCAGCCCTTGCGCGACGCCGTGGAGTTCGTCAAACGGCACACCGATTCGCTGTATGCGACGATGGCCGCCGAAATACTGGCGAACCCCCATGAAGCGCTCAAGCATTCGATCAGTCTGGCGATCGACCCCAATCCCGCCGCCACCGAGGAATTCTTCGCGCGCTACGCCGTCAACGACGAAGCGGCCCAAAACAAACTGTCAACCCTGATCGAGATGCATCGGGCGGCGCATGCGGCCTTCACCAGTTGTGGATGGTTCTTCGACGATTTCGGCGGGCTCGAAGGCCGGATTGTGCTGCGCTGGGCGGCGCGGGCGGTGGAACTTGCCGCCTGGTATGCTCCCAGTATCGAACCGGAACTGCTCGATCGGCTGCGTCCGATTCATTCCAACCGGCGCGAGATTGCCGACGCCGCCACACTGTACCTGAGCCTCAAGACGCGCGAGGCGCGCGGAAGGATTTAGCCATGGCCACCAACGAATCCACTGGCGGTATCGAGTCGGTACTCAAAGAGCAGCGCAAGTTTCCACCCCCGCCGGAGTTCAGCCGCCGCGCCCACGTCCAGAGCCTCGCCGATTACGAAGCGCTCTATCGCCGGGCCGCCGAGGACCCCGAAGGCTTTTGGAAGGAATGCGCGGGGGAGCTATTCTGGTTTAAACCCTTCACCAAGGTGCTCGATTGGAATTTTCCGTTGGTCAAGTGGTTCGTCGGCGGCGAGCTCAACGCCTCCTACAACTGTATCGATCGCCATCTGGCGGGTCCGCGCCGCAACAAGGCGGCGCTCATCTGGGAGGGCGAACCCGGCGATTCGCGCGTCCTGACCTATCAGATGCTGGCCGGCGAGGTTGCGCGATGCGCCAACGGGTTGCGCAGTCTCGGGGTCAAGTTCGGCGACCTGGTGACGATTTACATGCCGATGGTCCCCGAAGCGGTGATTGCGATGCTGGCATGCGCGCGCATCGGCGCCACCCATTCGGTGGTATTCGGCGGTTTCTCGGCCGAGGCGCTGCGCGACCGCATCAACGATGCCGAAGCCAAGGTCTGCATCACGGCTGACGGCGGATGGCGCCGGGGTCAGATCGTCGAGCTCAAACGCAACGTCGATGAGGCGCTCAAGCAGTCGCCCTCGGTGCATAAATGCCTGGTGGTCAAGCGATGCGGCAATCATGTCGAGATGCGGCCCGGACGCGACGTCTGGTGGGACGAGTTGATGGCCGAGCAGAAGACCACCTGCGAGCCGGTGTCACTGGATTCCGAGCATCCGCTCTACACTTTGTACACCTCGGGAACCACCGGCAAGCCCAAGGGGGTGGTGCATTCCACCGCCGGTTATCTGCTGCACACCCTGATGACGATGAAGTGGGTGTTCGACCTCAAGGACGAAGACATCTACTGGTGCACCGCGGATATCGGCTGGGTCACCGGCCACAGCTATACCGTGTACGGGCCGCTGGCCGCGGGCGCCACGGTGGTGATGTACGAAGGGGCGCCCAACGCGCCCGAGAACGACCGCTTCTGGCAGATTATCGAGAAGTACCGGGTCAACATTTTCTACACCGCTCCGACCGCCATCCGGACCTTCATCAAATGGGGCGATGAATGGGTCAAGAAACACGACCTCTCCAGCCTGCGGCTGCTCGGTTCGGTCGGCGAGCCGATCAATCCGGAAGCCTGGATGTGGTATCACAAGGTGATTGGGCGCGAGAAATGCCCGATCGTCGATACCTGGTGGCAGACTGAAACCGGTGGAATCCTGATTAGCCCGATGCCGGGGGCGACGCCCACCAAGCCCGGCTCCGCCACCCGTCCGCTGCCCGGTATTGCCGCCGAAGTAGTGACGCGCGAGGGTCTGCCGGTCGGTCCCAACCAGGGTGGCTTGCTGGTCATCAAGCGACCGTGGCCGGGGATGTTGCGCACTATATTCCGCGATCCCAACCGCTATAAGAGCAATTACTTCGAGCAGGTACCCGGCGTCTACACCACCGGCGACGGCGCGCGCTGCGATGAGGATGGCTATTTCTGGATCATGGGGCGCGTCGACGACGTCATTAATACCTCCGGCCATCGCCTCGGAACGATGGAGGTCGAAAGCGCGCTGGTGTCCCATCCCGCGGTGGCCGAGGCCGCGGCGGTCGGCCGGCCCGACGAACTCAAAGGCCAGTCGCTGATGGTATTCGTGACCCTGGAGGGGCGGCGCAAGGGCGATGATCGGTTGCGCGAGGAGTTGCGCAACCATGTCGCCAAAGAGATCGGCGCCTTCGCGCGTCCGGACGTGATTCGCTTCAGCGACGCTCTGCCCAAGACCCGCAGCGGTAAGATCATGCGGCGGTTGCTGCGCCAGATCGCCGCCGGCGACGCGACTATCGGCGACACCACCACCCTGGAGGATCTGTCGGTGCTGGCGCGCCTGCGCGAAGACGAGGAATAGGCCCGCGCGTTTCACAATGACGCGTGAGGAACGCAAAAGCTGGTTGTTGCTGGGCGTTCTGTTCATCAGCAATTTCTTTGTTATCGGCTCCAGTTCGTCGATCACCGGGGTGTTTCTGACGCCCCTGGTGAAACATTTCGGATGGACCCGGACGGTGGCCGCCTCGCTCACCATGATGATTGCGCTGACCGGAGCGTTGGCGGGGCCGATTACCGGGCGGTTGCTGGACTCGCTCGCGGCGCAGAAGGTGATGGCCGCGGGCGTGGCGATTACGGCATTCGCGCTGCTTGCGGCGGGGCGGGCCAATTCTTTCGGTGCGATGGCGGCGGCGCACATCATGATGGGCGTCGGCACGGCGGCGTCGACGATGATCCCGGTCTCGCTGGTGACGTCGAACTGGTTCGGCGCCCGCCGCGGCGTCGCGCTCGGTATCGCGATGTCGGGAATGTCGCTGGGAGCCTCGGCGATGACTTCGTTTGCCAGCTATCTGATTGCCGTGGCCGGCTGGCGCATGGCCTATACCATTCTGGCAATTCCACTGCTGGTGGTGGTCATTCCGATAGTGCTGCTGACGGTGCGGACCCGGCCCGTCGCGCGCACGACCGCGGACGGTTCGCAGCGGATGGCTCCGGTTGACGGCCTTGAGAGAAGCGAGGCCATCCGCGGACGCTCGTTCTGGTTGATCGGCATGACCTACTTCATTTACCTGATGGGGGTCGGGCTCGGCGTGGTCCATTTCGTGCCGAACCTGATTGGCCTTGGATGGACCGCGCAGCGCGCGGCGGCGATCTTCAGCGTGGCATTGTTCGTCAGCACCTTAGGCAAGCCGGTGATGGGACTCGTGGCCGACCGCTTGAACGCCCGATTGGCGGCGGCGATTGCGGTGTTCTCACTCTGTTGCGCCTTCCTGCTCCTGACTGAGGCGTTACACCCGCTGGTCCTGATCCCGCTCGTTATCTTCTATGGCATCGGCGTGGGCGCGCCGGTAGCGCTGGTGCCCATGCTGATGGCGGAATCGTTCGGCCTGAAGAATTTCGGCTCGCTGGCCGGTCTAATCGGAATCTTTGGCATGGCCGGAACCGCAACCGGCCCGATGTTCGCCGGCCGCATCTTCGACGTCACCGGCGCCTACACTGCGGCCTTTATCCTGGCCAGCGCGTTCCTCTTCATCGCGGCGCTACTCCCCTTCGGGACGGTGCCTTTCGAGGCCCCGGCCGCCACCGCATCCGCACTCGCGCACGAAGCGCTGTTGTAGATCTGTCCCAGGTCGCGGGTCACTAACGCTCTATGTGCGGTCATCGCGCCGCTGCACCCGTCCAGGAAGCGCTTTCGTAGTTTTCACTGGTGGTGCCGCGGGAACTGGACCCCGCCTTGAAGGAGGGGTGGGATCGGTGTTATCTTTCTTCTTGGTGAGTGGGCTCGTGCCCACTTTTTTATTGGTCCTGACTGGGTCCGTGTCGGTTTTCGGGGCGGAGGAGGCGGGCCACCATCGGCGCATTATGGTCCTACAGCTGCATCCGGTAGCCGGTAAGGTGATGGAATTGCTGGCACCGCACATCGAACGCCAGGGCTTCGAACTGGTATCGGTGGAGTACAAGGGCGGGTCGCGGGGCGGGTTGCTGCGGCTGTTCGTGGACCGGCCCCAAGGTGGAATCTCGCTGGATGACCTGACCGACGTGAGCCGCGTGGTCGGCGATCTGCTGGATGTTTATGATCCGGTGGAGGGGCGCTACACGCTGGAGGTCTCGTCGCCCGGGATTAACCGGCCGCTGACCAAGCTGAGCCACTTCGAGCAGCATCGCGGCCGGCGGGTCAAGGTCAGGACGCATCACGCGCACGACGGACAAAAGTCGTTCGTGGGCGTATTGGCAGAGGTAAGTCCGTCGGGCATCGAGTTGGACGACGAGATTAGTAAACGCCGGTTGATGTTCGGCTTTGACGAAATCAAGGAGGCAAACTACGAGCATCAGTTTTAACCACTCGTCGCCAGCGGCTGGCGGCGCCAGTCTTGGCTGAGATGCCGGTAACGTGCGCATGGGCGTGCGCGGGGAGGCGAAATGCAGCTTGATCTGAACCGAGTCATTGAGCAGGTATCCAAAGAAAAGGGGATCGACAAGGGGATTGTGATCAACGCGGTGGAGGAAATGATGCACTCGGCCGCCAAACGCACGTTTGGCCCCGACCGCACAATCGAATCGCGCTTTAACCCGGAACTGGGTGAAATCGAGCTGTTTGAGATCAAGATCGTGGTCGAACAGCCGGCCACCCCTGCGGAAATTTCACTCGAAGAATCGCACGCCAAGTACGATCCCGAGGCCGAGATCGGCGACGAGATCCTGCTCAAGCTCGATACCGCCACGATGGGCCGGATCGCCGCGCAGGCCGCCAAGCAAAACCTCATCCAGCACATCCGCGACGCCGAGCGCAAGCAGATTTACAGCGAATTCAAGGATCGCAAAAACGAGGTGGTCTCGGGTATCGTGCAGCGCTTCGAGCGCAAGAACATGATCGTCAACCTGGGCCGCACCGAGGCGATTTTGCCCGAAAAGGAGCAGATCCCCCACGAGCGTTACCGCCAGGGCGACCGCATCCGGGCGCTGATCGCCGAAGTCGATCTTTCGGAAAAAGGACTTGCAATTATCCTCTCGCGCACCTCCAACGACTTCTTGCGCAAGCTCTTCGAGCAGGAAGTCCCGGAGATTTACGAAGGTATCGTGGAGATTCGCCAGTGCGCGCGCGAACCGGGCGGACGCGCCAAGGTCGCCGTCTATTCCAACGATTCGGACGTCGATCCGGTGGGCGCGTGTGTCGGGATGAAGGGCACCCGGGTCCAGTCCGTGGTGCAGGAGTTGCGCGGCGAGAAGATCGACATCGTGCCGTGGACTGAAGATCAGGCCGAGTTGGTGTGCCGCGCGCTGGCTCCGGCCAAGGTCTCCAAGGTGATTATCGATGAGGACGAGCACGCGATGGAAGTGATCGTCCCCGACGACCAACTTTCCCTGGCTATCGGCAAGCGCGGCCAGAATGTGCGTTTGGCGCATCGGCTGACCGGATGGAAGCTCGACGTGCGCAGCGAAGCGGAGGCTGAAGAGGAGGCGCGCGCGGCGCGGGCCTCGCTCAACGCGATACCCGGGGTGGGCGATATCAACGCGGAATTGTTGTATCAATGGGGCTTCCGCTCGGCCGAACAATTGGCCGAGACGGAGGAGGAAGCGCTGGAAATCGACGGCATCAGCCCCGAGCGTGCGCATCAACTGATCCAAGCCGCGCTCGGCCACGTTGCCAACAAGAAGCGGATCGCGGAGGAAGCGGCGGCGGTTGCCGCGCAAGCCACCGCCGAGGCCGCGGCGCAGGCCGCCCATGAGGCGGAGCCGGGTCAACGAGCATGAGGGGGAGCCGGCGGAGCCAGTCGCGGCCGGCGAGGAGACCAGCGGCGAAGCCGAATCATAAACCACAACGCACCTGCATGGCCTGCCGCCAGCCTGACTTGAAGGACGCTTTGGTCAGGGTGGCGGCGCGGCCCGCAGGGGTGACGATTGACCTGAGCGGGAAGCTGGGCGGACGGGGCGGTTACTTGCATCCCCGCCGCCACTGTCTGGAGCTTTTCGTCAAGGCCAAGGTGAACAGGTTCAATTCGCTCGGACGCGGTTTGGATCGCGAAGAGCGGATGAATCTGGTAAACATGCTGGAAGCGCATCTAGCTCCAAACCCAAGCGTCGCATACAATAAGGCGGATGGCTCGTAAACGCATAAAAACCCTCGCTCAAGATTGGAACGTCTCGGTTAGCGACGTAATCCACAGCTGCGAACGGCTGAAATTGGCCCACGGGCGGATGGATTCGAGCCTGCTGACCGGAGACGAAGCCGATCGCGTCAAGGCCGACCTCGACGAACAGGCCAATCGGGCGGCGATTTTGCGCCATGAGGTGGTGCTCGAAACCACCTCAGGCAAGGTCGTTGAAAAGCGCCTTAACGAGTCCATCATGCGCCGCCGCCACGCCGCGGAGCCGGAACCGGCCCCCGTCGATATGGCCGAGGCGCCATCGATTGAACCCTTCCATTTTGAAGTTGAAGAAGAGCGCCAGGACGAATTCGTCGCTCCGTTTCTTGAAGAGCCGCCTGCGCCCCAGCCCGAGGTCCCGCTGATCCTTGAATCCGAACCATCACCGCCTGAGTCGCAATTCCACGATGGACTGGCGCCGGAGTCCGGCATGACCGCAGAGCCGGCGGTCAGTAGCCTCCCCGCTCAATCTGAACCAGGGTCTGAAGCTCCGGAAATTGAGCATCCGCACGTCGAGGCGCCTTTGGCCGAGCCGTCACCAGGCGGGCAACCGGTGATGCAAGCCGCGCATGGGTCCGCAGTGGAGACTCCGCCGGTTCTTGCCCGGCCCGCAGCTCCGTCGGGTGCGGTTTCCAAACCCACGACTGCGGATCGCGGGGAAAGGCCGCGGATCGGCTCAGTTTTGTCGCCGTCATTTGCGGGCAAGGAGGCGGTCAAGCTGGTAAGACCACCGGGCAGCCCGACAGTAATCAGTCTGATGCGCGGGCACGCCTCCGCTCCGGTGCTGGACGATCAGCAGCAGGGACCCAAGGTTCTGGGCAAGATCGATCTGCGAAAACCAGCGCCGCGTCCGGCTTCCGCGACGCCGGCCCGCCCCACTGGCGCGCTGGCCCGCCCGACCGGGGCGCCGGCCCGCCCGACTGGGGTTCTGGCGCGTCCTGCTGGTCAGCCGTTGCGTGGCGCACGTCCGGGAGGGCCCTCTGGTCCGATGGAAGCGCCCATGATGCCGCCACCGGGCGGACAGGTTCCGGCCAAGCCGGGCGCACGGCCGATCAAGAAGAAGCGGGTGGTCAAGAAAGAGGGTGGAGACCTGCTCGCCGAACGGGAGATGCGCGGAGCGCGCTTCCCCAAAAAGCGGCGCGCCCTACCTGGCAAAGAGCAAAGGAAGACCGAGATCACCACGCCCAAGGCCTCCAAGCGCGTGGTGCGTATATCCGAAGGCGTGACCGTCGCGGACCTGGCTCGCAACATGGGCATCAAGGCCGGCGAGGTCATCAAAAAGCTCATGCAGCTCGGGGTCATGTCCACGGTTAACCAGGTGCTGGACGTTGACACCGCCACCCTGGTTGCGAACGAATTCGGCTACAACGTGGAAAACGTCGCCTTCGACGTCGAAGCGGCGATTGAAGAAAGCGGTGGCGAGGAAGCCGCGGCTGGCGAACTGACCCCACGGCCCCCGGTCGTGACCATAATGGGGCATGTCGACCACGGCAAAACTTCGCTGCTCGACGCCATCCGGCATACCGACGTCACCGCGGGGGAATTTGGCGGGATCACGCAGCACATCGGCGCTTACACGGTCGACACGGACGGCCGTCGTATCACTTTCGTCGACACTCCCGGTCACGAGGCATTTACCGCGATGCGTGCGCGCGGCGCCAAGGTCACCGATATCGTCATTCTGGTGGTGGCCGCGGACGAAGGGGTGATGCCGCAGACCATCGAGGCGCTCAATCATGCCCGCGCCGCCAAGGTCCCGGTAATCGTCGCGATCAACAAGATCGATCGGCCCGAAGCCAATATCGAGCGGGTCAAGCAGCAGCTTTCCGAACAGGGACTTATCCCCGAAGATTACGGCGGCGACACCATCACGGTTGGAGTGTCGGCGCGGACCCGCGAGGGTCTGGATCGTCTGCTGGAGATGATTCTGCTGCAAGCCGAAATTCTCGACTTGAAGGCCAACGCCAACCGGCTGGCCCGCGGCACAGTGGTCGAGTCGCAACTGGATCGGGGACGTGGCGCGGTCGCGACCGTTCTGGTCCAGGAAGGCACCTTGCATCAGGGCGACGCGTTCGTGGCCGGCACTTGCTACGGCCGGGTGCGCGCGATGCTCAACCATCTCGGTCAGCGGGTTACTGAAGCTGGTCCGTCGACACCGGTGGAAATTTTCGGTCTTTCCGGCGTGCCCGAACCCGGCACGATGCTGGTGGCGGTGGCCGACGAGTCCAAGGCTCGTCAGGTGGCCGAATTCCGCCAAGTCAAGGAACGCGAGGGCGAACTGCAAAAGACCAGCCGCGTCTCGCTCGAAGATCTGAGCCAGCGGATGCGCGCTGGAGAGGTCAAGGAACTGAAGTTAATCGTCAAGGGCGACGTGCTGGGCTCGGTTGAGGCGTTGTCGGCCTATCTGCGCCGGCTGTCAACCGCCGAAGTCAAGGTCGACGTCATTCATGCTTCGGCCGGAGGCATCTCGGAGACCGACGTGTCGCTGGCCGCGGCTTCGGGCGCGATTATCATCGGCTTTAACATCCGGCCCGAACCCAAGGCGGCCGCTTTGGCCGAATCCGAAAGTGTCGATGTTCGCCTCTACACCGTGATTTACGACGCCATCAACGAGATGCGCGAAGCGATGGAGGGAATGCTGGCGCCGACGTACCGCGAGAAGTCCCTGGGACGCGCCGAGGTGCGCCAGGTATTCAATGTCTCGGGTTCAACGGTGGCGGGTTCGATGGTTCAGGACGGCAAGATTACCCGTGGCTCGCGGGTGCGTCTGGTCCGCGACAGCCGGGTGGTTTGGGAAGGCAAAGTCGGTTCGTTGCGGCGCTTCAAGGATGACGTGCGCGAAGTTCTGTCGGGATACGAATGCGGCATCGGGCTGGAGAATTACAACGACGTAAAGCCCAATGACGTCATCGAGAGTTTCGAACTGGAAGCGGTCTCGCGCAAGCTTGGAATGCCCACGCCTGAGCCGATGCAGGGGCAGATGGCGGCTGAGAAGCAGCTCTAGCTCCAGGATATTGTCTGCCGCATCGGCGGGAGCAAGCTTCACCGGCGGCGTGGTTTCCAATTGTTATGGTTGTTGGCGTTCTGCGTCTTACGCTCTTCCTGCCGGAGAACCATTCGCTCAAGGGCAAGCGTCAGGTTCTGCGCGCGATCAAGGACCGGGTGCGCAACAAGTTCAACGTCTCGATTGCCGAATCCGCCGATCATGATCTGTGGCAGCGTGCGGAGTTGGGAATCTGCCAGGTCGGGAGCGATCGAGCGTTTGTGGACGGAGCCTTGCGGGAAGTGGTTAACTTTATCGATTCCCTGGCCCTGGCTCCGCTGGGCGAGGAAATCCTGGAAATCCTGCACTACTGAATCCAGTCATTTTCTGTCATACTTCCTTCAACTTTCTGAAACACACATTTAACATGAAAGACATGCCAGGCGAGGGCCGGCGGCCCGAACGGGTGGCTGAGGCGGTGCTTCGTGAAGTCTCAGCGCTGCTCTATCGCGATTTGAAAGATCCCAGACTTCGCGGGGTAACGCTTACCGACGTCAAGATTACACCCGACCTGCGGCACGCCCGGGTTTACTTTTCCCATTTGGAAGGCGCGCAGCGCGCCAAAGAGGCGGTGGACGGCTTTCGCAGCGCCGCCGGATTCATCCGTCAGAAAATCGGCCGCGGACTGGGGTTGCGCTATTCTCCCGAGCTCGAATTTGAGTACGACGCGACCATCGAGCGTGCCGCACGTATCGACGCCTTGCTGCGCAAAGAGCAGTCGAAGTGAGGCTTCAGCCGCGTCGCTGATCGCTGCTCTCCAATTCGCTGTCCACGGACGGGATACTTCTCATCGACAAGCCGGCGGGTCTTGGCTCCGCCGAAATAGTCCGCCGGGTCAAGAGATTCGTGAAGCCCACCAAGGTCGGGCATTTGGGCACGCTCGATCCCTTCGCGCGGGGACTGTTGCCGATTCTGATCGGCGAAGCGACCAAAATCGCGCAGTTCCTCGAACATCGCGACAAGCGCTATGAGGGGATAATCGCGTTGGGCACCGAGACCGATACCCTGGATCGTACCGGCACGGTGGTCCGGACAGCGGCTGTCCCGCGCCTCGACCCGGTGCGCATCGGCGAGATAGCTTTGCAATTCACCGGAGAATTCGAGCAAATTCCGCCGGTGTACTCGGCGATTAAGCGAGCCGGGGTGCCGCTTTACAAGCTTGCCCGTCAGGGTGCCGAGCCGGAGCCGGCGCCGCCCCGCCGGGTCCGTGTCCGCAGCTTCGAATTGACTATCGAGGGCGCCGATCGGCTGCGATTTTCGCTGTGCTGTGCGACCGGGATGTACGTGCGGTCGTTGGCGCGCGATATCGGCGCCGCGCTGGGCAGCGCGGGACATCTGGCGGAGTTGCGGCGCGTCGCCACGGCTGGATTCTCCCTTGAGCAGGCGATCGCGCTGGACGACGCTGTTGCCGCCCTCGAAGCCCTAAAGATGCCGGCTCTGATCGGGCTCAATGAGGCCTTGGCGGATATGCCGGCGTCGGAAGTCGATCATGAGGTGGAGCGCCGGGTGCGCAACGGTGACGCGTCGGCGCTAGTGGGTGCGCTCAGGATGGGCGCGGGACCGTTCAGGGTGATTCGCAACGGCGGATTAGTGGCAATCGCCGAAGTCGGGACGGACCGGGCTATCACTCTGGTCAGGGTTTTTGCGGTTTGAAATGACGAATGCGCCGTATTTTTTTAGAGCGGCTTGTCTGATGTGGGATCGCTATGGTAAATTGCTTTTCAACGAAAGGATAAAGGGAAAGTAAGAGTCTCCTGATGCCCCTCGCCTCAGCCCGTAAGCGGGAAATAATAGGTTCGTACGCTCGCAAACCGACCGACAGCGGTTCGCCGGAAGTGCAAGTCGCGCTTCTGACGGCCCGGATTGAGAGTCTAAGCGAGCACTTCAAATCGCATGCAAAGGATCACCATTCCAGGGTGGGCTTGTTGCGCCTGGTCGGCAAGCGCCGTCGCTTGCTCGATTACGTGCGGGGATGCGATTTTGACCGCTACAAGACGCTGATCGAGAGATTAGGCATCCGGAGATAAGGCTGGTCGCCGTAGACCGCTGCAGTAGACCGCTGCAAAAGATGGACGCACGTTCAAGTGTGGCCATCACGGGCTGATGACAGAATCGCCCCGTACTCTGTCTCGTTTGGGACAGCCGCTCCCACCTCCCTGAGGACAAATTACTATGTTTAGGAAGCTCGAGATCGACTTCCATGGTCGCAAGCTGTCGCTTGAGACCGGGCGTCTGGCCAAACAGGCGCATGGTTCGGTGTTGGCTCAGTACGGTGAAACCGTCGTACTGGCCACCGTGGTTTCGGCGTACAGCAGCCGGGAAAAGGTGGATTTCCTGCCTCTGACCGTCGATTACGTGGAGAAGACCTTTGCCGCGGGGAAGATCCCGGGCGGGTTCTTCAAGCGTGAAGGACGCCCCTCGGAGAAGGAAATTCTGACCTCGCGCCTGATCGATCGATCGATGCGGCCGCTGTTTCCCAAAGGCTACGACAAAGAAACTCAGGTTGTTGTCACGGTCCTTTCAGTGGACCGGGAGAACGACCCCGACATGCTGGCGCTGATCGCCGCCTCGACCGCGCTGGAGGTTTCCGACATCCCTCATGAGGGCCCCGTGGCTGCCGTCAGGATGGGCCGTATCGACGGTCAACTGGTGGTAAACCCGCTGCGCAGCGACATGGAGGGCACCGACCTCTCGATGGTGGTCGCGGCCATACCGGACTCGATCGTGATGCTGGAGGGGGGCGCGAATATCGTCGAAGAAGAAGCGGTGCTCGAAGCGCTGTTCACCGCCCATGAAGAGATGCAGCCGATTTTCGAAATCCAGCGCGAGTTGCGCCGGATGGTGGGCAAGCCCAAGCGCGACTTCAAGCGCAAGGAACTCGACCCGGCAATGATCGAGGCGGTACGGACGCGGATTGCGGACAGCCTGGAGGTGGCGCTGGCGACCCCGGGCAAGAAGGAGCGTTCGGTCGCTCTGTATGACCTCGAGGACCGTGTGGTCACGGACCTGTCGGAGCGCTTCGCGGGCGCCGATAAGGATCTGCGCGCCACCTATGAGCATCTGATGCGCGAGCGCGTACGCCGCGTGATCGTCGACGACGATCGGCGTATCGACGACCGCAGCTCCACCGACATCCGCCAGATCAGCGCGACGGCTCAGGCCCTGCCCAGAACCCATGGCTCGGCGCTGTTCACCCGCGGCGAGACCCAGGTACTGGCCACGGTGACGCTGGGCACGTCGTCGGACGAGCAGAAGATCGACGCGCTGTTGGGCGAGCATTACAAAAAGTTCATGCTCCACTACAACTTCCCGCCGTTTTCCACCGGCGAGGTAAAGTTCCTGCGCGGTCCGTCGCGCCGCGAGATCGGACACGGTGCGCTGGCCGAGCGGGCATTGCAGGCCGTGCTGCCCCCCGAAGATCAATTTCCCTACACCGTCCGGGTCGTTTCCGAGGTGCTGGAGTCCAACGGCAGTTCCTCGATGGCCACCGTATGCGGCGGCAGCCTGGCCCTGATGGATGCCGGCGTGCCGATCAAAGCGGCCGTGGCGGGGATCGCGATGGGTCTGGTCAAGGAAGGCGACAAGGTGCGGGTGCTCACCGACATCCTGGGCGACGAGGACCATCTGGGCGACATGGATTTCAAGGTCGCCGGCACAGCTACCGGAATCACCGCGATCCAGATGGACAACAAGGTCGGAGGAATTACCCGGGATGTGATGCGCCAGGCGCTGCATCAGGCGCGCGACGCCCGGCTCTTTATCCTGGACGTGATGCAGAAGGCGCTCGAAGCGCCGCGCAAGGAAGTTTCGGTTTACGCCCCGCGAATCGTGACCCTGCACATCAAGCCCGACCGGATTCGCGACGTTATCGGACCGGGCGGCAAAGTCATCCGCGGCATCGTCGAAGAGACCGGATGCAAGATCGACATCGAGGACGACGGCACCGTGTTGATCGCTTCCGCCGACAGTGTCGCGATGGAGAAAGCCATCAACGCGATCCAGGGAATCACCGCCGAGCCCGAGATTGGCAAGATCTACAAAGGCAAGGTCCGCAAGGTAGTGGATTTCGGCGCCTTCGTGGAGATTTTTCCTGGAACCGACGGCCTGGTTCACATCTCGCAACTTTCCGACAAGCGCGTGCGGCGCGTAGAGGACGTGCTTAACGAGGGCGATGAAGTCATGGTCAAGGTGCTCGACGTCGATCGGAGCGGCAAGATCCGGCTCTCGGTGCGCGAGGCCCAGCAGGAATCGGAGTCTGAGGGCTCCCAGGCATGATGCAGAAATCCCTGCTGTCCAATGGAGTGCGGATTCTGACCGAAAACATGCCGCAGTCGCTGTCGGCCTCGATCGGCATCTGGGTGGAGAATGGTTCGCGCTACGAAGAGTCGCACGAAAACGGCGTCTCCCACCTGATTGAGCATCTGCTGTTCAAGGGCACGCGGCACCGCACGGCCGCGCAAATTGCCGAAGAAATTGACGCCGTTGGCGGCGTGCTCAACGCGTTTACCGGCAAGGAATACACCTGCTATTACGCCAAAGTGGTGGGCACCGACCTGTCGATGGCGACCGACCTGCTCGCCGACCTGCTGCTCGACTCGCTGTTTGACGCCGAAGAAATCAAGCGCGAACAACAGGTGGTGTTGCAGGAGATTTCGCAGGCCGAGGACACCCCCGACGACTATATCCACGACCTCTTCAACCTCAAGTTCTGGTCCGGCCATCCCCTCGCCCTGCCGATTGCCGGCAGCGTCGCCACCGTCACCTCGCTGGACCGGGAGCTGATGACCACCTTCATGGGTCAACGTTACCGCGCCGAGCGCGTGTTCATCGCGGCGGCGGGCAAGGTCGATCATGAGCAGTTGGTCCAGCAGTGCGAGCGGCTGTTCGGCGTCATTGAGGGCAACGGCAAGAAGGACGCCATCAGCCCGCCGAAGGTGCATTCCGTGGTGCTCAACCATGAAAAGCCGCTCGAGCAGGCCCACATCTGCCTGGGCGGTCCCGGCATCGGTCAGACCAACGGGTCGCGTTACGCTGGCTACATCCTCAATACCGCGCTGGGCGGCGGGATGTCGTCGCGGCTGTTCCAGGAAGTGCGCGAAAAGCGCGGCAAAGTTTACAGCATCTACTCGTTCCTGTCCTCCTACACCGACTGCGGCTACTTCGGGATCTATGCCGGCACCAATCCCGAATGGGTCGACGAAGTACTGGAAGTAACCTTCGGGGAGCTGACCAAGGTCTATCGCGAAGGCCTGACCGCGGCCGAGCTGACTCGCGCCAAGAGCCAGCTCAAGGGCAACCTGCTGCTCGGGCTGGAGTCCACCGACTCGCGAATGAATCGGCTGGCGCGCAATGAGATTTACTTCCGGCGTGACATCCCGGTCGAGGAGCTGGCGCGCGATATCGACGCGGTCACCAACGACCAGGTGCTCGAATTGGCGCACACATTTTTCGATCGCGACCGGATGGGGCTGGTGGTGCTGGGCGACCTCAAAGGCCGCGAACTCCCGGCCAACATCTTTTCGACGCTGTAAACGCGCCCTGAAGCGAAAATAATTTCGCATGTTTAGAGCACAAACGCGTTGGGGCAGGGACCCTTCTGTCCCCTCTCCTTATCCTGGCAGAGAGCCAGGGAAAGGCTACACGCACCGATTCAAGGCATACCTTGCGACTTCATCCACGTACATTTCGCGAAGGATCTGTCAGGAACTATTTTTGCCGCGGGTCTAGCAGGCGGCGGAGAAAGCGGCCTGCTCGCTCCCTCTCTCTTATCTCCCCCCGGTCAGTCGAAAAACGGCTAAAGGGCAAAGCAAGGGTGCCTGGTACCGCGGCTGCGCATGGAGGTCGGGTTCTGTTCCCTCGCCCACATTCAGTTGTGGGAGAGGGTGAGGGTTCTAATACACCTCAAGTAATATCTAAGGCGTTGGCGCACACTGAGATTCGGTAAACGTAGGGCATCTTTGAAGTGTACCTACACCCTCACCGCGGCGCGCGATCGTGCGGACCCGGTCCGCAGCCGCGGGCGAGGTAGGTTTTAAGAGTTTATCGACAGTCCCGGTCAGTGGGAGAAGATTGAGGAAAGCAGCCATCTTTTATGCAGGGTGCTACTCCCATCGGGTCACCACTCCTATCTCAGAAGCCGTTTTCCGCACCCTGCCAGGGTCATCCTGAACGCAGGCTGCCGGAGTCGAAGGATCTACGCGAAGCGATTTGCCTGCAGCGCGCCGGAAACAACTGACTATCTCCAAGCTACGCCTTGCGAAACTTCGGGAGCGTTACTTCCGAAGTAACGTCTTCGAAAACCACTTCGACCGGCAGATCCAGACGCAGTTCGTTTGGAGATGCATCGACGACCCAACTGACCATCCGTATGCCTTCTTCAAGTTCGATTACCACCGGGCTGTACGGAACCGCATCGGCAAATTGGGGCATCATCGGCTGCATCACGGTGGTCCACGAAAAGATTTTGCCCTTCCCTGACGACTTTTCCCACGCCCACTCCGAGGAGGCGCATTTTGCGCACATCTCGCGCGGCACGTGACGCCACGTGCCGCATCCTTTGCAGCGCTGAAAGCGCAGTTCGTGGTTCTTGCAGAACGCGTAAAATTCGGCGCCGAAGCCGCGGCGCCGCGGCAACGGCCGCTTGTAGGCCGGCGATAAGTCTGAATCTGGCATAAGTTTTTTCCCGCTCTTTTCTTCGAAAGATTTAGCCGCACTCACCGGCGCAGAATCGCGAGTGCGCCGTCGCCGAAGTCACCCCATCCCGTTACCAGTCCGAGTTTCGCATCCTTGACCTGCCGAGCGCCGGCGTCTCCGCGCAACTGCCTGACTGCTTCCGCGATGTGATTCATCCCCGACGTGTGGGCTTCGGACAGCAATCCGCCATGCGTGTTAAGCGGCAGCTTGCCGCCCAGTTCGATACGTCCGTCGGCGACAAAATCCGCCGCCTCGCCGCGCTTGCACAAACCCAGGGCCTCCAGTTGCAGGAGCACGATGTAGGTGAAGCAGTCATAGACCTCGATAAAATCCATGTCCTGGGGATCGACCTCGGCCATTTTGAACGCCCTCGGCGCCGCATAGCTGAGACCGATTTGAAACAGATCGGGACGCGAGGGTATGTCGTCAGCCGGATAGGGATGTCCTTCAGCCGCTCCCATTATATACACCGGCTTGTGCTTGAGGTCCTTCGCGCGCTCGGGAGTGGTCACCACCACGGCGGTGCCCCCGTCCGTTTCCAGGCAGCAATCGAGCAGGCGGAAGGGATAGTTGATCATGCGCGAGTTGAGATAATCCTCCATCGACATCGGCCGATCGCGCATGTATGCCTTTTCGTTGAGCTGGGCGTGCATGCGGCAGGCCACGGCGATAGCGCCCGCCGCCCGTTCCGGAACGTTATAGAGATGCTTGTAGCGGGTGGCGATCCACGAATACCACTGTACCGGCGTAGAGGAACCAAACGGCACATAGTATTCGCTCAAAGTGACAAGAGCGGGCGCCAGCGGGATCGCGCCGGCCGTGTCGATCGGATCCACGCCGCCGCGAATCACTTTGCTGCTGGCCTGGTTGAACCCCACCGCCATCAGGACGTAGTCCGCGATACCGTTGCTTACCGCCAGGGCCGCGCTTTGAAGCGCCGCGACCGGACTGGCTCCCCCCATGCAAACCGTGACCGCGTAGCGCAGGTCCTCGATTCCGAGATTGGCGGCAAAGTGCTCGGCGGTGGCGTACAGGCGCGGCGGAATCACCCCGTCGATGTCATGCGGCTTGAGTCCGGCGTCGGCAATCGCTTTGAGCGACGCTTCGAGCATCAGTCCCAGCTCGGTTTTGCCGGAATGACGGCTGTACTGGGTCTCACCGATTCCAACAATGCAGGCGCGATCTTTGAAGCCGGCCATATAATTGCCCTCTCGTGCGAATGTTCTCTTGCTCCGTGCCGCTAATTAATCTTCATCGTCAACGATTTCAAGCCGCGGATAAAAACTCTCAGCGGCCGGCCTGTTCGTCCGGCATTTCAGGACGAGGAAAGCGCGCCTTAGCCCTACCCAGAGATTTGGCTGAGCTGTAAGTTCCTACTGGTAGCGCGGTAAATGCTGGCCGGCCGAGGAGGTCAAACGTGGATCTGAATCTATCGCCGAGCGAAGAGGCGTTCCGACAGGAAGTCCGGTCATGGCTCGAGCAAAACCTCCCGCCGCAATGGCGCGAGTCGCGCCTGCGCTCCCTACCCCCCGCCGACATCGCTGCGATCTGCCTGCAATGGCAGAGGAAGCTGGGCGCTGGGGGATGGCTCGGACTGGCCTGGCCAAAGGAATATGGCGGCCGCGGCGCCACCATGATGGAGCAGGCCATCTTTATGATGGAGACCCATCGTGCTGAGGCTCCGCCAACGGTCGATCGTGCGGGACTGCGTCTGCTCGGACCCACCCTGATGGAGGTTGGCACGCCGGAGCAAAAGACGCGCTTCCTGGGTCCTCTGATAAGGGGCGAGGTGGTCTGGTGCCAGGGCTTTTCGGAAACCGAAGCGGGTTCCGATCTGGCCAGCCTGCGCACCAAGGCTGTCCTGGAAGGCGATCGCTACGTGGTCAACGGGCATAAAGTCTGGAGTTCCAACGGCCATTACGCGACCTGGTGCATGTTGATGGCGCGGACCAATCCGGCAGCGCCCAAGCATAAGGGCATCACGATGCTCGCGGTGGAGATGAATTCGCCCGGCGTCACCTCGCGGCCCATCTTGCAGATCAGCGGACAGACCGGCGGTGAGCATGGCTTCAACGAAATCTTCTTCGAAAACGTCTCTGTCCCGCGCGACAATGTAATCGGCGGCGTCGACAACGGATGGCAGGTCGGCATGAAGGCGATTACCTACGAGCGCGGGCTGTTCACGATGCTGGTGCAGGTCAAGTTCGAAACGGTCTGGGAAGAGCTGCGCGAATATGCCCGGGCGACGCGCCGCAACGGCCGTCCGCTGATCGATGATCCCACCGTCCGCGAGCAGCTTGCCCAGCTCTACTCGGACATCCGGATGATGCGGCTGACCAACCTGCGCTACCTGACGCGATACATGCGCGGAGTGCGGCCGGCGGAAGAATCCTCGTTCATGAAGCTCCATTGGACGGCCACCGACCAGCGGCTTTACGATCTGGCGATGGCTTTGGGTGGACCCAGTTCGCTGATGATGCCGGAAGCGCCGCGGTCGCTGTACGAGGGCACCTGGACTTCCGATTATCTCTATTCGCGCGCGGCAACTATCTACGGCGGGACTCAGGATATCCAGCGCAATCTTATCGCGGAGCGTATCTACGGCCTGCCGCGGTAAGATATATAGCGCTCGGCCTCGGCCATTCCAGGTTCCACGCAGTTGGTGCGCTCAGCCGTTGAACGCCTTAATGATGCTTCGCCACGCGTCGTCGTCGGTACCTCTTTCGTAGGGAAAATAGAATGCGAAGCGATCGAGCAATCCATCGTAACGCTGCTTGATCTTGCCGGAGATATCCGCAAACGAGCCGGTCACTGTAAATACCTCCAGCATCTCGTCGGTGATCTCCGCCGCCATCGCCTTCCAGTCGCCTTTGGCCGCTTTTTCGGTAAGGCGTTGCCCGATCTCCTCCCATCCGTGGACTTCCAATACAGGATGATAGACGCGGGTCGAGGCGTAGAACGCTATCTGACTGCGGCAGAGGTTGCGCATCTTCTCGATTTGCTCGTCGTTGCGGCCGGTCGCCACGAAAACCGAGGTGAATAGGGAAAGATCCTTACGGCTGCGCCCGCTCTTCCTAAGTCCTGACTCGATATTGGGTAGCACGCTCTCTTGCAGGTATTTGACGCTGTGGAACGGATGCACATGGAAGCCGTCGCACAATTCGCCGGCCAGTTGGCTGATTTGTCTGTTCACGCCCGCTATGTAGATCGGAATATTGGGATAATTGTGCCTGGGCGGGGTGAAGAACGGCGTCATCAGTGAAAAGTTATAGTACTTGCCAGTGTACGAGAGCCGCTTGCCGCCCTCACTCCAACATTTGAAGATGGCGCGCAGCGATTCGATATACTCGCGCAGGCGCGCGACCGGGGCGTCCCACTTGACGCTGAAGCGGCGCTCGTTGTGACCTTTGACCTGCGTTCCCAATCCCAGGATGAATCTGCCCTTGGAGAATCCTGCCAGGTCCCAGGCGATGTACGCCATCGACATCGGACTGCGCGGAAAGGCGACCGCGATCGCGGTTCCCAGGTTGATTCTCTCAGTATGCTCCGCGGCCAGGACCAGCGGCAGCAGTCCATCATTGCCGGTCTCCTGGGTCCACAGCCCGGCGAAGCCGTCTTCTTCCACCGCACGTGCGACGGCGGCGACCTCGCGCAGGTTTTGGGTTTGCAAAGTCATGTCGAGTTTCATGTGCACTCTCGTTGGGTCGGGTTTGCCTCGGATGTTAGCCGATGGCCAAAGTGTGCGCAAAGATGCGCTTTCAACACCCTAGCAGGGTGCGGCAAAACGGCTTCTGAGACAGGAGTGGCGGCCCGATGGGACTAGCGCCATATAAAAGATGGCTTCCTTCCTCAATCTTCTCCCCCTGACCGGAGACTGTCGATAAACGGCTAAAGGGCAAAGCAAGGCTGCTTGGTACCGCAGCTGCGCGGTGGAGGTCGGGTTCTGTTCCCTCGCCCACATTCAGTTGTGGGAGAGGCTTAGGGTGAGGGTTCTGATACACTTCAAGTAATACAGACACATTGGCGCAAAATAAGATTCCGTAATCGTAGAGCATCTTGGAAGTGTATCTGCACCCTCACCCGTGACGCGATTTGCTGGCGCAAATCGCGCGCCGACCTCTCCCCGCATGCGTCTGCGGACCCGGTCCGCAGACGCATAGAGTTTGTACATATCGCGGGCAACGCTGGCTCTCAGAGGGTGTCGATAAAGTGGCCGAGAGGGATGCCACAGGAGGGCAAGGACTCTGAAATAGTGGCACAGGCGTCACTGCCTGTCGTCGCTGCGCGAGCTTCCTGGCTCACGCCACGTTGTAATTCTCTCCCCCGGACCGGGACCCCGACCGGCGGAGAGAAGGGCGCAGCCACGGCGCCCCAGAGAGGGTCCTTTGTCAGCGCAGCCGAAGGCGCGCGATTAAGGAAACCGGCAGCGCTGCATAAATAGCTTCGAGTACATCTTCGATCTGGGTGTTCACTTCTGCATTCCAAAATCGCATCGCTCGATGACCCTGCTCGGTGAGACCAGCCGTTCTCAAGGGATCCGTGCGTTCCGGCTCGGCATGTTGATTGCCGTCGAGTTCGATAATCCGGTGGCGCGCGACGCAGCAGAAATCTGCGAAGTATGGACCAATGTGGTGCTGCCGGCTGAATTTGAATCCCGCAAAGCGCTTGGCTCTGAGGTGCGCCCACAACTTCCGCTCCTCATCCCCACACTCAGCCCGAAGGCGCCGGCCTGGATCGCGCAAAGGTTTGTCATCGGAACTCATAATCGCGCGCCTGCAGCAGGCGCGCTGACAAAAGACCCTCTCTGGGGCGCCGCCGCGGCGCCCTTCTCCCCCGGTCCGGGGGAGAAAATTTAAAGCAAAATGTAGAAACTCCAGGCGTCTGCGGTACCCAAGTCCGCAGACGCGGGCGAGGTAGGTTTTGGAGTTTATCGACAGCCTCTGACCGGCGGAAGATAAGAGAGAGGGTGCAGGCTGCGGAGACTTTTTCCGCAGCCTGCTAGGCGCCGAAGTACGCCAGGGCTGCGCGGATAGCCATGAAAAACACGGTAATAGCGGCGATCAGATAGAGGTAGAACCGCAGCAGAACGATATTGAACGTGCAATGGACGGCGCTGTGCAGCGCGCGAACAGCCACGAACACCCAGGCGGCGTCCACGTATAGCTTATCCACTTGCCTGGTGGCGAAAAGATAGAGGGCCAGCGCATAGAAAAGGACCGGAATCTCGAACAGATTCTTTAGATTGTCCGACGGATTGCTCACTGCGGCAGGTGAGACCTGCGCGAGCGCGCCAGGTACGGCAAGATCTTGCGGACTGAGCTTGCTGCTGCTGATGAAACTAATACGGCGGACATACATGTAGATCCAGACAGCGATCGTCAGAAACATGATTGCGAAAAAAGGACCGAAGATCGCTGTCTGGTCCATGCTGTCCTCACCGCTGGATTTGCAGAATTGAAATTAAATCGGGTTCACCTCCCGCACTCACCGCTTTACTTTTACTTCTTCTTGAAGACGAAGGCCTCTTCCATCTTCGCCCTCACCGCTTCCATGTGGGTGCAGTACTTGTTGAAGCCGCCATTGTAGTTGCCGTCCTGCCGCCGATTGAACTCGCCCTCGAAGTTGTAATAGCCCGGGGTGCACTCCTGGTTGCGGGTCGTCTTACCGCGGTTATTGATAACTTCCTGTACCCACCACTCTTCGGCCTCCGGAGTGGCATCGATGGTGTCGTAGCCATGGCGGCGCGTGTAGTCGATGCAGGCGGCGATGTGATCGCCCTGGGCCTGGAGCATGTCGGTCAGATTGAATTGGAATGACGACTGGTAGCCGCCCATGACGAAGAGGTTGGGGTAACCGTGCGAGTGAATCCCAACGAGGGTGCGCATGCCCTCGCGGTATTTGTCATTGAGTTCGAGACCGTTTTGCCCCCTGATCTGGTTGTAAATACCGGTCTTCTGCACCTCGAAGCCGGTGGCGTATATCAGCACGTCGAGTTCGTACTGTTTGCCCTCAAACAGCGGTCCCTTCTCGGTGATCTCCGTGATGCCCTTGCCCCTGGTGTCGACCAGATGGACGTTGGGCCGATTGTAGGTCGGGAGGTAATCGTTGTCGAAGCACGGGCGCTTGCACATGAACATGTACCACGGCTTGAGGGATTCCGCGGTCGCCTTGTCCTTGACGATCTCCTCGATGCGCTTGTGAATCCGCATCATGTATTCGATGTTCGAGTTCTCTTGCCTGCGCACACGCTCCTCGTGAGACAAGCCCTCCACCTCTCCTCTCTGATCCTCCAAATGCTTGGCTTGCACCCGCGCCTCTACGCGCCGCTTGGCTTGCCACCCGGGCTTCAGTTTTCCCGCCCATTCCGCGTCGGTCGGCCAATCGTCCCGGACGTCAATCGATGACGGCGTGCGTTGAAAGACGTACAGCTCCTTGGACGCGGCGCCGAGGCCGGAAATGGCCTGGACCGCCGTCGCCCCAGTGCCGATGATGCCCACGACTTTGTCCTTCAGGCCCGACAGGTCGCCCTTGGTGTACTCGTAGTCCCAACGCGAGGTGTGAAAGGAATGGCCCTTGAAAGTCTCCATGCCCTTGATCTTGGACAGCTTGGGCTTGGAGAGGGTGCCGTTGGCACAGATGACGAACTTCGCTTTCAGATTGTCGCCGCGGTCCGTGGTTATCTTCCACAACCCCTCGGTTTCGTCCCACACGGTGGAGATGACGGTGGTCTGGAAAATTGCGAGTTCGTACAGGTTGTATCTTTTCGCGATTGCCTGGCAGTGGGCGAAAATCTCCGGGCCCTTGGCGTAGTGGCGCGAGGGCACATAGTTCATCTCGTCGAGCAGGGGCAAGTAGTCATAGGCGACCACGTCGCAAGCGGCGCCAGGGTAGCGGTTCCAGTACCAGGTGCCGCCCACGTCCCCGCCCCGCTCCACGATGCGGATACTCTCGACGCCGTACTCGCGCAGCCGGGCGGCGGTCAGGAGCGCGGAAAAGCCTCCGCCGATGAAAAGGCATTCGACCGTGTCGTTGATCGCCTCGCGCGGCTTGATTTCACCGCCGTAGGGGTCGATCTCGTACCTGGCCAGCGGGCCTTCGAGCTCCGACGTGTACTGTTGAGTCCCTTCGGGGCGATACTTCACCCTCAAGTCGCGCTCTTCGGCGAACTTCTGCTTGATGCTTTCGTAATACTCTTGCGGTTTCTGGGGCTTATGGCGCCAGTCGATCAGTGCCGCCTGCGGTCTTTCGTCTGCGTCGCTCATGTTTTCATCCACTCCGTACCCATGGTTATTGAGATTGGCCCGGCAGTCGTCAAGGGTTGAAGGCGGTCAGCCTGGACCTCCTCTAAATGGCTCCTGGCAATATTAAGTATGAGAACCAAGAAACTCCACAAAATTCCTAGTGTAAAAGCGCTCTCTGCGGTCTTCGGAAATATTGTATTGATCAAGCCCCCTCCTGAATTTGGCCAGCGGGTCGCGGCCGCCTTCCGGATGCGGGAAATCGCTGGAGAACATCAGCAAATCCGCGCCGACCTGCTCCATGATCCAGCCCACCGGTTCGGGCGGAAAGGGAGTGAATTTCAACTGACGATGGACATACTCCGACGCCCTCAGCGGCAGATTAAGGTAGGGCTCGAAGCGTCTGAAGGCGTCCTGCGCTATATCCAGCTTGCGCACCCATGGTACCGCCCATAGTGCGCCTTGCTCGATCACGCCGCCGCGCAGCCTGGGGAACTTTTCCAGCACGCCGTCCAGAATCATCGCGGACAGGAACGCTTCGGTGCCGTAATGGCACACCATGTAGTCCTTGGAGCGCACTTCGTCGGGACCGCCCAAGGGACCGGCCTCGATCTGCTTGCCGTTCTTCAGGAAGCCCTCGCGCAAAAACAGCGGACCGCTGCCAAGATGGCAAATGAACGGCAAATCCAGATCCTGCAGAGTCGCCCAGACCGGGTCCATGTCGGGATGGGTCGGCGATCGATCGGGGGGCGGCGTCGCCGGTACCCAGATGGCGGCGCATCCATCGCGCTCGGCCAGTTTGATCTCCCGCACCGCCAGTTCGGGGTCGTTCAGCGGCACGAAACCCACGCCGCGCAGCCGCCGGTCGCGGGAGCAAAAGTCCGCCATCCCGCGGTTCAGCGCCCGCGCGCCGCCGTACAGAACTTCGAGATCGAAAAATTTCTGAATGCCCATGTCGCCCCAAAACTGGGTTGTCGCCATACTTTGGAAGACCAACTGGCGATTGTAACCCAACAGGTCGAGCGCCTTGCTGCGCTCGGCGGGGTCGATTCCGCCCAGCGCATGCCAGCTTTTGCGCTCCAGGACATTGGCCTCGGCGCGCGCCATCGCGGCGGGATCGTTTCTGCGCTTCGCCAGGATCGCGGGTAAGGCCGTCACCAACGTTTCGGTGGCGGTGCCGCCGCACATCGTAAAGTCGATCGGAGCCAGCTTGAGCCGGATTTCGGGATCGGCGTACTGGAACAGCCAGTCCTTGGTCTCCATGATGTGGCTGTCGGCGTCGTTGTAAATCCTGCCCTCGGCGTAAGGCATCTGAAAGCTCCTTTGCGAAAGACCCGGCCGGATGCCGCACCCAATCATCATATCACTTTGATTTATTTCACTCGACACGGGGCTGGTCGACAGCCGAGGGCCGGATGACTTCCTGGACTCTTCGATGTTTAAGCGGCATTGCTTCGCAGGACAAGAGAACTTCCCAGCGTCTCCCATCCCCAGCCAAAGCAGCCGGCAAAGCGCGCGCTGCGGACCTGACGGCATCCGGCCTTTCGATCGTAGCTATGTCTGCCCTCAGCCCATCCCGGGCATGTATCGTCGGCACGATGGCGCAACTGCCGCACATTTTCCGTGATCAGCGCCATGCCATGCGCGTACCCTTCGGACAGATGGCCGCCGCTGGTGTTGCAGGGTAATTCGTGGTCAATTCGCAGCCGATCGTTTTTGACGAATTCGTGGCCTTCGCCGATACCGCAGAAGCCGTAGCCCTCCAGCATAATGATCGGGGTGAAACTAAACGCATCATAGGTCGAGACCAGGTCCAGGTCGTTCGGGCCGATGCCGGCCATCCCCCATAATCGCTGGCGCGCGAAATAGGCGGCCTGAAGATAAAGCCGGCTGCGGCTGTAATTCCAGGCGGGGCTGTCAGTGCAGACCCTGCTGGTGCCCGCGGTAATGAACACCGGCGGTTGACGAAGGTCATAGGCGTGCTCGCGCGAAGTAACGATTACGGCGGCGGCGGTGTCGGTCTCAAGGCAGCAATCGAGCAGCCGGAACGGCTTGACCACCCAGCGGGCGCGCTGATGGTCCGCGATCGTCATCGGCGTCCGCATCATGGCCTTGGGATTGAGCCCGGCGTGATAACGAAAAGTAGTGGCTATTTCCGCAAATGAACGGGTCGTGGCGCCGAAATCCCGCAGGTAGCTCATCGCCGACATCGCGAACCATTGTGCCGGTGTGGTGAAGCCCCACGGATGCATGAATTGCATGTCGCCCTGAGCGGGAATAGGCGCCGCCGCGGTTGGCCCTGCCGTAGCTTGTCCACCCATCCGGGTTCCGGAGCGGCCGTTGAGGGAGCGGAAGGCCACCACGGTCTTACACTGTCCGGCTTCGATAAGCCCAATGGATTGCGAAATCAAGGCCTCGGCGGACCCGCCGCCGGCAAGCAGGTCGGTAGCGTAGTTTGCGCGGATACCCAAGGCCGTGGCGACTTGCATCGCGCTGGCCGAATCCATGAATTGAAAGGAAGTTACACCGTCGATATCCTTGGCTTGGAGACCCGCGTCCTCCATCGCTTGGCCGATCGCTTCGCATACCAGCGACAGCGGTGTGCGCCCGGACGCCTTCATGAAGGGCGTCTGGCCAACCCCGACGATACAGTATTTGTCGGTTAATGCTCCCATCGGATAAGGGCTTCCCGACTCCGGGACCATCGCATGGCATTTCGTTTTTTTTAAGTGCCGCCGCCAGTATTTCACTGCGCCGCTAATCAGCCAAACCTGGAAACATTGGGCTGCCTCGACGATGTTGATCAAGTCGGGTCACAGCCAGACATTGAACTATGGCATTAAAAGCCTGCTCGGGAAGCTGTCACTATGGCGCCCTCGCAGCTCCGATCGGATATCGACGGCTGGCGTGATCATTTCGATCGGCTGCCCGAAGATAATCGCCTGATGTTATATGGCAACGGCCATTTGCCGTCGCCTGAGGCAGCGCCAATGCGCAACCCATGAGTTGCATTTCATCCGAATCGGCGTCATCATAAGTGCAATCCGGAGGTTGCGTATGACTACAAACACCGATCACATCGAGAAAAAGGTCTTATTGCGTGCGCCGCGCGAGCGCGTATGGCGCGCGATCAGTGACTCCAGGCAGTTCGGCAGTTGGTTCGGCGTCGCGTTGGACGGCCCCTTCGTCGCGGGAAAAAGCGTGACCGGAAGGATAGTTCCGACCACCGTTGACGCAGAAGTCGCGAAGACGCAGGAACCCTACGAGGGATTCAGTTTTGAGTTTGTCGTCGACCGTATCGAACCGATGCGTTTGTTCTCCTTCCGCTGGCATCCGTTCGCCGTGGATTCGGGCGTGGACTATTCCAAAGAGCCAACCACGCTGGTTGTGTTCGAGCTGGAAGAGGTCTCGGGTGGTACGATGCTGACCATCATCGAGTCGGGATTCGATCGGATCCCGCTGGAACGGCGCGCCAAGGCGTTTGCCGCCAACGAGCAGGGCTGGACCGCGCAGGCGATGCTGCTAGAGAAGTACCTCGCGCTCGCGGTCTGAAGGGCGACTTCATATCATGTCACGAATGCGTCCCGCCGCCCCGGTTAAGCTTGCTGAAGCGGCGCCGATCTTCGCGGCGCTGGCCGACGGGAACCGCTTGCGCATCGTCGCGCGACTGTGCGCCGAGGGACCCCTGTCGATCATGCGCCTGGCGCAAGGCGCAAAGGTTTCGCGTCAGGCGATCACCAAACACTTGTATGCACTGGAAGAGGCCGGACTCGCGCGCAGTGCTCGTGCCGGCCGCGAACGCATCTGGGAGCTTCGCACCCAGCGGCTGTCAGAAGCGCGGCGACATCTGGAGCAGATTTCGCAGCAATGGGACGCGGCGGTGGAACGACTGCGCGCTTTCGTGGAAAAAGAGGTGGGTTGACCTAGGGGTTCAATTGTCTCCCCCTGTTCGGGGAAGAAAACATATATGGAAGCTTAAGCGGACGGCGGCGACCGAAGCCGCCGCCGTCCATTTATCCTGAGATTGCGCCGTCGAATCGTCCGCGGCGACGCTCACTTGATGAACAGCATCTCCTGATAGGTCGCCAGCGGCCATAGATCGTCCGCCACGATACCTTCGAGCATGTCTGCCGACTTGCGCACCGCCGCCATCGCAGGAATCACCTCGTTGCACAGATGCTTGGCGTGAGCGAGCTTGCTGCTGCCGCCGCCATGCTCGGCCAGCGAGGCCTCCAGCCTCGCGATCCCGTCTTGCAAGTCTTTAACCAGCCCAGTGACCTTGTCGAGAGTGTCGGTATCGAAGACGTAGCCGACCGCCTTAAGATTGGCGCAGGTCGACGCCAGTTCACCCTGGTAGCGGATTGCCGCCGGGAAGACGATCGTCTTGGCCATTTCGATCGCGGTCCGCGCCTCCAGCGACACCGCCAAACAGTATTGCTCGACGTAGACCTCCATCCGGCTATGCAGTTCGCGTTCGCTTAGCACCCCGTATTTGGAGAACAGTTCCGTCGCCTCTTTGGTGCCTAGCAGCGGCAGCGCGTCGACGCATGAGCGCAGGTTCGGCAG
Source organism: uncultured Pseudomonadota bacterium (assembly GCA_963805995.1). Classification (GTDB taxonomy): domain Bacteria; phylum Desulfobacterota; class Binatia; order Binatales; family Binataceae; genus JAJPJA01. The sequence continues at coordinate 70,267 of CAWDWL010000010.1, read as the reverse complement.
GCCGCGCTTCTCCGCTTCCTTGTGCCAGGCCTCGGAATAGTTGTCACCGTTGTAAACGATACTGCCATCCTCCGCCAGGATTTCTTCGAGCAGGCTCTGGATCGCGCCGTTGAGCTTCGACGGGTCGTCGCTGACGGCCTTTTCGAGCTTGGTCGCGATATAGTCGAGGGACTCGGTGAGAATCGTGTTTATCGCGATCATCGGTCCCGCAATCGATTGGCCCGAACCCACCGCGCGGAACTCGAACCGATTCCCCGTAAATGCGAACGGACTGGTACGGTTCCGATCGCCGGGGTCCTTGGGCAGCGTCGGCAGGGAGTCGACGCCGACTTTGAGCGTCTCCTTCTGCTTCGAGCTCTTGGCGCCGCCTTTGGTGACCTGGTCGAAAATGTCGGCGAGTTGCTCACCCAGGAAGACCGAGATGATCGCTGGGGGGGCCTCGTTCGCGCCCAGGCGATGGTCGTTGGAGGCCGTCGCCACCACCGCGCGCAGCAAACCGCCCCACCTATGCACCGCACGAATCACCGCCGCGCAAAAGACCAGAAACTGGGCGTTGGCATGCGGAGTATCGCCCGGATCGAGCAGATTGCCCTGCGTCGCATTGCCGATCGAGAAATTGACGTGCTTGCCCGATCCGTTCACACCCGCGAACGGCTTCTCATGCAGCAGGCAGGCCATCCCGTACTTCTCGGCCACCCGCTTCAGCGTGACCATCAGCATCTGCTGATGGTCGCTCGCGAGGTTCGCATGTTCGAATACCGGCGCCACCTCGAACTGGCCCGGCGCGACCTCGTTATGCCGCGTCTTTGCTGGAATTCCCTGCTTGAACAACTCGCGCTCGCTCTCCATCATGAAAGCCAGCACCCGCTCGGGAATCGCGCCAAAGTAATGGTCCTCGAATTCCTGACCTTTCGGCGGTGGCGCTCCGAATAAGGTCCGCCCGGTGGCGAGCAAATCGGGACGCGAGAAAAAGAAATGCCGGTCGATCAGGAAGTATTCCTGCTCCGCTCCCGCATACGATACGACGGTGGCCGGGTCCCGATGCCCGAACAGCTTGAGAATTCGCTGCGCGTGCGTATTGAGCACCTGCAGCGAGCGCAACAGCGGGGTCTTTTTGTCCAGCGCCTCGCCCGTCCACGACACGAACGCGGTTGGGATACACAGCGTGGTGCCGTTGGGATTATCGAGGATGTAGGCCGGGCTGGTTACGTCCCACGCGGTATAGCCGCGCGCCTCGAAAGTGTTGCGAATTCCGCCGCTGGGAAAGCTCGAGGCGTCGGGCTCGCCTTGAGTGAGCACCTTGCCGGCAAACTCCGCCAGCGCTCCGCCCTCGCCGTCGGGCGACAGGAAGCTGTCATGTTTCTCCGCGGTGAACCCGGTCAAGGGGTAAAAGACATGCGCATAATGGGTGGCGCCTTTTTCGATCGCCCAATCCTTCATCGATGCCGCAACCGTATCCGCGATCGACGGATCCAGGGTCGCTCCCGTCTCGATGGTGCGTATCAACGATTTGAAGACCGGCTTGGGCAAGCGCGCCTTCATTACTGACTTGTTGAATACGTTTATCCCGAAGAACTCGATCGCCGAGTGCTGCGAAATCGACAGTGGCTCCGAGGTCGGATGGTAATTGGTGACCGCCTCGATAGCCTGAAGACGACCCGTACTTCCGCTCAAAATCATGTCCTCCTTAAGAATGCATCTGCCGCGCGAGCTCATTGGATGACCGTTCGCGGCAGGACCAAGCAGTCCACAGGAGCAAAGATCGCGCCCTCTCAAGTCCTGCACAATCGCTTAGAGAACATTGCTTTTTGCACGGAAAGGCTCGCAAACGTCTCGACCAGTGCCTTAATTTCCATCAGGGGATGCGCGCCGCGTGTGCAGTGAGCCCGCCTCCGCAACCTCCTGGTTTCTGCGATGCATTGGGATGGCGGGTGCTGCCGGTGAACCGGCCGGGCGTGACCTGCGCCAGAGGTAATTTGGTGCGCAGCCACGGCGCCGATAAACTAAGGGCATAGGCAGTCCGGACCCGTTGGACCATCAGGGGGCGCTCAAACAGCCTGGTTGCGTGGCCGAATTAGCGGGTTTGCGAGCTGGCAGAAACGCGAGGACGCGCCTGGATGAAAAGTCTTGGGCACGCTCGTCGCCATCATGGAGGGTAAAATAATGCCGACTGATGAGACATTGAAAAGAGCGCACAAAGATCACAGTCTGGAAGCCTGCGCCACGGCCAGAAACAGACTACCCTTCGACGCGTCGGATGAGCGCTGGCACGTCTATTTCCCGTGACAGCGCTTGTATTTCTTGCCCGACCCGCACGGGCAAAGATCGTTGCGTCCGACCTTGTCGCCCTCGCGTTTTATCTGCGCGGAGCCGGCCTCCTCGCGCTCGCTGCCATGGCTCATCACGACCTTTTGCGGACGCGGCTGCTCGATGCGCTCGACTTCCTCCTGACGGGTGACCTGGACCGAAAAGATCTTCTCGGCGACGTCCTGCTGCATGACTCCCATCATCAGCTCGAACATCGAAAAGCCTTCCTTCTGATACTCGACCAGCGGATTGAGCTGGCCATAGCCGCGCAATCCGATCCCCTCCTTGAGGTGATCCATCGCCAGCAGGTGGTCTTTCCACAACGCGTCGAGGGTTTGCAGCAGGACGATCTTTTCGATCTGGCGCATCACCGGTGTCGTAAACGACGCCTCGCGCTCCTCATGCAGCTTGCGCACGCGCTCGCGCGCCATCTCGATCAGGTCGTCGGGATTTTCGGGCACGCTGCCGTTGTCGCGAAATTCGGGACGGAACTTGAACTGGCGATAAAGGGCATCGTCCAGCGCCTTCCAATCCCATTCGTCCGGTCCGAGGTCAGCATCGATATGCGCCGCGACGATGTTTTCGATGAGCTGATCGCACATGTCCAGCACGTCGTCCTTGAGCGACTCGCCGCCCAACAGCTCGCGGCGGCGATGGTAGACGACCTCACGCTGCTTGTTCATGACGTCGTCATATTCGAGCAGATGCTTGCGGATATCGAAGTTGTGCGCCTCGACCTTCTTTTGCGCGTTTTCGATCGCGCGCGAAATCCAGCGATGCTCGATCGGCATCCCGTCTTCCATGCCGATTTTGCTCATGAAGCCCTTGAGCCGGTCGGCGCCGAAGATTCTCAGCAGATCGTCTTCCAGTGAAAGGTAAAAGCGTGACGAGCCGGGATCGCCCTGACGCCCGGAGCGGCCGCGCAACTGGTTGTCGATGCGCCGCGATTCGTGCCGTTCGGTGCCCAGTATGTGCAAGCCGCCGGCGGCCAGTACCTGCTCGCGTTCCGCCGCGCATTGCTCGCGGTACTTGGCCAGCGCCGCCGCATACGTGGGTTCACTAAGGTCCCTGGTTCCGGTTTCGGCCGCGGCCATAAACTCGGGATTGCCGCCGAGCACGATGTCGGTGCCGCGGCCGGCCATGTTGGTGGAGATGGTGACCGCGCCGTGGCGGCCAGCCTGGGCCACGATTTCCGCCTCGCGCTCGTGGTTCTTGGCGTTGAGTACGTGATGGCGGACGCCGGTCTTTTTCAGCAGGTTGGAAACCCGCTCGGATTTCTCGATCGATACCGTGCCGACCAGCACCGGCTGACCGCGCTCGTGGCAGTCCTTGATTTCCTCGATGACGGCGTCGAACTTCTCGGCCTCGGTCTTGTAAATCGCGTCATGATGGTCGATGCGGATCATCTCGCGGTTGGTCGGAATCACCATCACCGGCAGATGGTAGATTTGCATGAACTCAACCGATTCGGTGTCGGCGGTGCCGGTCATCCCCGCCAGCTTTTTGTACATGCGGAAGTAATTCTGGAAGGTGATGGTGGCCAGGGTCTGGTTTTCCGACTCGATCTTTACGTTTTCCTTGGCCTCGACCGCCTGATGCAAGCCGTCGCTCCAGCGCCGCCCCGGCATCAGGCGCCCGGTGAACTCATCGACGATGATCACCTCGCCGTCCTTGACTACGTAATCAACGTCGCGCTTGAACAGCGTGTGGGCCTTGAGCCCCTGGTTGACGTGATGGATCAGCAGAATATTGCGCGGGTCGTAAAGATTCTCGACTCCCAGCAGCTTCTCGACCTTGGTCACGCCGTCCTCGGAAAGCGATACCGTGCGCAGCTTTTCATCGATGGTGAAGTCCGCTTCCTCCTTGAGCCGCGGAATCACGCGATCGACCACGTAATAGGTATCGGTTGATTCTTCGGAGGCGCCCGAGATGATGAGCGGCGTGCGGGCTTCGTCAATCAGGATCGAGTCGACTTCGTCAACGATCGCAAAATGATGCGGGCGCTGGACGTAGTCCTCCAGATTGAACTTCATGTTATCGCGCAGGTAGTCGAACCCGAACTCGTTGTTCTGCCCGTAGGTGACGTCGCAGGCGTAAGCCAGCTTGCGGTCCTGGTCGGTCACACCATGCACGATAACGCCCACGCTCAGCCCGAGGAACTTATAGATTTGTCCCATCCATTCGGCGTCGCGCCGGGCCAGGTAGTCGTTAACCGTGACCACATGCACGCCGCGGCCGGTCAAGGCATTGAGAGTGACCGGAAGCGTGGCGACGAGAGTCTTGCCCTCGCCGGTTTTCATCTCGGCGATCTTGCCCTCGTGCAGGACGGCGCCGCCGATCAACTGCATGTCGAAATGGCGCTGGCCCAAGGTCCGCTTGGCAGTCTCACGCACCACCGCAAAGACCTCCGGCAGCGCGTCGTCGAGTGCGCCCTTGCGCTCCTCATCGTCCTCGATCGGGCTGATCTTTTCTTTCCACTGGGCAATCCGCGCCCGTAGCTGGTCGTCGGATTCAGCCACCAGTGTTGGCTCCAGCTCGCCGATAACAGACACCAGCGGGAGCAAGCGTTTTATTTCACGGTCGTTCTTCGAGCCGAAAATTTTGCGGCCTATATGGCTTAAAGTCAGTGGCATCTTTAATTTTCAAGTTTACTAGCAGCGCGGGGGGCGCGAAAGCCGCTGTTTGCGACCGGTCTGCAAGCTGCTAACAGGGTGATCAAAATATAAGAACGATACAATTCCAATGCTGATCGCTTTCACACTCTACCAGGGTTTCGCAAGCTGTTCGCCAAGCGCGGCGGGATTGGACGGGCGACCGCTGAAAATCCGTTCGCTCATGGTGGCCGATTCCATGCACAGATAGAGCGCAAGTCCGGCGGATTGTTTCCTGATCCGTTCGGACAGGACCCGAAACAACCGCGCGCGCAGCGGTAAGAACGTGCGATAACGTCCATCGTTGGCTAACACTTCCTCGCCGGCCAGCATCGGATCCGCTGGAAACCGCAGCCGCGCGGCGGCACGCAGCCCCGGACTCATCCGCAGTCCACCCATGCTGATGAACCGAATCCGCGCCGGGTCCAGGACCGCGAACAACTGATCGAGCAATTCCAGGTAATCACGTTCGGCATCGGGATACGCGATAATCGGATCGAGATGAAAGGCGACCGCGTACCCGGCGTTGGCCACGCGGCGGGCCGCCTCGATTCGCGCCGCGGGCGGCGCACTGCGATGCTCCGAGCTGTGGAAGACCGCCGCGGGCGACAAGGTCCACGAAACCAGCACCTGTCCTTTGGGATCGACGGTCAATAAATTTTCAATCTCGTCGGTCTTGGTCTTGAGTTCCAACAGCAGGTTCTTGCGCCGTGAGAAGAAATCGACCAGGTCCAGGCTCAGGCCGGTCAGCCGGTCAAACGCCAGCGAATCGGCGAGTTCACCGGTTCCGACCCGGAAATGACGATTGGGAGCTTTGGCCGACAGCGCTTCAAGTTCATCGAAGGCGCCGGCGTAGTTGGCGTAAACCTGGAATCCGGGATTATCGGCCACGTACTCCTGAAGAAAGCAGTAGGCGCAGTCCATCGGGCAGTTCGAAGCCAGCGTCAGGACCAGGTATCCGCAGCATGCGAACTCGCCCGAGCCCGCCGGACACGCCATCAGGAACGGACTGCGCCGACGCATCAGGATCAGCCGTCGCTTGCCCGCCGCAAACGGGTCCGCGTGGTCCGCAACGGGCATCGCGGCCTGGCGCCCATCGGCGACATACTCGACGCTGACATGAGCGGGCAGGTGCTCGCGCACGCGCCGGGCCAATGCGCCGCCGCGGCACGCCTCCTCGATAAAAACCTGATCCAGCTCAAATCTCATCCGACCCGCCCAATGCTTCAAGCAGCGCCTTGATTTCCTCTGTCCGCCGCTGGAGAGCGCCCAGCAAATTCTCCAGCTCGTCCGGGGTGCGCACCGTCAACCGAATCATCACCTCATCAGAGCTCAAATCTTTGGGCAAGACCACGGTCAAACCGCGCGGCAACCGCATCGCCGTCACTGCCGTCTCCAGTTTGGTCCGCATCCGCGCCAGGCGCGGATAACGCAACTCCCGCAGCTTATCGATAAAGGCACGGGCCCGCTCGGGACCCGATCCACTGCCCCTCAGCGCCGTGCGAAATTCGCCGCGGGCCAGGATTGCCGCGGCATCTTCGCCCTCGCGTACGCTGATTTCCGCCAGCATCTCCAAGGCACTGAGCAACTGGCCGGTGCGCAGCCGCAAATCTCCGGCCACCGACAGCAGCGCGAGAGCGCCGGCCTCGCCGAGCATCAGCCAACGCTCCACCGCCGCGGCGGGCACGTGATGCTCGTCAGCCCAGGCCTTGACGGCGCCGGCGTAAGAAGGTTCGTCGCTCACCTCGGGTCCAGCTCAATTGGTTGGGTTTGCAGCGTGATGCTCCAGTAATCGAGGGCGGGTTCGGCGCCGCCGTCGCACCAGACGCGCGCGGTTGTGCCCAGCGCCGAATAAAACTCGAATTGGTCCGGGCGCATGCGCCGCCTGCATCCTTGCGCATAGATCTCACACTTCCCGGCCAGCACTTGCGCTGTCGCCATCCGTCGGCATCCGGCAAGACCGGGAGCAGCCAATAGTTTGAGCAAAGCCCGGATACGAAACCGATCGAGTGCAGGCACGATGGCTGAAAGCTGGCCGGGATGCCCACCCCGCCGGATGACCAGCGGTTCGTCCAGCAGCCCGGCAGGATAGCGGCTTAGAATCCGCAACCACAGGTCGTAGTCCTCGCAGGCGCGCAGTCTCTCATCGAAGCCGCCGATTTCGCGCAGCAATCCGGTGCGAATCATGACCGCCGACGGACTCACCAGGCAGGTGCGCAGCGAGGGCTCGAAGATATCGCCCGAGCGCTTGAGATGACGCACGCCCGGGTTCACCCGCCGCCCGTTTCGCATCCACGACTCCTGGGTCTGAGCCAGCGCATATTCCGGGTGCATGCGCATGTAAGCGAGCTGACGGCTGAGCTTTTCCGGCGCCCACAAGTCGTCGGAATCCAGGAAAGCCACATAATCCGCCTGCGCCAGCGCCACCCCGCGATTCCTGGCCGCCGCCGGCCCGCGTTGACCGGTCCGCTCGGTTATGACCCGACATGCGGCCGGCGCGCGATCCATCATCCGCGCCAACTCACCGCGATGCAGATCTTCCCAGGTACCGTCAGTCGAACCGTCATCGACGATTATCAATTCCAACCCAACAGCACGCTGCGCGATCACCGAGCCGACGGCCTCGCGCAGCATCGCGCATCGATTATAGGTCGGTATGATAACGCTGACTTCGGGGTTCACATTGATAGCAGCTTAGTTGTGATTTCTTCGCAACGAGTTAGAACCTATCTGATTTTATACCTCTCCCTTTATGTCTAAGGGAGAGGGCGGATGCCCGCCCCACTGGCTTGGACCCTTAAGTTCGCGCTCGAGCATCACATGGGTGTGCGGTCAGGAACCAATCCTGCCGAAGTGATACGATCATCGCGTGGATCAGCAAAATCGGGATCTGGATTCGGCGCGGGAGTTGTTTGTAAAGGGAGTTGAACTCTTCAACCGCGGGGAGTTTTTCGAAGCTCATGAAGCGATGGAAGAGGCGATGGACGTGGCTGACGATGCGGACTGGGAACTCTACCTGGGTCTGCTGCGCGCGGCGGTCGCCAATCACAAGCTGACTCAAGGTGAGATTTCAAGTGCTATCCTTCATCTGCAGGCTGCGCTGCGCTTCCTCGGACCGTATTCCGACCGTTATCAGGGTCTGAAACTGCGGGAATTGCGCTACGCGCTGAATGCCCAGCTTGCGCGTCTTTTGCGGATTCGTGACCATGGTGGCGATTCGATGCCATCCCCGCCGCGTATTGAATTCGCCTAAGCAGCTATTGAGGCTTCAGATGGCGGACGGATAGTGCTCTAAAGAACGCCAACTTGCCCCAAGCGGCATGCTGCTGATATACCCCCTTGAGGATAACTGATGCCCAGGTTCGACACGATCATAAACAACGGGATGGTCATCGACGGGACCCGCGCCCCTCGTTTCCGTGGCGACATTGGAATCAAGGATGGACGGATCGTCGAAATCGGCAAGCTCGAGGCCAGCGATGCCGCCAGTACCATTGATGCTTTCGGTCTCATTGTCGCGCCCGGATTTATCGATCTGCACACGCACTACGATGCCCAGATCTTCTGGGACCCTTATTGCTCGATTTCGGGATGGCATGGGGTGACCTCGGCCGTGATTGGCAATTGCGGGTTCGGCTTCGCTCCGGTGAGACCCGAACTGCGCGAGCGCGCGATGCTGACCATGACCCGGCTGGAATGCATCCCTTATGCCTCGATGAAGGCCGGCCTGCCCTGGGACTGGGTGACATTTCCGCAGTTCCTCGACAGCCTGGAGCGCCATCCCAAGGGCATCAATGTGCTGCCATGCGTGCCGCTGAGTCCGCTGATCACGTGGGTGATCGGGAATCCCGAGGAGGCCAAGAGCCGGGCGCCCAACGCCACCGAAGAGCGCGAGATAGTCCGGCTTTTCAATGAAGCGATGGACGCCGGCGGATGCGGTTGGTCAGCGCAGCGCTTCCATCCCGGCGGCCCGGTCTGCCTGCAACGCGATTATGACGGCACGCCGATGGTCACCGACCTGATGGGTGACGAGACCTGCCGCAATCTCGCCCGTGAACTGGGGCGGCGCAACCAAGGCTTCATGCAACTGTCGATGGCGACCGCGGATCCCGCCCATGACATGAAAGAGGTCGAAACGCTCGCCGAACTAAGCCGGCGTCCGCTGATTTATCAGGTGCTAATCGCGTTCGACCGCGAACCGCAGATCCATCGTTTTCTGATCGCATGGTTCGATTACTGTCACGCCAAAGGATTGCGCATTTATCCGCAGGCCCAAAGCAATACCACCCGCTTTGCCTTCACCTTTGAGGACTGGAACCTGTTTGACGACTCTGAGGCGTGGCGTGAGGCCACGCTGGGCAGTCCTGAAGAGCGCTTAAAGAAGCTTAGCGACCCCGCGCGGCGCCCCAAACTCAGGGAGTATGCCAATGGGCAGCGGCTGGTCATCGGCGAACTGGAGAATTTCGTTATCGAGGAGATTCACACGCCGCGCTTCAAAGACCTTGAGGGACTGACGCTGAAGGATGCGAGCGCGAAGATGGATCGCCATATCGTCGACGCCATGCTCGACGTTGCAGTCGCCGATCGGTTGCGCACCGTGTTCGACGCGCCGCCGCCCCATACCCGTTTGGACCTGCTCAAGGAAATCGTCAACTATCCCTACTCGATCCCCGGTATTTCCGACGGCGGCGCGCATACCAAGTTTTTCTGCGGGGGCCGTTATCCGACCGAATTTCTGGCCTCGTTCACCCGCGATCATGCGATGCTCACCCTGGAAGATGCGCACTGGAAGCTGAGCGCGTGGCCGGCCATTTGCGGCGGGATCCCCGACCGCGGGGTGCTGCGGGAAGGATATGCGGCCGACCTGGTGATCTACGACTACGACGCTTTGGGCATCGAGCCCAAAGAGGTGGTTCACGATCTTCCTGGCGGTGAATGGCGGCGGGTGCAACGCGCGCGCGGCTATCGCTATATCATGGTCAATGGCGAGGTCACGTTCGTCGACGGGAAATCGACGGGAGTAACTCCCGGCCTGCTGCTGCGCCATGGGCGGGGAACGAAAGAGCCACGCAAGCGTGACGCCGGCTGAGGGCCTGCCCGGGCGATCGGTGCACTTTCGCACTGACGATCAAGGAACGCCGGAGCACGGCGCCGTGCGAAGCGATGAGTTGGACCAGCGATAATCCTTACCTGCGCGGCCGCCTTGGTTCTGCGCAGCGACCTTGGCGGCGTCCGGTGGCTTACCGTCGCGCCATTCTTCCAGCTCCATTTTATAAACGCGTTCGAGGAAGGCGGTCGCATCGAGACCTGCTTTCCCTGGTAGAACTAACGGCGTGAAGATCGAGTGCAAGTTCGAAAGAGGGGCGATGGAGATGGCTGGCTGCCCGCGCTGGAATCGGCGCGAGATCGCCGTCGCGGGGCGTTCGAACGTCGGCAAGAGTTCGCTGTTAAACGCGCTGGTTGCGATCAAGGGGCTCGCCCGCACCAGCCGGACGCCCGGCCGCACTCAGGCGCTGAATTTCTTCAGCCTGGGCGAAGACCTGGCGTTGGTCGATCTGCCCGGCTATGGCTACGCCAAAATGCCGGAAGTGCTGGCGCGCAAGGTCGGCGCCTTGATGACCGACTACCTGACGGAGCGGACCAACCTGTCGGCGGTCCTGTTGCTGATCGATTCCCGCCGGGGTCCGCAGGATGAAGAGTTCGCCTTGGCTGAAATGGTCCGCGGCAGGGACCTTGAACTGGTAGTGGCGGTCACCAAGGCCGACAAGATCCGCCGCAGCGAGCGCGCCGCGATGCTGCGCCTGTTCGAGCCCCTCAACGCTCCCATCTTTCCCTGCTCCGCCGCCGACGGTGAAGGCCTCGACGCCTTGCGCCGCCGCCTCTTCAAGGTGACCCGCGCCCACGGCATCGCTCGCCATCGCGCAGACCAGGGCGATTAACCAATTCTAACCAGTCAGGTTTCCCCGATCGGAGTCCGGTACTTCGGAACACCAACGCGCGTGGTCAGGTGACTAATCGCGAAAGCCGAGCTGCGCGGCGAGTTTGGCGGCTTCGCGCGCCAGCACCGGCGCGTAGAGTTTGTAGTTGGCGAAGCGCGCCTCCGTGGTTAGTCCGCGGACAAAGCGCAGGTAAAGCTGCTCCACCACCGTGGCATATTTCCAATACGCCAGGGCCAGGTAATAGGGAAAGGCGCTGATGTCGCGGCCGGTCCGCCCCGCGTAGCGCTGCGCCATCTCCTCGCGGCGCAGCATTCCCGGAGTGATTGCGGTATGGGGATAGCCTTCGCTCAGGGCGAGGAAATCCGCGGCGTCATCGGGATTGCGCCAGTAGTTGAGCGCGGTGCCGAGGTCGATCATCGGATCGCCCAACGACGACATCTCCCAATCCAGCACGGCGACGATCCGGCCCGGGAAGCGGTCGTCAAACATCACATTATGCAGGTAAAAGTCATTGTGCAGGATGACCGGGGGTTGCGGCGCCGGCTGATTTTGCAAAAACCACTCCGCCAGCTTGTTCATCAGCGGAACTTCCTGGGTCTTGGCCTTTTCCCAGCGTCCAATCCAGCCGGTTATCTGGCGCTGCAGAAAGCCTTCGGGCCGACCGAAATTACCCAGCCCGATGGCCTGGTAATCCACCGCGTGCAGGTCCGCCAACGTATCGATAAACGCTTCCGCCATCTGGCGGTAGGTGGACGGCGAATGGCCGCGTAGCGCGGAGGGAAAAGGCTGCCGCAGGGTTACGACCGCGCCCTTGCGCCGCTCCATGATATAGAAGGGCGCGCCGATGACCTCGGCGTCTTCGCAAAATAGCATCGCGCGCGGGGCGGCCGGGAATCCCTGCCACAGCCGCGACAGGATGCGGTACTCGCGATTCATGTCGCTGGCGGTGGGCGCGACCGGACCGCGCGGCGGACGGCGCAGCACCCATTCGTCGCGTTCCAGGCGCAGCAGAAAGGTGAGATTGGAGCTGCCGGTGCGAAACTGCATCAGTTCGAGCTGACCGTCGGCTCCCGGCAGTTTGCCGCGCAGGTATTCGCGCAACCGATCCACCTCGAACCGGTCTTCTTCCCTGACCTCGGTGTATTCCGGAAGGACAGCTTGTTGCGTCATGGCTGAAACCCTATGGCGAACTTGATCCGGGCGCGTCGCAGCCCTACTTCCATTTGCGCAATTCGCGGCGCGCAATGGTCATGCGATGGACCTCATCGGGGCCGTCGACGATGCGCAAGGTGCGGCTGTCGCGCCAGAAGCGCGCAATCGGGGTGTCATCGGAAACGCCCAGGGCGCCATGCACCTGGATGGCGCGGTCGAGCACGTTCATCACCATGTTGGTGGCCATCACCTTGATCTGGGCGATTTCGTCACGCGCTCCTTTCTTGCCGGCCGTGTCGATCTTCCATGCGGCGCGCATCACCAGCAACCGGGTAGCCTCGATCTCGATGCGCGAGTCCGCGATCCATTGCTGGACGTTAGCCTTGTCGGCCAACAAACTGCCGTGAGTCCAGCGCGTATTGGCGCGCTTGCACATCAGTTCGAAGGCGCGCTCGGCAACGCCGATGGCGCGCATGCAATGATGGATGCGTCCCGGGCCCAGGCGGGCCTGCGCGATCGCGAAGCCGTCGCCTTCCTTGCCCAACACGTTGGTCGCCGGCACCCGGCAATCTTTGTAGGTGATCTCGCAGTGTCCGCCCCCGCCGGTATGTCCCATCACCGGCACCGGCCGTACGATTTTGAACCCCGGCGTGTCAACCGGAACGATGATCTGGCTGGCGCGCCGATGTGGCTCGGTGTCGGGGTCGGTGACCACCATCGCGATCGCGAATTTGGAGTGCAGCGCGCCCGAGGTGAACCACTTGTGGCCGTTGATCACGTAGTCGTCGCCGTCGCGCACCGCGCGAGTGCGCAACTGGGTCGGGTCGGAGCCCGCGGTCTCGGGCTCGGTCATCGAGAAGCAGCTGCGGAATTTGCCCTCCAGGCAGGGCTCCAGCCACTGGCGCTTCTGCTCGGGCGAGCCGAACTCGGCCAGGATCTCCATATTGCCGGTATCCGGCGCCGCGCAGTTGAAGATATAGGGACCGATGCGGCTGCGGCCCATGATCTCGCACAGCGGAGCGTATTCGGCGTTCTTAAGCCCCTTGCCATGCTTCTCGTCGGGAAAGAACAGGTTCCACAGCCCTTCGGCTTTGGCCCGCTTGCGCAGTTCGGTGACGATTTCGGGCTCGTGATGCTCGTTGCCCGAGGCGATTATCTGTTGGTCGGCCAGTTCTTCGTTGGGATAGACATATTGGTCCATGAAGGCGCTAACGCGCCGGCGGTATTCCTCGGCTTTGGGCGATAAACTGAAATCCATCTGAATGCCTTCGCTGAATGATTCGGTGGACTACTGTTAACGCAGCGCGCGCTAAAAGAGAAGACGGCTCCCGGACGAGAGTCGGCAGGGATGCTGGACGGCCGCTGTGGCGGGCCGCTGACTAACGGGCGCTGCGCGCGCTTGAAAACGACGGGAATGGCGTGGAGCCCAGTTCGATTCCTGGAATCGGCGCAGGGACGCATGCCGCGTCGCGCCGCGAGGCGATGAGCGTCGCCACGATGTCGGGAATTTCGAACACCGCGCGATTGTTGATCGCCGCGACCCGGGCGCGAAAATTCGCCAGTTGCTCAGGGTCGAGCATCGGCGCGATACCTCCGGCAATCTCGCTGAAGGATTGCAGCACAATGCCGAGACGTTGCTCGCGGATCCATTGCGTGTTGTAGCGCTCCTGGACCATGGTCCAGGTATTGCGCTCGACCACCACTGGCAATCCCGCTACCAGCGCCTCGCTCAGGCTGCCGGGTCCGGGCTTGCCGACGAAATAATCCGCCAGGCCCATGAAATAGCGGATCTCGCGCGTAAAACCCTCGACCCGGTGCGGATACGGCAGGCGCATCGCGGCCAGCTGATTCTTCAGGGGCTGGTTGTGACCGCAAAGGAAGATGAGTTGTGTCTTGAGTCTGGCGCGGGCCATCCGCCGCGCGATCGCGAGCATCTGCCGGGAGCCGAAGCCGCCGAACATCACCAGTCCGGTGGGCAGGTCGCCTTTGAGACCCAGCCTCCGCCGTTCATATTCGCGCGACAGCCGCAGTGGTTGATAGAATTCCGGACCCACGATCATTCCCGAAGTGCGGAAGATGCGCTGCGGTGGATGTCCCATCTCCAACGCCTGCTGTGCGGCCCTGGCGGTGCCGCAAATGAAATACTGTTCCTGGCGCTCCATCCAGAAATGCGGCGGACAGTCGGCCAGGTCGGTCAGCACCGTCACCATCGGGGTGGGCGGCCGTCGGGCGGCGCGGTCGGCGGCGCGCAAACCGTCGAAGATCGCGCGATTGAAATTGGGAATCATTGAAACGATCACCTCGGGCGCCGACGCCAACCAGTGCCGCTTCAGCATCGCCACCCCCTGCGCGTGCTTATGCCGGATGATCAATTGACACAGCCGCAACATCGCTCCCGTGCCGGCCGTGAGCCCGCGCTTGAGCAGCCCGTTGTACAAATCCTCGAAGCGCATGCCGAAATAGTTGTTGACGAAATCCAGCGGTCCGATCAGATCGCGCAAATTGACCACACGGGTTTCCCATGGACGGCCCTGCTGATCGGCCACCGCCTTTAGCGCCGTCGCCGAGGCCCGATGGCCGCCGCCGGCGTCAAAGAAGATCAGGTCAACCCGCGGTCTGCGCGCGCTCTCCGCCAGGGCGCCCGCGGCGCTCATGATTCGGCCTTATCCGCGAACGATTCGCGCTCGGCCCATCGGCTTTGTTCCGCGTCGCGATACAACAGCCGCAGGACGCCATCGTGGTCCTCGACCAGGGCGGTACAACTCTTCACCCAGTCGCCTTCATTGATGTAACTAATCGGTCCGATGCGCCGTAGTTCAGCGTAATGCGTGTGGCCGCAGATAACTCCGTCAACCTGGTGGCGGCGGGCGGTTCGCAACACGGTGCGGTCGGTGAAATCGGTCAGATAGCGGACCGCCTGGCTGACCCGCCGCTTGAAGTAGGCAGCCAGCGAGAACTCACGGCGCTCCGTGCGGTCGGGTTCCTCGCTATACCAGCGGTCGATTCGAAGCGCGTGATGGTAGGCCTGAGCGCCAAGGACCCAGATCCAGCGGTTGGGATTAAGTAAACCGTCGAACTGATGACCGTGGATTACCAGCATCCGGCGGCCTTGCGCCGTGCGATGGATTAATTCCGGAGCGGTCGGCACCGGACCGAGCAGCGCTTGCGTCAGGTCGATGCTTTCCTCGTCGTGATTGCCGGGCAGGAATATGACCCGCACGCCGCGCTGGTGCCAGGCGATAATCCTTTCGACCACAGCGCCCTGCTCCCGGCTCCAGTACCATGACGGCCCCATGACCCAGCCGTCGACGATGTCGCCCACCAGGTAGAGGGTTTCGGCTTCGTGTTGATCCAGAAAATCGAGCAGTTCCCTCGCTTTGCACCTGCGCGTACCCAGGTGCAAATCGGAAATCCAGATCGATCTATGGGACTCGCGGGCGGTTGCGGCCGCCACCGCACCGGCCGGGAGCTGTCCGATCCGGTCCCACCATTGCCCTTGGCTTAAACCATCTTCGCCCATCCCATCCCCACCTCTTCGGATAATCGGTCGTTGTCCCAGGACTGTCACGCATTACCTAGTATACTATGAAAATGTCTTGCGTGACGGGCGGGTATGACGAAATATTGAACTGATGATTCAGGAAACATTAATTCGGGCCCGCGAATTCCGAGTGTGACGTTTTAGTTATTTACTCGATAGCTACTTGTTACTCACTAGGTGATATTTCCAAAACCCTCGATGTAATCGAAATCCCCCGTGGCGCCGGACGACCTCGCTGAACCGGTGATCGCACGCTCGAAATGCGCTGGGCTCATTTCTTGGCGTAAGGCCCCGTCGCGCGCGCTTCGACGCCCGCCCGGATTGCCGGGGACGGCCATATCGCGTCCGCGGGACGCTACCGCGTTGCGGCGGCCGCGGTATTTGACACCGATTCGGATTGATCCTATTGCGATGCTGTGGGAACGGATGCGCGGTGCCGGCATGCGGTAAGGTCGCGCGCCCGGCCGGAGCCCGGACCTGGAGGAATTATATGAGCTTAAAGGGAAAGACGGCGATCGCAGGGCTTGGGATCACCAAAATGGGCAAGAATTTCGCCCACTCCAACGCGCTTGGCTTTGCCACCGAAGCGATTACGCTGGCGCTGGACGACGCTGGACTTAAACGCTCCGACCTGGACGGCTTGCTGGTTACCACCGGGGTGTCTTTCCGCGACGGCGGCCCCGCTTCCTTCGCGCTCCAGGATTCGATGCGGCTGACGACGCGGCTGCTCGCCGATATCAATGCCGGTGGCTCCAGCGCGGGCACCGCGGTCGCGTGCGCGGCGCAGGCGGTCGCCACTGGAACCGCCAACGTGGTCGCCTGCGTCTTTGCCGACGCTCCCCTCAAGCCGCCTGTTCCGGGTGGAAAGGGCGGCGGCGCCGGTGACGCCTATGGTATTCCGCGGGGGCTCGACAGTGCCTACGGGGCATTCGGCGCCAACTGGATCTACGCGCTGTTGGCCCAGCGTCACATGCATCTGTTCGGCACCACGCAGGATCAACTCGGCGCGATCGCGATGTCGCAGCGCCAATGGGCCAATCGCAATCCGATGGCACAGTTCTACAAGGAGCCGCTGACGCTGGAGGCCTATCACGCCTCCCGCTGGGTCACGGAACCCTTGCATCTGTATGACTGCTGCCTGGTCTCCAACGGTGGCGTCTGCGTCATTGTCACTTCGGCTGAACGGGCCCGCAGCCTCAAAAAACCGCCGGTGTATATCCTCGGCGTCGGACAGGGCCATCATCCGGGCCCCACGCTCGACAATCTTGACACCGGTATCCCGATCGCCAAGGAAACCGCGTTCAAGATGGCGGGGGTGGAATTGAAGGACATCCAGGTGGCCGAGCTTTACGACTGCTATACGATCACGGTCCTGCTGTCGCTGGAAGGCTACGGCTTCTGTAAAAAGGGCGAGGGCGGTCCGTTCGCGGCCCAGACCCGCCTTGGTCACGCCGGTTCGATTCCGGTCAACACCGGGGGTGGAGAGCTGAGTTCCTATTACATGTGGGGTATGACGCCGGTTTCGGAGGCGATCATCCAGGCTCGCGGCGAGGGCGGCGAGCGCCAGTCGCCCAAGCACGACCTCGTGCTCGCGTCATGCCAGACCCGCAATCTGTCCACCCACTCGGTGGTGGTGATGGGAACCAATCCTTAAAGAGGGCGAGGACCGCTCTGTAGTTTTACGCAACGGAGAGTTTTGTAATGGCGGAAGAGCCCAAACTAATCCCCCAGGTTACGCCTGATCTGAAGCCGTTTTTTGACGCCGCCCGCGAGCATAAGCTGGCACTCCAGAAATGCGACAACTGCGGCAAGCTGCGCTTTCCGCCGGGGCCGCTTTGCCTGGCGTGCGATTCATCCAAGGCCAGTTGGGTTCCGGTCAGCGGGCGCGGCGAAGTCTTCAGCTTCACCATCATGCATCGCGCCTACCATCCGGCGATCAAGGTGCCCTATACGCTGGCAGTGATCGAGCTGAAAGAAGGCGTGAAGATAACGTCCAACGTGATCGACATCGAACCGTCCAAGGTGAAGTGCGGGATGCCGGTCGAGGTGACGTTCGAAAAACTCAGCGACGAGGTGACGCTGCCGAAGTTCCGCCCCGCCGCGCACTGACGACCGCGCTTTCCAATCGCCTCTCCCACTTTCGCATCTGTGGGAGAGGCTTTTTTTGGTCCCCTCACCCACTCTTCCCGGGGGTGAGGGTGGCTGAGGCGAGAGAGAAGTTGCTCGCCTTGAGCCTCGGCACAGGTTCCGCCCCCAGCCAACCACGGATATTGCACGCAAAATCTACTCAAAGTTCATTTCCGCTTCGAGGTTGGAGCGGCGACTTGCAGGATGCCGGCGCCGCAGCTATGGGGAGGTGATGAACCAACGCACCGGGCCGCTGGCCGACATTCGAATCATCGACTTGACCCAGTATCTGGCGGGTCCGTTTTGCACGATGCTGCTTGCCGATCTCGGCGCGGACGTGATCAAGGTGGAGCCGCCGGGGGGCGATCCTCCGCGCGCAATGGGTCCGCTTCCACCCGATACCAAAGGCTGCGATTACGGCGGCTACTTCGCCAGCGTCAACCGCAACAAGCGCAGCATCGTTCTGGACCTGAAGCAGGAGTCGGATCGCGAGGTGTTGCTCAAGCTGGTCGATACCGCCGACGCATTGATCGAGAACTCGCGGACGGGCGCGATGGACCGCCTCGGTCTCGGATATGAAATGCTTCATGAACGAAAGCCGGCGTTGGTCTATGCCGCGATCCGCGGCTTTGGCGACCCCAGAACGGGCCTGAGTCCGTATGCCGATCGGCCCTGCTTCGATGTGGTGTCGCAATCGATGGGCGGACTGGTCAGCTTCACCGGCCCCGAAGGCGGTCCCGCCTATCGCACCGGCGCGGCCGTCGGCGATATCTATCCCGGCACCCTGACCGCGCTGGGGGTGGTCTCCGCGATCCACTCCGCGCGGCGCAGCGGACAGGGTCAGTTCATGGACGTCGCAATGTACGACGCGATCCTCGCGCTGTCCGAAGAGGTGACTTATCAATATTCCATGAGAGGCCGCGTGATGCGGCCCAGCGGCAACAATCACCAAACCCTGGTCCCTTACGGCATCTTCCCGACCCAGGACGGCGCTGTCGCGATCGCGGCCCAGACCGACCATCACTGGCAGATCCTGTGCGGATTGATGGGGCATCCTGAACTGGCCACCGACGAGCGCACCCGCGTCAACCGGTCGCGACTCAAAAATGCCGTGTTGGTGCGCTCCACAGTCTCGGAATGGACCGGCGCGCGGCCCACGCGCGAGGTCGTTGCCGCGCTTACCGGCAAGGTGCCGATGGGTCCAGTGAACAATGGCAAGGACATCTTCGAGGATCCTCATCCGCGGGCGCGCGGGATGCTGGTCGAGACGCCGATGCCGGGCGACAACCCGCCGGTGACGCTGGCGGGATCTCCAATCAAATTCACCGGGACGCCATCGGGAATCTACGCCCGCGCACCGAAGCTGGGCGAACACGCGGACGAGATACTGGCCGAGCTTGGTTTATCCAAGCCTCCGAAATAGAACAAAGTCATCATTTGTTACGCCAGTCTGCGCTTGCATCTTCCCAAGCTTACAGAGATGCTCCATATTGCTCTAATTCGCTTTATTGTGTTAGACGGACAACAGGAAGCTGCGCTTATACTTTATCGTGGCAGTCTAATCGTCGATTGGAGCACATATGATTGAGATCCTGCGCGAGTGGCGGCATAGCGCCCGGACATCATGGCGGCGCACTACGATGGGGTGGCTGGCCGCATTTTTTTTGGCCATGACAGCGCCGGCAGTCGCCTGGGCAAATACCATCACGGTTAACACTCTGGCCGATCCGGGTCGCAAGACCGAATGCAGCCTGCGGTCGGCGATTCTCTCGGCCACTAAAGCCCGCGCCGTGGATGGATGTAAATCCGGCACCGGGGCGGACACCATTGAACTCAGTCGTTTGTTCGGCGTACTCACCCTGCACAGCCCGCTGGAGGTGGCCGATGGCTTCGTGACCATCGTGGGATCGCCCAGTTCAGGTCTGATAATCAGTGGTGGCAAAAAAGTTGGTATTTTTCGAGTGTCGCAAAATGCCGCTCTCATTCTGCAGCAACTTTCCTTCCAGGACGCAAGGGCGCCGCAGGGGAGCGTTATCTTCAACAACGGCGGAGTAGTTTTCATCGGCGACGTTGAGTTCAACAGCAGCCGTGCCACCGGCACTGATGGAAGCGGGGGCGCCATTTACAATTTCCATGGTGACATGACCATGGTGAACGCCTTTCTGAGATTTAACTCCGCGGTTGTCGGCGGCGCGATCGAAAATCTTGGCACCATGCGGATTTTCCACAGCGAGGTCGGCATTAACAATGCTGATAATGGCGGGGCGATCGCCAATATCGGGGGTTCGTTGCACATCAGCCGGACCACTGTTTCGTCGAACAGCACCAACGGCGGTCATGGCGGCGGCTTCTACCTAGATGGAGGCGATGTGTCGCTAACCGATAGCATCGTCACCGGCAACAAAGCGCTAGGCTCCAAGGGTCAGGGCGGCGGCGCGTACGTGCTCAACGGTGCTCTGAAGGTCTCGCATAGCGTTTTCATCGCCAATAAAGGGATGGGCGCGGGCGGCGGAATCGCAAACCTCAACGGCGACGCGAACATCATAAATAGTACTTTTTGGGCCAACGACTCCAAAGTGACAGGTGGCGCAATTTCGAATCAGGCCGCGCTGACCGTAACCGCCAGCACCATTGCTTTCAGTCAGGGTGGCGGTGGCATCGTCAGCACAAATGATTTGTCCAGCATTCGAGGGACGATCCTGGCTGAGAACGTCGGGGGCAATTGTAAGCATGTGGCCAATGCCGGAAACAACATCTCCGATGACGATACCTGCGGTTTCGGCAACCAAACCGGCGCCAATGGCAGGAAGATCGGTGACAACGTCGATCCGCAGCTGACCAATCTGGGATTCAACGGGGGTCCGACGCAGACGGTCCCGATTGCAACTGGCAGTCCGGCCAGCGGCGCGATCCCGCTCGAAATGTGCACTGACCAGTCGCAGCCCAAAGCAAAGCCCATCACTACCGACCAGAGAGGGTTTGGCCGGCCAAGTCCCGATCACCCCAATGCCTGCGATATCGGCGCCTTCGAAGCCGGCGCCCTGCCGCCTTCCTGATGGACGGTGATCCTGCAAGCCCACCTTTGCAGGATCGGCGCGGTCCAACAGGAACGAAACTATCCGCGCGCACCTGCCATCAAAGAGCTTGCGATTATTCGTGTACTGGAGGGATCCTGGAGTAAGATTCGCATCAGGGGGTCGGGGATTTTCGATGGCTGAATCCAAACTGCGCGAGGTCCAGTCGTGGTTCTGGCGATCGATCGCGGGCGAGCCGGGCGAATACGATTTCGAGTCCGAGCTGGTTGAGGCGATCGAACCCAGCCGCACACAGGAGCCGGCCCAACGCCTGGAAGTTTACGCCGATGCCTACTACCTGCGCCTGCGCGACGTGCTCGCCGAGGATTTCCCCCGTGTCGCGCAATTGCTGGGTGACGAAGATTTCGCACACCTCGTGCGCGGTTATCTCAAGGCCCATCCGTCCACCGAGCCCTCGGTGCGCCATTTGGGACGCGCACTGGCGGAGTTCATCCGCGCTCATGATGATCTGCCACCGTGGCTCGCCGGCCTTGCGGCTTTGGAATGGGCCCGCGTCAACGCCTTCGACGCTCCCGACGACGGCGCGCCGCTCACCACGGCGAAGCTGGCCGAACTCGATTCCGCGGTATGGCCGCATCGGCAATTGGTTCCGGTCCGCTCGCTGGAAACGCTGACCGCGTCGTGGCCGGTCCATCGGCTGTGGGCGGCGGAGGGAAATCCTGAAGCAGTTGAAGCGGATGCGACTTCAATACGAGTCTGGCGCGGCAAAGACTTCCATGTTTTCCACGCGCCAATGGACGCGCGCGAAGTCCGGCGCGATATCCAGGCTGCTTGCCGGAGCCAGCTTCGCGGAGATCTGCCAGGTCTTCGACGATCTGGAAGAGCAGCAGGCCGCGCAGGAAGCCGGCGCGTTGCTGTTGCGCTGGCTGGAAGACGGAATCATCGCCCGCGTCGAATAGCGAACCACCTCGCTCCACCGGATCAACCCAAAAACGCGTCGCCGAGTTTCTCGACGATCGCGGGGTCTTCATCGAACATCGTCGCGCCAATCGTCGGGATCACACGATGGACTCCGATCGCCGCGTATTCCTTGACCAGCGCGCGGGCTTCGGGCTTGGTGTACTGCCAGCCCAGCGCGATTGAGATCTCGATCGAATCAAAGTCGCGGCCGGCTTCCTCGCACATGCGCCGCAACGTGGCCAGCTCCTTGGCCATCCGCTCGGGACTCATCAGGGTTGGCATCCAGCCGTCCGCCACCGCCACGGTGTTGCGCAGGGCGCGGTCGCACGGACCCTTATGGTCGCCGGCCCCGATATGAATGGGCGGGTGCGGCTTTTGCGCCGGCTTGGGGTAGCATCGCACCGGGATGAAGTTGACGAATTCGCCCTGGAAGCTGGCTTCGCGCTTGGTCCACAGTTCCTTCATCGCACGCAGATACTCGACCACCATCGGCCATCGGCGGCGGAAGTCCACGCCCATCACCTCGGCCTCATCGCGCAGCCATCCACCGCCGACGCCGAACACGAAGCGTCCGCCCGACAGAAAGTCCAGCGTCGCAATCGCCTTGGCCAGCGAAATCGGCTCGTGCTCGGCCAGCAGCGACACGCAAGTGCCGATCTTGATGTTTTTCGTCACCGCGGCGGCCATCGCCAGCGCGATAAAGGGCTCGGGGAAGTGCGCGTAGTACTCGGGAATCGGATCGCCCGGACGGCCGAAGTAATAGGGGGTTTTGGGATCGACCGGCACCACCATGTGCTCATTGACGAACATCGATTCGAAGCCCAGCGCCTCGCATTTGCGCGCGATCTCCATCGGATGCGGCGTAGTGTCCGTGATCTGCATGTTGAGTCCGATTTTCATGTCTTTCCTCCGGTCGCCGTGCTGAAGGAAAATAGCCCTCGTTCGCCGCAATTGTCCAAGACCAGAACGATATCCGTGCGATTACGGTGGAGTGGAATGTCTTGCGACTTTCGTGTTACAAGGCAGGGAGAAGCTTATCCAGAATCGCCGTTTGAACGAATTGCTGTTCGCGTCCTTCGACCGCGCGCAAACCCGAAGGAGATTAAAAAAATGTCTTTGGATCTGATCATCCGCGATGCACAGGTTATCGATGGCTCCGGGGCGCGGCGCTTTGGCGCCGACGTGGGTATCGCTGCCGGCAAGATTGCCGCTATCGGCAAATTGAATGAGTCGGCGAAAGAAGTCATCGACGCCCAGGGTGCGGTGGTTTCGCCGGGTTTTATCGACGGTCACACGCATATGGACGCGCAGGTGTTCTGGGATTCGCTCGGCACTTGCTCGTGCTGGCATGGCATCACCTCGGTGGTGATGGGCAATTGCGGCTTTACCCTGGCCCCGTGCCGCGAAAGCGAAAAACACCTGGTGATGCGCAACCTGGAGCGGGCGGAGGACATCTCGCCCGCGGCGATGGAGGCCGGAATCCGCTGGTCGTGGGAGGATTTCCCCCAGTATCTCGACGCGGTGGAACGGCTGCCCAAGGGCATCAACTATGCGGCTTATATGGGACATTCGGCGCTGCGCACCTATATTATGGGCGAGCGCGCGTTTAGCGAGCAGGCCAACGGTGACGATCTGGCGGCGATGAAACGCGAGGTGCGCAAGGCGATCCGCGCCGGCGCAATCGGATTCACGTCCTCGCGCAGCTTTTCGCATCAGACTCCGCAGGGACAGCCGGTCGCCAGCCGCCTGGCCAGTTGGGATGAGGTCCGCCAATTGGTGGGGGTGATGGGCGAACTGGGAGCCGGGGTATTCGAACTGGCGAACGAAGACATGCGCGACCACGACCGCATCCCCGAATACCTCGGGCGCCTCAAGAGTCTCGCGGTGGATACCGGCGTGCCGGTTACATTTGGCGTGTTCTCGGCCAAGGCGCTGCCCGCGGATTACTGGAAGACGGTGCTGGCGAATATCGACGCGACCGTGGCGGCGGGCGGGCGGATGTTCGGGCAGGCGCATACGCGGTCGTTGAATGTATTGTTCGGCTTCCAGACGGTGACGCCCTTTGACCGCCTGCCGGTATGGCGCGAGATCCGCAAGCGGCCGCTGGCCGAGCAGGAGGCCGCGTTTAGCGATCCGGATCTGCGCCGCCAACTGGTGCAAGCGGCTCACGCCCAGCGTCGCGACCCTGAGGGTGGAGTGGGCGCCGAGGTCCGCGACGCCAACTTTAAACGCATTTTCCTTTTGGACAAACCGCTGCCGCCCTATCGATCAATCGCCGCAATCGCCGATGAGCAAAAGCGCGATCCGGTAGAAGTCTTAATCGATCTGGCACTGGCTAAAAATCTGAAGCAATTCTTCCTCCAGACTATTGCCAACGAGAACCAGGACGAGGTCCTGGCGATGCTTCAGCATCCGCTCGCCATCCCAACATTCTCCGATTCCGGCGCGCATGTCTCCCAACTCATGGATTCTTCGTTGCAGACCCACCTCTTGAGCTATTGGGTGAGAGAGAAACAGGCCATGACCCTGGAGGAAGCGGTCCGCAAGATGACTTCGGTTCCGGCCGGCCATTGGGGTCTGGACGGACGTGGCCTACTGCGTGAAGGTTATGCTGCCGACGTGATCGTGTTTGATCCCGATACGATCGGCCCGCAGATGCCGGAGCTGGTCTACGATCTGCCAGCGGGAGCGCGGCGGCTGAAACAAAAGGCGGACGGCCTGCTGGCGACCGTCGTCAACGGCCAGGTGCTGTTGCGCAATAACGAACACACCGGCGCCGAACCGGGCAAGTTATTGCGCGGCCCGTTAGCCCGGTAGGTAGCTGTCCCCTCGCTCACCATCCTCCGTGGGAGAGAGCGAGGGGACAGAGACCCTTCAAAACAACATCTCCACGATGGCCACAAGCACCACGTTATGCGGGTCTGTGCGAAGGCGCCGGTCCCGGGTCAGGTTCGTAGCCGAAATTTCAAAATTACGCCCTTAACCCGGATTTCCATCTTTCAAGTTGACTACCGATTTGGTAAAACTTACAAGCCCTTGACAGACGTGGCTTTGGAGCGTTCAGAGCTGTGGAGGTGGAGTTGCGGTGGGTGAGACTGTCGAGGTGATGCGATAAGAAGCGTCACAGGGAAGGACGGATGAATCGACGCCAATTCCTGGGGTTTGGCATGGGAATCGCGGGTGCAGCGGGTATGGGTGTGACTGGGAACCTCAGCCAGTCGAAAGCCCGGGCCGAGTATGCCCCAACAGAGGGGGTCTCTCCAGACCAAGCCGTTGACCTGCGCAACGCCGCGGTCAATCGTGCCTATGACTACCTGTCATTTGCGATGGACGCTTATCAGCGGGGCCGGACGCTACGGCTAGTCCAGAGCTATTCCGATTCGCAGGGGCTCGGCAGCACAGCGTTCGTTCCCGACAACGCTTACGCGATCCTTGCCTATCTCGAACGCGGAAGGGCGCAAGACGCGGCGCGGGCGATGCTGCTCGGCGACAGTTTTCTCTACGCACAGACGAACGACCCAACCTACGACGACGGCCGCGTGCGGCAAGCCTATTGGGTCGGACCCTTCACCTTGTCAAATGCCCACAACGACTCATACTTTGTCCGGGAGGATGGCCGCGTCAATCTCGTCGGCGCTCCGTGGTTCTTTCAGGGCAGCTCGGTCTCGGACATGAGCTGGGTGGGGATCGCTCTGGCGCACTTGTATGCCCACACCGGCAGGCCGCGGTACCTTCAAGGCTCGCTTCGGCTGGCGCGATGGATTGTGGACAATGCCTTCGACACCGAAGGCCTGGGTGGCTACAGCGCTGGCGTGGACCGCAACAACCACCGACTGAGCTCCAAGCTGACCGAGCATAACGTCGATGTTTACGGTTTTTTCACCAACCTGCTGGCGCCGCTCACCGGTAACGCGGGCTGGAAGATCCGTGGCCGGCACGCTTTGGAGTTCGTTGAGCGCATGTGGAACGCCGACGACGGCTTCTTCTACACCGGCTCGAACGACGGGAAGACCATCGACACTGTCGTGGTGTTGGAAGAGGTGCAGTCAGAGTCCTACCTTGCCTTGCTGGACCGCCGTTATGCTGACGCGCTCGACTGGACCAAGACCAACCTGATCGGCACGGACACCCCGCAGAGTCTTAACTCCAGCTTGAAGGGCAACCTGAGACTGAGCGGCGTGAGCTTCAGCGGCGTCAGCCGGCGGGCGACCGAGCGGGCGAGCCCGACCGATCCTTTACCTGACCCCGATGCTGTCTGGTGGGAGGGGACGGCGCAGATGGCGGCGGCCCTGCTCGCGCGCGGACAGGGGGCCCGTCGCGACCTGCCAACCTTCAACGGCGACCTCGCAACCGCCGCGGAGTACATCAGTCAGATTACCTTGGCCCAGAGCGCCCTCGGGCTGGGTCAGAAGATCAACGGGCTCGCGATTCCCAATGGATCAGGTGTGGTCGCCGCTTCCAGCGTGCTCAACACCGGAACCGGGTTTTCCTATTACCCGAACATGCACCTCGCCGCCACGACGTGGTACCTGATCGCTGCCGCGGCGAGCAACCCGTACCAGTTGTGAGTCTCCAACGGAACCGGCGCCGGCGCAGGCCGCCAGTGACTGCTTAAAGAAACGAAGATATTAACGGCGCCGGTTTGCCGGCATTGTTTCCTGATAGCAAGAGGCTGCGCCAGTGTTTGTGCATCAACATTCAGCTGTGGGCCATGCCTCACCCCTCAGTGACCTTGATCCCTGCCGGTACGTTGTGCGCGTAGCAGCCCTCCTCGACGCGTTCGGTGATCCGCCATCCCTTCGGCGTGCGGGCGAATTTGTCGACGTACCACAAACCGAGGAACATCACCTGGCGCTGGCTCTGGCCGAGATCGACCTCCATCGGATTGAAGCAGATGGTGCGGCTTGACGCGGTATCTCCGCTCACCTTGATCGCCATGTTGCCGATCATGTGGCAGTAATGCGGAAACACTCCCAGTGCAGGCTTCAGCCACGCCTTCACTTCGGGATAGCGCCCGTCGATTCCGCCCATCGCGCGGTAGTCGATATAAGCATCGGGTGTGAAGACGTCGTCAAGGCGGTCGAAGTCGCGCTGGTCGATTGCGCTGCTGTAATCGACCATGAGCTGCTGGATTTCCAGACGATCGGAGATTTCCTGCAAGCTCAGCATCCTGGCGACCCCTCTTAGTGCCGGCTCTGGCCGTGACGCAACAACTCGCCGGGACAGCGGCCCGTGGTCTGGCCGTCGACGAAGGTGACATCGCCGTTGACCATGATGTAGCGATAACCTTGCGGACGCTGCACCCGCCGCCACTCGCCGCCCGGAAGGTCGCGCGCAATCTCGACTGGCGCAATTCCCAATCTATCGT
The DNA here is from genome assembly GCA_963805995.1 of uncultured Pseudomonadota bacterium. Taxonomy (GTDB): domain Bacteria; phylum Desulfobacterota; class Binatia; order Binatales; family Binataceae; genus JAJPJA01. The sequence goes on along the minus strand of CAWDWL010000010.1, from coordinate 43,187 downwards.
AATCATAAACCACGATATCGGCCGCGTAACCTTCGCTAATCGTGCCGCGTTGGTTGAAGCCCGCGCAGTAAGCGGGCAGCGCACTCAAGCGCCAATGGGCGTCTTCCAGGGTCACGGTGTGATGCTCACGGACGTGCTTGATCAGAAACTCGGTCGGATAACGTCCCGCGGTGAGGAACTTGGTATGCGCGCCGCCGTCCGAAGCGCCGGGGATCACATACTCGTAAGCGACCACTTCCTTTTGCAGCTCGAGCGGACTGTTGATCGCGGCGGCATAAAAGTCGGTCTGCAGATCGTCGGCCAGCGCCGTATCCAGCATGACATCAATTATATGTTTGCCTTCGTGCTCCGCCACCTGGCGCAGCGTCATACCTTCGAGGTGCTTCAAGTCCGGGCGCTTGACCTCGACGATGATAATCGCACCCAGGTCGGTGGTAGCAATGATCGGTTTGGCCGCTCTGAGCGCGGGCCGGCGCGCCGGGTCGGCGAGCTTGGCCCGGCGTTCTTCGAGCGTGCCCAGCGTCGCTTCGCACCACGCGTCGGCGTCGTCGAACAGGTTGAAATCCTCCAGGGTGAAATTCAGGCCCGCGTCGGTGGTAATTCCCTGGCCATACACTCGAAGTCCGCGTAGGCGGCATTTCTCCAGCCACTTGATCGACTTGCGATGCAGGTCCGGAAAGGCCGCCGTACACTGGACCGCGTTGAACAGGACGGGCCGGCCGCTGACCTCCGCCAACTGCTCGAAAAACATCGCGTCGCGTTTGAAATTGCCGCTCGCGAGTACCATCTGGATAAAGCCATTGTTGCGTGCGCTCAATACCCGGGCCAGCGCCAGACAGGTCTCATCCGACATGACGTCGGTGACCATCGGACTGCCGTCGTAATCGCGTTGCGTGTTCACGCCGGAATTGGGTTGCAGCCGTTGCGCCGACCATCCACAGCCGCCGGCGTCCAGCGCCTCGTTGAGCAAGCGGCATAGCTCCGCCTCCTCGGCCGCGGTGGGATTGCGCGTCTTGGCCGCCTCCAGGCCCATCACCCAAGTCAGCATCGGCGCAATCGGCACGTAGGGCAGGATGTTGATTCCCTTGGGGCTGCGGTCGAGGCTGTCGAGAAATTCCGGAAAGCTGGTCCAGTCCCACGGCATCCCGGTTTTCATCGCGACGTAAGGAATCGCCTCCACCCGGGTCATCGTCAACATCGCCCGCTCACGTTGGTCGGGCCGCACCGGAGCAAAACCGAATCCGCAATTGCCGATCACTGCCGAGGTGACACCGTGCCAACCGGAAATGGTGCAATACGGATCCCAGAAGACCTGGGCATCGTAATGGGTATGCAAATCGATAAAGCCAGGAGCCACGATCATTCCGGAGGCGTTGAGCACTTCGGCGGCGTCATCGGATTTGAGCCGTCCGATCCGGGTAATCACGCCGTCCTTGATGCCGACATCGCCGCGAAAGCGCGGCATCCGCGTGCCATCAACGATCATCCCGTCTTTGATAATGGTATCGAACGTGGCCATGGGGCATCCCTCGCGACGGTGGTATACTCGCATGTAAGTCCGACGATGGCGGCTTGTCAAACCGGACAGGATCTTGCCGCCAATGGTTCCGAAATAACGTTTGTTCCGTTTTTACCGTCAATGCGCCGCTTTACTTCGTTCCATTTGAAGCCGGAAAAGCGCAGTGTTATACGAGTTTCAGGGTCGCGAAGTTTTTGCTTCCAGGTCCCGGATCGATTCGTCGCAATCCAACTCCGGGATATAACGACCGTCCGCGCTACCAACTGTCGATGGAGATAACGCAATGGCTGAGTTCGATACTGTCATCAAGGGTGGAACTATAGTCGACGGAACTCTAGTTCCGCCGTTCAAATCCGACCTCGGCATCAAGGACGGCAGGATCGCCAAAATCGGTTACCTGAAGAGCAGCGAGGCACGGCAGACATTGGATGCTGCCGGATTGATAATCGCTCCCGGCGTTATCGATCTGCATTGCCATTATGACGCTCCGGTGTTCTGGGACCCGGCCTGTTCGATCGGAAGCTGGCACGGCGTGACCTCGGTCACCAACGGCAACTGCGGGTTTGGCTTCGCCCCGGTTCATGCCAAGGACGCCGAACGCGCGATGTTGTCGATGGAGCGCAACGAAGCGATTCCCTTCGCGGCGATGAAGGCGACGATGCCGTTTACGTGGGAGACCTTCCCGCAGTGGATGGATCACATCGAGCGCCTGCCCAAAGCCGTCAACATGATGCAACTGGTGCCGGTCACGCCATTGGTCAGCTATGTGATGGGCGGGTGGGATCAGGCCAAGAGCCGGCAGCCGAACGAAAAAGAAGTCAGCCAGATGGTCGCGATTCTGGATCAGGCGATGGCGGCCGGCGCCAACGGATGGGCCGCGCAGCGTCTGAGCGGCAGGTTCTCGACCCAGCGCGACTACGATGGTTCGTTGATGATCTCGGACCTGATGTCGGACGAGTTCTATCTGACTCTCGCCCGGGGTCTGCGCAAGTTCGACCGCGGTCATATTCAGTACGCGCAGATCGCCAGCCGCACGCGCGATCCGATAGAGGGGCCGCGCGGCGATATTGATTTCGGCGGCCAATTGGCGCAGGCGAGTAATCGGCCGCTGATTTATAATGGAATCGTTCCCAACAGCACCAACCCCGCTATATTCCGCGCACAGGCGGCCGTGGTGGACGAATACAATCGCAATGGTGTGGCCCTGGTTGGACATGCGGTCACGGTGCGCCTCAACATGCGATGCTGCTTTCGCGAGGATTGGACTTTCTTCGACAACGTTGACGCCTGGCGCGAAGCCTTGATGGGTCCGTTTGAGGAACGCTGGGCCAAGCTGACCGACCCGGCGCGGCGTGAGATCCTGAGGCATGTGTATGACCGCAGCAAGCAGCCGATAGTCGCGGGTGACATCGCGAACTTTGTCTGTAGAAAAATCTCCCGCGACGATTTGCGGACCAAGTACCAGGATCGCACCGTGGCGGATATCGCCCAGGCGGAGAATAAGCACGTCATCGACGCCCTGCTCGACGTTTCCGCGGCGGACGATTGGCAAACTCACTGGATCAGCGGCGTGTACGACTCGCGGCCCGAGTACTGCAAGGAACTACTCAGCCATCGCACCGTCGCCGGCTTCTCCGACGGCGGCGCACACGCGAAGTTCCAGACCATGGGCATCTATCCGACCGACCTGTTAACGTGGCTGGTGCGCGACACCGGCACTATCACCCTGGAGCAGGCCCATTACCACTTGAGCTACATGCCCGCCTGGGTGGCGGGTTTCAAAGACCGCGGCGCCATCCGCGAAGGGTTGGCGGCGGACTTAATCATTTACGATCTGGATAAACTGGGCATCGAGGAGCCGGAGTTCGTCAATGACCTGCCGCCGGATAACGATTCGCGCCTGGTGCAGCGCCCTCGCGGTTACCGCTGGATCATGGTCAACGGCGAAGTATCATTCGAGGACGGCAAAGATACCAAAGCCTATCCGGGCCAGTTGATACGCTGCGGCCAGGCATGACCATCGGCCGACGCTGACCGGCAATAGCCCGAAGCGAATTTGATTCGGTTCCCTCGCCCACATTCAGTTGTGGGAGAGGGTGAGGGTTCTGATACATCTCAAGTAGGATAAACGTATTGGCGCACTGCGAGATTCTGCTCGCCTGACTCTCTTTGCAGGCCTACCTGCACCCTCACCCGTCACGCGACTTGCTGGCGCAAATCGCGCGCCGACCGCTCCCGGCGTGCGGCCGCGGACCCGGTCCGAAGCTGCGGGCGAGGTCGGTTTCAGGAGTTAATCGACAGTCTCAGGATAAGGAGCGGGTGAGGGAGAGGTTACACGCCCCAGATCCGCGACACAGATATCGCCTATAAGCACTGACACTCCGCGAAGCACTCCGCTTGGAATTATACTCGTTTCAGGGTCAAAAGCTTCGCGTTCAAACACTTGGCCTTTGTGACTACCGCGACTCAAGGATCATCTCCTCGACGTCGCGCAGTCGATCCTTGCCAAAAAAGATCTCCTCACCGACGAAGAACGTCGGTGCGCCGAAGGTGCCGCGCTCAACCGAACGCCGGGTATTCTCGAGCAACTTGTTCTTGACCGCGTCGGTTTGGACGAGCGCGAAGAATCGTTCGCCGTCAAGTCCCGACTCTTCCAGCGCCGCTCGCAACACTTGCGGATCGTCCATTTTCCTGGGCTCGGCCCACATGTGCCGGAACATCTCGTCCACGTAGCGTTCAAACACGCCCATCGACTCCGCTGCGATCGCCCCTCGCATCAGGACCAAAGTGTTAACCGGGAAAAACGGATTGGGCTTGTATCGGGTAATCTCATGCCGGCGTATAAACCGCCGGGTCTCGAGCCGCTCGTATTCGGGTTTGTTCCTGATACCAACCAGGCTTTCCGCCGGCGAGCGATTGTTGGTCAGCTTGAAGACGCCGCCGAGCAGTATCGGCACGTACTCGAATTTGACCCCGGTACGCTTTTCGATCTCGGGAATTACCAGGTGGCTTAGATAGGCATTGGGGCTGCCGAAATCGAAATGAAATTCGACTGTTGGCATCGCGTCACCATTTCTCCCCGAAGGGGCGGATTTCCTGTTCGAACGTCCACGCGTCCGGCGGCTGCTGGTAAAGCTGCCAATACGCCTGCGCGACCGCCGCGGGACTCATCAGGCGGCCGGGATCGAGATTGTTCGCGGCCTCTTCACCCTCGTTCTCCCTGATCCGGTCGCGCACCCAGGCGGTGTCGACGCCCGCGTCGATGACCAGATGAGCGACGTGGATATGCTTTGGTCCCAATTCCCGCGCGACGCTTTGGGCCACGGCGCGTAGGCCGAATTTCGCGCTGGCGAAGGCCGCGTAGCCGCTGCCGCCGCGCATGCTCGCGGTGGCGCCGGTGAAGAAAATGCATCCGCGGCCGCGCGGCAGCATCAGGCGGGCGGCTTCGCGCGCGGCTATGAATCCCGCATAGCAAGCCATTTCCCAGACCTTGCGGAAAACGCGATCGGTGGTTTCGAGCAGCGGAAAGTTGACGTTGGCGCCGACGTTAAAGATGCAGACTTCGAGCGGCGCCCGCTGGTCAGCCGCTTGTAGAAAGCCGCGCAGGTCATCCTCTTTGCGCGCGTCCAGTGAGCGTCCCAAGATAACTCCGCCCAGTTCCTCGACCTCGGCGATCAACGGCGCCAGCTTGTCACCGTTGCGGCGTCCGGCGACGACCGTGAAGCCCTCGGCGGCGAACCGCTTGGCGATGGCGGCGCCGATATAATCACCGGCTCCAATCACCGCCACGGAAGCGTTTCTCGATTCCAATGCCAGGTCCTCCTCGGGTTATGCGGTTGCGCCAAGTCTCCGGCTATTTGAGGAATGGTGAGCGCTGCGTTGGCGAGGGAAACCTTCGACGACGCGCTTGGCGGCCGTCTTCAGGATGCGGTCAGAGAAATTTTCGTCGCTCACCGCCCGCGCCAGAATCAACGCGCCAGTCATTGCGGCAAATGCCATGATTGCGTCGTCAGAGCTGCGTGATGGCTCATCTTCAGGCACCACTCCCGCCAGGAATTCGAGAGCGTCTTTCAACTCTTCAGTGAAAGCCTCGCGGACGCGATCGGGCTGCCGGCTGATTTCACTACCCAGCGCCGCGACGACGCAGCCTTTGCCCGCGAAATCGCGATGCTCCGCCGACAGGTAGGCCGTCACGATCGCTGGAAACGCCTTCTTGCGCCCCTTGCGCTCCAGCAGGCGTTGCCACAGATGCTCAGAACCCTGGAGCGCGCCGCGAATCGCTTCAACCGCGATCGCCTCTTTGGATCCGAATTGGCTGTACACCGCGCCGTGAGTCAGGCCGGCATCTTCGGTGATCGCGTCAACCCCGGTGGCGCCGATGCCCCGCTCGCGGAATAAACGCGCGGCCGCGGCCACGATCTTTTGGCGATTTTGAGCAGCCTTTTCCTTCGAAACCCGCATCCAGCCCTCCTTACAGTCGATTCGTTGCTTGACATCTTTAATGACACTCGTCACTAATATATAAGATTGCGATCGTCATTAATAGATCGCGGGGGAGCGTCGCGGCAAGCCGCCCGGCGACCGCCTGCGCCTTGAGGCAAGGCGGCGGCGCGGCATACCAAAACCCCCGGGAGATCAAACGATGTCGAATACTGCGCCAGGAACCGATGACGGATCAGTCAAAGATATTGCGCAAGAGGAATTCCCGGCTCCAATCGGTAAACTGCTCGGGCTCAAGCTGAGCAACGCCGCCGAGGGTCAGGCGACGATTGAATTCGAAGCCACCGGGCGCTACGCGAATCCGATGGGCACCCTGCACGGCGGAGTGCTGTGCGATATCGCCGATGCCGCCATGGGCGCGGCCTATCGCAGTACTCTTGGCGAGGGCGAGAGCTTCACGACCTTGGAGCTCAAGATCAATTTTCTGCGGCCGGTGTGGAACGCGACGCTTCGCGCACAGGCCAAAATCGTGCGCGCCGGCCGGGTCGTGGGCCTGGTGGAATGCGATATTGTCGATGAGCGCGGGCGAATGGTGGCGCGCGCCTCCAGCACCTGCATGACCCTGCGCGGCGACGGCGCGACGGGGCGGTGAGCGCGCGGCTATGCCATTTGACAGCTGGCGGAAAACCATTTCATGCTGTCAACAATGTCAACTATGGTCACAATCGATAAGGCCGGACGCGTCGTGATTCCTAAGGCCGTACGCGACGATTTGCAACTCGAACCGGGAGATCGGCTCGAACTCGAAACGACAGGCGGCCACTTGACGCTGCGTCCGCTGCACTTGGACTCGCCGCTCAGAAAGGAACGCGGGGTCTGGGTTTTTTACGGCCGTGGTCCGCTGTCCCAAGCTGATGCCAACAAGCTCATCGTTGATGTTCGCGAACAGCGCGATCGCCGTAATCTCGCGCGGAAGTCTTGAAGGCGCGGCTTCGATACCTCCGTCATGGCGGCGACATTCTGCGCGTACCATGAGCACACGGCCGCAATGTCGGCCTCTCCAAGCCGCGTCAAGACGCCGTAGCGGCGGCGCGGCCCGCCATCAGCTCCGGCGCCAGCGCCTGGACCATCCGGCGGATACCGTCGCGCCAAGCGACTTTGGTCTCACCGATCAGCTCGTGCATCCGGGTCAGGTCGGTGCACAGGCTGCCGAACGCTTTGGGATTGTCCACGTAGCGCGGTTCCAGTCCGGTCAACTCGCTGAGATAGCCGCACCACTCCTCGATACTCACGCGCGGCGACCCGGCAAAATTCGTCAGCGTTACATCGGGACTGGCGGCCGCAAGCAATCGCGGAATCTTTTCCACGTAGTCGTCGACGTGGATCAGATTGTAGTAGTTCGGCCGTTCGGGATGGACCTCGATTGGCGCTCCGTTCTTCATCATCATCAGATGAAAATACGGCCAGCCGCCGTTGTCGCCATAGGGCACGCACAGGCGCGCGATGGTCGTCGGGACGCCTAAATATGGCGCTGCGAACATGCACACTCTTTCGCCGGCGATTTTGGAGATCGAATAGGTCGCCGACATTACCCGATGATTGTCGGCCAGCGGGTCCGACTCTTTGCGCGGCTCGTGACCGCGATATTCATAAACGCCGGTGGTCGAGAAGTGCAAAAAGGCCTTGGCGCGACGGCATCGGGCCATCAGAAAACCCACCCCCTCGCCGTTGGCCGCGAAGTCGCGATCGAATTTATTCGACCGCGCGACCGCACAGTTAATCACATAATCGATATCTTCGGGGATGGCCGACAGCGTCTCGCGATCCGCCAGGTCGGCCGCGATTGGTATTCCGCCGAGTTCCTCGATCGCCCTGCGGTCTTCCTCCCTGGCGTAGCGCGCCATCGCATAGACCTTGCCCGCCTTGCTGTAGGTGCGCACCAAAGGCCGCGCCACCATCCCGGTAGCGCCGGTCACCAGTATCTTTTTCCCCGCAAAGTTTACCGGCTCGAACGCCATGTTGTATCCCCCGGCAGATTTATCTCCTCACCATAGCCTTGCCGGGCCGCCAAACGCCAGCCCGATCGATTCCGCAACGTATCCGCAGCCGGCGTCGGCGTCCGTTGCATCGGCGTGAGCGGATGCGTTTGGCCTGAGGTCCGAAGCGCGTTATAAGGAGGCGTTACGACGCTAAGCTTGACCCCGGAGGAAGCCATGAAAATCGGCGCGGCAAGTGTCATCACCGAACAGACCATCAGCGTGGAAGAATACTTTTGCACCTGCGAGTCGCTGGGATTCGAGTCGGCCTTTTTGGGTGAGCATGCGGTTATTCCGGTCGAGCATGTAACTCCGTTTCCCGACGGCGGCGAGATTCCCGAGCGCTATAAACGCTTCCCTGATCCTTTCGTGGCGCTGGCGGTGGCCGCGGCCAAAACCAAGACTATAAAGATCGGCACGAGCGTGTGCCTGGTGCCCGAGCGGCATCCGCTGTTGCTGGCCAAGGAAGTCGCCAGCGTCGATTATTTTTCCAACGGCCGCTTCATCTTCGGGGTCGGCGGCGGATGGCTGCCGGAGGAAACCGAAATCATGGGCGGCAACTTCAAGCGCCGATGGCCCATGACGGTCGAATATCTAAAGGCCGCGCGGGAGTTGTGGACCAAGGAGCAAGCGAGCTTCTCCGGTGAATTCGTCAAGTTCCCGCCGGTTTACTGCTATCCCAAGCCGGTCCAGAAACCCTATCCTCCGATCCACATCGGCGCCGGCGGCTTCAATCAGTCCTGTGCCCGTGCGCTGCGCAATACCGTCGCGATCGGCGACGGATGGATGCCGGTGTATCTCAGTCCGGCGCGGCTCAAGAAAGAATTGGCCACCCTCAAGCAGATGTGTGGAGAAGCCGGGCGCGATTTCAGCAAGATCGAGATTTCCGTGGTTCTGATCCGGCCCGATGCGCCCGATCCCAAAGGAATCCTCGCGCAGTACGAAGAAGCGGGATGCCACCGGTTCGTCTTCGGCGACCTGATTCTGCCTCCAGGCGGTGAGGGCCATCGAATCCTGGAGAAAATCGCCAAGAACTACATCAACTGAGAAGCACATCGCGCCACCCAGATTCGCGGCTGACCGAAAAAGAGAACGGATGTTGGTGCTTGAAGTGTATCAGTCATCCTCACCCGTCACGCGACTTGCTCGCACAAATCGCGCGCCGACCTCTCCCGGCTTGCGACTGCGGACCAGGTCCACAGCCGCGGGCGAGGTGATGAAATAGCGCCTTCCGCAAGGGAGAGAAGAGCGGAAATCGCGCTAAAATTGATTTTACGCCACGCCCAACTCTTTGGCCCAGAGCAGGTTTTTGCGCGCGGAGCCGACGTGCGCGATGTGTACGCGATGACCCTCGCCGCGGTTTGGATCGCCGTAGATGATCGGGCCTGAGCCGTTTTTCTCCGCCTCCGCGGCCAGGCGGTCGAGATCTTTCCAATAGGCAATCTCCGTTGATGACGGCGTGAAGTGCTCGTGCACGATCGGAACCAGGCGGGGATTCCCAATCATCATGCCGTAATAGCCCAGATCGCGGAGTTCCTTGCACCACGCGCGCAAGCCCTGCTCGTCGTCCAGGTCGCCGCCCCACATCCCGCTGATCGGATAGCGGATGCCGGCCGCCTTGGCGTCGAGCAGCACCTTGGAGCGGATGAACAGGGTCTCGCGACCCTCCTGCGTCCAGCGATATCCCACCGCCTGATGGATATCGCCAAAACGCGAAATCGCGCCGCCCATGTAGCTGACCCGCGGCGACGCTATCGCGATTTCATAGGCCAGCCGCAACGCCGGCGCCGTCTCCAGGATCGGATAGATCATCGTGGTGCCCATCGGCAGTCCCAGGTCGACTTCCATGCAGGTCAACAAGGCGTCGGCGGCATGAATGTCCGCCGGGCTTTGCACTTTGGGCACCAGGATGCCGGCGAGCCGCTCGCCCATCGCGGCGCGCAGGTCTTTTAGCGTCTGACCGGTTGAGGGCGGCTGCACCCGGACGAAGATTAATGGCCGGTCCGCCTTGGGCGCGATTGACCCGAGAAAGGACTTCACGATCTGGCGCGCGCGCTCATGCTCGCGCGGCGGGAAAGGAGTCTTCGGCTCTTCCAGATCGATGACGATGGAGTCGGCTCCGGAGGTGTAAGCGGCGTTGATCTCCGCCTCTTCGGTATCGGCGCAAAACAGCACGGTGCGCAGGGGTTTCGCGTTGTCCTTCGCCATGAATGGCCTCCGCTTGATGGTTTCGCGTCGCCGCGGGATTTGCGGATGACGGGTTGACGGCCGCCGTCAGCCAATGCCTTGGGCCAGGGCGTCGGCGACCGCCTTCTCGCAGATGGTGCCCTGGAAAAATCGCGGATTCATCCCCGCATGCAGGCGCAGGGGATTGAGAAAGGTGAATTCGCGAAAATCATCCTTGGTGATGCGGCCGCTTTCGATCAGTTCGTAAGCCTCCGCGACCGGCTCGGTCATGTCGGGCACGTCCCAGTGCGAGATATCCGATCCCATCATCGCGCGCAGCCGCGCTCCCAACGGGTTGACGTTGCCGGCGAACGCCCATCCGACCAGCGGGTCATCGGCCTCGCATCCGAAGTAGAAATTCGGCACGAATCGATCCCGGATATCCTCGGCCTTGCGAATCATGGCGCGCGAGAATTCGTCGAGCATCTCGGGGCGCGCCGCCGGCCGGGAGAAGAACTGGCGAATGCGATCGGGCCGGGCCCGCACCGCGTCGTCGCCGTACTTCTCGACGTAGTTCATCAACTCGTCGACATCCAGACGATCCGGATCGAGGTCAAGGATCGTCTCGGAGTTGCGCTTGCTCCAGTGACCGAGAAGCTCCGCATACAAGCTGCAGGCCCAGGCCACGCCGCCCTCAAGGAAGCCGAAGCGCAGGGTTGGAAAACGGCGCGTCACCCCGCCGAGGAAAAGCGATTTGGCCAGCGACTCATGCGAAGTGGCGAGCGCCCCGATGTGGTTGTACACATAGTTCGACACCGAGCGCGCAACTCGCGTGTGCAGGTGAGAGCTGTGCGACAACGGCGCCACGCCCAGCTCCACGCACTTCGCCCAGAAAGGATCATAGTCGTACTCGCTGTCGAGGCCGAAAGTATCGAGCCGGAAACCCTGCGAGCCGTCGCGCCGGTCTCCGAGCATCCGCCGCGCATAACCGGTGACGACCACGGTCTTCAGCCCCAGTTGCGTGACCGCATACTCCAACTCGGCGATCGCGGTCTGAGGATTGTTCATGGGAACGATACCGCCGACGGCGATGCGATCCTGGAACGGCTTGAAGATACGGGCGAGCCAGCGGTTGGCGCCGCGCGCCAGCGCCGCCCCCAGTTCGACGTCGTCGAGATCGACCAACGCCAGCACCGCGGAGGGGTAGAGCAGGGTGAAATCGATCCCCATCTCGTCCAGGCGTTCATACAGCAGGCGTGGCAGATGGGCGGTTGCCCGATCGAGCGTGTTGCGGGTCTGCCATCCCCACCATGACGGCATCGCCAGCCACTTCTCCCGGACGGCGGGATGATCGCGGTTGGCCAAGGCGGTGGAAGTATCAAAGGGTTTTGCGGTGCCCGCAAGGTAGCGGTCGCGCAGCCGCGGTCCGCCCGCCTCTTCGAGATAGCTTAGGAGTTCGTCATCGAGGACCGGCCCCAGTTCAACCAGATGGCCGTCGGCGTCGATGATCGGATGACTGACGTGGCCGCGCACCTCTGCCGCTTTGGTTGCAAACTTCACGCTGGCACATCCTTGGAACCGGTTGTGGCATTTGCTTTTTAGCGCCTGGAGCCATCGCAATCCCGTCTCTTCCAGCAACAGCCGTGGCGCGTGCCCCCGGCCATCTCCCGCCAACGGCCGGAAATCTAACACGGCGTCCGGTCATGTCAAACTGGATTCCTCGTGGCGCGCCGCGCTCGCAATGATATGACTCGGCGCGTGATTCATCCAATAATCTCCCGTCAACCGGTGGTGCCAGCGCAACGCGGCTCGTGACACAATCCGGCAGACTTTCAAGGAGGCGGACCATGCTCGGCGATTGCGCGCGAACGGAGTCAGAGGGCGGACCTGCGGGGCTTTCAGCAGCGGCGCGTCGCGACTTGCTTTTGCTCGGGCTTACCTGGGCGGCGGGCTTCGTTGACGCGGTAAGTTACCTCGGCCTGGGCAACGTTTTCACGGCGAACATGACTGGCAACACGATGCTTCTGGGGATCGCGTTGGGTCGAGGAGACAATCTGGCGGCGTTTCGGTCATCGCTCGCTTTGGCCGGCTTTTGCATTGGTGCAACCGTCGGCGCGCTGATTGTAATGCGCACCGATCGGCCGGTGGTTTGGCCCTCATCCATTACCAAGGCCCTCGCGCTGGAATTTGCCGCACTGATCGCGTTTGCACTCGGATGGCGTTGGGAGGGCGCGCGCGGCCTGGCAAATCCCGCAGCCATGGAACTGCTGATTATGCTGTCCGCCTTCGCGATGGGCGTGCAGAGTGCCGCCGTGCGGCGCATCGGAGTTTCAGCGGTGACCAGTACGGCGGTGACTGGCACGCTCGCCGGCGTGATGGCGGGCGCGGTGGGATGGCTCCACGGCTCTGTAAGTCCTTCCGGGGATCAGGACGCTCGTGCGCGTAATGCGAGCGCCGGATTTGGTTTGTCCGCGTCGGTATGGGGTGTCTATGCCTTCGGAGGGCTCGCGGGAGGGACGACTGAGGTCCGTTGGCACAGCGCCTGCGCGTGGCCTGCGGCCGTGGTGGTGGGATTGGTCGCCGCAGCCGCGGCCCTCCTATGGCGGCAGTCGAGCGGCGAGATGCCCGGCGGCTAAACCTTCAATTTTTCCCGGATGCCAGTTGGCATTAGGAGAGAGCACTGTCAGGTTGTTCAAGTGGACAGCCGGCCTCGTATATGTGAGACGTAGCATGCGGCTGAATTTTTAAGCGGAGGCCACATAACGCGATGTACGATCTGGTGATTCGCGGGGGTACGATTGTCGACGGTAGCGGGCTGCCGTCATTCCGGGCCGACCTGGCCGTCAAAGCGGGCAAGATCGCGCTCATCAGCGGACGTATCAAAAGCTCGGCGCGGCGTGAGATCGACGCGGGCGGATGTATCGTGGCGCCCGGCGCTATCGACCTTCATTGCCATTACGACGCCCAACTCAACTGGGATCCGTACTGCACGCTGTCGGGATGGCACGGCGTAACCTCGGTGGTGATCGGTCAATGCGGCCTCGGCCTGGCGCCGACCAGGCCCAATCATCGCGAGTTGGCGATGTCGATCATGACCCGCACCGAAGCGATCCCGATGGAGGCGATGAAGCAGGGGCTGCGCTGGGATTGGGAGACTTTTCCCCAATACCTCGACAGCCTCGACCGCCAGGGGCTGGGTGTCAACGTCGCCTCGCTGCTGCCATACTCGCCGTTGCGCATTTACGTGCTCGGACCCGAAGCGGCGCTGGAGCGGGAGCAGGTCACCAGCAGCGAGCTCGAGCAGCTTTCGGCGCTGCTGCGTGAGGCGATGGAGGCGGGCGCGTTTGGCTTCTCGATCGACAAACTGTGGGAGAACCGCATGGCGGATGGGCGCCTATTGCCCGATCACGTCGCTTCCAACGAGGAGGTGATGGCCCTGGCCGACGTTTTTGCCGGCTATGGCGTGGGTCATCTAAGCTGGACGCGCGGACCTTCCGAAAAGCGCGGGGGCGACGCCTTCATCAGGGAACTGGCGACACGCAGCGGGCGCCCGATGAATCTGGTCGGCATCGCCGCTTCGTCGTTGGCGCCCGGCGCCTACCGCAAGATGCTTGGCTATCTGGATGAGAGCCATCGTCTTGGTCTGCCGATGTACTGCTCCGCCGTATGCATGGACATCCCCATCGCGATGACACTGGCGGAATTCAACATGTTCGACACGATGCCGAACTGGGTCGATCCGTTCATCGGCAGTCCCGCCGAGCGCGCCGCCAAGCTTGCTCGGCCGCAGGTGCGCGCCGCGATGCGCAGCGACCTCGAGCGCAGTCCCCATCATGCATTCGCCAAAGGCTGGAGCCTGATAAACGTGCTGGAAACGAAAAAGGAGTCCAACCATCAGTTTGATGGATTGTCGGTTGCGCAGATGGCTGCGCGGCTCGGTAAGGACCCGCTTGATGCGATGCTCGATCTGGCTCTGGATGAAACGCTGGAGACAGTGTTCGGCTTTATGCACGTCGGTGGCGACGAAGATGGGACCATCGAATTGTGCCGCCATCCTTTTACGCACATTTCCAATTCCGACGGCGGTGCGCACGTCCGCTTCCTGACCATCAGTACCTGGCCGATCCATTTTCTGAGCCGCCTGGTCCGCGACCGTCAGGCGATGTCGCTGGAGCAGGCGCATTTCAAGATTTCCGGCCTGCCGGCTTATATCGCTGGCTTCACGGATCGCGGGGTACTCAAGGTCGGGATGGCCGCCGATATCATCGTCTACCGGCTCGAAGAGCTCGGCTTCGTCCATGAGAAGCCGGTTTTCGCCAACGATTTTCCCGGCGGTGCTCCGCGCCTGATCCAGAAGCCCACGGGACTCGACTATACAATTGTCAACGGCGCCGTAACTTTTGAAGATAATCGATGCAGCGGTCTTTTACCCGGCAAGCTGTTGCGAAGTTACGACATGGGGGCGTGAACGCGCGAGCGAGATGAAACCTTTGAATTCTATTGATGGTGCACCGCGATGGAATTAAAGCAACTCGGCAACACCGGTGTGATGGTGCCTGAAATCGGGATCGGCGTATGGCGATATAGCGGCGGGGTGGAACCGTTGCGTCGCGGGATCGAACTGGGCGCCAACCTGATCGATACCGCGGAGGTGTACGGGACCGAGGACGTGGTCGCGCAAGCGGTCAGCGGGATTCGCGATCGGATATTCATCGCGACCAAGGTCTCCGGTGCGCATCTGCGTCATGATGATCTGCTGCGGGCGGCGGAAGCCAGTCTGCGCCGGCTGGATACAAGCTTTCTCGATCTGTACCAGATCCATTGGTCCAACTCGCAGGTTCCGATCCGTGAGACCATGCGCGCGATGGAAACGCTAGTCGATCGCGGGCTGATAAAATACATCGGTGTTAGCAATTTCTCTCTCGCGGAGCTGCGCGCGGCACAAGCGGCAATGAGCAAATATCCCATCGTTTCCAACCAGGTTCTGTATAATCTGAACCAGCGCGAGATCGAACGCGACTTGCTGCCCTACTGTCTGGACCATCGGATAACGATAATTGCCTACACCCCCCTGGATGATGGGCGGCTGACGGCTTTGTCGCGGTTTCGTGCGAGCCGGGGAATGAAGGCGCTCGCGCTGATCGCGAGCCAGGCCGGGAAGAGCCTGGCCCAGGTGGCGCTGAACTGGTGTACCTCGCGGCCCAACGTCATCGCTATTCCGAAGTCCAACAAAGTCAACCGCGTCATCGAGAATTGTCAAGCGTCGGGATGGCGCCTGTCCGCGGCGCAGGTTCAGTCCCTGGACGCGGCTTTTTCCTAGCCTCAAAGCGAGAATAGTTTCACGTGTCAGGAACATGCGGATGTTCACACGACCTGGTGTTCCTCGGTCACGAAAAAAGCGACTCGTGAATGATCGATGAAATTTTTCTCATCTTCCAGGGCGGCTTTGACCTCGGGGCTGTTCATTGCCTTCTTGTAAGCGTCCCAATCATCGAGCCACATTTCGGCGCAGCCGTCGAAGGGCGGACGGGTCTTGCCCTTGTACAGCGTATGGCTCTGGATGTACCGGCGGCATCCCGGTATGCGGCCGGCGATCGGACCGTGAACCTCGCGCCAGTAGCGATGGAACTCTTCATCGCTGAGATGAGGGAGCTTGTTGATGCAGTAAACCACCTTGATCATGCGCAAATCTCCATTGTTTGCCGTCAGGCCGCGCTTGCCGCCAGCCTGCTATTGGGCACTAACATGCCGGCAAACAATGATCAATTGCCGGACGGAAACTCCCTGTGGTCAACGCCCGCAGCGGTGCACAGTGTCAGTCCACTGATTCCTTTGGGCGGCGGAATTCCGGATCGACCCGCTTGGTGCTCCATGTAACCCACGCGCGCCGCAAGCCGATGGCTCAAGCGCCGACATTGATGTAGTCTGAAGATTCGATGGATGCGATCGGGGTGACCAAGTGGACCCTGATAACATTCCTGCATCCCGCGCACTTTAGTACACGACAAAAGCTCGTCGGACTGGCATCTTCCGAAGGATGCGCGATGGCGCAGTGTATATGCGTAGCGGGGTGACTTTCTGAATAATTGATCGCTGAGCATGAGGTTAACGAAAATGAAATCTCTAGGATTATGGATTTCCGCGGCCGCAATCGGTGTGGCAGTAGGCTTTGCAGGTAGTGCATGGTCGCAAACCACGGAATCGGACAGCACGGTCACGACCGTTCCGGCCGCGTCGAGCGACACGGTGACGAAGACCACGGTGGTCAATCCGCCGGTGGTAATGGTCAGTCCTCCATCGAGGGTAACGACCACAAGCGAGTCAAACACGCCGGACGGCTCGGCGGCGTCGGTGCAAGAGAAGTCGAGGAGCAAGACGACCTATGGACCGCTCGGAGTGACACACTCCGAATCGCACGAAAAATCATCGTCTGATTAGTGTACAAATCCGCCAGCTCCGACAGCGAGTCGGAACCCGACAGCGGGAGCACAACGACGAGTTACCGCCAGCACAGCGAGTCGAGCACGGTCAAATCGGTGCCCGCGCCGCCGCCTCCGGTCACGACCATTTACCAGGAACACAACTACCGGGTAACGACACCCGATGCTCCGATTGATTGAATTGATTCGCCCCCAGCAGCCGCCCGCCTGACCCTCAGGCGGGCCCTGGAGTTTATACATTTCGCGGGCAACGCTGGCTCTCAGAGGGTGTCGATAAAGTGGCCGAAAGGGACGGCGCAAGCCGCAAGGACTCTGAAAATAGTGGGACAGGCGTCACTGCCTGTCCGTTGCTGCGCGAGCTTCCTGGCTCGCGCCACATTTGAGAGCCGTCACCGTACCGGCCATGCCAACGAGTAGTGCTCATCAGCGGCCGGCATTTCCATGGGCAGCAGTGGCGCGAGCAGAAAAAGCTCGCGCATCATCGACAGGCAGGGACGCCTGTCCCACTGATTCAGACACCCCGACCCTCGGTCAGCCCGAGGCTTTCAGTTTCGCAAACAGCGTCACAACAGCGTGTAAAAAGCGAGAAGATCACAGCGAAAATGTAGAAACTCCAGCGCCGGCCTGACCTTCAGGCGGGCCGGCTCCTCTCGTTCTTGATTATCCGCTCTCGCTCGCACCAGACCATCCTGCCGGAGCAATGGACTCTGCTCAACGCCAATGGCGTTAGGTCCCACTGCTGCAGCCGCCCGTTCCGGGGACGGTGCTAAAATACGCCGAACCGGTGCCTTTGCGCCGGGAAGCCCTTGTCGGCGGATAGCCAAAATTTCGGAATTGTTCTAGTTTGCCAGTAGTAAGGCCCGCGCTCGAAGCGCAGGGCCGGCCAGACCACCCAAGACCGGCGGCCGAACAAAAATCTCAAGGAAGGTTCGTTCGACATGAAGCTTACCGAGATAGATTCGATTCTGACCGACCTGGATTACTTTCAACAAAAGGATGTCCCGCACGAGGCGTTTGCGACCCTCAGACGCGAGGACCCCGTCCACTATACTGAACGTACATTTCCTTATTCCTTCTGGTCAGTCACCAAATTCGAGGACTGTTATTCGGTATACTGTGCGCCCGAACGTTTCAGCTCGAATCACGGCCTCGCGCTGACCAATGCCGAAGTCAATGAAAACCAGTATGGCACCAGCATGATTGCGTCGGATCCGCCGGTTCACAATCGGCAGCGCCGTCTCATCAGCATGCGCCTGACACCGCGCCAGGTGATGCCGGAGGAGCCCCATATCCGCGCAATCGTGACCGATATCATTGACCAGGTGGCGCCGCGCGGCCAATGCGACTTCGTGACCGATATCGCGGCGCGGATGCCGACCGCGGTCATCTGCGAGATGATGGGCGTGCCGCGCGAGGACTGGGAGGACATGTTCCACTGGGGCAACCTGTTGATCGGCAGCCAGGACCCCGAATACCGCGCCGAAGGCGAGAGCGCGCGCGAGGCGGCGGAGAAGGGCCGGGTTGGGGTTTACAACTACTATATGAAGTTGATCACGGAGCGCCGGAAGAACCCCGGCAACGACCTGGTCAGCGCACTGATTCATGGCGAGATGGGCGGCGGCGCGAAGATGTCGGACATGGACATCCTGGCCAACTGCCTGCTCCTCATCCTTGGGGGCCAGGAGACCACGCGCAACGCGATGTCTGGCGGGATGATGGAACTGATGCAGCATCCGGATCAAATGGCCAAAGTCGCGGCGGATCGCTCGCTGATCAAGAGTACTATCGAGGAGTTCCTGCGCTGGACTTCGCCGATCACGCATCTGATGCGCACGGCGATGGAAGATACCGAGCTGCATGGGAAGAAAATCCGCCAGGGCGACAAAATGGTGGTCTGGAACGTGTCCGCTAACCGTGACGATGATGCGTTCCCGGATCCGTTCAAGTTCGATATTAGCCGCAGCCCCAACGATCATTTGGCGTTCGCGCATGGCGAGCATTTTTGCGTCGGCGCCAATCTCGCGCGGCTGGAACTCCGCCTGATGCTGGACGAATTGCTGACTCGCCTCCCCGACCTGCGCCCGGCGGGCAAGTCCGAGCGGCTGCGTTCAAACTTTGTGGCCGGCATCAAGCACATGCCGGTCAAGTTCACCCCCGCCCGTGCGATCGCGGCTTGATCCGCTCCGGGCGATAACTACCTGGCAGGGTGCGGAAAGAGGAGTCTTGGTGGACAATCCAACGTTTGATGCTTCCGCGGCCTGCCAAGAAAAAGACTATTCTGACGCACTGGAGTTAGATTAATGGCGACCTACCGGGTAATCGATGCCGACGGTCATTTCATGGAACCCGACAGCATCTGGAGCAACTATCTCGAACCCAAATATCATTCGATGGCGCCCAAAGGAATGTATGAAACCGGCCGCTACCGCCTGTCGATTGGCGGGCGGCTGTCACCGTATTTGCTCGGTCCGGAGAAGGCGCTCAAGGGTGGCGCCAAAATGAGCAAGGGCGGATACGACCCGCACGTGCGCCTGGCCGACATGGATAAAGAAGGGATCGACGCGATGGTCATGTACACGACCACCGGGCTGTTTTTCTTCGGCGTCGACAGCCTCGATCTGACCCTCGCGTTGTGCCGCGCGTTCAACAATTGGGCCCACGACTTTTGCCGCGTCAATCCCAAGCGGCTCATCGCCCCCGCGATACTCCCGCAGATGGACGTGCACGCGTCGATCGCCGAATTGCGCCGGGCAGTCACGGAACTGGGACTCAACGGCGCGTTCCTGCGTCCCAACCCGATTGGTGGCCGCACTTTCGACCACTCGGACTGGGAACCCTTCTGGTCGCTGCTCGAGGAACTCGACGTGCCGCTGGTTCTGCACGAAGGCGCGACCCAGGAGGTGCCGCAGATTGCCAACGCGCGTTACGAGAATTTCGTTTACCGCCACATGACCTGCCATCCGTTTGAGCAGCAGATGGCGCTGATGAGCTTGATCGGCAGCGGCGTGCTCGACCGCCATCCGCACCTGCGCGTGGTGATCGTTGAGGCGGGATGTGGATGGGCGCCGTACTGGATCGAACGCTTGGACCATCATGCGGAACAATGGGGCTACGCGTTGCCGGCCAAACTCAGCCTGAAGCCGTCTGAATACTTCAAACGGCAATGCTACATTTCGGCTGACGGCGAGGAGAAGATGCTGCCTGAGTTCATTAGCTGCCTGGGCGACGACAATCTCTTGTTTTCGACGGACTATCCGCATCCGGACCATCCGTTTGAGGGTGTAGTCGCGGAAATTGCGGATCGCGCCGATATGTCGGAAAGCTCGAAGCGCAAAATGCTCGGCGAGAACGCGGCCCGCGCGTTCAAACTGTAGTTGTCCGGCCCCGGCATGAAAGAGTGATGAATAGTTAAAATAAAAGAACGTACCTAAGAAACCGGTTCCCAAACCAATCGCCGGCCGAGGTCCGCCCATTCGGTTAGATTCACTTCGATGGTCCGGAGGCCCGGTCCTCCCAGTTGTAGCAGGACATTAAAAAAGTGGAACCGGCGTTGGTAAACCAGCGTTGGTAAACCAGCGGATAGACCTTTGACAACTCGCATGAAAAGGCTCACCTAATTCCTTGATTCTCTCGCCCTCTTGGAGAGATAAGAGGGAGGAGCGGGCTTTTGTTGGGCAACCTGCTGACGCAGGGACGTGCGCGTCACGTTATGGGGATGCTGAAGGATAAAACCGCCATCGTGGGCATCGGCCAGACTGAGTTTGGCAAGCTCTTGCCGCAATCCGAAGAGCGATTGGCATGCGAAGCGATCCTCGCCGCGCTTAACGACGCCGGGATCAAACCGCGCGAAGTCGACGGCTTTTGCTCCTACACAATGGAGACCACCTCCGAGGTCGATATCGCGCGCAACCTCGGCGCCGGCGATGTCACCTTCATCAGCCAGGTCGGCTATGGCGGCGGCGCCGGATGCGGCACCGTCGCTCACGCCGTGATGGCGGTGGCGACGGGGCAGGCCAACGTGGTGGTGGCGTGGCGCTCGCGCAAGCGCAGCGCGCGCAGCGCCAGAATCTGGGCCAGCGGGACGTCGCAGGTCGATGACGCGGGGCGCTGGACGCGTCCGTGGGGTTTGCTGCGGCCGGCCGACGAGATCGCGATGCTGGGGCGGCGCTACATGCACGAATACGGCGCGACCCGCGAATGCTTTGCCGCGGCCGCACTGGCGTTTCGCAAGCATGCCAACCGCAATCCTGCGGCTGCGATGCATAAACGGCCGCTGACTTATGCGGAGTACATGAGCGCGCGCTGGGTTTCCGAACCGCTGTGCCTGTTCGATTGCTGCCTGGAAACCGATGGAGCGTTGGCGGCGGTGATTGTGGGCCGCGATCGCGCGCACGATTGCAAGCAACCGCCGGTTTATGTCCACGCGATCGCCCAGGGCTTCCCGGCCCAGCATCAGGCAATGACCAATTATTTCTGCGACGACCCGCTTCGCTCCCCGTCCTGGGTCTGTGGCAAGCAGCTTTGGCGTGACTCCGAATTCACTCCAGCCGACGTCAAAGTGGCGCAACTTTACGACGCCTTCAGTCCCTTGATTCCGCTGGCCTTGGAAGGCTTCGGCTTTTGCGGGCGCGGAGAAGCCAAAGATTTCGTCGCCGACGGCAATATCGAATGGCCCGGCGGCCGACTCCCATTGAACACCTCGGGCGGCAGCCTTTCCGAGGCCTATATTCACGGCTTTAACCTGATAACCGAAGGGGTGCGCCAGATGCGCGGCAGTTCGCACAATCAGGTCGCGGACGCGCAATGCTGTTTGGTGGCAAGCGCGGACTGCGTGCCCTCAAGCGCGCTGATGCTCAGGAGTTAGCCGATGGCTGAAGCGAGCGTGCCGCATCTTCCAATCGACGCGCCCTTTTGGGAGGGCGTCAAGCGCGGCCAGTTGCTGGTCCAAAGCTGTGGACGCTGCGCTCGCCTGCGTTTTCCACCACGGTCGATGTGCCCGTCGTGCCAATCGTTCGAGGCGGGCTGGCGCAAGATGTCGGGACGCGGTTGTGTGTGGTCTTACGTGGTGCCCCATCCTCCGCTGACGCCGGCGTTCGAACCGTTGGCGCCTTACAACGTGATCGTGGTCGAGCTGGAGGAGGATCCTGGCATCCGCATGGTCGGGAACCTGGTCCCGTCCGGGGGCGGGGCCATCAATCAGGTCGATCCGGCCCGCATCGCGATCGGAGCCAGGGTCGAGGTGCTGTTTGATGATGTAGGCGGCGGTGTGATTCTGCCGCGATGGACCTTGGTTTAGCGGCGGGTGCTTTCAGGTCCATCGGACCCTGCTGGGACCGATAGCAGGGTGTTGAGAAAGTAATCTTGATAGTGATGGGAAGATGCATGTTCTCAACACCCTGAATAAAAACTGGCCTCCTTCCTAATCCTCTCTCCCTCTGGGAGAGACAAGAGAGAGGGAGCAGGCGGTGAAAATCCTTTTTCAACAGCCTGCCAGGGAGTTGCGCATGAGTGGCCCACTTGCCGGTTGCAAAGTCGTCGATTTGTCCTGGGGCGTCGCGGGCCCATTTGCCACGATGTTCATGGCCGATTACGGGGCCGACGTAATCAAGGTCGAGCCTCCCGGCGGAGATCCATACCGCGGCCTGCTGCCGGCTTACCGGGTCTGGCAGCGGGGCAAGCAAAGCCTGATCCTCGACCTCAAGAGCGACTCGGGCAAACAGCTTCTCCGCCGGCTGCTGGAAGATGCCGATGTGCTGCTCGAAAGCTACGCGCCGGGGGTTACCGACCGGCTTGGTATCAGCTACGCCGCATTGAGCGCCGATTACCCACGTCTGGTCTATTGCTCGATTCGCGGCTACGGCCAAGAAGCCGCATCCGAACACGCCGGGTTCGACGCATTAGTGCAGGCGCGTGCCGGACTCTTCGGCGAACAGGCTGGAGTTCGCGAGGGCCCGGTCTTTTCCTATTATCCGCTGGCGAGCTATGGGGCCGGTTATCTCGCCGCGATCGGAACGCTGGCGGCGCTGCACGTTCGCCATTCTACCGGCACTGGTCAACACGTCGATACGTCGCTCATGGACGGCGTGCTGGCGCACTTCGCCTTACAGTTTTCCCAGGCCGACAAACCGACCGCCGCTTTTCGCGCCTTTCGCGGCGTCAAACGCCATGTGGCCCCAACCGTTGATTCCTACTCGTGTTCCGACGGCCGCTTTCTGCATATCCACACCGGCGCCAAAGGTGCCTTCGAGCGCATCTGCGAAACCGTTGGCCTTAATCCGAAGGAATTTGACGGCTACTACAAGGGCCGACATTTTGTCGGCGACCGCGAGCAGGGCGAGCGGTTTCGCGCGGAACTCGCCGCGCGGTTCACGACCCGTCCGATGATGGAGTGGGTGGCGGTATTGCGCGCGGCCGACGTGGCCGTGGGTCCGTGTCTGGCGCCGGGCGAGGTCCTTGACGATCCCCAGGCGTTGGCGATGGAGCTGGTGACGCAGGTCGACGACCCCGAGCTGGGCCCGATAACCGAGTTGGGTCTGCCGTTAAAGTTCTCCGCGACTCCCGGCGCAATCCGCGGCTCGGCCGCCCAACCAGGAGCCGACACCGCCGAGATCGTACGCGCCCTTAACCATCAGGATGCGCCGCGCGCGCGGACGCGTCGCGATCCGCAGATCCCGGGCCGCATGCGTCATCCGCTGGAGGGCATTCGAATCGTCGATTGCGGAATGTTTGCCGCCGGTCCTTACGCGACGATGCTGTTGTCCGACCTTGGCGCCGACGTGATCAAAGTCGAGCCTCCCGACGGGGATACGATGCGTCCGACGGAAAAAGCCTTTGTCGGAGTGCAGCGCGGCAAGCGTTCGGCGGCGATCGACTTGAAAAATCCGCAGGGCCTGGAAATATTCCGCCGCCTGGTCGCCCGCGCCGACATCGTCCAGCACAATTTGCGCCTGGCGGTAGCTGAGCGCCTTGGCATCGGCTACCAGGCGCTCAAACAGATCAATCCCAAAATCATCTACTGCCATGGCACCGGCTATGGCTCCAAGGGGCCGCTTTCGGAGCTTAGCGGTTTTGAAATGACTTACCAGGCGCATTGCGGATTGGAGGTCGCGCAGGCCGGCGAAGGCAATCCGCCGGTGCTGGTCTCGGGCGCCCCGATGGATCTGTTCACGGCGATGCTCTCGGCGACATCGATGCTGATGGCGCTGCACCATCGCGATCGCACCGGCGAAGGACAACACGTGGAGTGTCCGCAATTTGCCAGCGGGTTCGTCTTCGAAAGCCAGATTTTTGTCACCCGCGATGGCATGTCGCCGCGATTTCGGCTCGACCACGAACAAACCGGATTCGGGCCCTTCTATCGGATCTACGAAACCCGCGACGGCCGCTGGGTGTGTGTGAGCTGTCCGGATCGGGAACGCCGGACGCGCCTGCTGCATACGCTCGGCATCGACGCGGACCCGGGCCGCTTGGAGACCGGGTTGACGCGCGAGATGGAAAGCCGCTTGCGCGAGCGCAACGCCGATGAGTGGATTGCCGCGTTCCGGCAGGCCGGCGTGCCAGCCGAAATCGCGGAGAGTTCCGGACATCTCGAGAAGTTACTGTCCGACCCGGATGCGCTGGCCCGCGGCCAGGTCTCCGAACAGGAGCATCCGGTTTACCAGCGGCTGCGCCAGGCCGGCCATCTGATCAGGTTTTCCAAAACGCCGGGAAAGATCGAGCGGGCGGCGCCGATCATCGGCCAACACACCCGCGAAGTGCTACGCGAGACGGGTTACGAAAGCGCGGAGATTGACCAACTGGAAGCAGGAGGCGTGATTCGTTGCGCGCAGCCGCGCTGGTGAAAAATCTGAGCAATACAGATCGGGGATCAGCTACCATTGTCATATGGGGCCCCCCGTTGGGGAGGAATCCATGACCCGGGAATACAATCTGATTTCGGCTGATTCACACGTCATCGAACCGCCGGATCTGTGGGACAAGTGGCTGCCCAGGAAGTATCAGGACAAGGCGCCCAAACTGGTCAAGGACGATGAAGGCGGAGACGCCTGGCAGTATCGGGCGGGCGGCGCCAGCGAACCGCTGGGGCTGGTTACCTGCGTTGGAACGCGCCCGGAACAACTGAAATGGAATGGAGCTTCCTACGGCGGTTCCATCCATCCGGCCTGTTTCAAGGGCAAGGAGCGGCTGGAGGTCCTGGACGTTGACGGAGTGGATGCGGAGGTCATCTATCCGCCGCAGCGCGCGATGATTTACTTCATGGGCTTCAAGGACGATATCGACCTGCAAATCGCCGGGTTGCGCGCCTACAACGACTGGCTGGCCGACGACTTCTGCGCGGCGGACCGCGAGCGTCTGGTGCCGGTTGCCCAGATGCCCAATGCCGGTATCGAGCGCGCCGTCAACGAACTGAAGCGCTCGATCGACAAGGGGCATCGGGGAGCGATCATTACCGCCTGGCCCAGCGGCGGCGACGCCATCAGTCCGGATGATGATCCGTTCTGGGCGCTGGCCGAGGAGGCCCGGATTCCGATCAGCATCCATCTGATCCTGGTCACCTCGCAGACCCGGCCGGGCAACGTTCAGGACAAGCGTTCCGGCGTAGTGATCGGGGCGTCGTCGTTCACCACGGTTGCGCAGGTGATTCCCCAGGTCATCGTGTCGGGAGTCTTCGATCGTTTTCCGAAGTTGAAGTTTCTGGGCGTCGAAACCGGTGTGGGCTGGGTGCCCCATCTGCTCGAAATGATGGACGATCGTTACTGGCGCAACCGGCATTGGACGGGGATCCAGTTGAAGCATCCGCCCAGCGAATACTGGCGGCGCAACTGGGCGGGAACCTTCATTATCGACCGCTCGGGCATCGCGCTGCGCGAAATGGTGGGAATCGAGAACATGATGTGGTCCACGGATTTTCCCCATCATGGCAACGATTGGCCTTATTCCCGCAAAACCGTGGAGGAACTTTTCGCCGGAGTCCCGGCGCCGCAAAAACATAAGATCGTGGCCGCAAACTGCGCGCGTCTTTACCAGCTTGATTCGTAGCCGCCGCAAGGCGGCGCGCTTGGCCGGTAAACTTCTGCATAAACCCGTGGAGGAGAGCAAGCATGTCGTCGTGGTTAAACCGTCTACTTCTTGTAATTGTGGCAGCGTTGCTTGTAGGGGAGGCTGCCTATGCGCAGACCGGCGCGGAATTGCCGGTGTTCGACGAGCACTTTTACGATACCCTGGCCTCGGCCGATTCCAACGCGACCATCCCGCCCGGTACCGTGATCAACGCCAGCAACTGGCAGCAATACAAGCAGTTCCTTCCGCTCGGCCTGCAGCTCCTGCTTGGCGGCAAGATTCCCACCTTTGCGCCGCCGCCCGATTTCAAGATTGTGGTCGGACCGACCAAGTCCTATCCGCTGCCAAAGAAGTATTTGGCCGATACGGAAAAATACGCCTCACAGGTCAAGCTGGTGCCCCTGCCCGATGGCGGCACCGCCCTTCAAGGCTACGTCTCGGGCCTGCCCTTCCCGCGTCCCGGCGGACCGCAGGAAGGTGCGCAACTGATGTGGGACACGTATTACAACTGGCAGCCCCACATCGGTCAGATCGATACCTGGTCGCAGGCGGTGGATCGCCATCTGAGCCATAACAAGACCTCGGTCGAATGCGTGCACTTCAAGCAAATGCATGCCAGTACCGTGGGTCTGCCGCCGAATATGCCTGAAGCCTCGGGCGTGTTCCTGAGCGAGAACTGCGAGGTATTCGAGCCCGAGGAGTCCAAGTACACTACCGTATTGCAACTCTTCTACGACGATCCGGCGCGCGTACAGGAGAACTACATATTCGTGCCCTCGCTACGGCGCTCGCTGCGGATGTCCGCCGCCGCGCGCTGCGCGCCGTTTGCGGGCGGTGACTTCACCAACGATGATTTCCGCGACGGCTTCAATCTCCAGGTGCCGATTTTTCAGGCCAAGTTTCTCGGCGTCAAGCGAATCCTGACGATGGTTTTCGAAGACAAAACCTTCTACGACTCCGGCGTGGGCATCCCGGCGGCCTGGTACTGGCCGTCGTTCATCCCGCGGCCGAGCACCGGCAAGTGGCAGCTGCGGGATATGTACGTGTTCGATATCCGGCGGGTGCCTTCGGTAAGGCAAGGCTATTGTTACGGGAGCCGCACGATGTTTCTGGACAAGGAGCAGTTCGCGCCGCAGTGGATCGACCTGTACGACGCCGGCCTCAAGTACTGGAAGCTCTACTGGAACCTGTACTACCCCGGTCTGATTCCGGAAACCGGTGAGCATACTTTCGGATCGGGCACGGTCGGCGGGTTTTTCCTGATGCAGGAGTATCAGAACGTGCACGAAGACGCCGCCTGGCAGATCCCGCGCTGGGACGGCGACGTGCCGGGCAAATATCGGGATTACACCCGATGGGGCACCCCCGCGGGGCTAAGCCAGGTCATGCAATAAAGACGGGCAATCTCGCCATACCCAAACCGGCAGCGGTACAATCACCGCTGCCGGTTTGAGCTCGCGTCGCTAAGATTCGTTGTCGAGCTGAGCGTGACTTATTTCGAGGCGTCTTCCAAAGCGCGCATCACTCCTTGAGGGTCGCGCGCGATGACCGTCAGATAGGCGCGGGCCGGTTGGCCCGTTCTCAGCGCGCCTGCTCCCAACAATCGCGTGTCCTCTCAACCGGACGACGACACGCAAATGAGTGTATTAAGGACGCGAGATAAGCTCTTCGTGCTTAGGCATGTTTTGGGATCAATCCCACGATGCACTTTAATGATCGACACATCGGCTGATTCGAGGTCGTCGTGATGGAGAGAGAGGTGCGCCGCCCGGGTCACCGGACTTTTTGCTATTTCATCGTCATCGGGTTGCTGGCACTCTTCGCCGAAACCGGCTTCTCTATCTGCACCTTCGTGAACCCGGCTTTTGCTGATCCGAATTTGCAGACCTGCGTTTCCGTATATGACACCCCGCCGTGGGACAACCCGGGCGCGGCGGCTGATGGGAAGCCACTCGCCTCGTCTGAAGAGGTCGATGCCGAGCATGCTTGGCCGAAGCTGTTAGCGGGGGCTATTCGGTGTCGCGTCGACAATTACGGTGTTGGCGGTTATGGCACCGGGCAAGCCTACCTACGCTACCGACAGAACGTGACTGTCGGAAAGGAAAGCGCGCCAATTGTTGTCATTACGGTGTTCACCAGGAACGTGATGGAGAATGTCAATGCTATCAAGCTCACCGCCGCTTACGTCGCGCAATTCCGTAATTATGTACTCCGGGACGGACGCACGCCTTTTGTGATGATCATTCCGAGCTGCTACGAGCTGGAATATTACAACCGGCACCATATTTGGGTCGACCAGACATTGCTAGATGCTTTGGCACAGCGCAACATTTCTGCAATCAATTTTGGCACCGAGACTCTCGGTCTCATCTCGGGCAGCGATTTGTCTTCGCTTTATCGAGCTGGTGGCGAGCATCTTGATGAACGTGGCTATGCTCTGCTGGCCGAGATCGTACAGCGGCACCTCGCTCCAAAGCTCAAGCAGCATTGAGTTGCGTCGCGCGGTTTTTGCGCGATACCGGTGAATCACCTCATGCCGAGGGAGCTGGCGGAAGCGCCATCCGCGGGTCCCAGTAATCGCGCCAGGCGCTGATTTTGCCGCCGGTCAGTTCGAAGACCCCGACGATGGGCAGCTCGATCGTTTTGCCTTTCCTGGTACCGATCCATTCCACGCGCTCCAGCATCACGACGTTGCCCGAGCTGAGAATCTGCGAGATTTTGAAGTCGTACGACGCCATGAACTTGAGGTAACTCTGCCACTCCTTGCCCACCGCGTCTCGGCCCTCGATCGGTTTGACCGAGGGATCGGCCTGAAAGGTGAAGGAGTCGGTCAACAGCTGCGTGGCGCCGATGAAATCCAACCGCTTCCAGGCGTTAAACAGGTCGGTTACGGTTTTTTCATTTTCCGCTGACATCAATCATCCTCCGGAAGTGTCTAAGGTGATTTAGCAGGTATAGAGATCCTTGAGCGCGCCCGCGTCGCCGACGGGATCGGGTTTGGCGCCGGCCCGCAGCGGACGCCCTCCGGGTTTGCGCGTGAAGGGATCGTCAAGGCCGAGTTCGGCGCCGTATTGACGCAGCTCCGGCACCACTTCTTCGCCCAGTAGCCGGATGCACGAGCGCCGCTCCTCGCGCGTCATCGGTCCGTCGATACGCAAAATCAGCACGCCGGGCTGGAGGACGCGAAGCAGATGGCGCAGCTTGACCAGCACCGACTTGGGCGTGCCGGCAATCATCTGGCGGGTTTGCAGCAGTTCCGGGTAGCGCGCGTATATGGCTTTTTTCACCAGTTCGACTTCCGCGTCGTTGCGCGGATCGCGGCCCATCGCCATTGCCAGGTCGTCATCGGCTTTGGGCCCATTTGGGGACCCGGAATCGCCCTCCGCGCCCCAGATATTGGTTCTCTGATTGGCCAGTTCCGCCATCCGGCGCGTGGCCGCCTTCGAGTTATATCCCGGGGGGAACATCCATTCGCTGCGCCCGAAGAAGGCGAAACCGCCGCCGTAGAGGAAACGCTTGCCATAGTCCTCGGCCTGGGCCTCGGTATCGGCGCAGAAGACCGGCTGCATGTAAACGAAGTTCTCGGGGCCGGCCTGGTAGCCCTCTTCGGCGGCCGTCTTTACATAAAGGTTCCAAAGGTCGAGCGTCGGTTCGAGCCGGGTCGATAGCGCCACGTAGGTGTAGCGATGACGCGCGGCCCATACCACCGTTTCGGGACTGATCACGCCGGGAAGCCAAATGGGCGGATGGGGCTTTTGCAGCGGCAGCACCCACGGATTCACGAAGCGGTAGTTGAAATGTTTGCCTTCGAAGCGAAACGGGCCGGGCACGGTCCACGCCTTGATCATCAGGTCGTGCGCTTCATCGAAGTACTCGCGGTTCAGCGCCGGATTGGTGTTGTTGAAGATCTGCTCGCATCCGGTCCCGCGGATAATCCCCGGCACCAGGCGGCCGCCGGAGATCAGGTCGATCATCGCGACCTCTTCGGCCAGCCGCAGCGGATTGGAAATGACCGGCAGCGGGTTGCCAATCAGTACGATTTTGACCCGCTTGGTAGCTCGCGCGAGCACCGCCGCCTCGACGTCCATCACCGCGCCCAGGCAATAGGGCGTGCCGTGATGCTCGTTGAGCGCCACGCCGTCGAAGCCGAGTTCCTCGCAGTAGATCTTGTCGTCGATATACTCGTTGAGGAGCCGGGCGCCCTGCGCCGGGTCGAAATACTTGTTGGAAAGGCCAAAGAAGCTGCGTTGTTTGATGACCTCGTTTTCGGGGATCGGATAGTAGCCGCGCTCGGTGAAAAACATCAGTTGCATTGAATCACCTCTCCAGCCCCATGGGGCAAACGGCATCCAGAAATTATCTAAATCGAAAACAGCGTCCTTTGTCTTAGCGAAAAATCCGTCTGACGGACAGCGGTTCGCGGGTTTAGGGGCGGCCGGGACTGGTGACTGCGCCGGCAAACAGCAAAACGCCGGATTGCAGCTCGGCGATCGCGCAGAAAAACGGATGGTCCACGACCATTTCAAAAGGCCGCTTTTGGGGCATGGCGATGCTCATCGTGAGCATCCCGACGCTGGTCGCGGCGGCCGCTTCGGTGCCTTCCTCGTCGAGCTTCACGTAAGTCTTGTGTTCGACGTCGCCGATGAATAGCCGCGGCGGCGGGGTATTGATCCGTGAGAAATCGGCTTGTGCGGGATCGAATGCCATCGCCATGCCGATCGCCTTGAGGGCGTCGTTAAGGCTGCTGGCATAGGTCAATTCGAGCCTCGGCATGACAATCTTGCCCTGGCGCTCGAGCAATTGGCCGGTCCATTCATTCCAATGTGACTTGTCCAGCGAGCGCATCAGGCCGGGCAGACCCGTCGCCATGCGCGGCAAAAAGATGTACATCGCGAACCGCTCATTGCCGTAGGGCAAACGGATCGCCTGAAAGGCGTCGGTTTCGAAATATGGGTACTGCTCCGATTGGGCCATCATCGGGACTTCCACGGAACCGCCGCCTTGCAAATGAAACTTGCCGGGCTTGGTCGCCTTTTTGTCAAACGGCGTGGTCCAGCGTCCTTTGAAATAAACCGCGTCGGTTAGAATCAGCCCGGTACTGCGATCGGGACGTTGCACGATGGTAGGAATCTTGCCGTGGGTTTTGCGGTCCACCCAGGCGTTGATGGTGTCCGCAGCCTTGCCCGGATCGTTGCGAAAATCCAGGTTTTCGACCGCCGCGTCGTAAAACTCCTCGCTCTGCTTCAAAAATTGTGGATTGATGCGAAACCCCGATTGGGCCCAAAGGGCGTTGGCGATTTCCATCTTGACCGCGGGATCGGCCTTTTCGAGTGTATCGAGCAACCCGCGATTGGCGCGGTTAAGATCTTCGTCATTGAACGACGAGACCGCCAGGGTCTGTCCGATCGCGGCCTTGGTACCGGCCGCGGCGCCATTATAGGTCATCGCGAGCGCCAGTGAGACGCTGAGCGGAGATACAATCACGCTGGCGCCGTTGCCGGTGGTGAGCACGTGCAACAGGCGCAAGCCGAAATCGTTCACCGCCTGACTTAAATTGGAAGACGACATTGAAGCACCGCTCGACGCCTCGCCGCGGGCGAGGG
Source organism: uncultured Pseudomonadota bacterium (assembly GCA_963805995.1). Lineage (GTDB taxonomy): Bacteria > Desulfobacterota > Binatia > Binatales > Binataceae > JAJPJA01. Next base: position 11,923 of record CAWDWL010000010.1, on the reverse strand, counting down.
TTTCCGTGCATACCATCAAGCAAAGCAGCGCGGGCAGCACTGCCTTCAGCCCGATCCTCAATTTCACCCGCGCGCCTTCGCGATCACCTGGCGGGAAGAATCATGGGCCAACCGCGACGCTTCGATTATCGGATAGCCCTGCTGTTCAGGGGAAAGGATCTCGACCGACACCGGCGCCTCCACGCCGATTTCGTCGAGCAACCTGATGAAGCCGACCAGGTCGAAGCTGCCCGCGCCGGGCAGACGCCGGCGCAGGGTGGTATCTTCAAATAGACTGCCGACCATTTCCTGGTCGGCATCGTCAAACTGGACGGCGACGATGCGGTTGGCGGGTATCGCCCTCAACTGTTCCGGATCGGCGGCGCCGCGGAAGTAATGCCAGCTATCAACCAGGACGCCGCCATTCTCGCCGGCCCAACGCGCGATATCCCACGCCGCGCGGGCGTCGCGGATGGCCGAACCCGGAAAGAACTCGATGCCGACCAGTAAATCATGTTGTTCGGCACGTTCGCACAATGCGGCGAAACGCTCGGCGACGGCCGCCGTCTCGGCATGCTCTCCAAGGGGGATGCCGGCGATACTGACGTGGCGCGATCCCAGGCCGTCGGCGGCTTCGTAGATGCGCGCTTCGGCCGCTCGCGACTGCTCACCGCGCGCGCCATCGCACCACCAATCCATCAGCCATTCAAGCTCCGCCACCACGATTCCATGGTCGTCGGCGATACGCCGCATCTCCGCCGCCGTCATGCCGTCTTCCCAATGCCCGGTGAAGAAGCCGATACCGTCAAACCCGGCCGCCGCGGCCGCCGCCACCCGTTGTGCGAACGAAAAACGCGGCGCTTGTGGAGCCGGAGTCCCGGTCAGGGTAAAGTGGCTCGCGATCAGATGGTTGCGGTCAAGGACGCGGCCAGGTTCGTTGCGCATTGATTGCCTCCCCGATCTCCATCAAACACCGCGCGTCCCACATGCCGGTGGGCTCATTAAATGTCCGTCGGAATCAACCAGCGACTTGGCTATGGCGCAAGAATTCACCCTGAATCTCTCAAAAAGATTCGCCTGAATCTCCAATGAACGCTAGCATGACCGGGCGCGCGCCGGGTAATGCGGCACATCGGGTTGCCTCAGGCCACAATCGGGAAGCGCTCGTGCTCCAACGGTTGAAATGGCGCCAGTCCCAGTCCGTCGCTGGATGGATAGGGCACGCAGGTGTACTTGGTATCAGCGGGAAAATAAACGAATGACGCCCTGCGGTAGGCGCGGTCGCTAACGTTGAGCCCGCTGCCGTGGAAGGTCAGGCCATCGTGAATGACGGCCTCGCCGGCGCGTTGCGGACGCGCATAGTACCTCGCCGACCAGTTCGCGGTCATCTTCGCGCAGCAGCCGCATGAACTCTTCGGCCGGCTTCACCGGCGATTCGCGCGTGCGGGTGGCATCGTAAACCGTCCGGCAGCCGAATGGACCGAGTCGATGGGATCGCGCCAGAAATTGGTTGACCCCCATGTCGACCGTGACCTCGTCCATCGCGACGATGACGGTGAGCAGGCCGCGCCGGTCGAAGGGGTAGTTGGGGAGGTCCTGATGCACGCTGGTCCCCGGAAATCCGGGCAGCAACGCTTCGACCGCGTCCAGCCAAATCCGCATGTGCTCGACCCCTGCCAGCCGGGCGGCCAATTGGCCCAGCCGGGGTGAGCGCGCCACTGCGTCGATTTCAGGATGGGTGAAGCGCAGGTCCACGCCACCCAATCTGGTCGCTCCCGGCGTTGTGGCGGCCTTGCGCTCGACCTCGGCACAGGCCCTGACCAGTCCCTCGTATAGCTTGGGGCCTATCACCTTGACGAAGTCCACCGTAACCACACCCTCCCTGCGGAAGGTGCGAATCTCACTTTCGGATACCACGGCCGAGTCAGGCATGACGTTGTCTCCTTAGCAGGCCCGCGACCGGATTTATCGCTTCCTGCCCAAGCTGTCTCCGCACGCTAATACAGACCCTCGCCGATGGGCAAATCGACCCAACATTGGAAGTCCATGCGCACTCGATTGGCTTTACGGCAGCGCCGGCATCAGATAAGAGGGCTACTAATGAAACCGCGTTATTCGGCCCCGCTCTTAGTGGTTGCCTGGTATCTCCTGTTCGCACCCACCACGAAGGGCAACATGAACGTCGATGCGCCGCTGACCCAGTGGAAGCAATCAGCGTCTTACGACAGCTCCGGCGACTGCGAAGACGCACGCAAGCAAATCGTTGCGGTAGCCACCGCGGTCGGTTCCAGCGCGCCGAAAGGCCGGGTGTGGGCGATGTGTGTGCCCACCGATGACCCGCGGCTTAAGGCCAAGTAGCCCTTATCCAACATAAGGTCGACGACCTGGAACGCTCGTTCCAAATCGGAGTTGGACCCGGCATGGCGGCCAAGTTGCGCCGCATCCGTAGCTCAATTAAGCTGTTATTTCGCTCTGGTGCGCGCGCCCCCATGGCATCTCCGTTACAACGCCGGTTAAGCGATCGCGAAGATGGGCTTGGCTCAATTGTGAGCCAACTGGCCAAGGTCAAGCGTCGCCGTAACCTTCTCGCAATCCAACAGATGGCCTTCTCGACCCTTGGCTTTGCTGATCGGGGCGGGCGGCTTGCTGGTGATTGCGGCCTTCTTTTTGAGCCCCCTGCGTTTTCTGGTCCTCGGGCGTAGTGCTCGCGCTGTTGCTAATCGTGGCACTTCCCGTGGCTGTGGCCAGCGCGGCGCGGCGCTTTGCGGGACTTGGCCGCATGGCCGCCATAGTTGACGAAAAAGCCGATCTCAACCGGCGCTTGAGCACCTTACTCGTGCTGGCGGAACAGGAGCGCGATTATCCGCTATGGCCCTTTCTGGTTGAGGATACGCTGGGGCGGTTGGATGATTTCCATCCGCAACGGATCGAGAAGCGGCGCATTTCGCGATCGATTTACGGTTTCGCCGCGGCCTGCCTGGTCGCGTCACTGGCCGGGGCTGATGACCTATTCCGCCCGCCTCCACCACGAAGCCCTGCGCAAGATGCTCAAGAATTTCACCTTGGAGATCGATCCGTCCGAAATCGCGCCCTCTGATGGCGGCACCAGTGAGGGCACGCCCCTGGAAGGGGATCCCGATGCCTTGCGCAGCCTGGCCGACCGACTTGATGCGGCGAGCCAGAACAACCGTAGCCCAAGCCATAGCGCGATTAATAAACTGGAGAAAAAAGCCACCGATTTGGCGTCGAGTCTGCAAGACAGGCTTACCGGACGTCAGTTTAGCGACACTCCGGAAAAGGTAAAAATCAAGCTTGCCCAGGCGCTGGGCGACAGCCCTCCTCCGCCCGAAAACAATGGCTCCGGCGCGAACAATTCAAATTCATCCAAAGCCGGCGATCGACCCAATTCGTCAGGCTCCAATGCGAGCGGATCGTCGCGAAAATCGAATCCGGCGGTCCAGCCGCCATCCGACAACGAGGCGGATTCCAGCGCTTCCGACCATAATGGGACGCCACCTAAAACGCCGATGGCAAACAGCCTGGAGACTGGAGGTCCCGAGGGTCCGGGCAGCGGAGACTCGCCGGTCCCCGGCCATAAGGATGGTACCACTCCCGATGACAATGGTCAGACCGCGGGTAGCGGAAGCGACCCCGAGCACCTGATGGGACCGCCCGACGCTCCTTCGCATAAGGATGATAATTTCGAAATCATGATCGATGCACGCTTGTCCGATCGCTCTCCGATTGCGAGCGCACAACCTTACGTTCCACCAAAAGTGAAAACCACATTGAGCCCATATCAGCATCCCGACGAACCCTTGGATCGCGGCACCGTTCCGGCCGCCGACCGCGACACTATCAGGCGCGTGTTCGAACGATGAGCCTCGCGCTGAACGACCAGCCAACCGTTGCCGATTTTGCCCGCACCTTCCGGCGCATCCAGGGGGAAATCCACAAGCTAATCGTGGGCCATCAGCAGCCGGTCGAAGAACTGCTGATCGCCCTGTTTGCCGGCGGCCACGTACTGATCGAAGGAGTGCCCGGTACCGGCAAGACGATGTTGGTCAAGGCGCTGGGCCAGGCGCTGAATCTGAGCTTCAGCCGGATTCAGTTCACGGTCGATTTGATGCCCGCCGACATTACCGGGACCAAGGTGATCTTCTCGTCCGAAAACGGGGGTCGGGAGTTCCGCTTTTCACCGGGGCCGATCTTTTGCCACATTCTGCTCGCCGACGAGATTAACCGCGCGACTCCCAAGACCCAGTCGGCGTTGCTCGAAGCGATGGCGGAGTTGCAGGTTACGGTGTCGGGTACGACCTCGCCGCTGCCGCCGCCATTTTTCGTGATGGCGACCCTCAATCCGATCGAGATGGAGGGCACCTATCCGCTGCCCGAAGCGCAACTGGACCGCTTCTTCTTCAAGGTGCGTCTGAATTACCCCGAAGAATCCGAGCTGGTGCGAATTATCTCCAGCACCACCGGACCCGAGCTGCACCAGATTGCGCCGGTCTTTGACCGCGCCGACGCGGCCGCGCGGATCGAAGCGCTCAAGCTGCTGGTGCGCCAGGTAATCGTGGCGCCCGAAATCGAGCAATACGCGGCGCGGCTGACCCGCGCGACGGTTCCGGAGAAATCCCGGTTCCTGGTCAACAAGGAGGGGTTGGCGCGCGATGAAGACGTCAACCGTTACGTCAGCTTCGGCTCGAGTCCTCGTGGCGGCCAGGCGCTGATGTTGGGAGCCAAGGTTTGTGCGCTGCTCGACGGCCGCGCCAACGTTTCCTACGACGATGTTGACCGTATCGCCTATCCGGCGCTGGGACATCGGCTGACGCTGAACTACGCCGCCGAGGCCGACGGCATCGATCCGGCACACCTCATCCAGAAGGTCCTGAAGTCGGTCCGCGACCTGCGCGGCCGTTAGTACGGGTTTGATTGCGATGGTGGCGCGCGCGTTTGAGCCGGCTTTTCTCCAGAGATTGGATAATCTCGTTTTGGGGATCAAGCGGGCCCGCACTGTCCGCATGGGACGCCGGGCCTTGGGCCGGGTCCAGGGTTCCGGGATCGAGTTGGAAAGTTTCCGGGAATATGCGGAAGGCGACGACCTGCGTTTTCTGGACTGGAACGCGATGGCGCGCCTGGACAGCTTGTACACTAAATCCTACCGGGTCGAACGCGAAACCGAAGTAAGCATCATGATCGACGCGAGCGCTTCGATGGGCCTGCCGGCCAAGGACGACAAGTTCGGGTTGGCGCGCGCACTGGGCGCCGCCCTGTCCTATATCGCGCTGGGGGAGAACGACCCGGTGCGCTTGATCAGCTTCGGCGGTCCGCACGGGCAACCCGCATACCGGAGCACCGAGTTCTACCGCCGGCGCGAGTCCTTCGCAAACTTTCGGCCGATGCTGTTTGAAATCAAATGTGCCGGGCCCACCGAACTGGCGGACGGTGTGGAACAATTTCTAACCCAACGGCGGTCGCCCGGCGTGGCGATCCTGATTTCCGATTTCCTGGTTCCACCGGCGCTTTACAAGACCGCTTTCTCGCACCTGCTCGCGGCGCATTACGAAGTCAACGCGATCCAGGTGCTGGGCGCCCGCGAATCCGCCGGGAGTTTGGGCGCCGGAGCTTACCGGCTGCGCGACTGCGAAACCGGCGAGCTGCGGGAAGTTACGATTACCTCAGCGGTACTGGAAGCCTGCCGGCGGCGTCTGGCCCGATTGCGTGAGGAACTGCAGCAGTTTTGCGCCAGCCACTCCATAATCTACGGAGCGGTGGTTGGAACCGACAGCCTGGATGATTTCCTGGTCCGTGAACTGCCGCGCCTGGGCCTGGTGAAGTAGCCATGGGCTTCCTTGACCCTATCTACCTGCTGTCGGGCCTCAGTATCGCCGCACTGATTCTGATCTATCTAAGCGCGCGCTCGCGCGCCACTATCGAAGTATCCAGCCTATTGCTGTTTGATGCGGACCAAGTGCCGGTTTCCAGGGTCAGGTTTCTCAAGCTTGACCTGCTGTTCTGGCTCGAAGTTGCGGCCCTCGCGATGCTTTCCCTGGCGCTCGCCGGCCTCTATCTGAAGATGACCCCGATTCCTTCCAGCCATCGCCGTCACGCGTTGGTCTTCGATCTGGCTGCGGGTATGGGTGCGGTGGAAGGTCGTCAGACCCGCTTGGACGAGGCCAAGGCGCAGGCGCTGAGCATGGTCAGGTCGGCGGCGCCTGGTGAACGCTTTGCGGTAGTCGGCTTTGCGTCGCAGGCGGAGATTCAACGGTATTTCACGTCCGACCTGAGCGCGGTGCGCGCCGCTATCGAGGCGCTCAAGCCGTATGACGTCGCCGCCTCACCGGCGGCGGTGGCGGCCGCTCTGATGCGGGTGCGAGACGCCGACGCGATCGACCTGTTCGCGCCGCGCCTGCCGGTCGGCGCCGATTCGTTTGAAAAGGCCGAAGGAGCCCGGCTGCGCTATCATCAGATTGGGACCGATCAGGACAATGCCGCGATTAGCGCTTTGGATCCGGGTGTGCCGCGAATCAGTCCGGGCCATTGCACGATACGGAACATGTCGTCCAAGGCGGTGCTAGCCGACGTCGAAGTCACCCTCAACGGCCGCCACATCGACCGCGCCGGACTAATTCTGCCGCCGCACGCCCAAGGCACTTTCAACTTTGGTCCGCTTCCTGGCGGTGGCGTGCTGGAGGCGCTCAACAAGACTCCCGACGCCTTGCTGGCTGACAACGTGCGCTACGCCTATGCTGCCGGCAGCCGCTCGCTCAGGGGCGTGGTGATATCGCCGGACCCTGAGGTGCGCGATGACCTGGCCCGGGTGCTGCGCGCCGTCGACCCCGGCAGCCTGGTGGTGGCCGGGACCGCCGATCAGCTAACCCCTGCGGCAATCGCTAAAGCGCTGGGTGCGGCGAGCGAGCCGGATATCGCCATCATTCACGACTCCCCCGACAAGGGCATCCGCGCTGCCTCGAAGCTGTTCATTTTTCCGCCCGGCAGCCGGGAAATCCCGCTCAAGTCCACGCTCCCGGTCAGCCAGATGGATGATCGTACCGATCGCGGTCCGTTGACGCGTCCGTTACTGCTCGGTCCCACCCGTGACCTGAGTCTGCCCGAATGGATGGACCCGGTAGCCCACGGCACCGCGCCGCATCGGGTTGGCGTATTGCCATTGGCAGCTTCCGGCGTCAGCGTGCAAGGACCGCAGGCAGTGATTGCCTTTGATGTGCGCGGCCATCGTCTGCTCGATCCCGACATGCTCGACACCCTGGTTCTGACCATCGACCTGGTTAAGGCGCTGTCCGGCCCCCGGGATTTCCACATCGTGCCGACCGGCGCATACGTGACGATTCCGGCCAACGCCCCCGCCAAGGTGATTCAGCCCGACGGGTCCGTCGCCCAAATCGCCCCGGGTTATGGCGGTCTGATTCGCCTTCGGCCGCTCTATGCCGGACGCTACCAGATCGATGTCGGCGACCATAAAGAGCTGGTGTTCGCGAACTACTTCGATGCCGCGGAGTCGGAGCTGTCGGTTAAACCCGGAGCGGAAGGTGAAACGCCGTTCTCCAGGTCGATCGATCTGGAGCCGGGCATACCCGTGCGGCGGATCCGGCCCATAAGTCTGGCCTTGATGGCGCTGGCGCTAGCCGCTTTGCTGATCGAATCGGCCGTACTGGTAAAGCGCGCTGTCAGAGGAGGAGTTCCGGTTGTTTGAACGACCTATTCTGCTCTGGCTTCTGATTCTTGCGCCGGTGGCCGCCGCGCCCGGATGGTTCATGTGGCGCACCACCAGGCGGACTCCGGCGGTGATCGCGGCGGCACTGCGGGTCGCCTGTTTCGCGGTGCTGGTTATTATCATCGCGGGGCCGCTAATTCCTGCTCAGGACCGCGCGCGCGGCTTGGCCGTGGTGGCGGTGCTCGACCAGTCGCGAGTCCATCGCTCCGGATCAGCGCGGCTGGATGCAGTCCCAGATCGCCCGGTTGCGCAGCGCGATGACTCCGGAGGAACGGCTTGGAGTAGTGGCCTTTGGGCGCAATACCAACCTGGTGGCACCGTTGGAAAATCCGCGGGTGGCCCAGGTGATACCGGGTAAAATTGAGGCCGGAGGAACCGACATTGCCGGCGCGCTAACCGCGGCCAGCGCGATCTTTCCGCCCGAGGTCGACAAAAAGATCCTGCTGCTCAGCGACGGCAACGAGACCCAGGGCGATGCCCTGACGGTATTACCGGGGCTGGTGGAGCAGGGCATCCAGGTGTTCACCGCCGCGCCCCCGGGTTCAATCCGCAAGCGCATCGCGATCAGTTCCTTTGAGGCCCCCAGTCCGGTTCGGGCACACCTTAATTTCGCGCTCCAGATTGCGATCCAAAGTGACGCTCAGGATCCAGTCGAGGCGCAGCTCGATCTGCGGCGCGACCAAACCTTGATCACCAGCGTTGCGGTAAAGCTCTTGAGCGGCCTCAATCGCTTCGAGCTTCCCTACCATCTCGACCAACCCGGCGCCTATGTGCTGACGGCTGAATTGAGCGCCGGACGCGGCTTGGAGGTGGTCAACGGACGCGCCGATACCACCACGTCGGTAATCGCTCCACCACGAATCCTGGTGGTCTCCGCCGACCGCCCGATGAGTCTGGTCAGCGCGCTGAAACTGCGCGACTACCGGGTCGAGGTAACCACGCCCGATCGCCTGTCCAAACGGGCCGAAGATTACCTCAGCTACCAGGCCGTGATCCTGACCGACGTGTCGAGCGCGGCGCTCAATAGCGACGTCCAGCGGGCGTTGAACCAGTATGTGGGGGATTTCGGCGGTGGCCTGATCGCAACCGGAGGTGTCCTGCGCGAGGATAACTTCAAGAAGAGCCCGCTGGAAAACGCCCTTCCCATCAGGTTTGTTCCGCAACCCCCGCCGCCCAGCCGCGAACCGCTGGGCATCTATGTGTGTATCGACCGCTCCAATTCGATGAGCTACAACTCGCGCTATCCGGCGGTTCGCGATGGCGAGCGGATCCGCTACGCCAAGCAGGCCGCAATCGCGCTGCTGCGCCAACTCGACGACAGCGACTACGTCGGAGTCATCGCCTTTGATTCGCAGCCCTACGTGATCTCGCGTCTGCATCCGCTGGGCGTGGACCGCGCTCAACTCGAGCAAAAGATTATGCGTCTTGAGCCGGGGGGCGGCACCGACTTCAAAGAAGCCCTGGAAATCGCGGCGGGAGACTTGATCGTCAGCGGCCTGTCGGTGCGCCAGATTATCCTGCTGACCGACGGTGACACCAATCGCCAGTATCACGAACACGACCTGCTCATTTCGGATCTGACGCGCGAACGGATTCCGGTCTCGACGGTCCGAATCGGGCCCGACCAGGCCAACCTGCGTCTGCTGGAAGACTTCGCCGAAGCGACGGGCGGCGTCTTCTACCGGGTGGAGGACATCGAAAAGCTGCCCCAGCTCTTCATCCGGCTGAGTCATCAGGCGATGCAGACGCCGCAGAAGCAATCCAAAACCGTGGCCGATCCCAACAGCTCGATTCTGCGCGGGATCAAGGCCGAAGACATACCGTCCCTGGAGTTCTTCAGTGTGACCGAGGCCAAGGACGGCGCCAGCGTGCCACTGATGATCCAGCGCAACAATCGCAATGTGCCGCTCCTCGCCGCGTGGCAATACGGCTTGGGGCGCAGTGCGATCTTTGCCGCGGATCCCGACTCGCTGGCCTCTATCGGCTGGATCCATTGGAACCACTACGCCGAATTCTGGTCGCAATTGGTGAGCTGGACTATGCGGCAGGGAGAAGGCGGTCCGTTTGACCTGCAGGTTCAAACCACCCGCAGCGGCGACCTGAAGATTCAGGCGGAAAGCTCCGGCGCGGTCAAGGCGGGCAATCTGGTGGCCAGGATTAGCAGCCCCAACGGCGCCGCGTTCGAGGTCCCGCTGACCGAGGTTGGCGATGCACTCTACCGCGGCGAGGCGCCGGCCCTGCCCGGCGGCAAATACACTGTTGCGCTGGTCCGCAAGAGCGGCGGCAAGACCGACCAGGCGCTGACCTCCGAGCCATTCGCGGTGCCGGCGGCCCGGCCCGCCGACGCCGACGAATTAAGCTTGCGTCCACCCAACACGGAATTGCTGCGGCGCCTGGCAGTGGGGAGCAACGCCGGCTTCGAAGTCCCGGTAAGCCGGATGCTGAGAATCACCGGCAGGACGGTTACGGTGCATCGGTCGGCAGCTCCGTACCTGATACCGCTTGCGATCCTGCTCTTGTTGGGTGAAGTATTTGTACGTCGCTGCCTGATCTAGCAGGCTGCGAATCTGTATAAAGTTTTCGTTGCCTGGTTCGGGAAGCCCTGTAAACTGGAATTATGGGAAATTCCGGGAGTGGATCAGCCGGGAGTAACGCAGATGGATCGCCCGATAGACGGCAAGACCCTTCTCAAACGAGCACTGCGCAGGCGCTGCCCGGTATGCGGCCAGGGCGCGATGTTCCGTTCCCACTTCCGGATCAATCCCACGTGTCCCGCGTGTCACGTAACGTTCTGGCGCGATCCCGGGGAAGTGCTGGGAGCGATGTACCTGGACTGGATCGCGGCGATGGCCGCCTTTTTGTCATTGTGGGCACTGCTGGCCTGGCTGACCAATTGGTCGGAAATCACCCAGCTCTTCATTCTGAGCGCAGCCGCCTGTGTGGCTGTAATTATCTGCTATCCGTGGAGCCGCAGCCTATGGACGGTTCTGGTCTATCTTTCCGGCGGCATCGAGCGGCCGCCATTGCGGGTCATACCCGGCGGGCAGAGGCAGCCGGCGCCGCCGCGACCAGAGCAGCAATCAAAAGAGCGCCCCAAATCCATCACTCGGGTTCATCGCCGATAGCCGCACAGCTTTTCCGGCATCAGCAACAAACGCTGCGCGGCCTGATCCAACGTGCGATCGCCTTTTGAAAAGGTGAAACGCGACAGGCGGCGACCCAGTTCCGCCCGCTGATAAAAGCTTGAACCGGGCACCGCTGCCACGCCCACCTGATTGAGCATGAAATCCGCTGCGGCAAAATCGTCAGAAAAACCCAGGCTATGGACGTCGGCCATGATGTAGTAGGCGCCGTGCCGCTGCCGGCAATAGAAGCCCGCTCCGTTCAGGGCCTCAAACAGCGTCGTGCGCTTGGCTTGATACATCGCCTGCCGGTCGGTGTAAAACGATTCCGGTAGCCGCAGCGCGAACGCGCCCGCTTCCTGCAGCGGATGGGGCGCGCCGACGGTGAGAAAATCGTGTACCTTGCGAATCGCCGCAGTCAGCCGTTCGCACGCGATGCGCATACGCCATCCGCCATCCGGTCATCGAATAGGTCTTGGACAGGCCGCTGATAGTGATGGTCCGATCGTGCATCCCGGGAAGGCTGGCGATCGAGATCGTGGGGTGGCCGTCGTAGATGATGTGCTCGTAGATTTCGTCGGTGATGGCCAAGGTGTCGTGCTCGAGCACAGCCCGCGATCAGCTCCAGCTCGGCGCGCGAGAATACCTTGCCGGTCGGGTTGTGAGGAGTGTTGACGATTATCGCCTTGGTCGCGGCTGAAACGCCGCGGCCAGTTCCGCCGGGATCGATCGACCAATCCGGGCTCGTGCAGCGTCACGTAGCGGGGCGTCGCGCCGGCGATGATCACGTCGGGGCCGTAGTTCTCGTAAAACGGCTCGAAGATCACCACCTCGTCGCCCGGGATCGATCACGGCGAGCATGCCGCGATCATCGCCTCGGTCGCGCCGCAGGTGACCGTGACATTGAGGTCGGGATCGCAATCGAGACGGTTGTAGGCGCGCGCCTTGTCCGCGATCGCGCGGCGGAAGTTGGGCGACCCGTGCGTGATCGCGTACTGATTGTAGTCTTCGTCGATCGCGCGCTTGGCCGCCTCCTTGAGTTCCGTGGGTGCGGGAAAATCGGGAAATCCCTGGGCGAGATCGACCG
>CAWDWL010000009.1:0-60427 GCA_963805995.1 uncultured Pseudomonadota bacterium | reverse complement strand
CCTTGGTCCATGCGCCGCGGATCACTTCGATCCCTTCTTCGAGGCGTCCCGCACGAGCCTTGCGATTCACTCCGTAAGCGGCGAATTCGCCGGGCGCATAGCCTTGCCCGACCCCGAGGTCGAAACGGCCGTTTGAGATAACGTGGATCGTCGCCGCATCCTCGGCGATCCGCACCGCATTATGCAGTGGCAGCAGGACCAGGTACGTTCCAGATGCGGATCCGCTTGGTCATCGCGGCTATCGCTGATGCGATCGGCAGGATCGCTGGCGAATAACCATCTTCTGCAAAATGATGCTCTGTCAGCCAGATTTCGTCGTATCCGAGTTCCTCAGCGAAACGCGTTTGCGCGAGTTGCTCGGCATAAAACTCCGTGAACGGTTCGCGCCACGCCGGCGGGTTTCGAAAGGGAAAAAGGAGTCCAACATTAAGCTGGCAAAGAGATTTTAGCTCGGGAAGTCTTTCGCTACCATTCGACATCTGTATCGGCCTCCCTGTGTGACTCTGACCGTGAACCAGCGTCGCAGCTTACATTAATCAAGAACTCGACGCCTAGCCAAGAAACCGCCGGACAGAGGTCCGGCTGATCTTAAGCCGCTTGGCGATAGCCCGCTTGCTGATTCCGTTCTTGGCAAGGGAGCGGACTTGAGGTGCGAGCTTCGCCACCGTGGGTGGACGCCCATGCGGCCGCCCTTCTTTGCGTGCCTGAGGATTACCGGCTCTCACGCGGTCCCTGAGAATATCGCGCTCGAATTCCGCGAAGACAGCGAGCATGCCGGCGAGAGCGCGGCCGCTGGGCGTGGTATGTCGAGCGCCTCGCTCAACGAAACAAACCCGACGCCAAGTGCCATCAGCTCCTGTAGGGTGGTCACGAGGTCGACTAGAGACCGCCCCCAGCGGTCCAGCCGCCAGACTAAGACGATCTTCTCGCCTTCGCCATTCTCAATGTTCTACTTGTCGTTGTCCAAGAAAGCCGTAGTGAGCGGGTGCTTGGCCGCCCTCAGGGATCGAGGAGCCTCCATGCCCTCGTGATACGCGACGGCCAGCGTCCGCGTATCGCCGCCCGTGACCTGGTAGCCGGGGACGTGGTGGTAGCCGCGGAGGGCGACCGCGTGCCCGCCGATACGGTTCTCTTGGAGGCCGCTAACCTGGCGATGGACGAGTCCCTGCTGACCAGGGAATCCCTATCCGTTCGCAAAGGCGTAGCTAACACTGTCAGCCACGACGCCAGGCCCGGCGGGGACGACAGCCCCAATATTTTGTCAGGCAGCCTGCGGTTCGAGGCACGGGAATGGCGCGCGTTACTGTGACGCGAATTGGCAAATCGCGTCGATTTTGAATGCATAATATTTTGCTTCTTCAATTTCTGCCGTCGGTACCAGGATGCGCCAGATTCTGGAGGTTTTGTTGGCTGGGAAAACGAATGGACAAACCTTTAGAGGCTCGGTGAAATCCCGGTCCCCGTAGAGAAGAAGTGATACCGAGGTCGCGCCCTTAGAATAGAGGGCCAAGTTGTAAGCCTGCACTGATTCGCCCCATGTCGCTCCGAGGGGTCTCGGCGAGTCTTCCTCACGACTCCAAACGTCGAGGCTGACCGCCGGTCCCGTCTCATGAGGTAGCGTAGGTATCATAAATAACTTTACAGACTTTCTGGCGATTACTAAGATCATCAGATCTTGTGTGATGCCAAACACAAGTGGGAATAAGCGTTCACCTAGCTCTTGCCGCGCTTCTGCCATGAAATAAGCTGAAAATTATTTATGATGCACTACAGTAGTTTCCCTTCGCTTACGGGGTGACGTTTCCTATATGGCCTTAACCTAGCCTCAAAGCGAGAATAATTCTGGGTAGTGGTTTCGCGCAAGGTCAGTGGCCGTAGGCGAAATCTGTGTCGTGGACCGTAGCGTGTAACCTCTCCCTCGCCCTCTCCTAGGATAAGGAGAGGGAACAGAAAGCGCCTCTGCGCCAAGGTGTTCGTGCGCTCAAGGCGCAACATTTTTTTCGCTTTAGGGCTAGCGAAGCCCAAAATTTTGGCCAACTACGGCATTCTGTGGAGAACCCCGCGGCATTTATGCCATCATCCGATGCTGTGGAACCGTCGTACAAAGACAAAATTTCCCAGGTTGTCGGTGCGGTCGCCGTGGCGGTTTTGATCCTCATTTTCTGCCTGGTCCTGACTTGGTGGGTGCTGCATACGTGACAGCAACTTTTCGCTTATCGGCATCGTTTTGTGGCATCATGCGACGCATGTACAAAGACATGTCCCAGCGGCGGCTCATCGTTGGAATAGTGGCAATCTTGATCCTGGGCTCTTTACTCTTGGTGACTTTCGGGATGACGCATTTCATCGTCAGGGTAGCCCATGTCGCCATCCATTTTCTGGTGGAGCGTTGGCACGGGTTCGTCGGGTAGCCGCTGGCGTTCCGATTCAAGCTTGCCCATACTTCAGGCTCCGTTGCGCCCCGTCCGGGGCGCAGCGAACATCTAATTAAGATGCATTTGCGCGCAGATTATGGATATCGGACCAAAGTCCGATTGCCTAGCCCGACTGAATGTCTCAGCATTGAGCCTCGCTTGTTGATTCCGGTTGATAGGTGCGGCGTGCCAAACCCATGGCCTTGCGGCAAAGGTTGGCCAGCGCGGCTTGGAGTCTTTGTGCATCGCGTTCGCTACACCTGATCGGCTCCGTTTTCCGGCGCCGAACTCGGACGTCCAAGAGGCCGCAGACGGTGTCATTTCGTCTTCTGGGTTCGCGCAAGAAACTTTTGTCACATGACGCGTCTTCGTCACAGAATACCCCCGTTTACGTTGAAACTACTTGTGGGAAATTGCGACCCTCGGAATCTGAATGTCGCAGGGCTTTATCGCCCGAATCTCGGGCCGCAAAGTCCTGGGCTTCTCCCCCAACCCCGCCACTGAAACCGACTATATCGGACGTATGTATGACAAGCATATTTCGAAGCGCGGCGCGGTTGATGAAGAGGACGCGCAACGTCTTGAGCTTGTGATCTGGTATCAATGTCCTCAGTGCCGGCGAGTTCACCTTCATCCGGCTGGCGGTGTCTGCACGGACTGTCTGACACCGCTGAGCCCCCCGCAAACGCTCACCCCCGCACAGCTACTCTCTGATTACTACAGCTACCTCGCCACCCAAACGGGGGAACTGTTCCGTCTCAACTGTGAGGAGACTCACGGGCCAAACGAATAAAGCCGATGGGCGGAGACGGCAGAGGTTCTTCCAGATGTCGTACTACCGGGCAATGAGAATGAACATACGGACCCGATTGATTTATTGAGCGTCACCACGAGATGGAAGTCGGCGTGGACATTGGGGGGCTGTTGGCCGTCATGATGGCGAACATGCCGCCGATGCGTTTCAACTACCAGCAGAGGGTCGGCCGCGCGGGACGGCGCGGCGCTGGCCTCTCCGTTGCGCTGACGCTTTGCCGGGGCCGCAGTCACGACGACTATTACTTCCAGCGTCCGCAGCGCATGACGGCGACCCGCCGCCGCAGCCCTATGTTTGCTAAGATCCGAGCCGCCGGTCGAGAGCTTTGAGCGTTTCAAACCATGCGATGCTCACTGCTCCCGCGCCGACACAAACCCCGATGTCACCGGGATGAAGCGTGCTGAAATGGAAGAGCGCCCTGAGAAACGGCACATACAAGACCAGAGCGAGAAAGACGAACGCACTGCCTGCGACCCACCACATGGCGGGATTCGGCGTTCGTAGAATCGCGAGGATCGTCCGCGACCAGGATCGATTCGCGACGATCAGTGCAAGGTTGGCGATCACGAGCGCCGTGAAGGTTAAGGTCCGAGCATTCTCCTCGCTCTGTCCCCGGTGAAGTGCGACAGCAAAGATCGTCAACAAAATGACCAGGACGCCAAAGCCCTGCAGCAGGCTCATGATCACCATCCGCTTGTTGAAGAGGTGCTCAGTCGCAGGACGGGGCGGTCGCTGCATGATGTCTGCCTCTTCCGCTTCGGCCTCGAAGACAATCGAGCAGGCGGGATCGATGATGAGTTCGAGGAAGGCGACATGCACGGGCTCCAGAATCAAGGGCCATCGAAAGAGAACCGCGCAGAGCGAAAGCCCGGCGATGGGGACGTGGATCGCGAAGATGTACGCCATCGCCTTTTTCAAATTGTCGAAAATGCGGCGTCCAAGCCGGACAGCCTGAACGATGGAGGAGAAATCGTCATCCAGCAGAACAAGGTCCGCCGCCTCGCGGGCCACATCCGTTCCCCGCTGGCCCATGGCAATGCCAATATGCGCGGCTTTCAGCGCGGGAGAGTCGTTTACTCCGTCGCCAGTCATCGCGACGATCTCGCCGTTGGCCTTCAACGCGTTGACCAATTGAAGCTTCTGTTCAGGGACCGCGCGAGCGAAAACGCTTGCCCGCGTAACCCGGTCGCGGAGGGTCTGATCATCCATCGCCGCTACCTCAGGACCGGTGATTGCCACATCTGCGCTTTCGAGTCCGATCTGGCGCGCGATGCTCATCGCGGTGCCAGGGTAATCGCCGGTGATCATGATCACGCGGATACCCGCTGTCTGGCATTCTTGAATTGCACTGGGAACAGTGGGCCGGACCGGATCAGCAAGAGCGATCAGCCCCAGAAATTCAAATTCGAAATCGTGTTGTTGATCCGGAAGGGGCGTACCGGAAAATGGCGCTTTCGCCACGCCGAGAACGCGGAGCCCTTCGGCAGCCATTCGAGCGACGCTTTCGTTGAGATGCGCCGCCTCGTGTTCCGGCAAATGGCAGAGATCCGCGACCGCTTCCGGCGCTCCCTTTGTGGCGATGACAAATTGTGCGCTATCGGGCGAAACCCACACCTCGGATATTGCGAGGAGGCTCTTGGCGAGCGGATACTCACGAACGACCTTCCAACTGGCATGCAAGTGCTCCGTGCCTTGTAGCGCTTCGTCACCGAGTTCGCGTATTGCACGGTCCATGGGATCGAAAGGGTCGGGCTGGCTGGCAAGCATGGCGAATTCCGCAAGCTCATGAAACTGCTCAGGTAATGCGGAGACTGCCTGTTGGCTGAGGTCGTATGTCTCACCCTTGGCATAGAGCCTGGTCACCGACATCCGGTTCATCGTTAGGGTTCCGGTTTTATCAACGCACAAGGCGGTGGCTGCGCCGAGCATCTCTATAGCGGGCATATGGCGCGTGAGCACACGCTTTCGCGACATCCGCCAGGCTCCCAAGGCGAGAAACACGGTCAGAATCACGGGCAATTCCTCGGGCAGAATTGCCATCGCGAGGGTGAGGGCGGCGAGAAAACCTCGCAACCAGTCCCCACGGCTTACGCCATAAAAAACAACGAGCAAACCGCAAAGCGCAAGTCCCACCAACGCAAGCACTCGCACCATATGGCGCGTGTCCCGCTGCAGCAGCGTGGGTTCTTGTTCTACCTCGCGGAGCGATTTTCCGATCTTGCCGAGCTCGGTTTGGACCCCGTCGCCTTTGCCAGCGCAAGCCCGGTGCCTCGAACTACCAGCGTCCCGGAGAAGACGAATGGAAGATCGTCCCCGCCCGGCCGCGCCATCCCCGTGTCATCCGGCCCCGCTTGCTTCCGAACGGGCACGGATTCTCCGGTCAACAATGATTCGTCGGTCGCCAGATTCACGGCGGAGAGCAGGACGCCATCCGCAGCAACGCGGTCGCCTTCGGACAAAACGAGGATGTCGCCTGGAACAACCTCGCGGCCCGCAATTCTCTTGCGCTTTCCGCCGCGAACGACCAGCGCGCGAGGGCTCGACAAATCCCGCAGCGCCTCCAATGCTCGTTCTGTCTTGCGCTCCTGATAAAGCGTGATCGCGATGACCACTACGACGAAGATCAGCAGGATGATCGCTTCTTGCACATCGCCGAGGAACAGATAAGTGCTGCCGCAGGCGAGCAGCAACAAGAGCATCGGCTCTCGCACCACTTCGAGGGCAATCCTAACAAAAGAGCGTGGCTTGGAGGAGGGAAGTTCGTTGAAACCGTAGCGCGCGATTCTGGCAGCCGCCTCGACCTCAAAGAGCCCCGCGAGATGTTCCTCTGATTCTAAAGGGGTACCAACGTCTGTGGTGTCAGCCATTCCTTACCTCTTGCTTACTGTGGCACGGTTCGCCACGACGCCTGAATTGCGGGATGGATCGGCAACTGGTCGTTGACCAGCCTCAAGATTGATCAGAGATGCCCGCTACTACAGGTTACCGCCAACGGAGAATCATTCAGCGCGGTGGCTCTTTGTCGGCATGCTGCTGAAGATCGCGCCTCTGCCGGCCCCAGCCGGATAAGCGACCCGCAGAGCGCAGCAGATTTCGGTGACGAGATAGGGAGGGAAAGGGGAAGTTGTCCGAGAACTCCGTGGAAAAGCGCCGTTCGGGGCGTTTTGGTGTCAAGGCGAAGCACAACAGGCCCGTGGGGAAGCCCCTTGGAACTCAGAACCTGGCTTGTGCTTCGTGTTTGCAAACCCCTGGTGTTGGTGAAAACCTGAATTCAACCCGCCGCGCCCGTGCCTGACCTGTTCATCCGGGGGGCGGGAACCTACAGCGCGCACATCAACGCCGGCAATCCGATCAATCGGCACCATGCAAAGCATCGAGCACACGCTGCGCGCCCTTGATCGCACCGCCGCGGATGAACAACAGCAGGTAGTTAGAATATGGCGGACCTCATGGCTGAGGCCGCCATTGAGTGCGGGTCAGGGCGGTGTCATTACCCTGCGGCGGCCCGCCGGCGCCGATCTGATCATCCCGCCGCTCATCGCCGGCGCCGGCAAGCGCGCGTCCCGGCGCTTCGTCGAATTCTTTACCGCCAACATCCGCAACAAGAACACGCGCGAGGCCTATGCCGCGCCATCAACGCTTTCCTGGCCTGGTGCGACGATGAGGCCGGCATGGCGCTCGACATGATCGAGCCGGTGGTCGTCGCCGCCTACGTCGAGAAGCTGCTGAAAGACGGGTTATCGAAACCCACCGTCAAGCAGCACCTGGCCGCGATCCGGATGCTGTTCGACTGGATGGTGATGGGCGGCGTCCTGGCGGTCAATCCGGCCTCCGCTGTGCGCGGCCCAAAATATGTCATCAAAAAAGGCAAGACGCCGGTGCTGACGCCGGAGGAAGCCCGGCTGCTGCTGGATTCTATCGATGTGAGCGACAAGTTCGGGCCTGCGCGACCGCGCCCTGCTCGCCGTCATGGTCTACAGCTTCGCGCGCGTCTCCGCCGTCGTCGGGATGAACGTCGAGGACTATTACCAGCAAGGCAAACGCTGGTGGGTGCGGCTGCATGAAAAAGGCGGCAAGCACCACGAGCTGCCGGTCCATCACAAGGCCGAGGAATATCTCGACGCTTATCTCAAGGCGGCCGGCATCGCCGACCAGAAAGGCACGCCGCTGTGGCGCAGCATGACCAAGGAGCGCGGCTGGGGCGATGGCCGGATGAGCCGGCAGGACGTGTTCCGCATGGTCAAACGCCGCTGCCGGCAGGCGGAGCTCGGCGCCGCCGCCAACTGCCACACCTTCCGGGCCACCGGAATCACGGCCTACCTGCTCAATGGCGGCACCCTCGAGCACGCGCAGGCGATCGCCGCGCATGAGAGCCCGCGGACGACCAAGCTCTACGACCGCACGTCCGATGAAATCACGCTCGATGAAATCGAGCGGATCGGGATCTAACCTGCGGATGGTCGCCCTCCTCTCGCAAGCTTCTGGCCCGCGATCTCAAAACTTACATAAACTTCCACGAACCGCCGCCGCTGCGCTACTCCGCGTATCCCCACGTACCGGAGAATCCCTTGCCGTCCGGGCTCGCGCGCAACACCCCTTCCCAACGGTACCACCCCAGGACCAATCGACCGATCAGATCCCGTCGATAGTTCCATCACCCACACCGAAGTTAAACCGGCCGTGGACGCGTGTTCCGTTCCGCTCAAGCACAATCACCATCGGAAAGCTCTCCGTCTCGCCTGAAATCAGACGCGTGTATATCGGGGGCGGGGGAGCAGCGGAACAGAAAACCGGCTTAACGATTGGCTGGTGCTCGTTGGGACCGTTGGGCTAGCTTTTTCCCGGCACGCTCTGAAGGACGGAAATCGGAACACATTCCGCGGGGCTCTCATGCGCGGCGATTGGTCGCCCCCCGCCAGCCGGGGCTTCCTCCCTGAGTCCCGGGCCGCACACCACTTGGACAGTCGGGTCCGCTTTGGGCATCAGAGGTCCAGGGTCAAACCGCCCTGTCTTCGAACTGCGCGATGCTTTCCGGCAGCTTCTTGAGTTGGGCGTCGAGCGTCAATCGCGTCTGCCCATCCGAGCGTCAATTGCACCTTGAATTCATCAATGGCGGTCGCCAGTTTATCCCGTTTTTCCTGACTTACAACCGATGGGGAAGTAGGGCAGACTTGAGCGTCGGAGGACCGCCAATCGGAGGCGTACGTCTCCAAAGTGGGGACTAGAAACGCAGGTGAACGAGAAACTCTTGATTGCTGCGATGATCTTGGTCGTCAGCCTCTTGGGGCGGGTCCGGTTGGCTCTCGCCGCCAGCCCATCGGCTGCCCCAACCCCGGCGCCGGGGTTGGGCACCTCACCCATGGAGACGCCCCCGACATCGAGCGCTACGCCGAAGGAGGCCAACGTACCGGACCAGATTTGGAATTGGCACGCTCAAGGCACCGTCGTCGTGCAGGGCGATCCAGCTTTTGCTGCCAAGTACTCCGGCCCCAACAGCCTGAACAGCAAGGGCGAGGTTCAGGAAACGATTTCGCTGGACTTGTTTGCCGGCGTGCGGTTATGGCGCGGCGCCGAGGCGCACGTGGACGGACTGATGTGGCAGGGCTTCGGCCTGAGCAACACGTTTGGCATCGAGGCATTTCCCAACGGCGACGCCTACAAAGCCGGCACCGAGATTCCCGACTTCATGTTTGCGCGCTTGTTTATTCGTCAAACGATCGGCTTGGGCGGCGAACAGGAGGACGTGCCCGACGACCAGCTCACGCTGGCGGGCAAAGCAGGACATTTCGCGGCTGACCTTCACCGTGGGCCGGTTCACCCCCATGGACATTTTCGACAACAACACCTACGCGCACGACCCGCACACGCAGTTTTTGAATTGGGCGATGATGGGCAACCTCGCGTGGGATTACCCGCGGATACCGTCGGATACACCACCGGGATCTGCCGTGGAATTGAATCAGCCGAAATGGGCTTTGCGCTACGGATTTTTCCAAATGCCGAGTAGCAGAATGGTTTCACCGGCTGACGACCAGTTTCTCATGTGGCGCCCCGGATGCACTGGCCACCGCCGCCTATGGCCCGTTTTTGCGCTCCTGGGGAATGATGACGGAATTTGAGCGCCGTTACAGCGTCAACGCTCATCCGGGGGCGATTCGGTTTCTGGCCTGGCTCAATGAAGCCCATATTGCCAGCTTACCATGCGGCGACTGCTATTCTGCGGGCTCAATGGTCCGGGAGCGGACATCCCGCCGGCGCACGCCTACCGCTACAAATACGGCTTTGGGCTGAACTGGGAACAGGAACTTGCGAAGAACGTCGGCCTGTTTTCGCGCCTGGGATGGAATGACGGCCGCGAAGAAGCATGGACGTACACCGATGCTAATTGGTCGGCGTCACTGGGCGCCAGCGTCAAAGGCGAAGCGTGGCAGCGGCCCGACGACACCTTCGGCCTTGCCGGCGTCATGAGCGGCGCTTCGCGCGAGAACCAAGAATTCCTGGAGGCCGGCGGCATGGGCATCCTCGACGGCGACGGCGCGCTGAGCTACGGCACCGAGAAAGTCCTGGAAACGTACTATGATTTCCCCATCTGGAAAATGTTTCGGTCCGCTGTGGATTACCAGTTCGTGAGCGACCCTGCATTCAACCGCGACCGCGGCCCCGTATCGGTTTTTGGCGCGAGGCTCCACTGGGAATTGTAATCGCCGCCTCTGTCCAAACACAGCGCGCCGGGAGGATGGCTGCATGTAATCAAACCGCCCGCATCAGACCATCAATTCCGACCGCCAGGAAGGTCGCTTATGCAGACTCGTACGCTGTTTACATTTTGCCTAGGCGTTTGTTCATTAGTGCTGCTGACTGTGACGAGCGGTCCGGCTCAGGATTCAAACATGATTCAGCCCAGTGCCGGGCAAACGTCAATCGTCAAGCATGGCGAGCGCCACGATCCCAATCAGGCCCAATCGTCCACCTCCCCCACAGACCGCGACCTCGGTACGTTCTACCAGCCAAAGGGGGATGAGATGAAGTTAACACTGCCGAAGGCGCCGGCTCGCAAAGGCGACGTATTGGTATCCGGCCCTTCGATGACAAAGTGCTCCCAGCAGTCGCCATGGTGCTGGCCGTCAATGAGCAGAGCCTTTTCCGCTGCTTATAACAGTTTCGGCCCGAACGCCATCAGACGCTGCAACTGGTGCAGAGCCAGACGGTGAAGATAGGGTACTAGAGGCACGTAACCAGGAATAACGGTGCTCTGACTGAGTTCCAGTCGTGTCCACCAACTCCTTCACGACAACGAGGCGCTGGAGATCCCCGACTGGCGTGACGATTTCCGTGTACGGGAGCCTCCAGTCGCTGATCATCAAAAAAGAGCATATAAGCGAGATCCCGCGCGACAAAGCTAACCTTATTCGCCGCTACAGGAGCGAGCTGCGTTTCAGGCTGAGGTCCGCTCCTTGTTACGTTTCCGAAGGGGGGAAACTGCGTTAACGTCACGCGGCGCGCTGTCTTCGGCCCCGCCAAGAGCGCCAAGAGCTGAATCCAGCGGCGTCGCGGCTGGGAGAGTGGCCGTACGGCCTCGCGGCTCGCGCCGTGCCCGTCAAAACCCCGCCTTACGGCGCGAAGGCCGTTCCGTTCCAGCGATAGCCCAGCGCCGGCGCGAGCGCGCTCGCGGCGATGACACTCGGCGGGTAGAGCAAGGCCAATTCGTCGCCATAGACCGTCGTACCGCTCACCAACCCGGTGATATTGGTAAGGCGCGCCCAGGTGGCGTCGGTCGTTGTGGTCGGCGCCGGCAATGGCGAGGCCGGATAGAATCCGACACTTGCCAGCACTGGCGCCAACAGGACCAAGGTCATGGCCACATTGGGGGTCGTGACGACGGCGGTGCCTCCGCCCGACTGTAGGACGTCGTAATTCGACGCCGGCACCACCA
Organism: uncultured Pseudomonadota bacterium; assembly: GCA_963805995.1. Classification (GTDB taxonomy): domain Bacteria; phylum Desulfobacterota; class Binatia; order Binatales; family Binataceae; genus JAJPJA01. Next base: position 49,266 of record CAWDWL010000009.1, on the reverse strand, counting down.
CCGTTCCCGCCGACAGGACATTGGCCGCGATGGCGAAAGGCGGGGCGCTTCCCGCGGGCTTCACCAACGCCAGCGGGTCGGTCGTCGGCATGGTCGACAGCGTGGCGGAGGCGGCGAGGGTCAACACGCGACCGGCATAGAGCAGCAGATCGGACGGCACGACCGCCCCGGGTCCTCCCGCCGGCAGTGCCATCGTAGTCGGGCCGGCGCAAGGCAAGGTCGCCCCCTGCGCGTGAAGCGTTTTTAGAGCATCCAAGAACGCTGCTGAGAAATCGCTGCGCACCAGAACCGACAGCGGCAGGCTCGCCTGCGCCGCGCCTGCCGGACGATCGTTGGCGAGGCTCACCATAGAGAGCGGCTGCGCCGAGAGAAAACCGAGCGCGGGCGAGGGGCCCGCCACGCCGAGAACGCCGGCGAGCATCTGCTCGCGCATCGCTGTCTCGCCGAGGGTGCCGAGCAAATTGATGTAGCCGCCGATCTCCGAAATGTTCTTCGGCGGCGGTATGCGCGAACCGACGACATCGCCTTCGAGCGCCATGCGCCGCATCAGGATCGACTGCGCGGCGACCGCGGCGGGCGAATTGTTGGTCTGAATGAGGTTCAGCAGCGTGGCGACGATCTGCGTGCTCAGCGCGGGATCGAGGTAGTAGCTGGTGGAGCCGCTCGACGGGGCGCCGCTGTAGCCAAACTGAACGGCCGCGTTGACCGCGGACCGGCCGTTCGGCGTCACCACGGTGACGTTTACGCTGCCGGTTCCCGGCGGGCTCACCGCCACCATCGTGGTGTCGCTCATTACCGAGAGCGCGCTGGCGTCCGTCGAACCGAAGCCGACGGCGAGCGCGCCCGTGAAACCGGTCCCTGTCAGCGTGACGATCGTTCCACCTGCGGCGGGACCGGTGATTGGCGCGATGGAGGTAATGACGGGAAGAGCCACTATCCGCCTCCGTTCATGTCAGGGCCGCAATGATCACGGGCAGCACCGCGCTCAAGATGTCGCTTCCCGAGGAACCGCTTGATCCGCCAGAGCCGCCCGAGCTGCCGGATCCCCCGGAGCCGCCCTTACTCCCCGAGCCGCCGCCGGTGACGATATTGCCGAGCGTGGTGATGGCCTGCGAGGTGAGGTCGGTGTTGGCCTTGAGTTGGTCGGCCCGCGCCGCGTTGCCGGTGTTCTGCGCGTTTTGCAGGAGCGTGGCAAGCTGGGCCGCTGCGGTCATCGTCGTCGGATCGATCCCCTTCTGCGCCAAGGCGGCGGTAATCAAGGACTGAAGGAGGCTGGTGTTCGGCTGCTGCGGCGCCGTCGTCTGCACGTTGTTGACGAGGTTCGGCAGCATCGCGCCGAGCTGATTGGGCGCTTGCGCCGATGCCAAGGTCGACACCTGACTGCCCGGGACGGCGACGGGCGCGATCGCCGGCGCTGTATCGGCGGGCGAGTCCTGCCAGTTCCAGAACCGCGTGAGATCGATCTTCTCGCCCGACGAGCAGTGGCCGAGCATCGCCTCGCCCAGCACGCCGCTCGTGGGCAGCATCGTCGTCGTCACCTGATGCGGCGCATTCTGCCGGTGGAAGCGCAGCAACGCGTCCTCGAGCGCCCCCGTGCTCATCGGCCAGCGCTGCTGATCGCCGAGCACTTGCGGAATCGAGAACGGCATCATCATGCAGTTGCCATGGAATCCGAGCACCTCGTTTCCGAGGCAATCCAATAGCGGCACGGTGCTCGACAACCCTGGGAACGACACGAGATAGGGCTCGAGCAGCATGACCCGTTCCTCGGGCGTCAACGAGGTCCAAACCGCCTTCGAATAGCGGACCATGTTGCGCAACACGTGCTGGAGCGTGTTCTCGATCAGGATGAGGTCGGAGTATTTGAGGAGCGGCGCCACCTCGGCGGCGGGGATGGGATAGATGCCGGGCGGGAGCTCGATGACCGTCGAGTCCGGGCTGACGTAATTCTCGGGATTTCCTCTGACGCTGGCGGTGAGGTTGGCGGTGAAGTTCCAGAAGAAGGGCGGGCCGATTTCCGCGCTAAGCTGCGAGGCCGAGTAGGTCAGAGCCTGGGGCGTGACGGGCGGTGCGATGAGTCCGCCGATACCGCCGAGCACGCCGCCGGGCCAGGCAGCTCCGTTGGTGCCGAAGAACGAGGTGAAGAGGTCGAGCGGTGTCGCCAGCTGATAGGTCAGACTGTCAGTGCTGTGGGTGATCTCGAAGCCTACGACGTCGGAGGGCGACAATCGTCGCGGCAAGGCAAGGGCGGCTTGCAAGGTTGGCGCGGTCGAATTGCCGGGGTTGCGCTGGCCCTGCAGATATTGGATGAGATCCTCACCCGTCTTGAACGCCTTGCTGGTGTCGAACTGGCCGGGGATCGTCACCGGCGGATTGGGCTGCATCTCGACCGGCCCGAGCCGGGTGCCCCAACGCGTCACGGCGGCGACGTAGATATGGTCGAAGGGCAGCACGGAGGCATTGGCGGAGAACTGGATAACGTCCTCGGCCAAGCTGTCGAGCACCAGCGACGCCCTGGGGTCGGACGCGAATTTCTCGAGCCGGGTGAGACCCGAGGAATATTGGTAAGGCAGCCACTGTTGCAGGACGTCGGAATGAGCGAGCAGCCCGGCGTAGCGGTCCAGCACCTGCTGCCGCGTCATACCGCCGCTGATCGACGGGCTCGACAGCTGCTGATAGAGCGCCGTCGTCAGACCGATGCCAGTCGAAAAGAACCCTTGCGCGTTCTGCAGATCGGAGACCTGGCTGGAACCGAGGAACTGCGTGAGGGCGGTCTGCGCCTGGGTGACCTGCGTGAGGAGTTGGTGGGCCTCGCTCGCCTGCGTGGCGTAGGCGGCGCCGAGACCGCTCAACAGCCCGTTGAGCAACGTCGCTTCGTTGACCGCCGCACCCATCTGCGCGTTTGCGTTGCTGACCATGGCCTTCACCAGCCCGCTGAACAAAGGAATCGCCGCGAGGTTGATCCCCGCTTGCACAAGGTTCGCCATGCTCTGGAGGCCGCTGATCAATTGGCTCGCATACTGGATGGCGTTCGAGAGATCGCTGTCCGGGATGACGTCGTCGAGATGCTCCTTCTGACCAGGCGGCAGGAACCATACGATGTCGAGCGGCACCAGGCAGATCAGGCTCACCCCGTCATAGGCCGTGCTCACGTTGAACAACCGCAGCACCTCGAAATACTGCATGGTGAGCGCGTGCAGCTTGTTGTGATTGGTGATCGTCTTGGTGGTGACTGAGGTGGATTCGGAGGCCGTCGCCATGTGCATCGCGGTGCGTTGCGCGCGCCGCTGCGCCATCGACTGCTGCCCCGCATAGGTCTGCACCGATTGCGCCGCGTTGGTGGCGTAGTTCTGCAGTCCGTCGAACCAATTGTTGGACGAGCCGCTGGACGTGGTCTCGCCGATGCTCCCGCTTGGCCCGCCGAGAATGCCGAGAAGACCGCCGCCGGCGGTCAGCGAGCCGGTCTGCGACGCCGTGTTGAAGCTGCTGCCGCCCTGCGCCGTCTGGTTGAACGCGGAGTTGAATATCGCCTGGGTCGACGCATCGCTGGTTTGCGTGGCGAGGCTCGTCTCCGAGCCGAAGACCGCCTCCGTGTCGCGAACGGCGAGCGTCGTGGTCTGCTCCTCGACGACCATTTGCTGCTGCTCGCCGGGCGCCAGCGGCAGCGAGTAGACGAGGTCGCCGAGCGCCAAGCCTTGAAACTGCCAGCTCTGGCTGCAGCGCAACACGTAGCCGAGCCCGAGCGAGCCGACGATGGCGGGACCGGTCAGCAGACCCAGGCGGAATTCGTCGATGCTGATCGGTCCCGTCAATTGAGCGCGGTTCAGCGGCGTATCGGTGCGCGTGACGCCCTGATAGACCCCGGTCTGATCGGGGTCGACCGCCTCGGTCTCGGTATAGAGCGCCGGCGCGATCAGCTGGAAGAAGATGCCGTAGGGAAACTGCTCGAACGAGACCTGATTCTCTAGCACCCGGATACAGTCGGCGTCGTCGCCTAAGGTCAGCTTCGGCAGCGTCGGCGGCGCGCTGCCGTTGGCGGTGCCGTCGGGTCCGCCGTTGCGGTTCAACTCCTGCTGCAGCAGGGCGTAGATCGCGGGCGGGATGGGGGAAAGCTGCTGCGGCAGCGCCATGGTGCCGAGATAGCCCGCGGGCCCGAGGAGATTGGGTGCGACGGTCATCGCCACCACCACCATAGGTGCCGAGCCGCGGACGCGGAACGACAGCGACACGCCCGGCGGCAGAACGACGCCAGCGGGCAGGCTTATCGAGAAGTTGCCAGTGGCGTCGGTCAGCCCGGTCGAGATCACCTGCGATCCCGACGTGGTCGTGCCGAAGGGCGACGGCTTCGCACCGGTGCCCGTCGCCGACGGCGGCGGCAGCACCTCGATTTCGAGAAAGCCGCCCGGCGTCCCGTCGGGTTGTTGTAGTGTCCCTAGAATTGCCGACGGCAGGGGCACCGAGGGCTGGTTCGCCAGAATGAGATTGCCGATGAGTCCCGCGAGATTGGTCAGCACCGTCTTGATGGCGATGCCGGAGAGCGTGATTTTTGTCGTTGCCGCCGCGGCCACTCTCGTCGCCGCCGTTGCCGCCGGAGCGTGGCGACGGCGTGTTTCGCCTGCGCCGCAGCGGATTTCGTCGGTGCCGCTGTCGAGGCGTTCGTGGCCGGCGCGGGCGGCGCCGCTTTTCCCGTTCCTCGACCCTTGCCGCGCGTTGGTGCCATGCTAACCGGGAGTTACCTTTTGACTTTCCAATTACAGCTCGTTGGATAGCTCAAACGGATTTCCTCTGCAAGGGTTCAAACAATTGTGTACCGCCGTGTTCAGGGTGTCAGGCAGATTCATGTAGAAATATCCGTTAAAGCGTCCAGTTTTGTGAACGCTCCAGCCGTCCTCACGAGGTTCCCCATCGCGCAAGATTAGCGGCTTTGCGCACCGCAATGCGCTGTTCGCGCTGCCTGCGGTGAGCGTCGATTTGGGGCATGCGCTCGCGTAGTCACTGGCGCACGTCCATATCATCCATACCTGCTCCCTGGGAACTCGGAGCGGGCCGACCGGCAAGCGCATCGAGCTCCGCGGCGATTCTGGACAACATGCGCAGGACCTGCGGCCGATTGAGCAATACCCTTTCTTCGCCCACCTCGGTTATGGCGCGAAAGATCTTCGACGACCGATTGTTCGTTCTCCAACTCCTTGAGCCAGTCGATACACCGGCGAAGGATAGCGACCTCGGTGCTGAGAAGGATTTGAGAGGAAGCGCTTTCGCCTGCCCCTGAGGGATCAGCGGCTGGAGGCTCCCGTACACGGAAAATCGTCACGCCAGTCGCGGATCACATACTCGTGCATAATCCAGGGCAGCCTCAGCGGGTAGACCCTGCCATTGCTGGCAAACGTTGTGCTGTTGCTTGATCAGCACCGCCTGCAGCTCCTTTTTCGGCATCCGGGTGATGAGATCAGCCTGGTAGCTGGAGTAGACACCGCCCCTGCGAACATCCCCGATGATCGCACCGTAATAACCGCCTGGCCCGGTGGCGTGGCGCTGGTTTTTCAGGGCGAGCGTGAGCTTGTCGAGGAATTCATCCTCGGTTGCGCAGCGCGACAGATCGTCGGGGTGCCCTACCCTGCCCCAGACCTCCCTGTTGTAGACCACGATGTTGTGACAGGGCGGATGCGACAGCACCAGGTCGGACGGCTTGCCGACGGCGTCGAGGATGCGCTGCTTGAGGATGTTGAAGCCCGAATGCAGGTCCAGGCCATGCGCCTCGATGCCCATCTCGCGCGCCACCTCGGTCGAGGTGCCGCCGCCGACCATAGGATCGGTAAAGACGCGCGGATGCAGAACCTCGAAGCTCTCGCGGTAGACGTAACCCGAGCAAATTACCGCGATAACCAGGGTTGCCCTACGGTCCCCGGTCCGGAAACGAAAGGATGCTGCCACCTACCATGCTCCGCGTATGCGACACCCTCCCCTGCTCGTCACCTGCCCATGACGCCAGCGCTGCTCGCCCTGACCTCGGCGTCACCTGCCAAATTGCCGGGTTGCCAGCAATACGGCAATCCAGGATAATGTGAACGGAGGCTTGGCAGCAGGAGGTCGGGTCAAATGGCAACAGCGAACAGCCAGGCAAAAATTCCTGGCCGCAGGAAGCGGAAGGTGCGGTCGACTTGTTACTTTTGTGGCGGAACTCCGGCGGACTCGCGAGATCACGTTGTGCCAGCCGGCTTTTTTTCGCCACCGCTTCCGCAAAATATGGTGACGCTTCCCGCTCACGCGACTTGCCAGGGCCAGTATTCCGGGTCTGAGGACTACGTTCGCAACATCCTGGCAGGAATGGCCGCTAGCGGTACCGCGCCTAACCAAGCGCCGGGAGCGGCTGTCACACGGGCTTTCCAACGCAACGCGCGCCTGCGCACGCACATCGCGTCCGGATTGATTGCAGCACAGGACCTCTACAGCAACGGGGGCATTTATCTCGGAACCTCGCCAGCCCTGCGGTTCGACCCTGCCCGCTTCTTCCCGGCTCCCCGAAAACTCGTCAGAGCCCTCGCCTTCCACCATTTCGGAGTGATACTTCAGCCTCCGGACTCTGACTTTTCATTGGAAGATTTATGACCGGCCAGACGCAATCATGCAGGAGGACCTCCGTGTAGCCGGCATGTCCTTACCAGGACTGAGCTACCCCGGAGTTTTTACACCCAAGTACTCCTCGTCGGTGGCCCATTCCTGGTGCACGTTGCCCCCAATGTCTTGCCTTCTGAAGCACGGCGGTCGCTTACCCCCTCGCTACTTTGACCCTGCTGCCGTCGCCGTTGTGACGGCCTACCGACCTTTTAAGAGCCACACGGTTAAGGCGCGATTTTCACTAGGAACGCACGGCTGGCCGTGATAATGTTGCCAGCAACAAGGCAAAAGAAATTGCTGAATTGCTGGCAATACGGCGAATCGAACGGAAAGGAGACCAATGCGCACGATCGCGATCCTCAGCCAAAAAGGCGGCACCGGGAAAACAACCCTCTCCCTCCACCTGGCCGTCGCCGCCGAGAAACAGGGTCGCTCCGCGGTCGTCATCGACCTCGACCCCCAGGCCAGCCAGCTCCGCCGAATGGAAGGACAGTCGCGCCGGCGAGACACCGGTTGTCGTTCCCGTACCGGCCACCCGCCTGGCCCAGGCGCTCAAGGCGGCTCATGACGGCGGCGCCGACATCGTGCTTATCGACACCGCTCCCCATTCGGGCGACGTTGCCCTAACCGCCGCCGAGGCCGCCGATGATACTGATCCCCTGCCGCGCCGCTATCCTCGATTTGCGCGCGATCGGCACCACCGCCCGCGTTGCCAAGCTTGCGGGCAAGCCCGCCTTTGTAGTCCTGAACGCCGTACCTCCGCGCGCTACCCACATCCTGGAGGACGCCCGCGCGGCCGTAGCCGTGCACGGCCTCAAGGTCGCCCCTGTCGCCCTGCAACAGCGCGCCGCCTTCGCCCACGCCCTAACCGCCGGCCAGACCGCGCAGGAATACGACCCGAACGGCAAGGCTGCGGACGAAATTGCCCGACTTTATTCGTGGCTTCAAAAGGAACTTGCCTAATTGCCGAGTTGCCAAATTGCTGGCAATACGGCAACGGCAGCGGACGACACCCTCCACAGAATCTTGCCCGTTACGATCATGCATGGTTTTCTAGCCCGCTCAACAAAAGGGGAGAGGCCACCATGAGCAACAAGCCGACACACATAGCCTACATCGTCATCGATCCGAGGGAAGGCAGCGACAGGAAAGCCATCTGGCACGAAGTGGGGGCCGTCTGGCCGCATAAGAACGGTACGGGCTTCGACCTCGTGATCCCGGAGGGCCTCAGCGTGGCCGGGCGCGTTGTTTGCACAGAGCGCAAGGAAAAGGATCAGGCAGCTCCGTCTCAGGCCGCTGCCTAAAGGCTCGCAAGTCCTGCGATAAGTTTTAGCGCCACCGTCTGCCGTCTTGCCGTGTTGCCAGCAATGCGGCAACGAATCGAGGTGCTAATATTGTCCTTGACGGTAGGGTAACGTTAATGTTACTCTCCGCTGTGCTTGAGGTCCGCTATTACATAACCGAAGATGGCCGGAGCCCCTTTGAAGACTGGTTCTCTTCGGTAGATTCAGCGGCTCGGGCCAAAGTCGCGGCTGCGATCGCGCGCCTCGGACAAGGTAACACTTCGAACGTCAAATCGGTCGGGGGGGCGTGCTCGAGTACCGCATCAATTTTGGGCCTGGTTACCGTGTTTATTTCGGCCATGACGGGGAGACGCTGGTGATCCTGCTTACCGGCGGCACCAAGAAACGCCAACAGCAGGACATAGCGGAGGCCGGCGGCTCTCTGGACCGCTTACAAGAAAAACAGACGGCTTTCACGCTGAACGGAGGCATCGTATGGCACCGACTCGAGATTTCAAGGAACTCGTGCAGAAGCATGTGGCCGAGACCCAGCCTTTGCCGAAGCTCTCCTGCGTGAAGGTATTGACCTGATGCTGTCCGGCGACGTTGACACCGGCAAAGCGATTCTACGCGATTACATCAAGGCCACGGTTGGTTTCGAGAAGCTCGGCCGCGCCACCGGCACACAACCCAAGAGTCTGATCCGTATGTTCGGTCCCCGTGGGAACCCTCAGGCGCGTAATCTTTTCAACGTCATTGGCTATCTTCAAAAGCAGGCCGGTGTTGAGTTGCATGTTGCGCTGGGGCCGATCTGACCCTGAGAGGGAAGGGCGCGCCTGAAATTTAATCTCCCAGCCATTGCCAAGTTGCCCAATTGCTGGCAACATGGCAACTCAGCAAGGAGGAGATTTAATGACCAGACGCCCAAGTCTCGCGGAGAGTATGCGCCAGGCCGCCAAGCCCGCCGGCCGCCGCCGGTCCCAGCTACGAACACCAAAGAACCCCGGAAGGCCCTGCGCGCCGAGCAAAACGCCGGCGGCTCCCGTTTCCATGCCGCCACCCGCGTCGGAAAAAAGAAGGTCACGGCCAACCTGCCACCCGCCAAACACAAGCTGCTCAAGGCTCTCGCCGTGCAGCGAGAAACCACCACCGAAGCGCTTCTGGACGAGGCGATCGGCGATCTCTTCACCAAATACAACGTGCCATGACCAGTCCGCACCAGAAGGCCCACAGGCGGGGCAGGGGAGCGCGGACAGAAAACAGTTGCACACGGCTCGGGACACGCCTTTAGAAACGAAGAGGCCGCCCGGATATTGCCCTTCGGTGGTTTTGCATCGCTTCAACGCCCTTCGGAGCATCCCGCTTGAACCTTCCTCCAGCCACACCCTCGATCCTCGGAAGGGGGCATACCGAGAATGAGTGACCCCGAGCATATAAGCGGCAGTTTGGCGGAAAGCCTGGAAAGTCTTGCGCCGCACCATGAGGCCAATCCCCGGCAAAGACCGCCCCCGAATCCAAAAGCCACCACCTGCTACCGCCACTGTTATCCAGCTCCCCCTCTGGGGTGAAAGGCGCCGCGCCGCACCCAACGCCGTTTTCCGTTCCGCCCTGTTCCCCGCCTTGAGTTTTCGAGAGGGCAGGGGTTTCTAAAAAACCACGCCATCGCCTCCGTCGGCGGTATCACCGCCTTTTTCACCGGCGAACGTTTCGACCAGTCGGATCCTTGACGTTTATCTCGAGCTTTTGAACCTCGCCCGCCTGCACCCGCTCGGCACCGAATGCGCCTTTACAGCTTACGGTATGCTGAAACTCCTTGGCCGCCAGACTGGAAACACGGACCACAAATGGCTCCATGCGGTCCTCATCCGCCTTTGCGGCGGGGTCGTCGATATTACCGACCACAAGAAACGGTATTTTGGATTCGTTGTCGAAAGCGGCATCAAAGACGAAATCACCAAGCACTACCGCGTCATCATCAACCCGAAATTCGCCGCCATATTCGGATATGGCATGTGGTCCAGCATCGACCGCGACAGCGCCACGCGCTCGGCCGCAACGTCGACCGCCAAGGCCCTGCATGCCTACTACGCCACCCATGTGACCCCCGGCCGCACAAGTTCGACACTCTCGCCTCCATCGTGGGACATTCACCGAATCTCAGTCTGCGCCAAGGCGTTAGATATTACTTGAGGTGTATCAGAACCCTCGCCCTCGCCCACAACTGAATGTGGACGAGGGAACAGAATCAAACCTCTACCGTCCCGCAGCGTTGCTAAGCCGCCTTGGTTCGCCATTCAGTCGTTTTTCGACAGTGTCTATCCTGGAAGCGGGCGCGAGCGCATCGCCCAAACCAAAGATCAACCTGACTGCGGGGCGCCTGGAGCCGAGACCGCTAATCTGCCCGATCATTTGCTTCGCGGTCGTCGGCGACGAGCGGCGCTCTTGGTCTTTCCCGCCGTGGTTGTCTTTGGGCTCGATTCATGGCGGGGCACCGCCAGATCTTCCCCGCTCGGCAGCGGGGTAAATTCGTCATGTGAGGTCTCGGTGGTCTCCTCCATTTCCTCGGGAACGTCCCACTGATGTATGAACGGTTCGTCGATCCAGGGTTTGCCGGCCCGGCCCTCGTCATTACGCTTTCCTTGGCAGTCGACGCAGTAGGCGGCGAACGGCAGCGCCTTAAGCCGCTCCACCGGGATAGGTTCGCCGCACTTTGCGCAGACCCCATAGCGGCCAAGTTCCAGGCGCTCAAGCGCGAAATCTATCGCTTTGAGCCGCTCCTCGACCCGTTCGATAAGGCTGGCATGAGTTTCGACGTCGGCCATCGAGCTCGCCATGTCCATTTCGTCACCTGGCGGCGGCGTCGCTTCCTGTTCCTGGTCACGCCGATATTCTCGCACCTGGGCCAGAGCCTGATTGCGCTGATGATTGAGCAGTTCGCTCAGAATCCGGACTCGCTCTTGATCCTTGGTCTGTTCAGTGTCCATAAAGCCCCTGGTTAATTCCGGCCCATCTACCGAGCAGTAATCATGCCGATGCTATCGCACAAACGCGCCGACCCGAAGAAATTAAACGCGGGCGGGGGAAACCGACCAGCAGCCCTTGTCTGTTTCTGATCGTAACACTTGCCAGCCCAGTGTCCCTTCTGGCGCCACATCATCCTTTGAGGCATTACAGAGCTGTCGAGTTTATCGAATTTTTCCAAAATCCTTGTGGCACGTTGTTGGCTTGGTTAGACAGTAGAAGCGGGTGAACAATGCCAAGAATCGTCAGAGAGACCAAGAAATCAAAAGGATTAATCCGCAGCCTCAATCGAAGCGGAGTGCGCGACGATAAAAGCCCGGCGGTGGTCCGTAAAGCCAAAATCCCCAAAGACCCTTCCATCTGCGAGCGCTGCGGGGCGGTGTTTGAGCGCAAGACCTGGCGCAGCGACCGCAAGGTGACCGAACAGCTCATGGCGAAGGCCGATTGGACCATTTGTCCGGCCTGCGAGCAGGTCAGCCGCAACGAGGGCCAAGGCCAGGTGATATTGCTGGGCTCCGGCATCGCCGCTAACAGCGACGTAATCCGCCGCCGGATTGAGAATGTCGCCAAACGGGCCGCATCCACACAGCCCGAGCGTCGAGTCGTGTCTATCGATGAGCTCGGTGCCACCGGCGCTGAAGGGCTCGAAGTTCTGACCACCTCACAAAAGCTCGCTCATCGGATAGCGCACGAGCTGAAAAAATTGTTCGGTGGCAACGCAACCTATTCGTGGCAGGATGACGGCTCGCTGTACGCGACGTGGAAGTACGATCTGCCTAAAACTAAAGCCAAACCGAAAAAGCGCGGCTAAGCCGCCTCTTGGTCGCTGGGTCACTCTGACTGCCGCTCGGAAACTAGCCCGGAAGTCGACCCGGAACGCAACGGTGCTGGTACGCCCGGTGCGCCGGTCCCTGCCTTCGGACCGGCGCCCGGGCTGCCAAATTGAGGAAAGCGCAGCCTGTGAAGCCGGCCAACATCGATTTCAAGCCCTGAGCCAGGCACATGAATGCCTGGCGGATTGCCCGTGTCGCGGTCGCTGCGATCAGCTCGTGCGGACTTCGTTCCAGAGTGGCCGCCCGACATGGCAATTTGCCGATTGTCCCATTATTCCAGCGTCAATTCGGTCAATCTTCCCTCTCTCCCTCGGCTTCGAAGTCTTCGTCATCGCCCAGACCTTCAGCAGCGTCGAGCAGATCGACAATCTCTTCCAGACTCTCGCTCACCGTGACGCTTTCGTCCGCTCCGAAATGGAGAACGCTCCCCGATCCGTCCCCTTCATAAGGCTCCATCCATAGAGCGCGCTCCAGGTTGACCAGTCCGGCCCGTCCCTCGGAATCCGGGTCCGCCAGATCCTTAAGCGTGAGTTGTACCCAAAGACTCATTGCTGCTGTCCTCCCAATCGATATGTTGCGTGCTCTGTCCTTTTTAACTCGCCGCCGCTGCCGGTCATAGCGCCCTGCCCGGAGATCTTAAGTGCCCTCGGCAGAGGTCTAAAGACCCGCTCGAGCCTCAAACATCCTCGGCATTCGTCGTGCCAACCCGATGCTCCCTCGGCAGACGGCGCGCGATCCAACCCCCTCTATCCTGACCTGAGTCGGTCGCGGTTGCCAGTCTCAATGATTGATGCTTTGCTGGCTGCGGTCCACAACGTTTTTGGATGCGCGGATGGAGGATATACCGGGTTTTGTGCGGCGGCGGCGGCTGGACGAGATGTTAGCGCAGACGAATGACGGAGTTTCGGGGCCTGCAGACGCGCCCTTGCGTCCACAGTTTGCAAGTGCCGATGCTTGGGCGGCCCGTCCCAGCGCCGGCGGTCAGGCATTGATTATCATCAACTTCTTCTGTATGTGACACGGCTTATGCAATGAAGTTTGGAATTCTCTACAACATCGACTACCGCCCCGAAGTACACGGCTCCAGCGCCCGCTACTACGGTCAGATTCTCGACCAAATCCAAATTATCGAGGAATTGGGCTTTGACTCGGTCTGGTTCGGGGAACATCACTATGCCGGGTATTCCTTTGGCGCTCCGGCGGTGATTGCCACCGCGGCCGCCGGCCGCACCACCCGCTTGCGGTTAGGAACCGGGGTCTCCCTGATTCCCTTGCACAACCCGCTGTGCCTGGCCGAGGAATACGCGATGCTCGACGTGCTCAGCAACGGCCGCCTGGAATATGGAATCGGCCGCGGTTTCCTCAATTATGCCTATCAACTCATGGGAGTTGACCGCGCGCAAAGCTTCGATCGCTTTCGCGAGGGCACCGACTTGATAATCAAGGCCTGGACCTCCGACAAGCCTTTTTCGTTCCAGGGAAAATACTGGCAGCTCGAAGACTACCAGTTCTTTCCGCCGCCGGTGCAAAAGCCTCACCCGGCAATCTACGCTTCCGGAACCATGAGCCAGGAGAGTTACATCTACGCCGGCACGCGCGGGCTGCACCTTTGTACGGCCTTTTTTATTCCGGACCGCGAAGCGGTTCGCACCAACATCAAGCTTTATCGCAAGACCCTGGCCGAGAATGGCCACGACCCTTCACAGCGCGACGTGGCCGGGGTGTTTCCAATGTACTGCGGGGAGTCCAGGGAGCAGTCGCTACGTTATGGCGGGGAATGTACGCTGAACTATTTCAAATTTTTCGGCTCGCTCGAACGGGGCGCGTCTCCCACCACGGCCCGCGGGTTTGGCGACCGCGGCATCGAGTATTACGACGAGCATGGCCTGGTCCTGATCGGCGAACCCGAATATCTGATTGAGCGCATCCGCTGGGCGCGGGATTACTACGATACCAACTACCTGCTGTTCGAAGTGGCGCAAGGCGGCGCCTCGCACCAGGCCACGGTGGAATCGCTGCGGCGCTTCGCCAGGCACGTCATGCCAGTATTCAAGGAAAGCTGAGAAAATTCGGGACGACTGTTTGAGCCAAACAACCGCTTGATTCGCTGTGAACGTATGATTACAGCAGTCTATACCTGGATCTTGAGATCGCCCGGATGCGGCCCACGGCCGGCGTGACGTCAAGCCGCCGGTCTCATCTCAGGGTCGATACCCAGTTCGCGCAGGTAACCCGAAGTGCGGGCGTTAAGCAGGCCGACCTTGCCCAGGTTGCCGACCACCTGCATGCTCATGTCGCGCCTGAAAAGCTTGCGGAAGTGGTGATTGTCGGGTCCGCTCGCACGCTCCTTGCGCAGCCGTCTTATCCCCTCGATATCGGCCGCACTGAACCCCGCCGCCTCAAACGCCGGCGCGGGAAACTGGCCGCTCATCACCAGCACCAAAGCCTCGCGGGTGAAATCCTCCAGTTCGTGCAAATCGCCCTGATTCAGTCCACGAATTTCGTCGGGCAAGCTGAGCACCGAAAAGCCCATATGTCGCGCCTCGTCGGCCAGAATCCGGCGCGCGATCTCCCGTAAGGTCTGATCCTTGGCGCTTTGGGACAACATCCGGAACAGCGACACGGCGAACGTCTCGGCGATGAGTTGGAGTCCCACGGTCTTGATAAACCACTTGCCGTTGCCGAGCAGGTAATCGAACAGCTTGCTGATATTGGACGCGATCGGATAGATGCGGCCGCCACACTTCTCGATCAGGTAGCGGCTCAGCACCTCGGCGTGCCGGGCTTCGTCCACGACCTGCGTGGACTGAAAGAACTTGGCGTCGGTGCCCGGAACGATGTTGACCAATTGACTGCACGCCAACATCGCGCCCGCCTCGCCATGCAATAGCTGTGACAGCCGCCAACAGGAAAATTCAACGTTCAGGGCACGTTGCTCTTTGGCGTTCAGGACGTTCCAATAGCGGCTCTCGTAGCCGTCGATGAGTTCATCGGCAAAGATGCCTTGATCGAGATCGACGGTGGCGTTCCAATCGATGTCGCGGGAGGCGTTCCATTGATCGCGTTTGGCGTTTTCGTACAGCCGGCGCATATCGGGAGCCGCAACCCGATACTCGCGCTGAAAGATGGTCTCGATGTTGGCGCTGATTCGATTGGCGGTCTCACTTGAGCTCATGACTTTCAACCTATCAAAATGACGCCTCGGGGCGAAGCCCGCGCGCGACCACGTCCTACCCCGACTCTCCTCGCTGCAACGACGATCGATCCGGCTTGAAGGCAGTTCGGGTGAGGCGTGTACAGGTCGTCCTGCTATGGTAGCGTGGATTGAGGATGGAAAGTGTTGCCCAGCTTGAAGCACACCGCGCAGCGTTGACTGGCCACTGTTATCGCATGCTCGGATCTCCGGCGGAGGCCGATGATGCCGTGCAGGAGACGATGATCCGTGCATGGCGAAACCTCGACCGCTTCGACGGGCGCGCGTCGCTGCGCACGTGGATGTACCGCGTCGCGACCAACGTGTGTCTGGACGCTCTGGCTCAGCGAAAGCGCCGGGCCCGCCCCATGGAAGAGTGCCCTGTCGGTGCGCCAGACGACCCGCTGATTCAGCGTCCGCAAGCGCACTGGCTTGAGCCCATCCCGGACGCCTTGGCAGTACCGGGCGATGCGGATCCCTCCGAGATCACCATGCTGCGACAAAGCATTCGCCTCGCGTTCGTGGCAGCCCTGCAACTCCTGCCGCCAAAGCAGCGTGCGGTGCTGCTCCTGATCGAAGTCCTCGGTTGGTCGGCGGCAGAGGTGGCCGAAAGCCTCGATACCTCGGTCGCCGGCGTGAACAGCGCGCTTCAGCGAGCGCGCGCTACCCTGGAGAGCCGCAATGTCAGCGAGCCCGCGGCGCTGTCCGACTCGCAGGTGCGGCTGCTGGAGCGTTACGTCGACGCGTTCCAGCGCTACGACGTGGACGAACTGACGTCGCTGCTTCGCGAGGATGCTACGTTCTCGATGCCGCCCTACGCGCTGTGGCTTCGCGGGCCCGAGGCGGTTCGCAGCTGGCTTTTGGGTCGCGGCGCTGCTTGCCGTGGTTCCCGCCTGGTACCGACCGCGGCCTGCGGTTCGCCCGCCTTTGGTCAGTACCACCGAGACCCGCAGGGTGGCTACAAGCCGTGGGCGCTCGTCGTCCTCGAGCTATCGGGAGACCACATCGCCGGATGGAACTCGTTCCTCGATACCGAGACCCTCTTCCCGCAGTTTGGTCTGCCTTCGAAACTCCCTGCGTAGCTCGCGCATAACCGTTTGATACGGGCCCGGTTGCAGTGGTCATTTTTTTTGAGCGTGACCAGCGTGACCGATGAGTTTGGCCGCGTGGGGAAGTCTATTAGGTTGAAATTCTTCACCGAGGAGGACTCATGAACGCAACCATCAGCGACACCCCCGATCCGCAACAAGCCGCCAAGGCGGAGTCTGGACGGTTTCTTCACGCCCAAGCCGGTAGTGCGACCCGCTCGAAGAGGGCAGTCTATGCGGGCCGAATCCTGAGCGGCCTGGCGGTCCTCTTCGTGATTTTGGACGCCGGTATCAAGATACTCGGCCTGCCCGCTGCCGTCGAAGCGACCACCCAGCTCGGCTATCCCGCGAGCACGGTTTTCGGCATCGGCATCGTCGAGTTGCTTTGCCTGGCGGTCTATTTGATTCCGCGGACCGCACTGATCGGGGCGATTGTGTGGACTGGCTACCTGGGCGGTGCCGTCGCCAGCAATGTGCGGGCCGCAAATCCGCTCTTCAGTCACACACTTTTTCCGATCTACTTCGCCGCTCTTCTCTGGATCGGGCTTGGGCTGCGCGATCGCCGAGTCGACGCACTATTAGCGAGCCCGGATTAGCCGCAACACTTAACCATTTCTTTAGAAACACCTCACCACGACAATGAAGGAGACCGCAAAATGACCAATGCTGCCGAGAACTTCCCGACTGATCGTGAACTTGTATTGACCCGCATCATCGACGCGCCGCGCGAGAAAGTATTCCGGGCCTGGACCGAACCGGAACTGCTAAAGCAATGGTTTGCGCCGCTGCCCTTTACAACGCCCATCGCGGAAGTTGAACTGCGGCCCGGCGGAGCAAACCTGATCGTCATGCGGGACGCGCAGGGCAACGACATGCCGAACCGCGGTGTCTATCTTGAAGTGGTCAAAAACGAGCGGCTGGTTTTCACCAATGCGTACACAAAGGCTTGGGAGCCTTCCGAGAAGCCTTTCATGACAGCGATTCTGACGTTTGAGGACATGGATGGAAAGACCAGGTACACTGCTCGCGTGCTGCACTGGACTGTCGCCGATCGCGAAGCGCACGAAAAGATGGGCTTTCACCAGGGCTGGGGCCAATGCACCGACCAGCTTGAGGCTCTCGTCGCGAAACTCTAAGGCCCGAAAAGGTACTGTCGATTTAACTGGCCATGGAGCGGGGCGTGTTCCCTCTCCCACGTTCAGTGAGACTGTCGATAAACTCCAAAACCTACCTGGCGCGCGGTTGCGGACTTGGGTACCGCAGCCGCGCGCCAGGAGAGGCTGGAGCGCGATTTGCGCCAACAAATCGCGTGACGGGTGACCTCCGGAAGAGATATTAGTCAGGGTGCGGACTGCGAAAAGCCCTCTTTGAACAGCCGGCTAGAATTCCAGCGGCAGTTGAAGAAAGCTGCGGTAGATGAAATCGCGATGCTCGAGCAACAAGGGCGATAACACTGCTTCCACTGCCGGACCAATATCACCGTAAATCTTCCTGAGACCCGGAGACATCGGACAGATTTCCGCCGCCAAGGGCGCGCACATTCCGGAAAATGTAGCCCAATAGATGTCCAATGCGGAAAGTTGATTGCCAATGAAAAAGCGGCTGCCGGAAGCGCGCTGATCCTCCAGGCGCTTTCCCAGAGCGCGAATTATTTCCGCGACCCGGCCCGGTGCAGTTTGCGCGACTTCAGCCTGGTAGCCGTATTTCTCCGCCATTGAGTCCATCAGACCGCCACCCTTGCCAGCAGCCTCCGCCTTTCTCGCGCTACGCGCGAACATCATCATGCGGCGCGACCAGCCCAAGCCGGTTTCCCCGCAGATTTCGTTGCTGTAGCCAAACATCACAACGCGATCCTCGAGGCGCTCGGGAATCAGCCGCGGTTGCGGCGCCAGCCGTTCGAACAAGTAGAGCTGCTCGATCCAGGTGCTGCGCGGACGCTCATCGTTCCACGCCGCGACCGGGGCGCTGGTCTGCGCCGTCCATTGCCTGAGGTCGGGATTTGGTCCGCCTACGTCCTGGGCGACCGGCACGAAGGAAAGCTTCTTGACGTAACAGATGCTTTTGGCCGCCTCACTCCAGGGACCCGGACCGCCGGGCGACAACACCAATCTGAGCCCAGGCATGGTTAACGCCTGTGCGACATCTACATAGTTCATGAAGTGGCCCTCGTCCTTCCTCTATACCGGTGCTTCTTCCAACTGTGCGGGTCCGGGCGAGCGGCGCCATCGCATGGTGACAATCCGGGATGCTCCTCTGTGGAGGAATAACGCCGGGATATCTCAACCATAGACCATGGCGGACTAGCAGGCTGCGGAAAAAACAATTCCCGCTTTTTCACAGCCTGCTCCCTCACTCTTATCTCTCCCAGAGGGAGTGAAGATGTAGCAATGACGCCATCTTTCGTGCAGGGTGCAGAAGCGCCAAACGTTGGATTGCCCACCAAAAACTCCTTTTGTCGCACCCGGCTAAGGGTCGTCATTAAACTGGCAAAAACGACCATCTAGCCTGCTGTCCGCTCCTATTTTCCCGAAGGAGAAATAGGAAAGAAGCCATCGTTGATATAACACACCGAACCCGGGCAATTCGTCCTTATGCATTGAACTGCGTGTTCAGCCTGCTGCTAAATGCTCAGACTAACCGTACACCGCTACATAGTATGGGGGCGCCTGATGCGGATGGGGAAACTACACGGCCCCGGCCAAATCCGTAACGGCCGGTCGGTCTCGCTGAGATGTAACAGCCTGGGAAGATCACCCCATACGTTCGTAAACGCCGCGTTCCTTGCGTTTGACCATGCCTCCGTCAATCCACCGCGTCACTGCGGCGAAGATCTCGCCCGAGCGTTTGTTTGCCAAGCCGCGGACCTTGCGCACGTCCGACGCCTTGAATCGCTTGGGCAACTTTTCCAGTACCGCCCGCCAGTCAGTACGCCCTTGCGGCTCCGCCGCTCCCGCTCCATCCGACACACTGGCTCTGGCAGCGGGTTTTTCTCCGATGATTTGCCCGAGATGCTGTTCCTGCTTGCGCAGAGTGACGAGTTCAAGCTCCGCCGCGTGGATACCTTTGCGTATTTGGTTCAAAGCGCCGACGGCTTGTTGCCTTAAGCGCTCGTAAGCCGAGACCGAATCTTCTGTTCGTCGGGGCATATACAATCTCCTACTTTGAATTTGATTTAACTGGAGCCTGGCTCCGAAAAGCAACCTGGTTGGAACTTGCCTGGCACGATTCGATGCCAAATAAGGCGATCGCGAAAATCAGCCGTCAAACCTCACAACCATCCTCCCATACCTTCCGCATTTGTGCATCAAATTACACTTTAGATCAACAGATCGGATCCGGATCAACAAATCAGATCCCGGCCAATCTGCGTGCATAGGCCGCGACTGACGCGAAATCGTATTCCCGATAAGTTTGCAGCTTTTCCGCCTCGAAGCCGCCTTCGGCATGAACTGCCAGTACTTCCTGATAGCCACCATAATCTGACGCCGTCATGTCCCCGATCAGGTACATCAGGCGCAGGCGCTGTTCGGCGTCCCAACCCTTGGCTGCGCCAAGATATTTATCCACGGATTCGCCCGCCAGGTCTTCACTGGCCGGATAGGTTACCAGCAGTCCGCCCGCGAGATCCTGCACCAGTTGAACCGCCTGATGGTAATTATGCGCGAAATGATATTTCGCCACGTTGACCAGCAGGGTGTTGGGTACAGCTATCCCATGCTCTACGGTGCAGCAAGTTGCCGAGCGCTGCAGCAGACCCATGGCGATGCTGTGGTAGGCAGCCAGTTGAGTCAGCTTGTCGCGCACGTGGCCGGCAGTGATTATTCCGTTCGCTTCGGCGATGGCATAGGCGGCTCCCGCCAGAAGTTCCAGAAGGGGAAGCTTGTAGGACACCGCGGTGAAGCGGTGAAAACGCACGAAGTTGATTGCCAGCGGGCCGGCAAAGTCAATTTCACCTTTGAGGAAAATTCGATCTCTTGGAATGAACACATCATCGAATACCGTCAGCGTTTCCATCATCTTCCGCCGGCCGCTGATCGGATGCTCAATCGGATCCTTGGCTTCGCTGCCGTGCGGGCTGGCGATGAGCTTAAGCCCCGCGGTGTTGACCGGCAAGGCAAATGAGACCGCGTACGCCTCGTCTCCCGGTTTCATCACCCGCGTGGGCAGCACGATTAACTCGTTGGCGTTGGTCACCAGTGAGGTGTGGACCTTAGCCCCCCGCACCACCATCCCGCCGTCGCGCTCCTCCACAATTCGCACATAGTAGTCAGGATGCTCCTGCGCGGACGGGCTCATGGACCGATCGCCCTTGACATCGGTCTGTGCGACGGCCAGGGCCAGATCGTTGTCGCGGCAATAGCGGTAATAGCGCTCCACGCGCTCGCGATATTGGGGCTTGCCGCGAGCTTCGAGCATGCTCGAGATCATTAGAAGGGTAAACAGAGCTTCGGTGCCAATCTCCTTGAGCAGTACTGGATATGTGGCGCCTTCGCGGGTGATGGCGGCAATCAGTTCGCTGCGCTTGAGTAGATCGGCGCTGTCCAGCGGAATCTTGTAGCAACGGTTGTAAATATCGCCATTATGCTCGACAACCGCCAGATCGCGCCAACGCGGCTCCTGCGGCATCGTATATTCGAGCGCGGCATGCTCCACCGCGATCCCAATCACGGGATGAGCGGTTACGTCGCTCACCTTCTGACCGCGGAAAAATACGGCACGGCCGTCACGGAGCGAATCCTTATATTCACGCGCGGTTCTGAGCGCCACTTTCAATCCCTTCGGTTAATCGAATGGAGCTGACCGGCCGCTTCGAAGCATGACCACCCGTTCCCACCGCAACCTCAAGTCAATCTTAGTGAATCGCCCCGATGCAATCCACCACCGCTCATGATTTGGTAATCTGTCCCACCTTGGCTATAGGTTTTGGACGGGCGGCCGTCAAAGTTCGAGTAGAACGTGTACTGCGTTTGGGGTTGCGGCATTTTACATTTCCATTCGCCTTGTGATCGTAGCTGCCAATGGATAAGCACAGCGAATACGGGATGGAAAAACGAGGTCCACAATCGCCAGCGGCAGTTGGCGGAGAGTTGCCATATAGCTTCTTTGTACTCAGACGATGCGCATCCCGCAAGCATCCGGCCGACCATGCAAGGCCCTCGAACCGGGTCTGACGGTTTCGCAGTTGATGCAAATGGCCTTGAGCGCCAACCTTCAGATGCAATGGCGCGCGAGGATCTGAACTCGATAGTCAACCAGGCCGCGGCACAGGTAACCACCTTTGCCATTAGGCGCAGGTTGTATACACGGGTGCCAAGTTGTACCGCGACGTGCTGATACCATGGGCTCGGCAGACGTTAACCGTTTGCTTTACTTCTACCATAAGCTGGATTTCGCCACGCTGATTAATACCTTCCGCAAGCCGGGCGCCTCCAAAGTGGAATACCGCGAGGAGATCAGCCAGGTGCTGGCCAAGCGAATCGCTCTGGAACCAGCGATCGGACAACCAGTGCCGGAGAAATAGCGGCGCTCCCATCGGGTGGATGGTTCCGCTCTACAAGGTTGCAGGCGGCTGTGCAAAGACCACCCCGCATACACTTTGTCGTGTTGCCGGGGCCAATGTGGGATTTGAAGAGTATCGGTCGCCCTCCCCCGCTGCCACCCCGGGAGGCGGTCGAAAAATGTCCAAAGATAAATCAGCATAGGGAGTAGCGGCACAGCGCACCGCTACCCCCTGCCACTCCACCAGACATGCGGGTCCGCATCCGGCGGTTCGAAAGGTTGAGGTCAGCGGGCAAGTCTTCCAGGATGCTGGTCCAAGTCGGTCTTACGTTACTATGACCACCCGGGGGGTACTGGCATCATGCCACCAGCGCCGCGTGTTTGCTGCGGCACGGGCGGCGACTTCGGCGCTGACGCCAAGTCTGCGCAGTTCGGTGTAGCTGAAGACGGGATCGAAAATCGGCTGTAGTACCTGCAGGATCGCCTGTTGGATCAGCCGCTCCAGGACGCGCGGTAATGCCTAACCCGCGCACCCCGCCACCAGCTTCGGGAATCACTTGCCTTAGTACCGGCTGGGCTGGTTGGTCCCGCTCCGCAGTTGCTCGCGCACTCCCTTCCAGCGCTCCATCAGGTACTGTGGCAGTTCCTCCACCGTCATCCCGTCTACAGGGCTGTTCGCTCTCACCCGCGCCAATGTCATCGCGTAATCGTAGCTTACGCCGGGTCGCCCCTCTCGGCGACGCGACGCAGACTCTCGACCCAATTCTGATGTCCTCGCAGGAGCATCGGACGCAGATACCACCACGCCAGCGCCGGCACGATCCCGTTCTGGCATTCCTCGGTCACCACGCGGCAGCCATTGGAATCGGGCTCAATGAGCCATCCGTGGAACGCGCGCAGCATGCCACGCGCGTCCCATCCCAACTCATGGGGCGGCTCAAACACGATCACCCGGCTACGGATCGTCGCGCCAAAGGTCGTCCATTGGAATTCCGTGGCGGCAGCCAGGTCAGGCTCCGGCCCGCGAAGGAATTTGACGTTGCGGCTGTTGCTGTACCAGTCGGGCCATCGCGCCGCCCGGATCAGCCATCGCCAGACGCGCTCGGCCGGCGCCGCGATCGCTATCTCATTGCGCGCGTAAACCGAGGACTTTTCGGGCTCGAATCCCGACGGCCACTGCATTTCCTGCTAGGCGCCAGGCCCGAGCATGCTGTCCTTGAACTCGCAATAGGTGTGGCACAGGACTTTGTCGACAATCCACTGGCTGCATTCCGGATTGAACCAGCGATCCACCAGAGCCCAGTGAAACGGATGATTCATGTAGGGGCCCGTCAGTCCCGAAAGGTCCTCGTATTCCTGCTCCCAGACGTGGGTCCACTGACGGTCGCCGGCGGCTTCGGAGACGTGGCTGAGCTGCCAGTTCTTGATTGAAGAAATATACTTCGCCATCCCGCCCAGCTCATGCTCGAACTTGGCAATCGTCTCCGGGGTGCCGCGCGGCTTCACAGTCAGGATCAGGGTGCGATAGACGCCGCGCGCGAGCTTGACCGGCTGGGCGCCGCTCAAACCGCCCTGATAAGCGACGCTCTGAAACCGTTTGAAAGTCCCGCCCGCGAACAGCGGATCCACTTTTTCCCGCCAATGGGGCTGATTGAGGCAGGCGCGATAGGCGGCCTCATCGGAGAACTGCAGATGCCAGATGAAATCGCCGCCATTCATGACCCCGGGCAGCGTCGGCTCCAAAAAGAAGCGTGATACCATCGGGCTCTGGCGGCTGGCCTCGCGCAGGGTCTGGGTCACGGCCTCGCGTTTTGGCGCCGGGCTGTCAGTCGGGAAATAAAGCAATCGGGTCAGCTTAAACATTGGTCAGACTCGCTATGTCCGAAGGATTGCTAAGAAAAAACCGCTCGCGGCTCGCGATCATCTGGGCGGCTTCCTTCCACCACCAGTCTTCCGCCGTTGAGGTTCGCCGCGGAGCCACCAAAGAGCCCCAAACCTGGCTCACGCCCTTTACCGTCCAGACGAAGAAGATCGTGTTGGACCCGTCCTCGAGCCAGACCGGCGGCGCCACCCAGGTATGCTGCAAAGTCATGCCGCGTTCCTGCGCGCCGGGAGCGTAGCTTTTCATGTAGGCGTCGAGGAAGGCGCGCCCCGACCCCGGCTTGACTGTCACTTGGTCAACGATGTAAACGGTTTCGTCGGACACGTGAGTTTCCTTCCTAATCGGGCGCAGCGCCCGCCATCCCTTCGATGCGCCCGGCTTCGATGACAGTCAACGTCAGGTAAGGCGGCGAAAGCGGCCATAAAATCTATCACCGCCATACCACGCCCGGCCAATTCCCGGCAAGCGCCAGACTTTTTCCAGGCACCCTGCTAGTGGATGAACTCCGGCATCACTTCGGCGGCGAAAAGCCTCACGGATTGCGGGTTGGGCAGCGAGACCATGTAGTAGGTCATGTTGAATTCTTCGATTCTGGAACGCAGTTCGCGGCGGATTTCTTGCGGCGTACCCAGCAGCAAGCCCGGGTCCTGACGCGCCTCATCGACGTTGGCATAGCCGTTTCTTTGCGCGATTTTGGCGGCCATCGCCTCCGCCTCATTTTGGTCGCGCGAAATGAACGCAAACGGAAAGCCCGAGATCTCGATTGAATCCGGGTCGCGGCCGGCCGCGCGCGCGAAATCGTGCAGGATTTCAAGACGGCGCCGGAGTTGGGGCTTGTCGAATTTTGGCGCGGCCCCGGCAGGATTAGCGGTGATTGCGGACGACACCACGTTAACGATGTCAGCCTCGCGCGCGGCAATCTCCAGCACTCTTTTGCCCGCGCCCCCGATCATGATTGGCGGATGCGGCTTTTGCACCGGCTTGGGAAAGTTGTAGGCTTTGTCGATGGCATAATAGCGGCCGCGATAACTCGGCTCGTCCTGCGTCCACATCGCCTTCAACACCTGGATGGCTTCGTCCATGCGGTCGATACGCTCGCGATCGGATGGCGCCCCGTAGCCGTAAGCCTCGAGCTCTTCGCGAAACCAGCCCGAACCCAAACCGGCAATCAGCCGCCCGCCGCTGATTTGGTCGATGGTCGAAGTCATCTTGGCGAGCAATGCGGGATTGCGAAACGGTATCACCGCCACCAGCGGCGCCAGCCGCACGCGCCTGGTGGACGCCGCGATCGAACTCAGCGTCATGAAGCATTCCAGATGAGGTACTTGCGGCCCCCATGAGAGATGCGGCACGCGAACGTAAAGGTGATCGCCCAACGATACCGAATAGAAGCCCAAGGCTTCCGCCAGTTCGGCGTACTCCCTGACCTTCCTCAGATCGGTCATCGGCAAAGTCAGATTGAACTTGATTTCGCGCATCGCGATCCGATTCCACGCCCCGGTATGGCGGCGCAAAGAATTGCTGAACGTTGCGCCCGCGTCACCACAGCCGGCTGCTGGCCAGCCGCGCGCCTTGCACCATCGACTTCAGTTTCAGCCATGCGATCTCGGGATAGACCGTCAGATAGGCGGCGCCGCTGGCAAAGCCGCAGTCGGTGCCGGCAATGACATTCTCTCTTCCCACCACCCGCGCCCAACGCTCGATGCGCTGCGCCACCAGTTCCGGATGCTCGACGAAGTTGGTCACGGTATCGATCACACCCGGGATCAAGACCTTGCCCGCGGGCAGCCTGGTCTTCTCGAATACCTGCCATTCGTGCTCATGGCGCGGGTTGCAGGACTCCAGCACGATTCCCGCGGGGCGCGCCTGGAGCACGATATCGATGATGTCCTTGAGTTCCACGTCGCGGTGATGCGGCCCTTCATAGTTGCCCCAGCACAAATGCAAGCGCAGGGCCTCGGGCGGGATGCCGGCGAGCGCGCGATTGAGCGCCCCGACGTGCAATTCCGCGGCCTTGCGGAATTCCTGCAAACTGGCGTTGGCGAAAGCCTTCTCGCATCGCGCCATCGCCAGGTCCGGACAATCGACTTGTACGATGAACCCGGCCTGATGCAGGCGCTCGTACTCGACCTTCATCGCGTCCGCCACCGCCATCAGGTAGTCCTCGTCATTGAGGTAATATTCGTTGTCGAGGAAATGGGCGATGATTCCGGGCGACGCCGCGCTCATGAAAGCTTCCTGGTAATGCACGTCTTTGGCCGCGGACTTGAAGGTCTCGATGTCCTGTTCAAGCTGGTCCTGACCAATATATGACACCGGGCCGTTGCACCCGCCCATCGGAACGCGCATCGCGCTGGGAAAGACGCGTTCGTAGTATTCGGGAAAGGGAGCGAGGTCCGAAAAGCTCATCGGCTTGCCGATTCCGCCAAAACCGGTCAGCCGCTCCTTTATATAAATTCCGTAGTTTGACTTACTCTGTTCGCCGTCGTTGATTACGTCGATGCCGGTGGCGGTCTGCAGGCGCACCATCTCGCTCACCGCCGATCGCACCTGTTCGCGAAACGTCGGGTCATTTTGCAGCCGCTTCATGTCGCCCGACGCGACCATTTCGAGCAGCTTACCCGGCCGCGGCAGACTGCCCGTATGGGTGGTCAGGATTCTCTCCGTACTGCACTTCATAAGGATACCTCCTGCCGGCGCAACCGAACGAGGCTGACTGGAAAATGCGAGGGCCGCGCCCAAAACGGCAGGAGGCGCCCGCGAACGCCCCCTGCTTGAAATCTTTCAGCACCTCCTAGACCGGCAAACCATAGACCTTCGCGGCGTTGCGATAGAGAATCTTGTCGGTGATATCCGGGGCCACCTCGGCGAACACATGCTCGATGACTTCGCGCGACTTGGGCCAGGTCGAGTCGGTGTGCGGAAAGTCGCTGCCCCACAGGTAATTGTCCTCGCCGAACAGCTTGATCGCGACCGGCGCGACGGGATCTTCCAGAAATGTCGCGAAGATCTGCCGCTTGATGTACTCGCTGGGCAAGATCGGCAGCCGCTCGGTTGGAGGGGTCAGCTTCTCATAAGCATGATCCATGCGGAACATGAAGTGCGGCAGCCAACCCACGTCATTCTCGGCGGAGACAAACCGCAGCTTGGGAAAGCGCTCGAGCACCCGGCCAGACACCAGATGGACAATGGAACGCTGCACCTCGAATACCATCGACATGTAGAATTCGCTGCCGGCGGCGCGCGCTTCGGGGCCGGTCCCCGACATCGCGCCGGTGCTGGACTTGGTCGAGCCGGTGATCACGTGCAGAGAGATGGGGAGACCGACTTCGGAGGCCGCCTGCCAGAACGGGTCGTAGCGGGAATCGTAATAGGGGATTTGTGGGCTTCCGGAGATCATCGCACCGCGCAGTCCGATTTTGGCGCCCCGCTGCAATTCCTTGATTCCCTCATCCACGTCGGCCAACGGAATCAGGGCCGCACCGATCAGCCGCTTGGTATTGTGCGAGCAAAACTCGGCGCTGAAGTCGTTGAAGACCTTGAAGCAGGCGACTTGGAGTTCGGGGTCCTGGAGCTGGAACAGCGGCATCCCGAGCGTGGGATACAACACCTCGCCCATCACGCCGTCGATATCCTGGTCCTTCAGGCGCTCGACCGGGTCCCATCCGCTGGGGCGGCAGGCCTCATAGCCTTTCTTGCGGAACTCCAGCATCTCGTCGGGACTGTGGCCGGCGCCGAACCCCGCCGACACCGGGAAGGGGCTGATCTCTGGCGCGGTGAACAGGAAACCGCCCCTGGGGTTGGGCACCACGCGCGGGGAGGTGTCGCGGAATTTTTTGTCGAGCCGTTTCTCCCACAAATCGCCGGGTTCCATCAGGTGCGAATCGGCGGAAAAGAAGCGCAATTTTTCCATCTGAAAATCCTCCGTGGTAATTCCATTAACAGCGCCCGCACCTTCGCCGTCAAGGAGCGGGGCAATCTATTGCATGATCTGGGCTAACCCCTTGGGAAACGCTTTTACCCCAATGTCCTGATACTTTTTCGGTATCTGGCCTCCAATTGACTTCTCATATAGCGCAGATACCGAATAATGCAAATTCTGCAAATCGATTATCGAACCGTCGCTGGAGTACGAGTTCAGCGGCATGAATCCATCGTAGATCCTGGTCGGGATGTACGACAAAACCTGGACTTTCCACAGTTTGCCGCCGACGTCGTAGGTCTCGCGCGTCAGCGGCAAATGGAACTCGCTATCCAGATAAATGACGGCGTTGGAGTAGCAATAGGCGCGTCCCGCCAGTTCGGGGATCGGCGTAATTCGTATCACATCGGTGGTCCTTACCTCCCAGTCACCCAGCAGCCGGCCTACCGGCCATCCGCCCAGCGGCGCATGTTGCGTTATGGTCGCGTTGGCCGAATCATGCGTCGCGTCCGAACCGGCCTTGCCATTAACTATTGCGAGTATCTTCTTTTGTCCCAGGTAATCCATGCGGAAGTTGGAAACCACCAGGCTCAACCCATTGGTATTATCGTCATTGAGATAATCGCTGCCGAGGATCGGCGCGCATCGGGCCGCCGACGACAGGCGCAACGCGCGGCGCAACGACGGCAGGAACACGTACAGTTCGTTCAGCTTATTGGGGTCATCATATTGCATCGTCAGCGAGGTGGTATATTTCGATTGCTCCGGCGCGGTCACAAATATGTACTGCGACATAAGCAACCCCCCATTGTCGGGGTAGTTCACGGGCAGCCCGGGATCGCTGCGATGGGTGAGGCGATAGTTGGCCAGATCCACGAAGGTCGAATAGTGGTTATAGTAGCGATCGCCGTTGGGAGAACCGGATTTGAAAAAATACAACTGCGGAATGAAAGAACCCCATCCGTCAAAGTAAACCTTGTAAGCGCGTTGCGGCTCCCGCGGATTGGGAAAGGGCCACCCCGCCACCCAGTTCCTGATCGTAAACGAACCGCCGGGCGTCGGCTCCAGCCGGGTCTGCGAGCTGTATTTTTCGGTGTCTGCCCGCAATTGGCTGGGCTCTTTGAAATGCGTGACCGGGCCCACTTTGACCTCGTAGTCGGAGCCCTCACCGACATGGAATTGATACCTGCCGCCGTACAGCGCCTGCTCGCCAATTCCGAAAAAATTGCGGTATTTCTGCCAGTTGCCGATGGTAATGACAGTGCCGTCCGGCACGGTTTGGGGACTATCGGCGTCCACCAGCGCCTTGTAGGCGTTCAGATCAAACTGTTGAGCCCAAGCATTCACTTCACCGGTGCAAAGCAGCATACCGATTATCAACGCGCCGGCTGCCAGCATCCGGCCGGTCCACTCGAACAATCTCGCCATTGCCGTTCCTCCCTGTTGGAGCCGGGCAATCATCCGGCGAGCATCGAACGCCGGTCTATCAAATTTCTGCCCCTTCTATCGAGATCTTTGCGTGGAAGCGATTTGCCGCCTCACAATGCTCCTGGCTGCGCCATTTCGAATCGCTGCGAGCGCTTGACGGGGATGGCCGGCAACGATAGACAGACCGCGAAGGAGAGCC
Source organism: uncultured Pseudomonadota bacterium (assembly GCA_963805995.1). Lineage (GTDB taxonomy): Bacteria > Desulfobacterota > Binatia > Binatales > Binataceae > JAJPJA01. Next base: position 20,300 of record CAWDWL010000009.1, on the reverse strand, counting down.
AGTATGGCCTACGATCCAAAGCTTTTGAAATCACGCTCGGATGTAGCGGCGATTGTGGGAATCGGTGAAACCGATTTTGGCGCCGACTACGCCGCTGCCCGCGCCAGGAAACCACCCACCACGGACGTTTTTGGGTACGCCGCCAGAGGCTTCAAGCTGGCCTTGGAAGACGCCGGACTGAAAGCCAGCGACGTGGACGGCATGGTCGCGGCACTGGTACCGTGGATGCGGGTGGAAGAAGTCCTCGGCCTGGACCTGCAATTCAGCTGGGGCGCTTTCTGGGTGCATGAGGCGATGACGCTGGCTATCGACGCGATCCAGAGCGGACGCTGCGAATGCGTCGCCATCATCTATGGCAACAACTACCGCACCGCGGGGCGCCAGTTCGGCGGTCCCAACGCCGTCGCCACCGACGCCGTCCTGCATTACTACTGGTACCGGCCCTGGGGTTTCACGTCGCAGGGCGCGTTCGACGCGGTCGTGGTCCAGCGCTACATGGAAACCTACGGCCTGAAGTTCGAGGAAATCGCGATGGTGCCGATGGCGCAGCGCGCCTGGGCCTCCAGGAATCCGCGCGCGATCATGCGCAATCCGATAACGCTGGAGGACTATCTGCGGTCGCCATTTGTCGCCGCGCCATTGCGCCTGCTCGATTACTGCCTGATCAACGACGGCGGCGTCACCCTGATCCTGACCAGCCTAGATCGCGCCAAGCGCATGAAGAATCATCCGGTGGTCGCCGTCAAAGGCGTCGGCTTCGGCGAGGACAACACCGATATGGCGCAGCTGCGGCCTAAGCTCGAATTCAGCCGCAAACAGATGACCCGGGCCGCCCAGGACGTCTATCAGATGGCGGGAGTCGGCCCCGAGGACGTGAACGCTTTTTACTACTACGACAACTTCAGCGGTGAACTATTCTACATGCTGGAGAATTGCGGGTACTGCGAAGAAGGCAAGTCCGCCGAGTTCATCCGCACCAGGGGAATCGGGCCGGGAGGCAGGTTTCCAGTCAATACTTCCGGCGGGATGCTGTCGGAGGCATACATGCACGGATGGAACGCGCAGGCCGAGATGGTTCGCCAATTGCGCGGCGAGGCCGGCGAGCGCCAGGTTCCAAACGCCCGCTATGCTCACTTCATGCTCAACCAGAACGCCAAGGCGGGGTCAGTGCTTTACGGGAGGATGTCATGAGCGAGATTTTGGTACGTCCTTCGCCGGGCCGCGGCCTCTTCGACGGGCCCCTGTGGGAGGCCGTTGACAAGGGCGAGTTCCGGCTCCAGCGCTGCAGCGACTGCGGTTTCGTCCGTTACCCGCCCACGGGAGTATGCCCCAAGTGCCTGTCGGAGAACTTCAAGTGGGACCTGATGAGCGGGCGCGGCAGGATCCTTTCCTGGTGTGTTTTCTACCGCCAGTATTTTCCCGAAATCCCGCCCCCCAATCTGGTGGTGCTGGCGGAGATCGAAGAAGGGCCGATCGTGGTCGCAGACATCCCCGGCGGCGACGCCGCCAAACTGCGCCTCGACATGCCGGTCAAATTGGTCTACGAGCCGGTCAAGTGGAACGACGGCCAACAGGGCCAGATTTTTCACTGGAGTCTGGCATAACAAGAACCAGAAGACGCCGCGTTGCAAGTCCGCAGACGCGGGCGAGGTAGGTTTTGGAGTTTATGGACTGCCCCCGTCAGGGGGGAAAATTAACCAAAACGCACAAGGCAAGCGGGGGCTGCGCCATCGGCGCGGCCCCCGCTTGCTGCATTCCTTCGGTCTGAATTCGTCAGGCCAGGTTATAGAGCTTCACCGCGTTGCCGGCCAGGATTTTGTAGCGTTCATCCGGCGGCACGCCCGCCAGACTTTCCTCGATGTACTTCTTCGAATCCGGCCAGGTGGTGTCGGTATGCGGATAGTCCGATGACCACATCAGGTTATCCACGCCGATCTCCTTGCGGATCATCATGCCGATCTTGTCCTCGATGAAGGTCGAGTAGATCTGCCGGAAGTAGTAGTGGCTGGGCGGATTGCGCAGTTCCAGCTTGGTCCAATGGCGATGGCGCTTGTAGGTGCGATCGGACTTCTCCAGCCAGTAGCCCAGCCATCCGATATTGCCTTCCACTGAAACGAACTTCAGCTTCGGATGGCGCTCCAGCACGCCCCCGAAGACGATCCGCGACAGGGCTTCGTAGTTCGCCAGCGATGAGAGATTGAGCACCGCGCATTTCTCGCCAACCAGATCACCCGAGTTGCCGAACAACGACCCGGCATGGCGCGCACCGGTGCGCAGATGGATATGCACCGGCAGTCCGAGATCTTCCGCGGTCTGCCACAGCGGTTCGTAAGTGCTGCTGTTGAGCGGCTCGCCACGCGGATAAGTCGGCAGCATCACGCCGCGAAGGCCCTTGAGCTTGGAGCAATGTTTAATCTCCTCGACTCCGGTCTTCACGTCGTCGGTCGGAATCAGGCCGATACCCACGAGGCGATTCACGTCGGTGCTGCAAAACTCCGACAGGAAATCGTTGTAGGCGCGCAGGCAGGCAAACTGCAGTTCGGTGTCGTCGAGCAGGAAGATCGGTCCGATGCCGAGGTTGGGGTAGAGCACCTGCGCGTCAACGCCGTCGATATCCATGTCCTTCAGACGCGCTGCCGGATCGTAGCAACCCGGGCGGGTTTCTTCCCAAAGAACTCCTGCCGCCTTGTATTCCTCAAATTTCTTGCCCGCCTGAACGCTCAGTGACAACCCCATGGTGGGCTTGCCTTCAATCATCCAGATATCGCCCTCGGGCCTGCGTTCGAGCCGCGGCGCACGGTCGCGCAGCTTGGTGGGGACGCGCTTGGTCCACAGATCGCCGGGTTCCTGAACGTGATCGTCCGAAGAGACAACATTGTAATTCATATCAAATATCTTCCTTGCGAATTTCTCCAATCTTCAAAGCAACGTGGCTATTCAATCGCCGTCGGGGCGTGAGGCAAATCGTTCCAGTCATCGATGTCATGCGGAATCCAGATAGTCGCGTGCTGCTGATCGCGCAGTTGCTTGAGGCGCTTTAGCGAAGCCACCGCCTGCTCCTTGTCAAAGTCGATGTCCATCGGTTTCTCTTCGGCGAGATCCTGGCGGGTGTGGACGGTGTCCCCGGTCAGCACGAATTTGCGGCTGGGCAGGTCCACCATCAAGGTGCATTCGCCCGGCGTGTGTCCCGGCGTCTTCAGCATCTGGACGCTGCCGTCACCGAACAGGTCGTAGTCCTCGCCCACCTCCAGCCAGTTATAGCCGCGGGTCGGGACCAGGTCGCCCATCACAAAGAATTGACGCTGGATCGGATCCGCCCAGTAGGCGAAGCGGATTTCATTGGCTCCCACCAGGAATTTGGCTTCGGGAAACAGCGACATTCCCCCGGTATGATCCATGTGCAGGTGCGACAGAATTACGTACTTGACGTCGTCCAGTTTATAGCCGAGCCCCTTGATCTGGCGATCGAGAGTATCGGCTGGCGCGTACTTCACTTGCACGAAACTCCAAAAATCGCCCCAGTACCCGGTGATATCGTCCATGATTTTTGGATGGCATCCGGTGTCGAACAAGACCAGCCCCTTGTCGTGCTCGATCAGGATCGGCGGACACACAAAGGTGAAGGGCTCGGGACGCTCCGGTCCCATCGATGGAATGGTGAACTGGGCGCCTGACAGGCCCCACATCCGGCGAGCTTTGCCGCTGCTCATAGCTGGATCCTCCGTGCTTGCTCTACCATCTTCGGGTCACTCACGACTAGCCGCGCCAACCGGGCCGGCACCAATTCGGATGCGCGCACTATCACCTCGCAACCACGTCGATACGGTCAGGCATCGAGGGGTCGTAGCCGAAATGTTTGATCTTCTGGCCGTCGGCGCGCACCGTGTAGGTCGCGTCGAAATCGGGGGCCTTGGGCGGGACGCGACGCTTCATCGCCTGCTCAATCACCGGCGCCAGCCGCTGCGCTTTGAGCTTGGCCTGCTGCTCGTCGCGTTCGTGGAATTCCGGCGCGATAGTCTTGCCGAACAACTCGAACCCTTCGCAGATCCGCTCATGCGGAATCTTGCCCTCCTGGGCGATAAAGATGACCTGATCGACGCCCGCCGCTTCGTAGTTCAGCAGCACCTTGCGGATATCATCTGGCGTTCCCATGCATTCGTTGTTCGGGTCAATCGGCGCCAGCAGGTGCGGCGGCGTCTTCTTGAAATCCTCCCACAGGTCCGTCTTGGCGGGATAATGCACGCCGTCGACGTAATGATGGCGAAACGCGTGGCCGAAAAACTGCCGACCCTCGGTTCCGATCTGCCGCGCCAGGTCGCCGTTCTTGTTGCAGGCGAAGCCCGATAGAAACGCCACGTTGGGATTGACCGTGTAAGCCAGCGGCTCGCAATCCTCCGACAGCGCCCGGTAGTAGTCCGCGGTCCATTTCTGCGCGTCCACCGGCGACAGAAAGCCAAAAGTCAGCACGCCCAGGCCCAGCTTACCCGCCATCACGATCGTCTCCTGGCGCGAACACGCCACCCACACCGGCGGATGCGGCTTCTGGAGCGGTTTGGGAATCACGTTGCGCGGCGGCATCTGGAAGTACTTGCCGACGTGCCCGCGGAAGGGCTCTTCGACCATCATCCGCAGTACCGCTTGCAGGCATTCCTTCCACATCACCCGTTTCTCCGTGCGCGACACCTGGAACGCGTCCAGCTCCGCGAACGTCGAGGATTCTCCGGTGCCGAACTCCGCGCGCCCTTCGCTGACCAAATCCAGCGCCGCGACCCGCTCCGCCACCCGCGCCGGATGATTATAGTTGGGCGGTATCAGCGTGATGCCCGACCCTAGACGCATCCGCTTGGTGCGCTGGCTGGCCGCCGCCAAAAACGTCTCGGCCGCCGAGGAGTGAGAGTACTCTTCCAGGAAATGATGCTCGACCTGCCACAGGTAGTCGATCCCGTTGCGGTCCGCCACTTCCATCTGCTCCAGGCCGTCGCGCCACAGCCGCAGCTCCGAATCCGCTTTCCAGGGCTTGGGCAGCTGCAGTGCCGCCAGTAATCCAAACTTCATCTCGTTCCTCCGTCAGCTAATCCGATTCCTCGCAACCCGGACTTGGCGCCGGGCATCCGCATGGGGCGCCCGGCGCACTCGGGATTAAATCACGACCGTCATTTGCCCTGGTTCTGGGCCGCCTTGGCCGCTTCCAGCATATCGGCATAGGCGGGGTCCCAGCCGAAATGTTTGATCTTGAGGCCGTCTGCGCGCACCGTATACGTCTCGTCGAAATCTGGAGCCTTGGGCGGTACGCGGCGTTTCATCGCCCGCTCGATCATCGGCGCCAACCGCTCCGCTTTCTGCCTGGACAGCTTTTCATCGCGCTCATGGAATTCCGGCGCAATAGTCCTGCCGAACAGCTCGAAGCCTTCGCAGATCTGCTCGTGCGGAATCTTGCCCTCCTGGGCGATAAAGATGACCTGATCGACGCCCGCCGCTTCGTAGTTCAGCAGCACCTTGCGGATATCATCTGGCGTTCCCATGCATTCGTTGTTCGGGTCAATCGGCGCCAGCAGGTGCGGCGGCGTCTTCTTGAAATCCTCCCACAAGTCGGTCTTGGCTGGGTAATGAACGCCGTCAACATAATGATGGCGGAAGGCGTGACCGAAAAATTGCCGGCCTTCGGCGCCGACTTGGCGCGCGAGGTCGCCGTTCTTATTGCACGCGAAGCCCGACAGGAACGCCACGTTGGGATTGACCGAATAGGCCAGCGGCTGGCAGTCCTCGGACAATGCCCGGTAATAATCCGCGGTCCACTTCTGCGCGTCCACCGGCGAGAGGAAGCCAAAGGTCAACACTCCAAGCCCCAGCTTCCCCGCCATCACGATCGTCTCCTGACGCGAACACGCCACCCACACCGGCGGATGCGGCTTCTGGAGCGGTTTGGGAATCACGTTGCGCGGCGGCATCTGGAAGTATTTGCCGACATGGCCGCGGAACGGCTCTTCGACCATCATGCGCAATACCGCCTGGAGGCATTCCTTCCACATCGCGCGCTTCTCGGTGCGCGAGACATGAAACGCGTCGAGCTCCGCAAACGTCGAGGACTCACCGGTGCCGAACTCCGCGCGCCCCTCGCTGACCAGGTCCAGCGCCGCGACCCGCTCGGCCACGCGTGCGGGATGATTATAGTTCGGCGGTATCAGGGTGATTCCGGACCCCAGATGCATCCGTTTGGTGCGCTGGCTGGCCGCGGCCAAAAACGTCTCGGCGGCCGAGGAATGGGAGTACTCTTCCAGGAAATGGTGCTCGACCTGCCATAGGTAATCGATCCCGTTGCGATCCGCGACTTCCATCTGCTCCAGACCGTCGCGCCATACGCGGAGTTCCGAATCGGCCTTCCAAGGCTTGGGCAATTGCAATGCCGCAAGTATTCCGAACTTCATCTCAATCCTCCGTTAAATCGAATTATCTTTTCCCTGAACCTGAATCTAAAATCGGCGTTACCCCAATCCTGTCAGCCACCGGGCAGTTCCGCCGCGCCCAGGGAGTTGGCCTTATCCCGCGCGTCACCGCCCGCCACCAGCGGCGTCACCATCGTACTGCGGGCGGATAGAGGGGTATGAACTTCACGAATCTTGCGCGGCAACTGGCGTTGAAATCGGTGATAATACTTGAGCAACTTGGGCCGGCTCAGGTCGGTGGAAAGACCCAGCAGCGTCAGCGTGAACGCGTATAAGACCTGGCTGCGCAATCCTGCGCCGTCGAGCACCGCACGGACCCACAAATCGAGCACCCCAAGAAAGCCGATCACCAAATTGCGCGCGACCAACTCCGCGTCGGCGTCGGCGCGAAGCAGGCCACCGCGAATCGCCGCCTCAACCGGACGCTGCCACAGGCGGACGCTGCCGCCCTCGATTTCACCGTCGTGGATTCCGATGTTCGACGCCATCATCGCGCCCATCAGGGTGCGATAAAACGGCGGGTCCGACGCGTAGGTGGCGGCGCCCAGCTCCGCGATGTGCAACAGGTCGTCGAGCGGGTCCTGCGAGCGGAGCTGATTCATCTCATGCTGCAACTTTTCCAGCACGGTCAGGCGCAACGCGTGCAGCACCGCGCCCTTGGAGCCGAACAGATTATAGGGCGTCGCCAGGCTCACCTCGGCCTTGAGCGCCAACGCCCGCATCGACAGACCCAGGCTGCCCGTGGCTCGGATCAGCTCCTGCGCCGCCGCCAGGATGCGCTCGCGGCGCTCCAGTTTCCGTCTTTCGCGTAAACCCATAACGCGTTTCAATGAAAAAACTTGTTCATATTTATAACGCGTTCAAAATAACTGTCAAGAGATCCGCGCCGGGGCATGAAATTCGCCTTTCAATCCCAGCGAAAACCGGCGGCTTAAATGCGCAAGCTGTTTGCGGAGCGATCGGTTTCGGGGTAGTTGTTCTCAGCGATGCCCCGGGACCCGGCGAAGGCGTCCGGCATTTGCGCGCGAAGCCATTTCGGCCAATCTTCGGCAGCAAGGAAAGCGAATCGTCATGATTAAGTCAGTCTTCCATGTCAACATCAACGTCAAGGATTTCGACCGCTCGCTGGAGTTTTACAAGATGGTGGGTTTCAAGGTCATCCTCGATATCGGCGAAGGACCCAACAAAGGCAATGACATCGGGTTGAACATCCCCAACAGTGTCGGACGCGCGGCCCTGCTGGCCCTGAGCGACGACCCGCGCGCAACGCGTATCGACCTGATCGAATGGAAGCAGCCGGTGACCGCAGGCGCCCCTTATGCGCATCTTTACCACACCGGGATTAATCGTTTGGCGCTGTTCACCAAGAACATCGAGGAGGAATATGCGCGGCTTAAGGCCGCCGGCGTGGAGATGGTTTCGGAGCCGGTAGTGATGAGCGCCGGCAAGAAGGCGGGAGCGAAGTTTTTTTGCTTCAAGGATCCGGACGGAACTTATCTGGAGTTGATCGAGCCGTTCAACAAATAGAACCCTCCGGCGCGCGCACCGGAGACTGAACTGGGATGAGACCCATAGTTGGCTGAGGAGCAATCTGACCCATGAAGATCGGCATTTGTCTTGGCTTTACCGACCGTTCGGAGACCCCCGACGTGGTCGCGCGGAAAATCGAGGAACTGGGCTTTGAATCGATGTTTACCGGGGAGCATCCGATAATTCCGGTCGAGTCCAAGACGCTCTACATGATGGGCGACGGCGTGATGCCGGAGTACTACGAGCGCATCCCGGACCCTTTCATTTCACTGACCGTCGCGGCCTGCGCGACCACGAAGCTGCGCCTGGGAACGGGCGTCTGCCTGGCCGCCGAACGCAACCCGATCATCCTGGCCAAAGAGGTGGCCACGCTGGATTACTACTCGAAAGGGCGCTTCATGCTCGGCGTCGGCGGCGGATGGCTGCGCGAGGAAACCGAAATCATGGGCCAGGAGTACCGCCGCCGCTGGGTCGTGGTGCGCGAGTATATCCGCGCGATGAAGGAACTGTGGACCAAGGCGGAAGCCAGCTTCAAGGGCGAGTTCGTGAGTTTCCCGCCGGTCAAATGCTATCCCCAACCGGTCCAGCAGCCGCATCCACCGGTATATATCTGCACCGGCGCCGGGCCGAAGTTCGATCGCCGGCTTAAGGATACGGTTGAAGTCGCCGACGGATGGATGCCCACAACCTTGACCCCCGAACAATTGGCGCCCGAGGTGGCCAAGCTCCGGACGTTATGCGCAGAGTCCGGCCGCGATTTCAGTAAGATGGAAATCACCTTACTGGGGCAAGCAGCAACGACTCGCGACGAAGCGCGCAAGCAGATTGAACAATACCAGAAAGCTGGCGCCACGCGCCTGATCTTCCTGTTCACTCCAATCCCCCCGGGCCAAACCGATCAGACACTGACCCCGGTAGCGGAAGCGTACCTTCGGTAGCATCAGAGCCGGCCCAAATTTCCGACCGGCTCTGTGCGAAACATTACTGGATGTTCCGGGCCGCGTGGGACGGGTTATCTTGATAAATCGGCTAACGGTTTATCCCAGATACTGCCGGGCCCGCGCTTCGATGTTCTGCTCGGTGAGCTGATCAGGCCACAACGTGAACACCAGGCGATGACATCCGGCTTCCTGATACTCCAGCTTGGTCTGGCGCGGGTCCGAAGACTCGACCGGCAGGAACATCGAAATTTCCAGATCATCGAAATTCCGGCCCGCCTCGACGCATAGCTGTTTGAGCGTCGCCAGTTCCCGAGCCAGTTCCGGCGGCGGAATCGCCACTGGACCCCATCCATCTCCCAAAGCGACAGTGTCCTTGAGCGCACGCATCCGGCTCTTGCCCATTCCGGCGCATATGTGAACGGGCGGATGGGGCTTCTGCCACGGCTTGGGAAAGCATCTCACCGGTGGAAAGTTTACGTATTCGCCCTGAAAACTTGCCTCCGGTTTGGTCCACAACTCCTTCATCGCACGAATCCGTTCGCGTGCGATGGGCCAGCGCTTTTTGAATGGAGTGCCAAATGCCTCGGCCTCTTCGGGCAGGCTTCCGGTCCCCACCCCGAAGATGAAGCGGCCGCGGCTGTAATGGTCCAGAGTCGCGACCGCCTTGGCCATCGTGATCGGCTCCCGTTCCGAGATCAGCGTTACCCCGGTACCGAGCTTCAGCCGCGAGGTGGCGCAAGCCGCCGCCATCAGGAGAAGGAACGGATCTGGCATGTGGGAGTAAAACTCGGGGTACTGATTATCCTTCTCCAGGCGCGAACTGCCGGCGGTTTCGCCGCTGCCGACCAGGCCGCCCGAGGTTCCGGGAATGATCGGATGATCTCCCACATATAGCGCGTCGAACCCCAGGTCTTCGCATTTTCTGGCGATAGTTTGGGGATCCGGCGTGTCTTCCGTAAAAAAACCCAGAATACAAATCTTGATATCTTCCATCGCGGGGCTACCCGATCGAGCTATTGGAGGTTTTCCATCACTACCTTCATCGTGCGCCGCAGATTGTCCCGATGGTTGCTGTCCTGCGCCAGAAGCGTGATGCCGTACTTGTTGATCTTCCATCCCGCGGCGGTGCGGATCAGATGGAAGGTATAGTAGCCGTAACCATCATGACTCTCGGTGTCCTTCACGAAATGGCGCGCCTGCACGTACACCTGGCAGATCGCGCGATCGCCGTTTACCTCGATCAGAAAGTTGGAAAGCGAATGCTGCGTGGCCGCATAAGAGTCGCAGACGTTTTGCTCAATCTCGATCCATTTCGCGCGGCTGATCTTGCGCGTCTCTTCCGAGCGCGGTTTCAAAAACAGCTCGATCGGATCGGTAAAGATGTTTTCCCACAGTTCCCATTTTCGCTGGTCCGGACCGGCCGCATAGCGGGCCGCCGTTTCCTGAATCGCAAGTTTGTCCAATAAGAGTTCCCGTTGTTCGTGTTCCATCCTAGCTCCATCGCGGTCGGCCGCTCGCCGCAGCGGTTCGGTTCAGACCCTGACCAACTTTGGTCTTTCCGCCAGCAGGATTCTGGTTGCCAGCGCCTGCTCGTCGACCTTCTCGATCAAGGTAATCCAGTAGGTGCTGAACGCGTGGCGTTCGGTGAACTTCCAGCCGTCGCCAACGCGCCGCAGCTGGTCGAAGTAGATGCCGCCGCCGAGGATGAGCTGGCCATTCTGTTCGCGAATCTCGTCCCAGTAAAGGCGCGCATCGGCATGGTCGCCGTCCACCTTGATCACGTTGTCGGTGATGCGATGCCGCAGCAGCTTCATGTCGTTGTTGAGGCCCTTGTTGAAAAACCGCTCGACGGCGGTGCGACCCTCATAGCGGCGCGACGGTTTGCCGGGCTGCGTCGCGATCAGCGTGCAGGGGTCGTCGAACACCGCCAGCACCGCTTCGGGATCGCTGGAATCGACGCCAAAAGCGTAGCGGTTGAACGCCTCCCGGATCTTCTCGCGGTCCATAAATTCGCGCAATTTCTTTAGCTCATGCTCGTCCATGTCGATCTCCTTTCAAGAACAGCCAACATCAAACCTGGTCTTTACTTCCTGGCCGGCGCGGTGCCTTCCAGGATGTTGAACTTGCCGGCGAAGTCCTCGAGGTCCACTTCCGTAGTCTCGAGGATGGTCGCGGTCTGGCGCCAATGGCCGATGATGACCAGCAACTCGATAATCTCGCCGGGGCTGAGGTGTTTCTTCAACGCTTCGAGAGTTTCCCTGCGGGCCTTGACGTTGGCGTTGACCTCGTCGGTAAATTGCAGCACCAGGCGCTCCAATTCATTGAAGCATCCGGCGCCTTGCCAGTTTTCGACGGCGTCGATCTGTTCCTGGGTCACGCCGACATGCCTGGCGGCGGGGATGTGCTGGGTCCATTCATAAACTGAATGGCAATCCTTGGCCGTGCGCAGTATCGCGATTTCGCGCAGCCGGTGATCGAGCTTGATCTCGTTGAGCAGAGCGGTGCTCAGGCGGCTGCGCTGCTTGAAGATCGATTGCGCGTTGGCGGTCATCCGCAAAACATTGAGGACCACCGGCCGCTGCAAAAGTTTGCGAATCTCCGGTGATGCGTCCTTGTCGTCGAGGTAAGGTAGCAGCGCCATTTCCTAATCCTCCTGGTCTGGCGACCGGCCGAGTCAGGTGTAGCACCCTACCATCAGCATTGTAGATGGGCAATTTGACAGCGTCGGCTTGTAGCCGGCACCCAAAATGTCCCATCATCGGGACAGCCCGGCGCCATGATCGAGGCCACGCGCGATGGCAGCGCCGGATCACGCGATGATCGCAGGAGGCCGGCATGACGGACAGCGAACTTGTCGCCCTGTTGGAACGGGTGAGCAACTGGGGACGCTGGGGCAAGGACGACCAGCGCGGGACCCTGAATTTATTGACGCTTGAGAAGCGGCAGCGGGCGATCCGGCTGGCAACGACGGGCGAGAGCGTATCGATGTCGCTGCCGCTGGCGACCACTGCCGCCCCCGATAACCCAACGCCGGCGTTCCACTTGATGATCGGTACGGGATACGACTTGCCGCCCAAAGGACTTCAGGCCAGTTCCGACTATCTCGCGATTCCAACCCATGGCCGGGCTATTACGCATCTGGACGCTCTCTGCCATATGTTTTGGCGCGCAAAGATGTATAACGGATACCCCGCAACCGAGGTCGGCGCTCACGGAACCAACAAATGCGGAATTGATACCAGCTTCGACGGTATCATCGGGCGCGGCGTCTTGCTTGACATTCCGAAACTGAAAAACGTCGATTGGCTGGAGAAAGGCGAGAAGATCTTTCCGGCCGACCTTGAAGGCGCTGAGAAGAAGCAGGGGGTGCGGGTCGAGGAAGGCGACATTTTGGCGGTCCGAACTGGCCGCCACAAGTTCATCAGGGCCAAAGGTTCGTGGAATCCATGGGTCGAGGGTCAGGCTGGTTTGGAAGCTGCCTGCCTGCCGTGGCTGCGCGAGCGCGGAGTCGCCGTGCTGGTAGGCGATGCAGTGAGCGACGTGACGCCATCGGGCTACACCGAAGTGTCGGTACCGATACACGCCGGCGCCATCGTGATGATGGGGTTGCCGCTAATCGACAACGCCGACCTCGAGGCGCTGTCGGAGTTCTGCGCGCGCAAAGGCCGCTACGAATACATGTTCATGACGGCCCCGTTGGTAATCCCACGCGCCACCGCGTCCCCGATCAATCCGCTGGCGTTGTTCTAGCCTGGAAGCGAAGTTATTAGCGGGGAGGATCTGATTGATGCCCCCTCCCTGACCCGAGACTGTCGATTAACTCCTAAAACCTACCTCGCGATTTGCGCCAGCAAGTCGCGTGACGGCGAGGTTACAGGCGGCCCTGCCAGGAGCCTGTCATGCAGGCAGAATCTCGCAGTGCGCCAATGCGTTTAGCCTACTTGAGGTGTATCAGAACCCTCACCCTCGCCCTCTCCCACAACTGATTTGTGGGCGAGGGGACACAACTTAACGCGGGCGGATTTGGGCTTCCGGCAGAAGTCTCTTTTCCCGCACCAGATCCTCGGAGATGATGATGCGCCCGTTGTAGTCCATCGGATTGTCGCAGGTGCAGATGTAATGAGCGGCCTGGGCCGGCACGTCCATCGAAACCCGCGAACCTGCTTCGGTCAGCGTGGTCAGCTTTCCCTTCTGCCCGGCCGCCATCGTGCGCTCGGTCAGGACCGCGCCTGGATCCAGCGCGACCACCGGGATGTTGTAAGCGCGGGTCTCCTTGCCCAGGGCCATGCAGAGCCGATTGAGCGCGGCTTTGACGGTCGGATAGACGGAGCCTACTCCACCCTGCCCGGCCGGACGCGGGTCGTCGTCACCGACCGCGATTGCCGAGGTCACGTTGATGATTGCGCCGCTCTTGCGCTCCATCATCTGCGGCAGGGTCATTTGAATCGAAATTATCGTCGCAATCAGATCGACGCCGAGATGCTTGTCCCACGAATCCACGGGCGTATCCAGAAATGACTCGAACATGCCCTTGCCGATATAGGCCGCGTTGTTGACCAGCACGTCGACGCGTCCGAAATGTTCCAGTGCGGTCTGATACAAGCGCCGCACATCGTCGCGGATCGTAAGATCCGCTCGCACCGGCAACGCCTTGACGCCCAACGCGCGGACCTCTTCGGCGGTCTCGTTGATGGTTCCCGGCAGTTTGCTCTGCCCGGGTTCGGCGGTCCGCGCCGACAGAACGATATGCGCACCCGAGCGCGCCAGGGTCAGCGCGATACGCTTGCCGATACCGCGGCTTGACCCCGTCACTACCGCGACTTTGCCACGTAGATCCATAGCGTTCGTTCTCCCGTTTCGATCCGTCCGGCTAGCGGAAAATCAGCCTTCCAGCTTGATCGCCTGCTTGGGGCAGACGCGCACGGCCTTTTCCAGCTTGGCGCGCAACTCCGGTCCGGGGTTTTCGTTTAACACTTCGAGCGTGCCGTCATCATGGAGCTTGAAGACTTCGGGAGCCGCCTCCATGCATTTGCCGTTGCTCTCGCAGCTATCGTAGTCGACTATGACCTTCATACGATCAGGCCTCCCCTATGCGGCAGCGGCGCGCCGCGGCGTGAATTTGATCGGCATCCGCTTGAGGCCGTGCAGCAGGTTTGAGGCGAGCCACTCGACTTCGCCGTCCAACTCGACATCCGGCATCCGGTCGAGGATCTCCTCGAATATGAGCCGGATCTCCAGGCGCGCCAGATGCGCGCCGAGACAGAAGTGTTCGCCATAGGCAAATGCGAAATGATCGTTGGGGTCGCGCGCGACGTCGAAATGGTCGGCGTTGGCGAAAACTTCCTCGTCCCGATTAACCGAGGCGTTCCACACCGCTACCCAGTCGCCTTCCTTGATCTTGCGCCCACGAATCTCGCAGTCCTTCAACGCCGTTCTCATCGAATGAGTAATCGGGCTGGTCCAGCGCAAAATCTCCTCGACTGCCGGCTTCATCAGCGACTTATCCGCGAGCAGACGCTTCATCTGCGACCGGTCGCGGATCAATTCCAGCAGACCGCCGGCGATTGAGTTGCGGGTGGTGTCCAAGCCGCCGATAATGAACATGAAGCCGTTATAGCCGATCTCCTCATCGGTAAGGAGCCGGCCGCCGAGTATCCGGGAGTTGGCAATCACGGCCAGCAGATCGGTCGCGGAAGTGCCGCGGCGCTCCAGCGCCGACTTGATGCAATAGCCGATGGCTTGACCCCAGGCTTTGGTGCGCGTTTCAACCGCCGAGCCTTCGACTTGATACTCGGGGTCCTCGGCCCCCATGCCCTGATTGACCAGGTCGAACATCAACTGCCAATCCTTGCGCGGAATCGCCATCATGTCGCAGATGATCGCCATCGGCAGCCGGGTCGCCACCTCGGTGACGAATTCGCAGCGCCCGCGCGGCAGCACCTCGTCGAGGATTTCGAGCACCAGCTTGCGCCCCGATTCTTCGTACTGCCGGATTGCGCGCGGCAGGAACATCGCATTGAACGATTTGCGAAAATCCCGATGCAGCTCGCCGTCGCTGGCAACCAGCATCCGATCGGAACCGGTGATTTGGGGACTAGTCGCGGCCTCAATTTCCGGACTCGACGGCAACCCGACGCCGAATTTGCCGTTGCTGAAATATTCCGACGCTCCGCGATAAACCGTGTAGGCGTCCTGATGCTTGAAGATCGACCAGAAGCCGCGCTTGAGACTACCCTGAGTCCAATGCACCGGATCCTCTGCCCGCATGCGTTTGAACAAATCATGGATATCGCCCTTGGCGAAGAAATGCGAGTCGGTCAGGTTGATATCGTCCTGTCGAGTTATCATTGTCTGTCTCCCTTACCCGCAATCGCCACGGTGCCCGAAGCCAAGGTGTTCCAAAAATGGATACGTCACGGCGCGGATCAAATCATAGCCAGCGGGCGGAATATATTTTTTTTCGTGGCACTACCGATTAGCGTCTTCCCGGCCAAAGTTCCTTCTACGTCAGCGGCGCTTAGGCGACCTTGTCGGGCCACGTAACGATCTTGCGCTCCTTGAGTTCCTGGCGTTGCGCGGCGTTGTAGCCCAGCCCGTGCAGAATTTCCTGCGTATCCTCGCCCAGCCGCGGCGGCGGTCCCTGCACATATTCGGGAGTTTCGGAGAAGCGAATCTTCTCTCCCATCATCCGCAGCTTGCTCTGGGTTTCCTTTTCGTAATACTCCACTACCCGCTTGGTCAGAATCGACCAGGGATCCTGCAGCCAGCGCAGCCAGTATCCTTTATTGATAATCTCGCAAGGCACGCCGGCGCCGTCCAGCGCGTCAAACCACTCCTGGGCCGTCCTGCTCTTGAAGATCGGTTCGAGGATTTCAGCCAATTCATAACGCCGGTCGATGCGATCGTAATGAGTGCGATAGCGCTGGTCATCCGCCAGTTGCGGCTTGCCCAGGACCTTGGTCAGCTGGCGCCATTGATGCTCGAACAGTGCGGTGACGAAGATCCATCCTTCCCTGGCGCAATAGAATCTGCAATCGGCGCTGATTCCGGTTTGGGTGCGATCCATGGTCGGACGCCGCCGCACGTCGGCGCGATCGGTAACGAACGCGTCGGCATTGACGTACAGGCCGGCGTTGAGCAGCGAGGTATCGACGAACTGGCCCTCACCGGTGCGGTCGCGATGATACAGCGCCATCAGCGTCGCGATGACGGATAAGGTGGCCGCGCACATATCGACCGGGCCGTAGCGGTTCCAGACCGGGTCATTGCCTTCACCACCGCCCATGTATTCCATCCCGCACATTGCCTGGAACAACTGATCGTAGCCGCCCTCGTGGCATTGGGGTCCGTGAGTACCGTAGGCCGGGACGTGGGTATAGATCAGGTCCGGCTTGATTTTGCTCAGAGTCGCATAATCGATTTTGAGCCGCTCGGCGACGCCGGGGCGCTGGTTGTGATGGACGATATCGGCGTTGGCGACCAGCTTGTAGGCGATTTCGCGTCCGGTTTCGCTCTTCAGATCGACCGCGATCGTTCGCTTGCCGCGCTGAGAGATGAAAAATGGCTGGAACGGCTGGCGCATCCCCTCGCCTTCGATGGTCTCGACCTTGATCACCTGGGCGCCCAGGTCCGACAGCAGCATCGGCCCGAATGGACCGGCGGCATAGTGTCCGAAGTCGATCAGCACGGTGTCGAACAGCGGATGGCGCAGCGGACGCGGCTTGAGCGCCTTGGCCGGCGTCCGGTTTTCCGCCGGGCGGTTCAACGAAGTGACGATTTCACGCGTGTGCTCGCCCGCCTCGGGCGCCAAACCCTTGATCGCGCCTTGCGTTTTGGAGAAACGAAACGGCATCCCCATCTGGATGACGCGCCCGCGCTTGGGGTCGTCGATTTCAGCCACGACCTCGTTGGCGCGGGCCTGGGGCACGAAGAACGCTTCCTCGGTAGGCAGCACGGCTTCCACCGGCACGTCGATTTCGCGCAGCAACTTGAGCCATTCGTCGCGGGGCTTGGTCTTCATCGCGGCGATCTCCTGCGCCTCAAACCATTTGCGCTGCTCCACGTTGGCCATCAGGTTCTGCCGATTGGTCCCAGGCGGCAGTTTGATCCCCAGAAGCTTGGCGATTGCCTCGACGTTGCCTTTGGCGGTCTGCATCCGATGCAGCCACTTGCCGTCGGAACATTCATAAAGCCACGGCCGATAGGGCGCGCGGAGTTGGGTGCGCGAGGCGAAGGTTGGGGTCGGGTTGTCGGCCCACATCCACATCAGCGGCGTGATCAGCAGCATCCCGTCGTGCAGCGCGCATTCCACCGCCTGACCGCGTCCGGAATGCAACCGCACCCGCAGTGCCGCCAGGATACCGATGGAAATCGTGAACGACGTCGCATAGCTGGGAAACTGGCAGTACAGATAAACGGGCGCGTCCTTCTCGGGATTGATGTAATCGCCGGGCTGGTCGAAATACAGGCCCATCCGCGAGGCGATCAGCGCGTCACTGATCGGGCGATCGCGCCACGGATGGTCGGCGCCATAACCGTTGACGGAGCAGTAGACCAGCGACGGCAGTCGACGCCTGAGGCTTTCGTAATCGAGTCCCAGGCGGACCATCTGCTCCTGCCCTGACGACTCCACCAGCACGTCGGCGCGCTCGGCCAGCTTGATCAGGGTGTCGCGCTGTTCGGGATTGGTCAGGTCCAGCGTGATGCTGCGTTTGCTGCGGTTGCGAATGAAGTAACCGGGCTCGACTTCCCGCAACGGATCGCCGCCCGGCGGTTCAACCTTGATTACGTCCGCGCCCTGTTCCGCGAGCACCAGCGTAGCCATATGGCTCGCCATGTGTTGGGACAGGTCTAAAATCGTCAAGCCTTCGAGACTTCCAGCCACGGTATGTCCTCCCTGCGCCGGCCAGGTGTAAGGTGGTTTCGCCATAGTCCCGCCGCGTTGTCAACCTGTGGTTACAACCGTGCGGCCGTGGCTTGATTGTGGCGCATTTCCGCGGATACCGGAAATCCGCGGTGCTTTACCGGACGCGCCAAAGTGTTGTATGCGTGCATCGAAGGTCAGGCGTCATCCGCAGACGGCTCTGATCGCGCCACAATCACCGAGGAGAAAGAAATGAAAGCTGCGATATATCAGGTCCCAGGCGGCCCCCATTCGGTCGAAGAGGTCAAAATCGACAATCCCAAGGGCACCGAGGTTCGTTTCAAGATAACCGCCTGCGGGGTATGTCACAGCGACCTGCTGGTGTGGACCGGAGCCCGCGCTGCCGACTTCAGGCCGCCGATGATCCTGGGCCACGAAATGGCCGGAATCGTGGAAGAAGTGGGATCGGACGTGACGATGGTCAAGGCCGGCGATCACGTCATCCGGGGCGGCTCGGGAGTGTGCGGCAAGTGCAAATGGTGCATGAGCGGCAAGTACTTCAGATGCGTCAATCGCGGCCGCTACACCCGCCGCGAGGCCAATGATCCGCCCACGACCTGGAAAGGCAAGTTCATCGGGGGAATCGGCGGCGGTCCCGGCGGCTTCGCGCAGGCGGCAATCGTTGACGAGACCGCGCTGGTGAAAATCGAAGATGACCTCCCGCTCGATCGGATGGCGCTGATTGGATGCGGCGTCACCACCGGTCTGGGCGCCGCGCTCACCACCGCGAAGATTCCTCCCGGCGCTACGGTGGCGGTTTTCGGGGCCGGCGGCGTTGGCGGATCGGCCATCCAGGGCGCACGCATCGCAGGGGCCCGTCAGATAATCGCCGTCGATGTCTTCGACAAGAAACTGGAGATGGCAAAGAAATTCGGCGCCACCCACGTAGTCAACGCGAAGAACACCGACCCGGTCGAAGCGATCAGAGAGCTAACCGATGGCGGTGCGGAATACGCGTTCGAGGCGATCGGCAACAAGAAGACCCAAACCCAGACCGTCCTGTGCACGGCGCCGCGCGGAACCGCGGTGTTCGTCGGAGTGGGCAGGGACGGCGACGTGCTCGACGACCTGCCGGTCTATTTCATCACCAGCTCGGAACGCATCGTCCGCGGCCATCATCTGAATTATTCCAGCAACGCGCTGGATCTTAGCTACATCGTCAATTTGTACAAACGCGGATTGCTCAACCTCGACGACATGGTCAGCCAGCATGGCAGCCTGGCCGACGTCGACAAGGCCTTCCACGACATGGAGACCGGCGAGGTCGTCCGCACCGTTCTGCTACCGGGTTAGGCGTTCTGCTATCCGGTTATGAAAGGCCGGCCGGCTTCGTGATGAGGCCGGCCGGATTTCTCACAATCACGAATCAGAATTCGGAATAAGGAGACGCGGGATGGATCCTTCCAGCGCGCTGTTGACGGACAAGGTTGCAATCATTACCGGCGGGGGCCAGGGAATCGGCAAGGGCGTCGCGCTGACCTTCGCGCGCTTCGGCGCTCATGTGGTCATCGCCGATCGGAACGCGGCCTTGGGAGAACAGGCCGCCGCCGAGGTGCGCGCATTGGGGCGCAAGGGCCTCGCTATCACCACCGACGTCAAGAACTTCGAGCAGGTCAAGGCGATGGTCGACCGCACGGTGAAGGAACTTGGCGGCGTTGACATCCTGGTCAGTAACGCCGGCGGCCAGATTCCGCATCCGTTCCTGGAGATGGGGCCCGATCGCTGGCGTCGCGCGGTCGATTTGAACCTGATGGGGATGGTCCACTGCGTTGACGCGGTGGTGCGCGCGATGATCGCGGGCAAGCGGCGTGGATCGATCATCAACATCTCCAGCATCGAAGGCAGCCGCGCGGTGCCAGGTTTCTCAATTTACGGCGCTTGCAAGGCGGGACAGGACAACTTCGCCAAAACCGCGGCGCTGGAGTTTGGCGACTACGGCATCCGGATGAACTCCATCGCTCCCGACGTTATCGACACCCGCCCCGACAACGAGATGAAAAAGCCGGAGCACAAGGCGGCGGTACGCAGCGGCATTCCCTTGGGCCGTCTGGGCACGGTGGAGGAAGTCGGCGGCGCCGCGGTCTTCCTGGCCTCTGATTTGTCGTCGTACGTCACCGGTATCACGCTGTTCGTGGACGGCGGCACGTGGGCGGCCGGCGGCTGGAAGCACGAGGACGACCACTGGACGCTATTCCCCGGCGTACCGATGAGCCCGCTCAAGCCGGTGCCCCGGACATAACCGCGAATTTGTGCCGTCACTCCCCCGACTAAGAGACCGTCGATAAACTCCTCAAATAACTCGCGTGCGCCTGCGGACTTGGGTACCGCAGGCGCGCGCCGGCAGCGTCGTGCAGGCGGCCCTGCAAAGATGTGTCACGCAGGCAGAATCGCGCGGTGCGCCAATGCGTTTATCCTACTTGAGGTGTATCAGAACCCTCACCCTCGCCCGCCTCCCACAACTGA
>CAWDWL010000008.1:0-53260 GCA_963805995.1 uncultured Pseudomonadota bacterium | reverse complement strand
AAGATGTGTCAGGCGAGCAGAATCTCGCGGTGCGCCAATGTGTCCATCCTACTTGAGATGTATCAGAACCCTCACCTTCGCCCTCTCCTACAATTGAATGTTGGCGAGGGAACCGAACCAAGCCTCCATTGCTCGACCGCGCTATCAAGCCCCCCAGATTTGCCCTTTAGTAGTTTATCGACAGTCTCTATCTTGAGAGAGGGTGAGAGGGAGAGGTTACATGCCGCGATCCTTGGTACGCGCTGCGCGCTCAGCTACTCATATCGCACGCGCAATCTGCTCAAAAATTATCCGCCTGAAGGTAAAAACAAGCGCTGTCACAAGTACCACCCTTTACAACTCGACCGCGCCGCCACCTCGGATGAACAGTCGGTTCAGTTGGCTTGCGCGCTTTCTCGCCATCGCGGCCTGCACCATCGCGGGATGCAAGTCGGGGCCGCCGCTTAGGCTGCCGGCGGACGCGAAGGTGCTGTGGCTGGCCGCCGCGGACGATGTGCCGACGCTGGACCCGGCGGTTGGATACGACACCGAATCGTGGACTTTCGAGCAGGCGATCTTCGATACCCTGGTCCGCTACGGTGACGCAAACGTTGAGCTCAAGCCGGACCTCGCGCTGAGCTGGGAAATCTCCCAAGACGCCACCGTCCTTACCTTTCATCTGCGCCGCGACGCGCGCTTCAGCAACGGCCGGCCCGTAACCGGCGCCGATTTCAAGTACGCGATCGAACGCACGCTGCGGCCGTCGACACAATCCAAGGGGTCGGAGTATTACCGCGGCCTCGTGGGCGCCGCCGACTTTATCGCCGGACGCGCGTCTGCGGTGAGCGGAATCGAACTTTCAGGTCCGTACACGATGGTGTTTCGCCTGACCGCGCCCGATCCGATTTTCATCCATAAACTGGCGATGCCGTTTGCGGCCGCCGTCCCGCGCGAAGCGGCGGAAAAATGGGGCGAAGATTTTGCCCATCACGTGGTCGGCAGCGGCGCCTTCAAACTCTCGGAATGGATCAGCGGCCAGCGGATGATCCTGGTGCGCAATCCGTACTACTTCGCCCAGGGCCTGCCCAAGCTGGACGCGATTGTCGAGATGATGGGCGTCAACGACGAACTGGAATGGCTCAAATACCAGGCCGGCGAGATCGACGTGTCGGCAATTCCATCGGCCGAGTTTCCCCGCGTCATGAAAACGCCGCGGCTCAAAGCGTTGACCATCCATAGCGTGACCGTGACTACCGACTACGTGGGAATGAACTGCCAGATGCAACCGTTTACCGACGTGCGCGTGCGCCGTGCATTCAATTACGCGATCAATAAGCAAAACCTGTTGGCGCTGCTCAATGGCCGCGGCGTGGCGGCCCGGGGCGTGCTGCCCCCCAGCCTTCCCGGCTACACTGCCGACGTCGACGGATATTCGTACGATCCGGAGAAGGCCCGCCACCTGCTCAAGGAGGCCGGCGTGGCACGGGACTTTGCACCGGTGCTGTGGATGCGCGCCGATCAGACGATGCTTCTGCTGTCGCAGTCGATTCAGCAGGATCTGGCCCTGGTCGGAATCAACGTCCGGCTCAAGCCCGTGGCCTGGGGCCCGTTGCTGGACGCGATTCGCGAACCGCACAACGTTGATCTGTTCATGTTGGCGTGGGAGGCGGACTTCCCCGATCCGGAGAATTTCCTCCAGGTGCTATTTTCCAAAAGCCAGTGGCGCTCCAATAACGATACTTTTTTCTACGATTCGGAGGCCGATCGCCTAATGAAGGAGGCCGCACCGATCGCCGATCTCAGCCGGCGCTTCGCCCTTTATCGCCAGGCCGAGCGAATCATCAT
Source organism: uncultured Pseudomonadota bacterium (assembly GCA_963805995.1). Taxonomy (GTDB): domain Bacteria; phylum Desulfobacterota; class Binatia; order Binatales; family Binataceae; genus JAJPJA01. The sequence goes on along the minus strand of CAWDWL010000008.1, from coordinate 51,436 downwards.
CAACCAGGCGCCGTGGGTGTTTCTTTATCATCCCGTGAACTACGTGATCCGCCAGCCGTGGGTGCATGATTACGTCCTCAATCCGATGCGCCCCAGCCGCTTCGAAAAAGTCTGGCTCTCTGCGCATCCGGGCGGTCCGGAACATTAGTTTGGGTCGCACGGCCGTGGCGCGGCCTGGCGCATACCGGAAGGGACGTTTTGACAGATGGCGCAGGTAGGCGGGCACTGGTGACCGAGCTATACTGAACCTTGCCGTGATATAGACGTTCGCAACTAATTTAACGAGGAATAGCCGCGTGCCGGTTGAGAGTCCCATCCTCGTCACCGGCGCCGCCGGCCGCGTGGGCGGAGTCGGACGCGTTGTTGTGGAGCGGCTGCGTGACCGCGGCCTGCCGGTGCGCGCCTTGGTCCACCGCGAAGATGATCGTGCGCAAGCGCTGCGCGCGATCGGCGCGGAGGTTGTGGTTGGTGACCTGACGATCGCCGCGGATGTCGCGCGCACGTTGGCCGGATGCCGCCGTCTCTACTTCGGCATGAGCGTGTCGGCGTCCTACCTGGAGGCAACCGTCATCGCGGCCGCAGTCGGGCGTGAACGCGGTGACCTGGAGGTGTTCGTCAACATCTCACAAATGACCGTATCGCAAATGAGCCTGACCCGCATGACCGACTCCCCGCAGCAGCGGCAACACTTTCTGGCCGAGCAGGTGTTGAACTGGTCGGGCCTTCCCGTCGTGCACGTCCGCCCGACGGCGTTCCTGGAAAATCCGCTCTTCATGAACCTGGCTGCTCAGTCGATCGCAAGAGAAGGAACGATCCGCCTACCTTTCGGCGAGGGACGGACGTCCCCGGTTGCCGTCCAGGATGTCGCCGAGGTCATCGCGACTATTCTGGCGCGCCCTGCCTCTCATATCGGCAAAGTGTACGAGCTGACCGGGCCGAAATCGCAGGATATGAACAGCGTGGCGGCGGAATATTCGGCGGCGCTCGGCCGAAAAATCACATACGTGGACGTGCCTCTGGAGCAATGGCGCGATCAGGAACTGCGCAAACTCAACCTGCCCGAGCATGTCTTCGCGCATATACTCACGATGGCGCGTCTTCACGCCGCCAACCGTTATGATCGCATCACCCATGACGTCGAGACGATTACCGGAAGGCCCGCGTTGAGCATCCACGATTTTGTCGCGCAACACCTCGATCTGTTCGAGCCAATTCGGAAGACCCGCAGTTGATTGCTAGGCTAGGCGCCGGTGGGCATGGCGGCTCGGGTATCTATAACGTGAGGACACGCGGATGAGTTCAACCGGCAGGGTAGCGGTAATCACCGGGGCAGGGAGTGGCGTCGGCAAGCAGGTGGCGATTGCGCTTGCGGCCGACGGCTACGGTCTGGTGCTGGCGGGGCGGCGGGCGGAGCCGTTGGAAGCGGTCGCGCGCGAAGCGCAAGCGCTCGGCACACGGGCCGTGCCGGTGGCCGCCGACGTCGGCGATCCGGCCGCGGTGAAAGATCTCTTCGCCAAAGTTCGTGAGGTGTTCGGACGACTCGACCTGCTCTTCAATAATGCCGGTACCGGCGGAGCGCCGAAGCTGCTGGAAGAGCTGACCTATGAGCAATGGCGGCGCGTGGTCGACACCAATCTGACCGGCTCATTTCTGTGTACCCAGGAGGCCTTCCGGATAATGAAGAGCCAGGAACCCCGCGGCGGCCGGATCATCAACAACGGCTCCGTGTCCGCCCATGCGCCGCGTCCCAATTCCGCGCCCTACACCGCCACCAAGCATGGGCTCACCGGACTGACCAAGGCGACCGCGCTGGATGGCCGCAAGTACGATATCGCGTGCGGCCAAATCGATATCGGCAACGCCGCCACCGAGTTGACCGCTGCGATGAGCCGGGGCGTGCCGCAGGCCCACGGCGCGGTCGCGGTCGAGCCGACCATGGAGGTGAGCGACGTCGCGCAAGCGGTGCGGTATATGGCGAATCTGCCGCTTTCGGCCAACGTCCTGTTCATGACCGTGATGGCCACCAAGATGCCGCTGGTGGGCCGCGGCTGATCGAAGAAGAGTCTCCTGTTGATGAAACGCGGCGGCGGATTCGCGGGTCTATGGAGCGCGGTCGGTGCTGCGCGTGGACCGGCATAATTTGGAGTCGGGGCGGCGAGGTTGAAACGCGGGATCCCAGTAATCCAACAGCCGCCGTGAGCGTTTACTAAGACCGACGGGAAATAATTCCTCACCATCAGGTCATGGTTCGTAGCGGATTGATGATCCTCATCCCGGCAAAATCCCTTACGTTGTCAGTCACCACGACGCAATCATTCGCTTGCGCGATCGAGGCAATGATCATGTCGAAGGCGTTTCGTTGACGCCGGCCGCGGTTCCCGCGGCCATCAGTCGCGCCCAGATAAGACTTGCCTTCTCGTCGAAGGAGAGGACGCGACCGGCGAACAGGGCTTGCGGCCCCTCGGGTCCGGAGAACCAAAGCTCCAACTGGCGCCGCTTCTTTCCGACAGGCTTTTCGAGTATTCCACGCCAGATTCTCGGCAACCGTCAGTGACGAGACGAACAGATCGTCGTCAGCTTGCCCGGCCATCCAGGCGACCAGCGTTTCGGACGGCACCGGTTTGGTGACGTTGCTGATAATGTTGGTGTCCAAGAGATAGTGGGTCACAGGTCAATCTTGCCGACCGGGATTGGCAGGGCGTCTTACATCAAGCGCGGCGCCGACCAGGGGTGAACGGCGCAAAGCAGCTAGGATCCCGCCCTTTTCCGACGGTTCGCCCGCGAGGGTCTGCCTCATCGTTGCGCGAATCCGCGCCGCGCCCGGGCCATTTTCGGCGAGCCGCTTGGCCAACGATCGGATAAGTTCACGATCGGTATCCAGTCCGAGAACCTCGAAGCGGGCCATACCGCGCTGGTTGGGGCGGTTGGGGAAGTTCTTTAACACTCGTTTTTGTGCTGTTTTGCTCATCGTATTACTGGATATATGTTCTGAAATTGTCTGAGAATCTCCCAGAAAGCAGGATCGCGCCCTGCTAATCCACCGGACCCCGCGATTACTGCTGCGCGGGGTCGCGCAGCGCCAGCGCCAGGCATCCGGCGACGGCGAGCATCAGGGCCATCGCGGCCAGGCCGCCGCTGAAGCTGTGCGACATCTGCCGCACCACCCCGACCAGGTAGGGCCCGACGAAGCCGCCCAGGTTGCCGACCGAGTTGATCAGCGCGATCCCGGCGGCGGCGCCGGCGCCGCCCAGGAACGCCGACGGCATCGACCAGAACGGGCCCATCGTGCCCCAGATGCCGGCCGCACTCATCGACAACGCCGCGAGCGCGATCAGCGGGTTGGGCGCGACCGCGGAGAGCGCCAGGCCCAGCGCTCCCGCGAAAGCGGACGCCGCGACGTGATATTTTCTTTCCCCGCGGCGGTCCGAAGAACGGCCGATGGTGACCATCGCCATCGCCGCTACCAGAAAGGGCACGGCCGCGATCAGCCCGACCTCGAAATTGTTCAAGCCGCCGAAACCTTTGACGATTTGGGGCAGCCACATCGTCACGCCATAAAGACCGGTTACAATCGCAAAGTACAGGGCCGAAAACAGCCAGACCTTGCTGCTGGTCAGCGTACCGGCCAGACCATGCTCTTTGATATTCTCGCGCTCGCGCTCAAGAGTATCAGCCAACCATCGCTTTTCATCCGCGTTTAGCCAGCGGGCATTTTCGGGATCGTCGGGCAGATAGCGCAAAACCACCACGCCCAGGATCACCGCCGGCAGCCCTTCGAGCACGAACAGCCATTGCCAGCCCGAAAGTCCGGCAATCCCGTGCATAACCAGCAACGTCCCCGACACCGGACCGCCAATCACGCCGGCCAGGGGGCTGGCGGTCATGAACAGGGCTAGTGCGCGGGCCTGTTCCCGCGCCGGAAACCAAAGGGTAAAATAGAAGATGATTCCCGGAAAGAAACCGGCCTCGGCGATTCCCAGCGCGAAGCGCAGCAGGTAAAAGCTCGCCACTCCGCGCACCGCCGCCATCGCGATCGCCACGACACCCCAGGAGATCATAATCCGCGCGATCCAGGCTCGCGCTCCCACCCGATGCAGCATCAGGTTGCTGGGTATCTCGAACAGGAAATAGCCGATAAAGAACAGTCCCGCGCCCAGGCCGAAGGTCGCGTCGCTCAGCCCGAGTTCGCGATTCATCTGTAAAGCCGCGAAGCCGACGTTGATGCGATCCAGGTAGTTGACGATGTAGAGCACGAAGGCGAAAGGTAGTAAATTGCGCCGGATCTTCACTATCGCCGCCGGTCCGGTAAACGGGCCGTCAAAGCGGTCAGCCTGCGGCTGGCGGCCTGATTTTGAACTTGGCAGGGTGTCCAATTCCGCCAATTGTAGTCGCCGTTTACGCTTTTTCTTCGGGCATTCCGAGTGGCGATCAATCAGGTGGAGATCGCGGGCGGCGCGGTCCGGCGCCGGATGAGCATCGCGGAGAACACGACCACGGCGGCGGTCACCAGACCGATTATCAAAATCAACCACAGGTAGGACTCGATTTCGGTTCCCAACAGCGCCACCAGCACGAGAAAGGCGCTGACCCAGACAAAGCTGTGATCGAAATGAACTCCCGCCAGAAAGCAGGTCACCGCCAGGACCAGCAAAATCATCAGCGCGACGGCATCGGCGTCGATCTGGCCGCGTGCAAGCTGGAGGAAGATAATCCGCACGGCGACGATTGGTCCCAGCCAATGGAGCGCCTGCGTCAAGATCACCTTCCATGCCGACATTGCGCGGCTGTCGCCGGTGACGAGTTGATGACCCAGGCAAATCAGCCCGAAGACCGGAAACATCGCGCTCCAATACCAATCCGCCCGACTGATCGAGTAGTTGGCCAGGAACAATCCGAACATTATAAACAGACCCATAGCGCCGACGATCATGAGCCGGTGCAACATCGACAACTCCAGCCGAGCCGCAAAGGCGACAAATTTGTCAGGCGGCGGAGGTGCCGCAAGGTGCGGAGCGGTTGGTGGGGGCGATTCGGGATTGTTCATGATGCCGGTAGAGGAGCCTAGCGGCAAACCACGGGCCCGATCAATCGAACCATTGGCGGCTGCAAGCGGGCGGTGGCGTTGAAAGGCTTGATTTTAAGCCCCGTTAAAACGAACCGAATTGACCGCGCCGCGAACTTACGATGTAGTAAACACAGCGGGAAATTCGGCGCCGCCTTTCCCAACAAGCATGGATCAGATCGAAATAAGACCTCTGGCGAGTAGGCTGGCGGCCTCAATCCGCGTGCCCGGCTCCAAAAGCATCACCAACCGCGCTTTGCTGATCGGCGCGATTGCACAGGGCCGCTCGGTAATCGAGTCGGCGCTGGTCAGCGACGACACCCGCTACATGATCGACGCGCTCCAGAATCTCGGTTATGGGATTACGCTGGATGAGCCAAACCAGCGGATCGAGATGGACGGCCAGGGCGGCGCCATCCCGGTCAAGTCCGCAGACCTCTTCGTCGGCGGATCCGGCACCGCGATGCGCTTTCTGGCCGGATTCCTGAGCCTGGGCAAGGGACGCTTCCGTTTGGACGGCAACGCGCGGATGCGCCAGCGTCCGATCGGCGACCTGATCGACGCGCTGCGCAACCTGGGGCTGTCGATTCGCAGCGAGTTGAACAACGGATGCCCGCCGGTGCTGATCGAAGCGGAGCAGGCCTTCGAGGGCGGCACGACACGAATCGACGCCAGCCTGTCCTCGCAGTTCGTTTCCGCTTTGTTGATTCCGTCACCGCTGTGGCCCAAAGGCTTGCGGCTGGTCGTGGATGGACTAGCGGACAGCCCGTTCATCACCATGACGCTGCGGCTGATGGAGCGCGCCGGGATCGACAGCACAGTGGACGGCAACGTCATCGTCGTGCCGGGCGGGCAACACTACAAATCCAGCCACATGACGGTTGAGGCCGACGCCTCCAGCGCCAGTTATTTCGCGGCGGCGGCGCTGCTGTGCGGCGGCAAAGTCGAGTTGAGAAACCTCACCCGGGATTCGGTGCAGGGAGACATTCGCTTCCTCATTCTGCTCGAGCGCATGGGTGCGCAGGTCACCTGGAACGGCGATTCGGTAACCGTTGAAGGCACCGGCAACTTTACCGGCGTGGACGTGGACATGAGCGCAACGCCGGATATGGTTCCGACCCTGGCGGTGCTGGCGCCGTTTGCCAGCTCGCCCACCAGGATTCGCAACGTGAAGTTCATCCGCCATCACGAAAGCGACCGCATCCACGCGCTCGCCGTGGAACTGGCGCGCCTGGGAGTTAAAGTCATCGAACACGAGGACGGGCTGACGATCCAGCCCGCGCGTCCCAACGCGGCCGCGATTGAAACCTATGACGACCATCGCATCGCGATGAGCTTTGCGATCATCGGCCTGCGGATGCCTGGAGTCCGCATCAAGGAACCCGGCTGCGTCTCCAAAACCTATCCGCATTTTTTCGTGGACCTCGCCGCACTCGGCTAAAAGCCGCGCGACCCGCACCGGGTCAAACGTCGCTCCTTCCGCAGCGGCGGTGAAACATGCGACGGTAAAGCGTTGACGCCATACTCTGACTGATGAGGGAACGCTCATGGCCGGGTCCGCGACGCAAACCCAACAGTTCAAGGTGGTTGGCACGAGGCCAATCCGGCACGATGGGATCGACAAGGTCGTGGGGCGCGCGAAGTACGGCGCCGATTACAGCGCGCCGGAAATGCTCCATGGCAAGGTGCTGCGCAGTCCCTTTGCGCACGCCCGGATAAAATCGATCAACGCCGAAAGGGCCCTGCGTCTGCCGGGGGTCAAGGCCGTCATCACGCATCAAGATTTCGCTGCGCTGTCCGACGAAGTGGAGTTTCAATACGGGGGCGAATCGCCGTCTTACCCGTATTTTTATGCGCTCAACGTGCTGGCCAATGCTCGAAGCTGCTGGGCATGGATGCGGGCTCCATCAAGGTTGTTCGGCCGAGATCGGGGGCGGGTTCGGGGCCAAGCTGTACGCTTTTCTGGAGCCGCTCGCGCTGCTCCTTTCCAGGAAGACCGGCCATCCGGTCAAGATGGTGATGAACCGGACCGAGGTTTTGCGCGCCACCGGTCCCACCTCGGGCTCGCGCATCCGGGTCAAGATGGGCGCTACCAAGGACGGCATTATCACGGCGGCAGAGGTCTGGATGGCGTTCGAGGCGGGAGCTTTTCCGGGCTCACCGGTTGCCGTCGCCTGCATGACCGGACTGTCTCCCTATAACATCGCCAACTTTCAGGTTGACGGCTACGATGTGCTGGTCAACAAGCCCAAGGTCCAGGCTTATCGCGCACCCGGCGCCGGCAATGCCGCTTATGGGGTGGAGTCGGTGGTGGATGAATTGGCGGGCAAATGCAGCATCGACCCGCTCGACTTCAGGATCAAGAACGCGGTCAAAGAGGGCTCGCCTTCGGTGGCTGGTCCGGCCTTCAAGCGCATCGGCTACGTGGAAGTGTGCGAGGCGATCAAAAACAGCGACCATTACAAGTCCAGGCTGACGGGTAAGAACCGTGGCCGGGGCGTCGCCACCGGCTTCTGGATCAATGCCGGGATGGAATCGTCGGCGACGGTCAACATCCACGCCGACGGCACCGCCAGCCTGGTGACCGGTTCGGTCGATTATCGGCGGGACGCGCGCGGCAACCGCGATGTGCGCGGCCGAAGTTCTGGGACTGCGCGCCGAAGAGGTGCGGCCTTCGATTGCGGACACCGATTCGAATGGCTTCACCGACGTGACCGGAGGGAGCAGGACCACCTTCGCCACGGGACTAGCGGCTTATGAGGCGGCGCAAGACGCGGTGCGTCAACTCAAGGAGCGGGCGGCCAAGCTGTGGGAGATCGCCCCCGAGGACGTGGACTGGATCGACGGCAAGGCGGTGTCGAAGAAAAATGGCGTGCCGCCGATGACACTCAAGGACTCAAGCGAGGATCAATTCCGTCGAGAAAGCTTTGAATGCCGCTCCGCGAGTGCCCAGATCCTTGGCCGAGGGTTCTTGGGTCCACCCACTCAAGTGCTGTTAACAGATACTCACACCCTATCCCTCTCCCTGGTCAGGGAGAGAGCATCCGAGAGAGCTTCGCGCCAATTACTTCTCGCTTTGAGGTTAGAAAATCGGCGGCGGCTTCAGTTCCCTCCCGAAGGTCGGTTTGAAAAGCTTGAACAGGCGATCCAGCTTCCACGGTCCCGAATTCACGAGTTGGCGGTAGGACTGTATTGGGGCGTAATGCGTGATGCGGTAACCCGCCGCGCCGAAGGCCTGCCCGTTTATCCCGGCCGCCTGGTCGCTTGCCAGCACCACCACCAGCGGAGCGACATTGGCGGGATCCATCGGAGTGCCCGCCGCTGATTCGCTGCTGATCATCGGGGCGCCGGGAGTGCGTCCTTGCGGGACGGTATCGGTCATGCGGGTGGCGGCTCCTGGCAGTACCGCGTTAGTGGTTATTCCATACTTGTACAGCGCATTGGCGCAGCTATAGGTCAGGCCGAGAATTCCCGCCTTGGCAGCCGAATAGTTGGGTTGGCCGGGAGTGCCGAGGGCGGCATTCGATGAGAAATTGATGATGCGTCCGGCCTTGCGCTCGCGCATGTGGATCGACGCGTAATGAATCGTACAGAAATGGCCCTTGAGATGGACCCGGATCACCGCGTCCCATTCTTCCTCGCTCATGCTGAAGATCATGCGGTCGCGCAGGATACCGGCGATGTTCACCAGGATATCAAGTTTGCCGAACTGATTGATCGCCTGATCCACCAGGCCGCGTCCGCCTTCCATCGTTGAGATGTCCTGATGGTTGGAAGCCGCCTTGCCGCCGGCCTTGCGGATCTCCTCGGCGACTCCGTCGGCCGGCGACGAGGTCTCTTTTTCCCCCGCCACGCTCACGCCGAGGTCGTTGACGACGACCGCGGCGCCCTCCGCCGCCAGCGCCTTGGACACCGCCCGGCCGATTCCGCGCCCGCCGCCGGTTACCGCTGCGACTTTGCCTTCCAGGATACCCATAACATTTTCTCCATACGTCAGAGCTGAGTTAATTACGCCGAAGGATTCCGCCCCGCCGCGGCTTTTATCCCTGGAACATCGAGGGCGTTTTCAACTCCTTGCCAAAAGTCGCCTTGAACAGCTTGAGCAGTTTATCGACTTCCCAAGGGCCATCGTTGACCAATACCTTGTCCGCGCGCAGCGGAGCATACTGGACAATTCGATAGCCGGAAGCGCCGAAACACTGTCCGTTGATTCCCGCGGCCTCGTCACTGGCCAGAAATATAATCGTGGGCGCGACGTTGGCCGGATCCATCGGCGTGCCGGCCGACGTTTCGCTGGTGACAATCGCCGCGCCCGGGATGCGCCCTTGCGGAATCGTATCGGTCATCCGGGTCGCCGCTCCAGGCATTATCGCATTGCAGGTGATATTGTATTTGGCCAGTGCGTTCGCGCAGCTATAGGTAAGACCGAGTATTCCGGCCTTGGCGGCGCCGTAATTAGGCTGGCCCGGGCTGCCCTGGGCGGCGTTGGAGGAGAAGTTGATAATCCGGCCGGCCTTGCGTTCGCGCATGTGGATTGACGCGTAGTGGATGGTGCAGAAATGACCCTTGAGATGCACCCGGATCACCGCATCCCATTCCTCCTCGTTCATGCTGAAGATCATCCGGTCGCGTAAAATACCGGCGATATTGACCAGGATGTCGAGTTTGCCGAATTCCTTGATCGCCTGATCCACCAGGCCCCGTCCGCCTTCCATCGTCGCGATATCCTGATGGTTGGACGCCGCCTTGCCGCCGGCCTTGCGAATCTCCGCGGCGACGTCGTCGGCGGGCGATACGGTCTCTTGTTCTCCGGCCACTGAGACCCCCAAATCGTTGACCACCACCGCGGCGCCTTCGGCCGCCATCGCCATGGCCACCGCCCGGCCGATTCCGCGTCCGCCGCCAGTGATCGCGGCAACCTTTCCGTCAAGCTTGCCCACTGTCTTTCTCCTTGATTGAAATCCGCGCGGTCCCGGCGCCTTAAATGGGTCCGGATCGCACCACATTAATTCAACGAGCCGGTTAAGCGGACAGACCGCTCATCGCCTCGGTCAGGGTCAATAAATCCACGTACTCGCGAATCCGGTGGATCTTGCCGTTCTTCAGTACAAAAACAAAACAATAGTAGTTGTCGTAGATTTTGCCGTTGGAGACTTCGCCACGATTGCGTATCTCGGCCACGACGGTGTCGCCATCGACATGCGCATAACGGACTTCAGAGGTCATCCCGTTGGGGAACACGTTGGGCCCGGAGGAAAACCAGTTGCGAATTTCCGGTTTGCCTTTCTTGGTGCCCGACGTTCCGGGAAGACCGCCGCAAATCCACCACTCGATGTCATCGGCAAAGTTGCGCAACGCCCCTTCAACGTCGCCCTTTACCAACAGCATCTGCCAAGTCGAACGGACCAACTCCTTTTTCTGCTCGGCGTCCATCTTCGCTCCCCCAGTCCCTGACCACAATCGCGGCTGTTCTGGCGCAACTGCTAGCACGCGCTGAAGACGAGAATCAAACCGATTGGTCGGGAGCCGTCCCGACTCCGGTCATCTCGGCGCTGACCTCCCAGAGCCGGCGCGCGACGGCGGTATCGTAGGATTCCTGATTGGATTGCGCCGGCTGGCAATCGACGAAATACTTTCCGCTCACACCTTGCACCGCGGGCGACGCGGCTAGGTGGACTTGAGTCGCCGCTCCCTGTTCGGGGCTGCGCATGAACAACCCAATGACGGGCATCAGCAGTTTGGCCAGCGCCCCGTTGTTCGCACCCAACCCCGTCGCCACCGCACCCGGATGCAGGCAGTTGACCGTGACTCCGGTACCTTCCAGGCGCCGCGCCAGCTCGTAGGTGAACAGGATGTTGGCGAGCTTCGATTGCCCATAGATACGGCTGGAGCGGTAGGAACGCGCGCCCCCGAGGTCGTCGAAGTTGATGCTGCCCCATCGATGGGCGTTGGAGGCCACGTTCACGATCCGGGCCGGTGCGCTTTGCTTGATCCGGTCCACAAGCAGGAGCGTCAGCATGAAGTAGCTCAGGTGGTTGATCGCGAAGACAGCCTCGATACCGTCAGCGGTCAACGAGCGCTTGAGGTTGAAAACGCCCGCGTTGTTGACCAGGACATGCAGTGGTTCGCCGCGGGCCAGGAATTCGGCGGCCAGGTTGCGAATGGATTGCTGCACGGAGAGGTCCGCGAGCATCAGGCTGACCGCGGGGTTGCCGGTCAGCTCACGAACCTCGCCCGTTACATTCTCGCCGCGCGTTCGATCGCGGCATACCAGCACGAGCGTGGCTCCCATCCGGGCCAGCTCGATCGCGGTCACCCGCCCCAGTCCGGAACTCGCGCCCGTGATCATGCAAGTCTTGCCCTTAAGCTGACCCACTGCGGTCGTCATCATCGCATTCCCGCACTACCCGGGCGGAAAATCCAGAGCGGCAGCTCCTACCAGGGGCACTACCGGCTCATGGTGCCCAAACTCCTGGCGGCACTGCAGTTCCGGTCCAACAACGAACGCCATCGCCCGGTTATGCAGGCGCTCGGCTGCAGCCACGCCTGTTGCTGTGCCTGCACGGGATCGGGACCAATGCCGGGCTGCAACGCATGGCGAGCCTGGAGTCCGGCGTGACAGGCAAGGATTGGTCTTACGTCCGGCGCCGCTATATCAGCGTCGCGGCGCTCCGGCGGGCAATTGCGATCGTTGCCGACGGCACGCTGCAGGCCCGAAATCCTGCCATTTGGGGTTCTGGCACAACGGCCTCGAACTCCGCCAGATCACTCCGGGCCTGGCCGGCGAGTATGTGAGTCAGCTCGAGGACTCCGCGCCGACCAAAAACCCGGCGCTCGCGGCCCTGCGCCACTTCTTCGACGGCCTGGTGACGCGCCACGCGGTCGCGCTCAATTCCCTTCGCTTCGGTGCGCGGCCTCAAGCATCGCGTCGCCGAGCGCGCCACCCCTGAGATCAGCGTCGAGCAGGCGCGCAAACTGCTGCGCTCGCTCGACCTCGGGCATCGTAGACGAAAGCCTGCCCGTAACCGATGCCCGTGAGCTGGCTGTTGGTCACATGTCGTCGCGTGTCCCAGGTATACGCATTGGAGGTGTCGGTAAGCGTTTGATCGTCAGAGTCGTAGGTCAGGGGGTAACCGTTGAACGTGGTCATCTCATTATCCGCATTGAAATGGTTGCCGCTCGCGGTCCGCGGTATAGCGACGACGGCGAGACTTCCGTCCACCGAGCTCCGCCGCCCGTCGGGGTCCCTTCGGCTTCGCTCAGGGCAGGCTCCCCCGTAGGTCAGGTTGCCGATGGTGGTGTCGGTCAAATAGCTCGGCGGCCCGCAGCAGGCGGGCTCCGCCCGCTCGAAGTACTCGTCAATATTGAGTCCCGTCAGCATAGTGGCGATCACTGCGCCGTTGCTGTTCAACTCCTGCACCAGGTTGAGGCCATCATAATACACCTAACTGCGTGGTAGTCCCGTCAACCTTTTTTTTGACCCTGTTACCCGGAGCGTCGTAAACGAAACTGGCGGCATCGTGACCGGAGAGCGAACCCAGGTGACCGTCCCGGCCACCATTAGCTTTTGACGCTAATCTCAATCCCTTGCGGATGGTTTTGAATCAGGATCTGAGTTAGTAACGACGAAGCGTTTGACGATTAACAAATATTGGCTGATTAGCCGATCACTGCGGACCAGCCCATCTTTGTCCAAGTCTTGTTCCAACAGTAGAAGTTATCCTTCCGCCTCTGGACTGACTTTGTTGGCCTGCAATTTGGCAAACGCTTCGCTGTGACCTGAACCCCCTAAAATTCCTCCGTCACCGTGGAACGAGTTGCACAGGGAGAGCCTCGTAACGTCGGACCGTGAGGCTGTTGACCCATCGGGGTGGTTGGTCGGGGTCGAGGGTGATGCTGCTGGTCTGCTCGAGGAGCGCTGTGAGCACGACCCGCGCCTCGAGACGGACGAGGGGAGCACCGACGCAGAAGTGGATGTCACGCCCGAACGCCACGTGGCAGCGCGGCCGACCGAGGACGACCTTATCGGGGTGTTCGAACACGGCGGGATCTCGGTTGGCGGCGCTCCAGAACAGCAGGACCGTCGCGCCGGCCGGAATATCCGCATCGCCAAGCGTTGTGTCCTTGAGGACTGAACGCATGTGGTGGCGGAATGGGGACTCCAAGCGGAGCGCTTCTTCCACGAAGTTCGGGATGAGTTCGCGGAGATGCTGTTGAAGATCCTGGTGGTCGGCCATGAGCCGAACGGCATTGCCGATCAGGCTCGTGGTGGATTCACCTCCGGCGGCCAATAAGGTCTGCAGGATGACGATGCCGGCAGGGGCACTGAGCGCCCCGGTCTCCACGCCCCGTCCGATGGAGTCTCAGGATGTCCTCGCCTGGCTCGTTTCGCCGCAATCGCAAGTTGATCGACGATCCAAGACCCTAGGTCGTTGCTGCGCGTGATGAGTTCGATCAGTCGTTCGCGGGACAGCGTCGCCCCCACCAATTCCGTTGAATCGAACGCGGCGCGTAGGAGACGGTCCAAGTCACTGTTCCGAAAGCCGATGAGACGACTAATGACCGTGATCGGGACGACGTTTCCGACCTCGGCCATGAAGTCGACGTTGCGCTTGTCTAGTGCTCGCTCCACGCACCCGGTGGCAAGGTCTAGAATCTCCGGCTCAAGGAGAGCCATGCGCTTTGCAACGAAATTGGGAAAGACCGTGCTCCTGTGCAGTGTGTGAATAGGCGGATCGGCGGTCGCTAGCGCCGGAATACCCGAGTCACCGAACGGCAGACGAGATGGGAGCCCGTTCTCCTCGCGGTAGAGCAAACAAGGCATGTTCGACGAGAAATCCTCGACTCGGCCAGCAGCCTCCGCCAGCCGGGCGAACGAACTCACGACGAACACCTCGGTACCGGGGACCTGCCAGACCGGAGCATGATTATGGAGCCGGCGGTAGAAGGGATACGGATCCTCGATCACTTTCGGGTCAAGCATGCAGCGTTCCGGGAATCTCTTGGTTCATCGGATGTCTCCGTCTCTGAGAAGTGGCGCCAATCTGTTTAAATGAGTTTTCTGTTTCGTTGCTCCCCAACACGAGCGCCAGGTATTCCTCGGTCAGCCACTGCGCTATCGCATGCACGGGAACGAACCGGAGCTTGCCCCGCTTGCCGCTGACGCTAAAATGCACCACGCCCTGACCGCTTTGCAGGTTCCGGACCCGCAACGCGCATTCCTCATGGCGCATGCCGTGATAGATCAGGATGGCCAGGATGGCGCGATCGCGCACGTCCTTGGGGGTGGCACCGGGTGGCGCCCGCAGCGGCTTGCGTGCCTGGGCGTCGCCGAGCGCCGGCGTGCTGCCTTCATTGCCGTTCGCCATTGGCCTTTTGACGCCGTCGACGGGATTGCCTAATCGGTACAAGGTGACAAAGTTCACCGTAACACCTCGATGAGCCGGGCGTTCCCTTGAGCTTGGAGCAGCGAATGGGTTCGCGTTTAGCCAGACCAACGGCGCGGCTTCGCCGCAAATCAGTTTCACGCATGCGCAGTGGCGCGATCGAATTGAGCCCGGTGGCGCCGTTCGATTTCGATCTCGCCCTGCGCTTCCTGCAGGTCTGGCCGGCTACAGTGCTGGAGAAAATCGCGGATGGCCGCTACCGGCGCGCGGTGAAGATCGCCGGTCATGACGTGCTGCTCTCGATCCATTCGACCGGCACTCACATGCGGCCACGCCTGGTTCTGGAGGTTTGCGGCGCAGGGATCGACGCGAGGGTCGTCGAGCAGGCCGCCGCCCTGGTGCGCCGCACCTTTGCGCTCGACGTTGACCCGACGCCCTTTCTGCAAGCGGCCCAGGCCGATCCAATACTCGCGCAACTCGTCGCGCGTCTCCATGCCTTGCGCCCGATGCTGATCATCGATCCCTTCGAGGCGGTGCTGTGGACGATCCTGGGCCAGCAGATCAACCTGGCGTTTGCCCGGCGCCTGAAGCAGGCCCTGATTGAGATGTGCGGCAGCCGCTTGGAAGTCAATGGGGAACTGTTCGGGCTCTTCCCGCAGCCGGCGGAGGTGATGGCGCTGGACCCCGAACGGATGAGGCAGCGCCAGTTCAGCCGCCAGAAGGCAGCTTACGTGAAGGAGACGGCGGCCGTGGTGCTCAGCGGCCGGCTTGATTTCGAGGCGCTCCGAACCGCTCCCGCCGATCAGGCGCTCGCAGCGTTGACCGGGATCAACGGGATCGGCCGCTGGACGGCGGAGTATGTTTTGATCCGCGCGCTCGGCTTCCGCGACGCGATCCCCGCGGCGGACGTGGGGTTGCGCAAGGCGATCGGCCGGGCCTACGGGCTGGAACGCGCTGCGACCGAGGATGAGGTCCGGTCGCTGCCCGCGAATTGGCAGGGATGGCGCGAAGGGGTGGCGTTTTATTGATGGCTGGATCGCCTGCTGGCGCGCACCGGGCCAATTTGACATCCGGCGCTCAAACCACTAGCTAACTCCACAGCGAAAGCAGGAAAGGTTTTCCGCAATGCCGACCAAATACGCCCAGGTCGCGGGCTACCCGACCTATTATTACTACGTGGGCGCGACCACGGTTCCCGACGTGGTGCCCGATTTCTCCCGCGGCAAGACCGTAGTGTTGGTTCACGCTTCCGGGTCCAATGGCCATAACTGGCACCGTCAGCTGGAGGGTCTGGGCGCCAAACACAGCCCGATTGCGATGGATATGCCTGGACACGCCCGCTCCGATGGCGTGGTGGGCTTCGAAACCGTCGAGCAGTACACCGATTTCCTGGCCGCCTTTCTGGACGCGTTGCAAATCAAGAGCGCGGTTATCGCCGGCCGTTCGCTCGGTGGGATGGTCGCGCTGGATTTTGCCATCCGCCACCCGCAGCGCACTCAGGCCGTGATTGGTATTTGCACCGCGGCCAAATTCAATATCCCCGCGGAACGTCTCGCCGCCCTGGAGGCGGTGGCCAAGGGACGCGCCAGCCAGCAGTTCAACGCCGATGGTTACTCGCCCAAGACCGCCAAGGAAAATATGGACGTCGTGCGTGAAGGCTGGGGCGAGCAGGTCAAGACCGATCCACGCGTCAGATGGACCGACGTCAAGGCGTGTGCGGCAGCGGATTTGACTGGCGGTTTAGCCAAGATCGATAAGCCGGTATTGATTGTGGCCGGTGCGGACGACACCACCGCCACTGTGGCGGACGGGCAACTGATCACCGATCGTGTTCGCGGCGCAAAGCTGGTTAAGATCGCCGACGCCGCCCATAATCTGCCGACCGAGAAACCAGCCGAGCTCAACGCCGAGATCGAGAAGTTCCTCTCGCAACTCTAAGCTTTTGGGAATCACACAGGTGAGTCTGAAAAAGAAAGCAGCCGTCGTTGGGGTTTATGAGCATCCGACCCGCTATTCGCCCAGCAAGACCTCCTATCAGCTAATCGCGGAGAGCGCACGCGAGGCGCTGGCTGACGCCGGCTTGACGATCAAGGACGTGGACGGGATGTTCAACGCCGGCGCCGGCGGCATCCTGGGCAGCCTGGCGCTGGCCGACTACCTCAATCTGAATCCCAGTTACACCGATACCACTAATTTCGGCGGTTCATCGTTCGTTGGTCACGCCGGCCACGCCGCCGCTGCGATTGCCGGCGGACTGTGCGAGGTCGCCCTGATCACGTACAGCGCAACGCCGGTATCGGCAGGGATGGGCGGCGGACTCGCCGGCACCATGGGCGGCGATCCAAGCTCGCAGTTCGAGCTCCCTTACGGCGTGACCATCATCAACGGCTACGCGATGACGGCGCATCGCCACATGCATGAATACGGCACCACCGCGGAGCAGTTGGCGGAAATCGCGGTAACGATGCGGCTGCATGCATCGATGAATCCGCACGCCAAGTATCGCGATCCGATCACGGTTGCGGACGTGCTCAAGTCCCGCGTGATTTCCTCGCCGCTGCACCTGCTGGATTGCTGCGTGGTCAGCGACGGCGCCGGCGCCGTGGTGATGACCTCGGCCGAGCGCGCCCGCGACCTGCGCAAGAAGCCGGTCTACGTTTTGGGCGCGGGCGAAGGGATGCGCCATAACGCGGCCGGCCATCGCAACCTGCTCGATATCGGGACCAATGACTCCGGACGCCTGGCCTATCAACGCGCGGGCCTGACGCCAAAAGATATCGACATGGCGATGATCTACGACTCGTTCACGATCACGGTGATGATGCAATTGGAGGCGCTGGGCTTCTGCAAGCATGGCGAGGGCGGCGCCTTCGTCAGCGGCGGGCGGCTGCGCTATGACCGCGAGTTCCCGGTCAACACCGACGGCGGCGGGTTGTCAAACAACCATCCGGGGATGCGCGGGATCTTTCTTATAATCGAGGCCACCAGGCAGTTGCGTGGCGAAGGCGGTCCGCGTCAGGCGAAAAAGCCTCTAACCACGGCGATGGTGAGCGGGATCGGTGGCAATTTGGGCTACCGGCACGCCGCCGCGAGCCTGATTCTGTCCAATCAATAGGTTAGGAAAAGGCGTCGATATGGCCGAGGAGAAAGAAAAGAAACCCTACCAAAAGGTGTTGCCGAGCTTCGACGAGGAAAACCGGCCCTACTGGGAGGCAACCCAGCGGCACGAACTTTACGTCCAGCGCTGCAAGGATTGCGGCGTCATGCAGTTTCATCCCAGGGTCGTCTGCGCCGACTGCCTGTCCTCCAACGTGCAATGGGTCAAGTCCAGCGGACGGGGCACGATTTACACCTATTCGGTCACCAACCAGAACCCGGCGCGCGGGTTTCGCGATTCGCTGCCCTACGTGGTCGCTTACGTGGACCTGGAAGAGGGGGTTAAAATGTTCGCCAACGTGGTCGACTGCAAGCCCGAAGAGGTTAAAATAGGGATGCCGGTCGAGGCGGTTTTTGACGACGTTACCCCGGAGGTGACCTTGGTCAAATTCCGCCCGGCCAGGTAATCGCTCTCAAGGGACTACCATTATAAATGGGTACCATTCTTGATCTGCACAGCCATAGCGAGGCTTCTGAAGACAGCCGCGCGCCGGTGGAGGCTTACCTCAACTGGATCAGGCTGCGGCGGCAGGAACGCCCGGTCGACGGGATCGTCCTGACCGAACATCGCCAGTTCAACCGCGACGGCGATTACCGCGACCTGGAGGATAAGTTCGGCATCCTGATTCTCAAGGCGACCGAGGCCGAGACCGATTACGGCCACATGCTGGTTTTTGGCGTCAATGACGATATCGCGCACCGGTTCGATTTCGCCAATGTACGAATCCCTGCGCAGGAGCTGATCGATGAGGTCGCGCGGATGGGTGGAGTGGTCGTTCCATGCCATCCGGGGCGCCCCAACGTCGGTTTGTGTGAGCATTACGCGAGCAAGCCGCCGCTGGAGAACGTCATCGCGGTGGAGTTGCTCAATGGCGGTTCGCGCAAAGGCGAGGACGAGCGCACGGCCGACCTGGTGGGTAAGTTCGGCTATCGGACCACCGGAGGTTCGGATTCGCATCTGGTCAGCCTGATCGGAGTTTGTGCTACCCGCTTCGACGCCGAAGTCAAAGATGTCGACGCGCTGGTGCGCGAGCTCAAGACCGGACACTATGAACCGGTGGATTTCCGCGCGCCGCGCAAGCCGGTGCCGCGCGCGGTTCCCGAACAGACCGCCTGATTGAACGATCCGGCGAAAACCGGTTCGAACAGAAACGGACGTGGAATAAAACCAATATGGCACTTGACTACGATCCAGCGATAATCGGCAAGGTCTTCGAAGAGACCGACCCGGTGGCGGTCTCGGTCCAGGAAATCAAGGATTTCTGCACCGCGATAGGTGAGACCAACCCGTGGTACACCGACGAGGAGGCGGCGCGCAAAGGACCATACGGTGGTTTGATCGCACCGCCTCTGTTCGTGCTGACCTTCCGCAACGGGCGCCATTTTTTCCAGAATATACCGCATTTCGGAAAGGGCGGTTTCGACGCCGGGCGCGACGTCGAGTTCGTCAACCCGGTGCGTCCCGGCGATCAGATCAAGCTCGTGTCCCACGTCAAGGAGATCTACGAGAAAACCGGTCGCAGCGGAGCGATGTACTTTGTCACTATTCGCTCGACCGTTCACAACCAGAGCAACGAGGTGGTCGCCCACATCGACCATCGCTTCATGGGGCGGTTGTAAGGGAAACGGCCTAAATATGTCCGACAAGCACATCCATACACTTGCCGATGTACAACTCGGCGATACGCTGGGTCCCGTGCCGCTCTTCGTCCCCAAGGATCAAGTGCGCACCTACGCCAACAACGTCGGGATGGCCAACGTGCCGCGCTTTACCGATGACGAAGGAGCGCGCAAGGAGGGATTACCGGGGATGATCCTGCCCGGCAACATGAGCGCGGCACTAATCGGCAAGCTGGTCGGTGACTGGGCGCAGGAGAGCCGCGCCAAGCTGGTGCGGCTGGGCACCACCTATCGCAGCCCCGTCCTGCCCGAACGCAACCTTTCGCTACACGGCTTCGTGACCCAGGTGGACCATGGACAACACATCGCTGAACTGGACATCTGGATCGAAAACGAAGACGGCGACCGCCTCGTGACCGCCACCGCTACCGTACAATTCCCATCCTGATTGCAGGATTTCCGCCAAGCGAATGGCCGCCCGGCGGTGGATGCCGCGGCGCTTAGGATTGCGCTCCCGATTATGACTATAGCGAGCAAATCGATTCTGGCGGCGCTGCTGGTGATTGGTGGTGCGATCAGCGCCGCCGCCGCCCAAAAAAGCGTCGCACAGGGCCGCACCTATTATTTGCAATACTGCGCGTCCTGCCACGGTGAAAACGGTGATGGGCGAGGTCCGATGGCGTCGTCGCTCAAGCAGCAGCCGGCCGACCTCAGAATGCTCGGCGATAAGTACGGCACTCCGCTATCCATTGAAAAGGTAGCCACCTTTGTTGATGGCCGCGAAGCCGTTGCGGCCCATGGACCGCGCGACATGCCGGTGTGGGGCGAGCGCTTTTACGACATCTGGAACGCGAAGGGTTCGCGCGGTGGGATGCCGGGCCGGATCACCAAGATCGTCCTCTACCTGCGCACCATCCAGCTTAAGCACCCGCCTGGCAATCCGATGGCCAGCGGAGACACCGCGGCGTCGCACCAGCCCTGAAATAAGGGCCAAAGCATCGGCCGATTCGCTTCAAGATTCACACCTACCCAAGCCGCCCGCAACGATACCAACCGGGGCTTCGGACGCGTAGAATCGGACCCTGTTGCGGCGATTCGTAACGGACGGATGCAAGAATGCTCAAAGTTGCTTTGACAATCGCGGGGTCGGACTCCTCCGGCGGCGCCGGGATTCAGGCCGATCTCAAGACTTTCACCGCGTTCGGCGTGTTCGGCGCCAGCGCGATAACCGCGCTTACCGCGCAGAACACGGTAGGTGTGCGATCGGTGGCGGATCTCGAACCGGGGTTTGTCGCGGCCCAGATCGACGCGGTGATGGACGATCTTCCCGTTGCCGCCGCGAAAACCGGAATGCTCTCCAACGCCGAGGTCATCGACGCGGTGGCGCAACGCGTGCGTGCGCGGGCGATTCCCAATCTGGTGGTTGATCCGGTGATGGTCGCGGCCAGTGGCGACCTGCTGTTGACGCCCAGCGCGGTCGCCGCGATGCGCGAGCATATGTTTCCGCTGGCGGTGCTGGTGACGCCGAACCTGCGCGAGGCCGAAATCCTGCTCGGACGCGACAAAATTGCCGACCCTGCGGCGATGAGCAAGGCGGCGCGCGACCTGGTCCACATGGGAGCGCGCGCGGCGCTGATCACCGGAGGAGCGCTGGAGGGTGCTGACGCGGTTGATATCCTCTTCGATGGGCACGAGATACATCAATTCACCGGTCCGCGCCGGGGACCCCGCGCGCATGGTGCGGGATGCACGCTCTCGGCGGCGATCGCCGCCTGCCTGGCGTGCGGCGATTCGATGGTCGATGCGATTGGCGCCGCCAAGAGCTATGTATCGCGCGCAATCGAGCAATCGCCCCCATTCGGACACGGTTCGCGGCCGCTCAACCATCTGGTAGGCGTAACCCGGGGCGGGTGACACTTCGATGGCCGGGCCGGCATTCACCAGCAGTATCCGTGCGAAGGCGGCGGAAATCTGGCAGCGGGAACTCGAACATCCATTTGTGCGCGGGCTTGGTGATGGCTCGCTACCGGTGGATTGCTTTCGCTTCTATCTGGAGCAGGACTACCTTTTCCTGATCGAGTACTGCCGCGTGTTTGCGCTGGCGTCGGCCAAAGCCCGCGATCTTGAGACCATGAATCTGTTTGCCGGACTGCTCGGAGATACCCTCAAAGTCGAGATGCAACTGCATCGGGACTACTGCCGGCGTCTCGGCATCGCGCAATCCGCGCTCGAAGCCGCACAGCCCGCACCGATAACCCATGCTTACACGCGCCATCTGCTGACCGCGGCGTACGCCGGTTCGATCGCGGAAATAGTGGCGGCAATTTTACCATGCCAGCTCGGTTACGTTGAGATTGCGACGGCCTTGGCGCGCGAGGGCCGCGGCGGCGGCAATTCCTTCTACAAGGAATGGATTGACACCTATACCTCGCGCGAATTCACGCAAGGCGCGCAGCACCTGGCAAAGCTGCTCGACCGTCTCGCCGAAGGCCTGCCCGCGCGCGAGACCGATCAGATGGAGACCCTATTCCTGACCAGCAGCCGCTACGAATATCTGTTCTGGGAAATGTCCTGGACCCGCGCGACCTGGCCAATCTGAATTAATCCTTCGCACAGCCGCCAGGTGGGTGGTTGACGACCGAGTGCGAGAGTCTTGCTTTCAGAGTTTGATGCATTCAAAACTCGGCAGTTGGATGGCTTGGTGGATGGGCCTAAAAAAGTTAGGGTCATCGTTGGGTTCCGCTATCTGCGCGATATCGCGCACCGAGTGACCGATTCGACCTAGCGAATCCAATGTTGACGCAACCTTTGAACATCAGGGGGTCGTCGGTAAGCGATGGAATGCGGAGCAGAAGCCTGCGTTTCTAACTTGTATGCACCCGCTAGGGCTTATGTGGCGGCGGCTATCGAGCTTCTGTCAAGGGCCTGTCCGGAGACTCCTTCCCAAGTGATGTCGGGACGCAGAGAATGGGTCCGCTCGGGTAATGTATTCGTGACGCGCGACCAGGAAATACCTTATTGGCGTCTCGGCATCATCTCGCGGTTGGAAGTTCTGCATTCATTGGAAGAATACAAGCTATTCGTTCAGGCATTGCAAACCGAGCCCCTCTCCGCTCGTATCGGACGCATCCTAACCGCCGTTGGGGCCGGCGGTATGGTCAGCATTGAAGAGCTTGCGGACCATCTTCTTTGGGCGATGGTACGTCATTGGGGGCGCTTCGTATTCGACGCGGGTGCATTTGATACTTTGTTCGCCGAGTTTGGACGCAGACCTGAGACGTGAATCTGCCGAATACATTGCAGTCGCGCCAATTCCCAACTTTAGATGCGAGACCCAGCCGATCCCTCTAGGCAATGGCTTGGAACTCGCCCGACTCAGTGACCAAGAAATCGCTTCGTGTCTGGGCGTTTCGATTTATCCAAGTCCCGATATGCGCGGCATTGTATCGGCAGACGAACAATGGGGTCTAAGATATACCTTTTCAAGGAAGTATTTCTTCCTCGGCATGGGAAAAGTACCAGAAGACGAGTTCGAAAAGAATACCGAAGAAATCCACGCCACCTTTCAAGACGCCTTGCTTGCTTTCAGGGTTTTCAAGCGCGGAAAAATTTCGATTCCGGGGATCGCAATTTATTCAAAACAGTGGCCAATGGATAATACGGTATTGGGTTGGCATATGGAACCTGCTGCCGCTCATTTTAACCATTATGAGCTAAAAGGAAGCGACAACGACGAATTTTTGCCTTTCTGGAAAAAACTTAGATCTGCACGAACTATCCCATTTTTAAATGCAGCCATCCGACGTTTTGGTTACGCAGCGGAGCGCCGTCGACCAGACGACCGTATCGTAGACCTCATGATCTCGGCGGAGTCCCTTTTTTTGAGCGAAAGTGAACCGAGAGAACTTCGCTATCGCCTGTCACTTCGGTTTGCGATTTTCGCTGAGGCGGACCCCAACAAGCGGATCGAGTTGTACCAGCTAATGCGTAACGCTTACGATACCAGAAGTTCGGTGGTGCACGGGGCTCAGCTCGACGAATTCCTCAAACTGCCGGCGCAAGGAAGGGTACCGGTGTCGCACTTTGTAGACAAACTTGAAGAGGTTCTACGAAAAACTTTACACAAAGCTATCGAGACCAAGCCTTTTAGCGACAGAGCGCTGGTCGATTGGGAGGACCTCATTCTTCGTGGGGTCTCCGTCTAAATCCAAAGCACCTCGCCGCGCGACGCAACGCTTTCATTGGGTTTCAGCCGACCCGCTCCGCGCTCGCGAAAATGGGCGCGCACACTTGACGCATCTATTCGTCTCAGAATCAATCGAAGAGTAAACAGCCGCCGGCGCGGCTCCACTTTCGCTTTCCCGGCTCAGAGCGCTACGTTCGCCTTCTAGAGAGAATGCAGGCGCCGCCGTTCGCGCGAGGGAGGCGGCATTTCGTTTTGCAAGGCATGGATTGACACCTATACCTCGCGCGAATTCGTCGACGGCGCGTAAGGTCTGTTAAACCTGCTCGACAATCTCACTAGCGGTCTGCCCGCGCGCGACACCGATCATATGAAAACCTCGTTCTTGACCAGCAGACGCTACGAATATCTGTTCTGGGAAATGTCGTGGAACGCAAGCAACCTAGCTAATCTGAAGGCCGTCATGGGTCAGGCGGCGGGTACTGAGACAGGAACACCGGCGAACGTCTCACCTATCTGAGAAAGACGCTAGGCGGGCCGATTCAATTGGAGTTGCCATTGAAATAGACCTCTGCCACAACTTCATCGTCCACTGTGCCGCGTTCTTCAAAAGCGAAACCATGTTCCGTGAAACGCTTAACGATTAGTTGGCCCTTTCCTACCGGCACTTCGGCAGGTAGGTCCGGCTCACGAACGGTTTGCACAACCGGCTTGGTAAAGCGCAGCGCACGTGGTTTTCGGCCAGTGTTGGGGCTCTTGGCGCTTGCGCGTCCCCTCGTTGTGAACTGGACGAAATCCACATCCTTCGCATTCTTGTCGCTGTGGGTCACCAACATTTCTATTCCCGCATCAGCCACCGCAATATGGTGAGTAGGATTCTGGGCGGCCTCCAATGGGGTAATCGCGAAATTAGCGCCCGGTTTCAAGAGACCAACGCTACGTGCGATCTCCATCCATTGGGCGATCCCAGGGCTATGCGTATGGAGGTGCCGGACCGTATCATCGTCAAACTGGCAATGTGAAAAGTCAGAGGGAAGCGTACCGTCGTAAAACATATTCACGTGGGTGAACGTGCAGTTTATGAAGTGTTTCCCATCAAGTATTAGCTCACGGTATTCAAACTTTTGATTTATAATCTGCTCAAGTGCGATACCGGCGGCAGTCCACTCTTCCGCGGTGCGCATCTTGGGCACTGGCATCAAAAGACCAGAGGGCGGCACTTGAGCGTGCTGACGTGGCTTGGTTGCGGTGGGCTTCATGCGTAACCAAAATGCGGCCATCAAAAGTAACGCAAGCCATGCATACGGATTGGACGTGACCGGCAGAAGCCACTTGAGAAGAAACACACTAACTGGGGTTGTTAGGTCATGACCAAGAACGGGGATACCGAGCACGGCTAAACCGCCAAGCGCGAGCGGCACGCAAATCGCGTAGGCAACGATCGTCCGAACCCACTGACGATTCATAAGGGCGCTTGCTCCCTCGTAGCCAAAGGGTGCCGCGAAGATTTCGAGCACCAAAAAAACCCCGAGTGTGTTTGGCAATTGGCCGTTAAACATGGAACGATCCCCTCCCCAAACTGGTCCTTCGGGGCAGCGTACTGCGCTTGACGATTTCCGGCAAAGAGCGCCAATGTACTCATCTGGTCCTGCGGTGGCGGATTAAGATCAACAGCGGGAGAACAAGACTTCCAAGACCGCCGATCGGCGTTATGGGCGCGAAGATGACGAAGAATGAGTCATCGTTCGGATCGGAAAGCGAACCACTGGAAACGAGGATCGCGCGCCTGGAATTTTGGGCACTCATATTCGGCATCATCGTCGTGGTCGACGTGGCTGGTGAGTCGGTCTTCGGCATCAGGATTTGGTGGAACGGCCGCAAGCTTGCAACCGTCCACAAGCGTGAAAGTGTAGTTCTCCAGGCTGAGATGGTGCGTCTCGGTAACCTGACTGCCGAAGCTAACGCGCGAGCGGCAGACGCGAACGCGCGGGCCGCAGAAGCGGCGAAGCAGGCAGCTGGAGCGAACGCGCGTGCTGCTGAAGCCGAGTTGCAAGCCGAACGTCTACGCGCGCGATTTACGCGCTCGCTAACGCCCCACCAGCAAGACGCAATCGTAGCTCTATTGAAGGGCTTGGCCGGCTTCGCAGAAGTAGATGTAATGGAAACCGAATATCGAGACGCTGAGGCCACCATGATTACCGGCCAGATCATCAACGTCTTGCAGCGATCGGGTTGGAAAACGAACCGGAATATATACGACAAACATGGCGACCCGTTACTCGGCATTCTCGTCGAATTCGATCCGACAAGTCGTGGCGCTGATAATATTGCCAATGCATTAGTGAATGCTCTGCATAGCCAAGGAGGCTTGTTAATCACTGGCCCCCAATCCTCGCCATTGCGCGCGCAAGGCGCGGGCGGTGTCACGCACTGGCCGATCCGGATAACCATTGGAAAAAGATAGTATGGCTGCTAAATACGGCCAAAAGCTTACGTTCTTTTTCAGCTGCCCGTGCGGCGAGTACTATCAAGGCCCATCCCCAGTATCGCGCGATGAAGCGGCGCAAACTCAAGGTCAAGCTCGCTGCTCTCGCCAGTTTAGACACCCCGAGCCCTCCGTCAAGCCCTGACCTTCCAGTTTCGCAAACATGCGTCACAACAGCGTTAAAAAGCCCTGAAAGACTGTCACGCAGCGAAAAAGTGTAGTCTAGTGAAACGGCCATCCAGGCTGTCGGCGGGCGGGGACGCCCGCTCCACTGACCTTGCTCAAGTCGTGGACGTGGAGACGACCAGGCTACAGCAGGGCGCCGCGGAAGGGTTCGTCGCGCTGCGGGGGGAACTGGAGCAGGTTAATCGCCCAGCGGCGCGCCTGGCGCATCGCGTCCTCGGCGCGCTTGAACAGCCGCTCGCGATACATCGTGCTCCAGACGTAAACATCGACCGAGGGTTCTTCGCCCAGGAAGACATCGATCAACCAGTCTTCGAGCTCGGGCCCGCAAATCAGCAGGCGCACCAGCCGGCCGTGGTCGATGACGATGCCGCGCGCCTCGCGCGGCAGACGGAATTCGTCTTTGACCCGTTTGACCAGATGCTTGGGATAATGTTCCTCGGTCATCGAAACGTGGGCCCACCCGCCCTGCGGCGGATTGGCTTCCCGGGCGATATTGAGGTTGTTGTCGGTCAGATGCTCCTTGGCGCGGTCCTGGTCGTAGTCTTGGGCCACGCTGTAGAAGCTCATCGCGATCGGCAGTTTGGGCAGTTCGGGTTCGGTCCGCGCGACCTTGGGCTTCTTGACGGTGGTTTCAACCCACCAGCGATCCTCGACGTTGGGTTTCTGTGCCATAGTTGAACTCAGGAGCGGGCTGAACGGGCCCGGGAACCGCTGGTAGCCTTGACCGGCGCCTTGCTCCGGGCCCGTGAAGCCAGGCGTTTTCCGGCGATTGGGCGCAGGATCGCGCTGCGGCGGGGCCGCGGGGAGGAAGTGGCGCGCAGCCCGCGCACCATCCGGCGGGTGAAGACGTCGGCCTTGCGTTCGGCGTCGGTCCAGAACAGGAAGTGACCCATCTCGTGGTACACGACCTGAACCCACATCCGCTCCGTGTTGTGGACGCGCCCGCGTTTCCAGTTCTCCGGATGGATCAGGTGTATTCGGCCATTTTCGTAGGTTTTACCGGCAGTTTTCCCCCAATCGATGTACTCGTACCACTCAACCTTAGGGCGTTTGATGTTGTAGAAACGGCAAAATTCCGCGACTGCGCGCCTGAACTCGGCGGCCTTGTGCGTCCTGAAGTAGGCGCTCAGGCTGCGATCGATAATCCTGCGGCAGGCCAGGGGTGGAAGAATCATGCGCACCGATAAATCGCCTCCAGGAAGTGAATCGTCTCCGGTTTTTTGGATCATAGAAATCGGCTTGCTTCGCAGTCAACTGATCCAAAAAACGGTCCGGTTTACGGACCGTTTTCCCTGGCGAAAGCTGCCTGGAAAGCAGGCATCCGATCGCCTGGGGCGTCTTTGGCGGGGCTTGATGCGGATTTTTCCGCGTCAAATCGAGAGAAACCGGCTACTGACGGAAGGTGCGATTTGGTATATTGGTTTTGCCTCGGAAATCGCGTGAAAAAGAGGTCTTGAAAAATGGCAGATTTCTACTCCTCCGATATAGCCAAGAATCTCCGCAAGCTGCGTCAGCTCAAGCCCGAGATGTTCAAAAGTTTCATTGACTTCGACCAGGCGGTGTTCAAGGACGGGGCGCTGAACAGCAAGACCAAGCAACTGATGGCGGTGACGGCGGCGCACGTCACGCAGTGCCCTTGGTGTATCGACGTACACACCAAGGCGGCGATGGAACATGGCGCCACTGAAGAGGAACTCGCCGAGGCGGTGTTCGTCGCGATGGCCATGCGGGCCGGGGCCGCGTTCAGCCACAGCACGATCGCGCTGGATGCGGCCGCCAGCCACAATCATTGATTCCTGATTTCGCATAAGCTCGACCGCGGCACGCGGCAGGTTGGATAAGCATGGACCCGACAGCATCGCAGCGTAATACCCGCCAAATCGATATTGGTGGAATCCCGGTGGGTGGCGACGCCCCGGTGGTGGTGCAATCGATGTGCGCCACCCGCACCATGGACGTTGACGCCACCGTCGCCCAGACCCATCAGCTCGCGCGCGCCGGCGCGGGCATCGTGCGGATTGCGCTCGATAATGAAAAAGAGGTGGCCGCGCTTAAGCAGATTCGCGCGCAGACCGCGGGCATCGTGATCTCGGTCGACTTGCAGGAGAACTACAAGATCGCCGACAAGGTGGCGCCCTACGTCGACAAGATCCGCTACAACCCCGGCCATCTCCATCACATCGAAAAGGCCAAGACGATCCCGCAGAAGGTCCGCTGGCTGGTCGATATCGCCAAGGCGCACAACCTGGCGATCCGCATCGGAGTCAACTGCGGATCCGTGGCGCCCGCCTTTATGGCGCAATACCCCGACGATCAGCTCAAGGCGATTGTCGAATCAGCCGCCTACCATTGCGACCTGATGGACGAGTACGGCTTCAACCGGTTCGTGGTGTCGCTCAAGGATTCCGATCCGGCCAAGGTGGTCGACGCCAATCGCCGCTTTGCCCAGCGCCGTCCGGACGTGCCGATCCACCTGGGGGTTACCGAGGCAGGCTTGCCCCCCGACGGCATCATCAAGACCCGGATCGCGTTTGAGAAACTCCTCGCCCAGCGTATCGGCGAGACCATCCGCGTTTCTCTCACCCTGCCCAACGAGCGCAAGCACGAGGAGGTCGAGGTCGGTCATCGGATTTTGAACGACGTCGCCGATGGCCGTTTTATCTCGGTGCCCGACTACGGGCAGGGCATGAACATCATCTCATGCCCCTCATGCTCGCGAGTCGAGAACGAACGATTCGTGGAACTGGCCCAGCAGGTCAAGGATCTGACCACGTACGCGGCGCAGCACAAGATCACCATCGCGGTGATGGGATGCCGGGTGAATGGGCCGGGCGAGACCGACGACGCCGACCTCGGACTATGGTGCGGACCGACCACGGTCAATCTCAAGCGCAAGGCCAAAAAGCTCGGCAATTTCAGCTACGACGACGTCCTCGGTCGGCTGCGGCAGGAACTGGACCGGCTAATCGCGCAACGCGCGGCGCAAGCCTGAAAGCTTCGTTGGTGCGAGGTCCGGGTGGATGCGGGAGATCAAGTTCGACGTTCATTTGCCGGCTATCGGCTTCAACCATGCCCAGGCTTTTGCCGAGCTGGCTGAAAACCTGGGTTTCTATTGCGTCTCTTTCGGCGATCACATTTTCATGAACATGACGCTGTCGCGGAGCGTGGCGCCCAATCCCCGAACTCCGAAGCTGGAATGCTACACCACGCTCGCCGCTTTGGCGGCGGTAACCAAGCGCGTCCGGCTGATGACCAATGTAACGCCGATGGGATTTCGCAATCCCGCCCTGCTCGCCAAGATGACTTCGACCCTCGATGTCATCTCCGGTGGACGGCTGATCGCGGGTCTGGGCACCGGGTGGCTGCGCGAGGAGTTCGACGCCTGCGATATTCCATTTCCCGATAACCGCGAACGCACCGATCGCCTGGCGGAGGGGATCTCGATCCTCAAGTCGATGTGGACCGAGGAGGAGACCAACTATCGCGGAAGGTATTATTCGATCGAGCACGGAGTAAACTTTCCCAAGCCGGTTCAAAAGCCCCATCCGCCAATAATGCTGGGTGGTTTCCGCAAGAGAATTCTGGAATTGGCGGCGCAGGAGGCCGATATTGTCAACCTGGTTCCTCCGGGCAGATCCGATATGGGGCAGCTCAACTACGACGCCTCCCGCTTCAAGGAAAAGGTTGCCGAGTTGCTCAAAAACGCCCGCGCGGCCGGACGCAACGCGGACGCGATCGAACTATCGAGCTTTTCCTTTGTGCTGATCGCCGCGGACCACAGCGAAGCCGACGCGATGCTGCAATCGGTGGCGGACAGTGTAGGGCTCACCGGCGAGCAAGTGCTTCGTTCACCGATGGTGCTGGCCGGCACCCCGTCCGAACTCAGGCGTTTGTTGCGCAACTGGATCGAGGAGTTGGGGACCAGTTTCTTTTGCTGCGTTTTTCTCAATCGGGCGGCGATGCAGCTCTTTGCCAAAGAAGTGATGCCGGAATTCGCCCGCTCGAGTTCCTGAACTTCGAACTGTCGGGAAAAGCTTCTAAAAGTTGATGTCCCAGATTCCCGCCGCGTGTTCCAGCGCGATCAGCGCCTTGGCCTGCTCGCTTAACGCGTCGTAATAACCGATGTAAACCTCGTTGATGGCGCGATGAGCATCCAGCACCTCGAGCAGCGAGGCCTGCCCTGCTTTCAGGCTGTACACTTTGGCCTTGTAGACTTGATTGGCGTCGCCGACCAGTTCCTTGGCGTACTGCGCCACGCTATCAACCGCGATGTCGTAGCGCTGGTATGCCCCGCGTACATCGGTCTCGACTTTCAGATTCACCGCTTCGAGGGCTTCTTGCGCCTGTAGCTGCGCAAAGTGGGCCGCCTGCAAGCGACCCTGGTTCAGATTGGATAGCGGAATCGGCAGCGACAGCTCGAGCGCCAACGCATTCCATGCCGGTGACGGATCGATCAGGTTGGTTGCCTGAGTGAAATGGTTGTAATTGACGCCGACGTTCAGATCCGGCACCCGGTCGGTCTGGGCCAACCGGTATTGCGCGCGGGCGCTCTCGAGGGCGGCGCGCGCGGCGGCAATGTCGCTGCGCGAAGCGAGCGCCTTGGCGATCAGCGCCTCCAGGCGGAAATCCCTGGGCGGCATATCGAGGTTGCCAATCGGCCGAACCATTTCCTCACGTGCGGGCCGGCCCATCAGTATCGTCAATTTTACCAGCGTGCGTTGGAGGCTTGATTGAGCGGTGAGCAGGTCGTTGCGCGCCCGGAGCGCGGAAACCCTGGCGCGCAGCAAATTTGTTTGGTCCATCTTTCCTTTGGCCAACTCGCCGCGGATAAAGGCGATCAGGTCGCGGGATCGCTGCAGTCCCTTGAATTGGCGTCTCAGCTTGAGCAGGTCGGAAAGGCCGTCGACGTACGCATCCGCCGCCTGCGCCTTCAGGTTGAGCAGGAACTCCTGGAACTGGGCTGAGGCGAGTGCCAACCTGGCTTTCGCGACTTCAGTCCGCGCGCCGATTTTCCCGCCCAACAGCACGGTTTGGGTCAAAGTCGCCGCGTAGGCGGTCGGTTGCTTCTGGTGCGAGATATCGCCGCCATAAAATCCTGCGATCACCGGATCGGGATACACATGGGCTGCCAGTACCTGCATTTGCGCGATCGGAACGTTGTAACGCTGGGCAGCGAGGTCGAGGTTTGCCTCCTCCACCTGCCGGATAAAATCGCGAAACGAAATCGCTCGTTGCATTTGCAGTTCGGGAAACAGCGTGTTCAGGTCCAATTCGCCACTCTCAGCGAAGGGCGTGCGAATATGATGCTGAGCGGAAGATGGCCACTCCAGGGGTGAAACCTGAGCCGGGACGGCGGGCGCGGAAGTGGCCGCGGGCTCAGGCGGCCAGTCCAGCTGCTCGCGGCTGGATGCGGAACCGATTGGAACCAGACTTATGGCGGCGATGAGGCCAAGGTACTTTGGTAAATTGTGGACGCGCGTTGCCAACATTGACCGACGTTTTCAAGCTCTGGTAACCGCAAAATGTTGGCGCAAAGTGCCATATAGTCGCAACAGAAAGCAATGAAATTCTGGTCCAGAGCTACAGCGAAGGCGTCTGTCTTCGGGCCATGCGGATCCCAAAAGGATTCCGAGGATGAGGTGGACCCAATTATCGCGACAGCGATCGGTCAATCTATAAGATACAAAAATCCTGCCCGGGTCTAACGCCTGATTGTGCCGCTAGCTCACGATTGGCACCAGCGGCTTTTCTCCCGCGCCGAAGCTTGGTAAACCGCATCGCTTCTTCGAAGATCTGGCGCGGGGCGCGGTAACCCAAGGCCTGGTGCAATCGCTCGTGGTTATAGAAATCGAAGCAGGCGGCGATACTATGCCGTGCCTCGGCCGCGTTCTGGTAAGCCTTCAGGTACACTTCCTCGTATTGAAGCTGCGCCAGAGCCGTTCGACGAAGATTTTGTCGCTCAAGCGTCCGCGCCCGTCCATGCTGATGGCAACTCCGTGGACGCGCCGCACATCGATGAAGTCATCACCGCTGAACCGGCTGCCCTGGTCGGTGTAAGGCATGGCGGAGTGCGAACAGCCGGCCAAAATTGTGTGCGAGTTTACCTGAGACCCGAAGGTTGACAATCTTACATGATGTGCTGTAGGCCTTAGTTGTTAGTTGCGGATGACGACAGGTATCGGCTGAACCTGCAGATTATCTAAAAGTCAGCCGTCATCTCCTTTTTTCTCGGGCGCTGGTTGTTGGTCGCGCTCAGTGTCGTTGGTCGGGCAGGAGTGGTTTATGCGAGAAGTCCGGCTGGTAGATCGACGGTGGCATGAGAGGTACTCAGTTCAACGACTCGGCGAGTTCGTCGCGCGGTGTCGTAAGCGGGGGATTGCCGTCACACCCCAGCGGCTCGCCGTCATAGGGGCTCTGCTCGCTTCGGAGAACCATCCGAGCGCCGACGAGATCTGTGCGGCAGTACGTCGCATGCATCCCCACGTATCATTGGCCACAGTCCATCGGATTCTGGAGCAATTTTGCGAAGTGGGAGAGGCGCGCACGGTAACGCTCCTGCACGATGTTGCGCGCTATGACGGCAACGTGGAGCCTCATCACCACATTCTTTGCGTCCGATGCAGACGGGTACATGACATAGAAATACCCGAAGTGGACAAGCTTCTCGAAGGTAGAACCAGCTTGGGACAGTTCGCACTGCTGCGCTGTTCGCTGGAAATTGATGCTCTCTGCGGGCGATGCCAACTGGCCGAGAAACGAATGCGCACCCAACGTCCACACCAGACCAATCTGAAACCCTTGGGTGAGTCCGAGGAGAAACGTCAGGGCTAGCAGAAAGAGAAAACCGACCAGGCAGGTCTCTGAACGAAGATCAGGAGGATAATAATATGGCAATTGATCACGATCTCTCCGAGGGTAAAAGTCCGTTGACGGGGGTCCGTAGACACAATGCGGGTAGTGGCCCGACGAATGCGAACTGGTGGCCGAATCAACTTAATATCAAGGTTTTGCGCCAGAACTCCCCCCAATCCGATCCCATGGGCAAGGACTTCAATTACGCTAAAGAATTCAAAAGCCTCGACCTGAATGCCGTGATCAAGGAGCTTCATGCCTTGATGACGGACTCGCAGGATTGGTGGCCGGCCGACTATGGCCACTACGGGCCGCTGTTCATTCGGATGGCGTGGCACAGCGCAGGTACGTACCGCATCGCCGACGGCCGCGGTGGCGCCGGAGCTGGCCAGCAGCGTTTCGCACCGCTCGGTAGCTGGCCAGACAATGCGAACCTCGACAAGGCGCGCCGGCTGCTCTGGCCGATAAAGGAGAAGTACGGCCGGAAAATCTCCTGGGCCGACCTTATGATTCTCGCCGGTAACGTCGCATTGGAGTCGATGGGGTTCAAGACCTTCGGTTTCGCTGGCGGGCGCGAGGACGTCTGGGAGCCAGACGAGACTTACTGGGGGGCTGAGCGCACGTGGTTAGGCGACGAACGCTACAGCGGCGATCGTGAGCTCGCGAATCCTTTCGGCGCGGTTCAGATGGGCCTGATTTACGTGAATCCGGAAGGGCCCAATGGTAAGCCTGATCCGGTCGCTGCAGCGCGCGATATCCGCGAGACGTTCCGGCGCATGGCAATGAACGACGAAGAAACGATCGCACTGATTGCCGGCGGGCATACCTTCGGTAAAACCCACGGTGCTGCTCCGGACTCGAATGTTGGCCCAGAGCCGGAAGCCGCGCCCATTGAGGATCAGGGGCTCGGCTGGAAGAACCGATTTGGCACAGGCAAAGCGGGTGACGCGATCACCAGCGGCATCGAAGTCATCTGGACCACGACGCCAACGAAGTGGAGCAACGATTACTTCAAGCACCTGTTCAGCTACGAATGGGAACTGACCAAGAGCCCGGCCGGTGCCAATCAGTGGAAACCGAAGAATGGCGCCAGCGCCGGCACGGTGCCCGATCCTTTCGACCAGTCGAAGCGTCGGTCGCCATCCATGCTGACCACCGACCTCTCTCTGCGGCTCGACCCTGCTTACGAAAAAATTTCAAGGCGCTTCTACGAGCATCCGGATCAGTTCGCAGACGCGTTCGCCAAGGCGTGGTATAAGCTGACGCACCGCGACATGGGTCCAATCGCGCGTTATCTGGGCCCGCTTGTTCCGAAAGAGCCCCAACTGTGGCAAGACCCTGTTCCTCCAGTCGATCATGAATTGATCGGAGATCGGGACATTGCTGCTCTGAAGGCGAAAATCCTCGCGTCTGGCCTGTCCGTTTCTCAGCTCGTCTCGACGGCTTGGGCGGCGGCGGCGACGTTCCGCGGCTCCGACAAGCGGGGTGGAGCAAATGGGGCGCGCATTCGCCTTGCACCGCAAAAGGATTGGGAAGTGAACCAGCCGGCCGCACTGGCGAAGGCTCTGCAGGCGCTCGAAGCGATCCAAAAGGAGTTCAACGCTTCTCAGTCCGGGGGGAAAAAGGTCTCGCTTGCTGACCTGATCGTTTTGGGCGGCAATGCAGCGGTCGAGCAAGCTGCGAAAAAGGCCGGGCACGAGGTAAAGGTTCCCTTCTCGCCCGGGCGTACGGACGCTTCGCAGCAGCAGACCGATGTGGAATCATTCGCCGTACTTGAGCCTACCGCAGACGGGTTCATTAACTACCTCCGCAAGGGACACTCGGTACCTGCTGAGGAACTGCTGGTGGATCGGGCGCAGTTGCTGACGTTGACAGCCCCCGAGATGGCGGTTCTCGTCGGCGGCCTGCGCGCCCTGAATGCCAACTTTGGGCAGTCCAAACACGGCGTTTTCACCAAACGCCCTGAGACTTTGACAAACGAATTCTTCGTCAACCTTCTCGACATGAGCACGCAATGGCAGCCGTCCGCTGGCTCTGAAGGCGTGTACGAGGGGCGCGATCGGAAGACGAATGAGGTCAAGTGGACCGGCACCCGTGTCGATCTGATCTTCGGTGCGCACTCTGAGCTCCGAGCACTCGCGGAAGTCTATGCGTGCGCGGACTCGAAGGAGAAGTTTGCGAAGGACTTCGCGGCTGCGTGGGGCAAGGTGATGAACCTTGATCGCTTCGACCTCGCCTGAGCTCGGCGGAAAGGAGAGTTTGATCGTCTATTGGGAAGGTCGAAGAATTCGGCAAGAATGCGGAAGACGAAGCGGTACGCGCTGAGGACAAAGTCCGTCGACGAATGCTGCTGCGGGTCGGGGCGCGACGCGAGGTCGCCTGAGTGACTGTTCACTAAAGGACGCGCGCAAAACAGAACCCGCTGTTCCATCAGCGGTAGCCTACCGGCACACGCCGCGCTGGCAACGGCGCGGCGTGAAGCTGCCGGGACTGAGGTGGCCCCGATCTTTAGACAGCGATCAAGCGATTCCAAGGCAGGAAATCCTGCCTGGTACGTCTTCCATGGTGTCAGTAGCTGAGTGCTGGTCCGATGGTTTTGCGATGCTGGGGTTCGCGAAACGGGTTGTCGGTAGCGCGGGGGATTTTGGGCTTGGCAAGCTGGAGAGGCCGGCGAAGCGGAGGCGGGCTCTGCTGAGAGCAACCCGCTGAGGAATACCCGGCGGGCACTAATAGCGTGGCCGGACGGGAAGTCTCCCAGGACTTTGCGTCCGGCCGGTTTCCGAGAACCACGTAATAGATTCCGGATGCCCGGAAAAACTCATGGTGCGGTGGGCTGTGTGGGGTGGTCCGGTGCGGGCGCCGGGGCGGTAGGGCGAAAGTCCGCATGCCAGCGGCGGCTATATACATCAGCTCCAGTTCGTAGGCGTCAACCGGCGCCGCCTGATAGTAGAGCGCGGCGCGGTTGAGCCCCAGCAGTTGGCACTGCCGGCCAAGCAATAGCGGGCCGGGTCGTTCGACCATCGCTCATCCGGCGCTCGTGCGCTACAGCCCCGACCTGCGCATCAAAAAATCGCGTTCCACCATCAGCCGGCCAACCTGCTGATACACTTCAGCCAGCTTGCGCTCGCTAACTAAGCTCCTCGCCGCTCCCCGGATGGCCGGCTAAGACCTAAGGCGCCGCCTCCGGCAGCGCTTTCTTCCAGGCATATATCTGGTGTGGGTGAATCCCGAAAAGGGACGCCCGCTCCGCCACCGTCGCGTCCCCGCGCAACGCGCTCAGAGCCACCTTCACCGTGAAAGCCGGATCGTGCTTGCGTCGACTGCCGACATCTCTTGCCTCCTGGCCCGCTCCCGGCGGGCATTTTAGGGGGCAGGATCTACCTTAGCCAGCTGCCTAAATCCTGGGGTCCACCTCAGGATTCCTGATTGGCTAAAGGACATGTTACGTCAACCCGCGGCGTTGCGTGTCGCGTTGGTCTCGGCGTGTCAACTCGCTACACGATCTTCTGCTTGCTGGCGTGCCAGTCGGAGAGAAACTGTTGCAAACCGATATTGGTCAGGGGATGGCAAACCATCTGCTTGATCAGGTTGAAGGGCAGCGTGGCGACGTGGACACCCGCTTCCGCCGCCTTCTGCACATGCAGGGAATTGCGCAATGACGCCGCCAGCACCTGGGTGGGATAATTGTAGTTGCGCAGGATGCGCATGATCTGCTCCACCGTGGTCATCCCGTCATGCCCGATATCGTCCAGGCGGCCGACGAACGGCGACACATAGGTGGCGCCGCATTTGGCCGCGGCATAGGCCTGAACCGGTGAGAAGATCAGCGTCACGTTGACCTTGATGCCGCGCTTGGCGAGCGCGCTGGTGGCCTTGAGCCCCTCCAGCGTAACGGGACATTTCACCACGATATTGGGATGCAGCCGGGCCAGCTTCTCGCCCTCTTCGAGCATCTGGGGAGCCTCGGTGGCGACCACTTCGGCGCTCACCGGACCATCGATCAGGCTGCAAATCTCGCGCAGCACTTCGGCGTATGGACGGCCGGTCTTGGCGAGCAGGCTGGGATTGGTGGTGACCCCATCAATCAGGCCCCAACTCAGGGCCTCCTTTAGCTCGCCGGTATCTGCGCCATCCAAAAAGATCTTCATCGTGAGGCAACCTCCCGGCGTGACGACCGCGGTTTAAGCAGATCGGCGCGCATCAACACAACTCTCTGGGTGGATTTTAGCCCGGCAAGCAATTCGGAAATACTGGCATTGAGGCGAGGATGAATCAAAGCCGGGGCCAGTTCGCTCATCGGCACCAGTACGAAGCGCCGCTCATGCAGGCGTGGATGGGGCACCTGGAGCTTTGGCGTATCGATGAGTTCCTTGTCGAAAAACAGCAAATCCAGGTCGATTTTCCGGGGTTTGTAGCGGGCGTGCGCGAGCGCTTTGGATATTCGCTCGCGCTTGCGTCCCATCGAACGTTCGATCGCCAGCAATAGATGCATCAGAATTTCGGGCGGTAACTCGGTTTCGACTTCAACCGCCCCGTTGAGAAAAGGACCGCCGGCGACGCCCACTGGTTCCGTCTCATAAATAGACGACTGGCGCACGACTCGCGTTTGCCGCAGTTTCCCTATGCGCTCGAGTGCCTCAAGATAATTGGCGAGCCGATCGCCCAGGTTGGTGCCGATTCCGATGAAAGCCCTATGGGGCATTCCCGATTGCTTACAGCTTGAGCGCTTTTATTCTTTCCGCCGCCTCTTTTAGCCGTTCGGTCGCCAAAGTAATCGACAGCCGAACGTATCCCTCACCACCACTGCCAAAACCGGAACCCGGCGTGGTCACCACGCCCGCTTCCGTTAATAGACGCCCGCTGAACGATGCCGAACTGTATCCTTTGGGTACTTCCGCCCAAATATAAAAGGTCGCCTTGGGTGGATCACAGGCCAACCCCAAGCCGCGCAAAGCGGCTACCATCAAGTCGCGCCGTTCCTTGTAGATCGCACAATATCGGCGCAGGGTCTCTTCGCCCCCCTCTAACGCGGCGATGGCCGCCTCTTGTATGCCCTGGAAAACTCCTGAATCCATGTTGGTTTTGACCTTGCCGAGACCCGAAATCAAGGTCGTATTACCAACCGCGAAACCGACCCGCCATCCGGTCATCGAAAAAGTCTTGGACAGCGAATGGAACTCCACCGCGCATTCGCGCGCACCTTCCACCTCGAAAACGCTCGGCGCCCGATACCCGTCATAGGCAATCTCGGAATAAGCCAAGTCATGGGCCAGGATTATATTGTTTTTGAGGCAGAAATCAACCGCAGTTTTAAAAAACGAGAGTTCGGCGATCGCACCGGTGGGATTGTTGGGATAGTTGATCCATAACAACTTGGCTTTCTTCGCCACTTCCGAGGGTATCGAAGAGAGGTCCGGCAGAAAGCCGTTTTGCTTCTTGAGGGGCAAAAAATATGCCTCTCCGCCATTGAAGACGCATCCAGAGAAATAAACCGGATACCCTGGGTCCGGGATTAGCACGATGTCCCCAGGGTCCACGACCGCAGTGGTGAAATTCGCGATTCCTTCCTTGGATCCGATTAGTGCGCAGACTTCAGAGCGCGGATCGAAATCGACGCCAAAACGCCGTTTGTACCAATGCGCAGCCGCGGTTCGAAACGATTCCAGCCCCTCATAATCGGGATAACGGTGGTTGATCGGCTTTTCGGCGGCCCTTTTGAGTGCCGCCACGATATAATCGGGCGTAGGCAGGTCAGGGTCCCCGATTCCCAAGCTGATAACGTCCACTCCCCTGGCCTGGACCTCCCGTTTCACGCGGTCGAGTTCGGCGAACAGATAGGGCGGTAACTTTCCCAGTCGTTTGGCGAGATTGATTTGCACCAGATGTAGGCTCCGAGTACCTTGCCTAACACAATTCCTGAGATTGGGAAACCTTGACGCCTGGTCCCAACAGTGGTTTTTGAACAGCGGCACGGGGGTGAGACTTGCTTGACGCCTGGCCGAGGCAGAATCAAACAGGGTTTGCAAAGTTGAAACGGATGACCCAATTGAGCCGTTTCCGCAATTCCCGAGCCCAAGAATAGCCTTGACTTTGCGCATGAACGCCAAATAACGTGCCAGCCGTTGGAGAGCTATGGCCAAGGACAAGGAAATCGATCAGAACCTGCGGGAGCTGGACGTTGACCCCGCCCAGCCCGAGCAGGCTATCGACAAACTACGGTCGCTAAGGACTGCCGGGACTGTGGACGAATCCCGGCTCGCTGCGGCTGCGGGGCAGATCCCAAGTCAAGCGGCAGCGCAGTTTCTGGGCGAGATGGAAAGCGGCGCAAGCGGCGCCCTGCGCCGCGAGGTGCGCCGCGCCCTGTTCAGATTGCGCCAGCACGGAATCGAGCCGCCAGCAGTTCCCGCAGCGCCATCCAAAGCCGCGGTTTCGGCCGGTGAATCCAATATCAACGCCCTGATTTCTCCGATCGATTCCACTGGCGCGCGGCTGGTCTGGATGTTCAAGGTTCGCGGACAGGGCGGACTCAGCCGCCTGTACGGGCTCACCTCGGAACAGGAGGGGTTGGTAGGAGCGCAACTGACCCATATCAGCCGACGCGAACTGCGCGAGGAGCGGCGCGATATCGAACGGCGTTCCTCGATCAAGCTGGTGGAGGCAGACTATCGCCTTGCCGACTTCATGCTGTGCGAAGCTTATCGCCGGACGCCGGAGCAGCGGCGCGGGCAGGTCGGGAATTTCCTCGCGTTGCGGGCCGAAATTCTGCCTGGCTCACCGCCGGCGGATTATCATCATCCGATTTACGACGATTTTTCCAGCCACCCTAAGCGAGGAACCGTCGGTCGAACTGCTCAAGGAACCGGAGTTGGGCGGCTGGGTCATTCCCGAATCCGACCTCAAGCCTTATTTGGCCGAAATCGCGGATATTCGTGAGAGCCCCCTGGTACTGAACAAGTATCAGCAGGAGGAACGCGTAAACGCCGTGGTCGCCCGCGCGGTCGAACGACTTTTGGCCGGTGAGGCCGGTACGCTGATGCGCCGCCGCCTGGAAGATACCGCATATTACCTGAACCGTACCGGCCGCAAGGATGCGGCACGATGGGTCGCGTCAGCAGCCGCCCGGATGCGCGATGGCGAGCCCTTGGGCCGGGTCGCCTTTTTTGTCCAGTACGTGATGCGGAGCATGGGCCTGGTGCTCTCAGAACAGCAAGCTCAAACCGAGCAGCAGCCGCGCCTGATAATGACGCCGGCTGAGGCGATGCGTGCGCAGGCCCAGGCCCGCGCGCGACGCCGTTAACTTCCGTAGCAAAGCCACATCGAAATGCTTGAACAAAAACCGCTCCAGGGAGTTCGAGTCCTGGATTTGAGTCGAGTCCTGGCGGGTCCCTATTGCACCATGATCCTGGCCGATCTTGGCGCCGAGGTGATCAAAATCGAGCTTCCGGGCCATGGCGACGACGCCCGCCGATTCCCGCCCATGATCCCCAACTCCAACGATTCCGCTTACTTTTACGGAGTCAATCGCGGGAAGATGAGCGTTACGCTCGATCTTCGCTCGGCTGAGGGAGCCGGAGTTTTCCTCGAATTGGCCGCCCTGTCGGACGTGGTGGTGGAGAATTTTTCGCCCGGCACGATGGTGCGCTTCGGCCTTGGTTACGAACAGCTCCGCGCCCGCAATTCGAAACTGATTCTGTGCTCGATCTCCGGGTTCGGCCAGTCCGGCCCGATGGCGTCCGAGCCGGCCTACGACATCGTCGCCCAGGCGCTCGGGGGCACCATGAGCGTTACCGGAATGCCCGATGGGGAGCCGACCCGCTGCGGCCTCTCGATCGGCGACATGGTGGCGGCCCTGTATGGAGTGATCGCGATTCAGGCCGCCTTGCGGGTGCGCGAGCGCAGCGGTATCGGACAGCATCTGGATATTGCGATGCTCGATTGCCAGGTGGCGATGTTGGAGGGCGCGTTGGGGCAATATTCCGCCACCGGCGCCGTTCCCGGACGCATCGGCAGCCGTCATCCGTCAATCACGCCGTTCCAGCAGTTCCCCGCCGCAGATGACTACTTCGTGGTCGGCGTGGGCAACGAAGGGTTGTGGGAGCGCTTTTGCGCCGCGATTGGGATGCGCCATCTGAAGGATGACCCCCGCTTTGCCGACAATCCCAGCCGCACCCGCAATCATGCCCAACTTGACCCCATCCTGCGCGAACATTTCCTGACCCATCCGCGCGCCCACTGGATCAATCTCCTGGGCGAGGTCGGCGTTCCCTGCGCCCCCGTGTCCAATGTCGCCGAGGTGGCGGGCAATCCGCAATTGCTCGCGCGCAATATGATTCTGGGCGCCGACCATCCCACTTTTGATGGCCTGCTGGTGCCCGGTTCGCCGCTCAAGTCGGTGGGATACGACTGGCTGCCGCCTACCCGTGCTCCCGCGCTGGGGGAACATACCGACTGGGTTCTGCAAAGACTGCTGGGTTACGACCAGGCGAGGATGGCGGAACTGCGCGCGCGGGGTATCATCTGAGAGGATGCGGATCGGTTTCGGCGGTCAACTTGCGATGAATATCAGGGTCTGTGGCTTGCGGGCGGCCGCGCTGGGAGCGCTGCTGATGTACTGGTCCGGCCTGAGTCCCGCGCCCGCCGCGATGGCCGGCACGGGTCCTGGCGCGTCGAGTACTCCGGCGAAAAATGCGGCCGACTCCACTCAAGCGCCCGGCGTCTTCGTGCCCGTCGGCGTCCCCGCTCCGGTCATGGAGACCGCGGATAAGCCCAAACGCCCGCTGCTGAGCTTTACCCTTGATGACCTCGACGGACATCCGGTCAAGCTCTCCAAATGGCAGGGGCATCCGCTAATCGTGGATTTCTGGGCGACCTGGTGCCCGCCCTGCCGCAAGGAGATCCCCGAACTCAACGCCATCTACAAAAAGTATCGCTCCAAGGGCCTCGTGGTATTGGGCGTGTCGGTGGACAAGGTTCAGGGTGATGGGGTCAAATCGGTGCGGCCCTTCGCCGAGGAATTCAAAATTGGCTATCCGATCCTGATGGCGGACGACTCGCTGGTTGACGCCACCGCCGTGGACAACATCCCCACCACCCTGTTCTTCAATCCCAGGGGAAAACTGGTTGCACGCCTGGAAGGCCGCGGAAAATCAGGCGAGCTCGCCGACGCCGCCAAGGCCTTGTTCCGCAACTGAGCCGAGCCGAACAATCCATTCGTCCTACTTGATCGCCACGGCATTGGGCGGTGACGCGATTCCTCCTTCGACGTTGAGGGGTGCGGATACCACCATGAACTCGTAGCGGCTGTCTTGCGCACAATCCGCCGCCAGCGGCGCCAGTTCGAATTGCTCGCCCAGTGGTAAACCCGCCAGCGGCAGCGCCCAGATATGCAGCGGAGACTTTTCGAACGGCCACGATTCCACCGACGGACAGTCGGTCCCGATTGCCGCTACCCGGTTGTCCCACAGCCATTCCGCCATCGCGCGGCTGGCCTCGATGCCGCACGCTTTAAGCGCGTTGATCGGCGCCATCTCGCGCTTCTGGTCCGCCGGCGCTTTCAAATAAGCCTGCATCCATCCGGTATGCACCAACAGGATGCCGCCGGGCTTGAGTTGCGTCCCCTGCGCCTTGAGCGCGCCCTTGAGGTCATCGAGGCTGTAGATCGCCTTGGTCAGCGGATCGAGCGGACGGCCCTGGTCGTTGCGATACTTGAAGACGTCGACCAGGGTTCCGCGGCCGACGAACTTGTTGGCCCACTTGTGAATGCTCAGCTTGGACTCGGCGCCCGACTTGATGTCGTCCTGGGTCACTCCGTTGTAGAACCCATGGCGGGGATGCGCGACGTGGGCGAGCCCATCCCACTGGCTCCCCTCCTGGGTGTTGTAATTGTCGAGCATGTCGTCGTGCCCCCAGGCTTTCCCGTCCGCACCCTGATGCCGGATGATCTTGTGCTTGGCGATGGCACGGCCGAATAAGGTGGGCTCGCCATAACCGATCTTCATGTCGAGGCGGAAAACCTTTCCGTTGCGCACCAGCCGCGCGGCTTCGACCACGCCTTCGGGGGTCAGAAAATTGAGACATCCGAGTTCGTAATCGTCGCCGAATACGCCCCAGCTCGAATCTTCGGGGGCGTCCTTGCTGATTGGGAGTTCGGAGAACCGGGGAATTTTGTTGAGATCGATCTGTGCCATCGGCGTTGCTCTCCAGTTTGCTCGGCCCAGTCTTCGATTAGGCCGCTTGGGTTCGTATGAATTCCAGCAGGATGGAGTTGAATTCGTGAGCTTTTTCGAAATAAACCGAATGCCCCGCGCCGCGGATCAAGGCGGTGCGCGCATGCGGAATCCGGCGCGCCATCAAGTCCATCGTCGGCGCGGGTATGAGCAGGTCCTGATCGCCCCAAATCAGCAAAGTCGGGATGCGGTGCGCGTTTAACGGATCGACCTTGAACTTGAGCCCGAACAGACCGCCTAACAGTTTGGGCGGAAGATGGTTGAGCGCGTTGATCTCGCTGTAGAGAAAATGCAGGGCCGGTTCGCGATCGGCAAAATCGGGAGCGAAGGCTTTTGGAATCAATCCGCCTCCAGCCCGTTGCGCAATCCGGTTCTGCTCGGCGCTCACGTCCGGGTCGTCCATCCCGGCCGTGGTGTCGCACAAGACCAGCGCACTGGTGCGCTGGGGATAGGTCGAGGCAAAACCCAGCACCGTCCATCCGCCCATCGATTGGCCCACCAGCGCGGCCTTTTCGATGCCCAGATGATCGAGCAGCCCGCGCAGGTCTTCGACGAATGCGGCGGCGCCGGCTCCGTCCGGCGTTTCGCGGGAAAGTCCGAAGCCGCGATGGTCGAAAGTCACGCACTGATAGCTCTTGCTGAACTCGGGAACCTGCTGCCACCAGCTTAAGTGACTGCCGCCGCCACCATGTGCGAACACCAGCGCGGGTCCCTGGCCGTGGGTCTCGTAGTAGAGATCGATTCCATTAACTTTTGTTTGCGGCATGGTTCGCTTCTTCCTGGATACCTCCCCGCGCCGCTCAATCTGTGCGGGTCTTCGGGTTGGGTAGCGTTTTTGGATCGCGGAAACGCGCCGGACGCTTCTCGGCGAAGGCCTTGACGCCCTCTTTGATGTCGCCCAGCGAGTACATCCAGCGGGTCACGTCGTTGGCGTCGGCGATAATCGTGTCGAAGTCACTCGCCAGATGTTCGATGATCATGCGGCGGGATTGGGCGACAGAGATCGCGGAGCAGTTCTGCGCGATGTCCTGGGCGATCTCGTGGGCCCGCGGCATTAACTGGTCATCCGGCACGACCTCGCGCAGATAGCCCATCTTCAAGGCCTCATCCGCAGTGATCATCCGTCCCGTCACCACCAGGTCGAGTGCATTGCCCAGTCCCACCACGCGCGGCAGAAAGTAAGCCGTGGCGTCTTCGATCGTCAGTCCACGGCGTGAAAAAATCGTTCCGAGCCGGGCGCTTTGCGCGGCGATGCGGAAATCGAAGTAGAGCGGGAAGATAAAGCCGATGCCGGCGCACACGCCGTTAATCGCGCCGACTACGGGGGTGCGTAAATCCATCATGTAGGAAAACATTCCGCGCCGGCGCCGGGGCTTGTCGGCCGGTTCGGCAGGGCGCTGCGGCTGCGGCTGGTCCGAACCCGCCGCACGCGCGCCCACCGCCGCCATATCGGCGCCGGAACAGAAGGCCTTGCCGGCGCCGGTAAAGATGATCGCGCCGACGTCATCATCGTTGTCAGCCTCGGTGAAGACCTCGCGCAGCTCTTTGAACAGCGTCGGGTTAAGCGCGTTGTAGGTCTTGGGCCGGTTGAGCGTAATCGTCGCCACCCGGTTCTCTTTGCTATAAA
Source organism: uncultured Pseudomonadota bacterium (assembly GCA_963805995.1). Taxonomy (GTDB): domain Bacteria; phylum Desulfobacterota; class Binatia; order Binatales; family Binataceae; genus JAJPJA01. The sequence continues at coordinate 6,653 of CAWDWL010000008.1, read as the reverse complement.
TGAGGTCGCTGTACGCCATCGCTGCGGTCTCCGTGTCTGCGGCTTCAAGAGCCCAATGAACGCTATGATTGCCGGGCCGGAATTGTCAAACCCGCGCCGGCTTGCGCTTGCGCTGTGGCGCGCCGCAATCCCATCGCGGCAGCGCCCTGGAGGCCGATGCGCTGTGGACGCGTATCTGCTAATTTACGGACCGCGCGGGATGCCGATACGCATTTGCCGTCCGCGGATTTTGTGGAGGTTTGGCCCATGGATTTCGATTTCCGTCCGGAAGAAAAGCAGTTTCGCCAAGACGTCAAGGCGTTCCTGAAGCAGGAATTGCCCGATTGGTGGCGCGGTCTGTTTTCCGAAGACGATCGGGTCACCGGACTGACGCGCCAGATCTGCGAAAAGCTCGCGGCGCGGGGATGGCTCACGATTTCGTGGCCGCGCGAGTATGGCGGCGCCGCCGAAAACGAATGGAAGCAGGCGGTCATCCGCGAGGAGATGTGGGCCAACGACGAGCCCCGCGGACCCCAGTACATGAACCTCAATTATATCGGTCCGATGATCATGAAGTTCGGCACGCCCGGAGCAAAAGGCGCGCTTCCTGCCGCCGATGGCCGCGGGAAAGGTGATTTGGTGCCAGGGGTTCTCCGAGCCCGGCGCCGGCTCCGACCTGGCCTCGCTGCGCACCCGCGCCGACGATGCCGGCGACCACTTCGTCATCAACGGGTCGAAGATCTGGACCAGTTATGCCGACTTTCCGGCGGACTTTTGCATGTTACTGGCGCGCACCGACCAGAAAGCGCCCAAGCATAAGGGCATCTCGGTCTTCGCGCTCGACATGCGCACCCGCGGCATCACGGTGCGCCCGATCCGCAGCATGGGCGGCCCGCGCGACTTCAACGAAGTGTTTTTCGACGAGGTCGTCGTCCCGCGCGATTGCCTGTTGGGCAACAAGAACGAGGGCTGGATGATGGTGGTGGCGGGACTGTCATTCGAGCGCGTCGGCGTCGCCCGCTACGCCAAGGCGGCGCACGTGATCGAGATGCTGGTCGACTACGCGCGCAACACCGTGGTTGACGGGCGACCGCTGGCAGACCGTCCCGACGTGCGCGCGAAAATCGCGGATCTGTATTGCCGATGTCAGGCGGCGCGGTTGCTCAATTACCGCGCGATCTCGATGCAGGCCAAGGGCCAGGTGCCCTCGATCGAAGGTTCGATCGCCCGGGTTCACAACACGCTGGTGGAACAATTCGCCGGGCAGGCTGGACTCGACATCATCGGACCGTCGGGTCAGATCATGCAGGGCGATCCGCTGGCGCCGATCGACGGCCGGATCGAACGCCAGTGGATTCACGAGATCGCGGCCACGATCGCCGCGGGCACGATTGAAGTGCAAAAAAACATTATCGCGCAGCGCGGCCTGTCGCTTCCCAAATCGGAGTGAGCATATCCGCCCGGTCCACGGCCGCACGCGGAATCAATTACGAATACGGGCGAATCGGCGGCGTTGCGAGCTGCGCGGTCGCGGAAAATGGAGTGTTTCAGGATGCGGGAGATTAAGTTCAACCTGGTGCTGCCGATTGCCAATTTCAGCCGCGCCAAGTCGTGGGCGGAGCGCGCCGACGCGCTCGGATTCTATTCGGTGTCGGTTGCTGACCACATGTTCACCCGCACTAACTTTCTGAATTTCGAGCGGACTCCGCAGCAGCCGCAGATGGAATGCTACACGATGCTGGGGGCGATAGCGGCGGTCACCCGGCGCGTGCGCCTGGTGCCCTTCATCACCCCGATGGTATTTCGGAGTCCGGCGCTGCTGGCCAAGATGTTTTCCTCACTCGACCAGATCAGCGGCGGACGGATGATTGCCGGCCTGGGCGCCGGCTGGCAGCGCGAAGAATTCGAATCCTACGGTTACGGATTGCCTTCCAACGCCGAACGCATCGAGCGCCTCGAGGAAGGGATCAAGATCCTCAAGGCGATGTGGACCGAAGAGGAACCGTCGTTTCACGGCCGTCACTATACGATTGAGAAGGCGTATAACTTTCCCAAGCCGGTCCAGAAGCCGCATCCGCCGATTATGATGGGCGGATCAGGCAAGAAGATTCTCGAAGTTGCCGCACGCCAGGCTGAAATCATGAATCTGATTGCCGCGGTCTACCAGGGCAGTGTCGAGGTGAGCCAGCAGGTCGGATTTGACAACCGCCAGTTGCATAAGAAGATCGCGCAGCTGCATACCTTGGCGCGGGCGGCCGGACGCGATCCGGATTCGATCGAGCTGTCGGGGTTTCCACTGGTGCTGATGTCGGAGAGCAAGAGCGAGGCGGATGCGATGGCCAAATCAGCCGGTGACGCCGCGGGCATCTCCGACCTCGATGAGGTGCGCCGTCTGCCGATGTCGCTGATCGGCACTCCTGACGAGATCAAACGCGAGCTGCGCTCCAGGATCGAAGAGTTCAACATCACCTACCATTTCATGGCGATCGGAAGCCCCGACGCCGTCAACCTGTTCGCCACCAAGGTGATGCCGGAGTTCGCGTCCGCTCCACCAAGTTAAAGAGCCCTGGCGAAATTTTCTGTTCCCTCGCTTACAATCCTCCGAGAGGGTAAGGGTTCTGATACACCTCAAGTAAAACTAAACGCGTTGGCGCGGACTACGATTCTGTAACCGTAGAGCATCTTGACAGTGCCTCTGCATCCTCGCCCGTCACGCGACTTGCTGGCGCAAATCGCGCGCCGAGAGAGTGCCCCGGCCTTGATGCAGGCGCTACGCGCGGTCGGGCAGCACCATCGCCGGCGGTTCGTGAGCGGCGATGCGATGCTTGTTGCGCATGGTGGTCTTGAGAACGCGGTTGCGCATCCTCACGGAGGTCGGGGTGACCTCCACCAGTTCCTCTTCGTCGATCCATTCCAGCGCCAAATCCAGCGACATCACGCGGGGCGGGGTCAGACGAATCGCCTCGTCATGGCCGGAGGCGCGGATATTGGTCAGCTTCTTCTCGCGGCAAACGTTAATCGGCAGATTGGTTTCGCGCGAGTACTCACCGACGATCATGCCCTCATAGACGGGGTCGCCGGGACCGACGAAAAGCCGGCCGCGTTCCTGTAGGTGGAACAGCGCGTAGCCCGAGGCGACGCCCTCGCGATCGGAGATCATGGCGCCGTTGGTGCGCGACTGAATCGGCCCGCTCCAGGGTGCGAAGCCGTTGAACAGCGTGTTCATGATCCCGGTGCCGCGGGTATCGGTGAGGAACTGGCTGCGGAAGCCGATCAGCCCACGAGACGGGATATCGTACTCCAGGCGCACGCGCCCGGTGGTATGGGTCACCATACTGCGCATCTTGCCGCGGCGCGGCGACAATAGCTGCGTGATGATGCCGATGTACTCCTCGGGGATTTCGATCATCACCAGCTCCATCGGCTCCATCATCGCGCCGTCCTGGCGATGGGTGATGACGGTCGGCTTGGAGACCTGAAGCTCGTAACCTTCCCGGCGCATGGTCTCGACAATCACGGCAAGTTGCAGTTCACCGCGCGCGACCACCTGCCAGGAATCGACACTGGTCTCTTCGATGCGGATGCTGACGTTGCGGCGCGACTCCAGTTCGATGCGTTCACGCAGCTTGCGCGAGGTCACGTACTGGCCCTCGCGTCCCGCCCAGGGCGCGTTGTTGACCGAAAACGTCATCGACACGGTGGGCTCGTCGATTCTGATTGGCGGCAGCGGACGCGGATTTTCCAGCGCCCCGATGGTTTCGCCGATCGCGATATCCTCGATGCCGGCGACGGCGATGATATCGCCCGCGCGCGCCTCCTCCAACTCGATGCGCTTGAGCCCATGCCACCCGTAAATATGCGCGACCTTGCACACGATGCGGCTGCCGTCGGTCCGGCACAACGAATAGTTCACCCCGGCGGCAATCGATCCGGAAACCACCAGCCCGATCGCCAGCCGGCCGACATACTCGTTGTATTCCAGGTTGTTGGCCTGAAACTGAAGCGACTCGTCGGGATCGACGTCGGGACCGGGGAGATGGCGGATTATCGCCTCGAACATCGGCTTGAGGTCGGTGCCGGTGCCATTGGGCTCGGTCAGCGCGATACCTTCGCGCGCGTTGGTATAAAGGACCGGAAAATCGAGCTGGCTCTCGTTGGCGTCGAGGTCGATGAACAGGTCGTAAACCTCGTCGAGCACCTCGGTGGGCCGGGCATCGTGGCGATCGATCTTGTTGATGCAAACGATTGGCACCAGGCCCGATTCCAGCGCCTTCTTGAGCACGAAGCGCGTCTGCGGCAAGGGGCCTTCGCAGGCGTCAACCAGCAGCAGCACGCCATCGACCATCGAGAGCGTGCGTTCGACCTCGCCGCCGAAGTCGGAATGGCCGGGGGTATCGACGATGTTGATCCGCACTGGCCCCCAGGTAATCGAAGTGTTTTTGGCCAAAATCGTGATACCGCGCTCGCGCTCCAGAGCAAAGGAGTCGAGCACTCGTTCCATCACCTGTTCGTTAGCGCGGAAGACGCCCGATTGGCGCAGCAAGGCATCCACCAAAGTGGTCTTGCCGTGGTCAACGTGGGCAATTATTGCCAGGTTGCGTATATCGTCGCGACGCATATCTTGTTCTTTGATTTGATATTAGAAACGCGGTAAGCCTGTGAGGGCCCCACCGCGCCCCTACATTGTAACCCTTAAGCTGTAAGGAGTAAACGTAGCGGCGCGAAATCGGCCTCGCTGCTCTGCCGTTGCCCATCGACCATAGGTTACGATATTGAACAAGCGGAATCAGGTTTAAATTTTATGGCGGGCAAGTATTTCGAGGAACTCACCGTGGGCCTGGTGGTGCAGCATCAACCGGGGCGGACCGTAACCGAGACCGACAACCTGCTGTTCACGGCCTTGACCATGAACCTGCAACCGCTCCATCTCGACGCCGAGTTTTCCAAGCAGGCGGAATTCGGTCAGCGGCTGGTCAACAGCATTTTCACCCTGGGACTGGTGGTGGGCCTGTCGGTGGGAGATCTCACCCTGGGGACCACGGTGGGCAACCTCGGATTCGAGAAGGTCGAGTTCCCCAAACCGGTTTTCATCGGGGACACGATTTACGCCGAGACCGAGGTCGTGGAGACGCGGGAGTCCAAGTCGCGTCCACAATGGGGAGTCGCGATGTTCGAGCATCGGGGAAAGAACCAGCGCGGCGAAATCGTAGTGCGCGCCCGCCGCGCCGCAATGATGCGCCGCAAGCCGGCTTGACTCAGTACCGGTAACAATTTTGAGGCCTGGCTCCGGGCGGTGCCCAAGGAAATCGCTACGCGCAACGATTTGCGTGAGCCGGCCGAGCGGGAGGAATCGCTGCGCCTTGACTCCGAGAGCGGCTAAGCGCCCGCGCCATTGACCGATGTATGACTAAGCGATCATACTAGAAAGTATGAAAGTCGGTGAACGCGGTCAGGTAACGATCCCAAAGGAAATCCGCGATCAATTCGGCCTGGGCCCTGAAACCGAAGTCGAGTTCGCCGTGGTCGGCGGCTCCATCATCCTTAAGAAGGCGCCCAGGAAGCTCAACCTTGCCCGGTGGAAGGGCCGTTGTGGCGCTACATTTGCGAAACTCGGCTATTCATCGGTGGATAAGTTCATTGAAGACGTGCGCGGCCGGTGATCACGGCTATCGACACCAATATCCTGCTCGACATCCTCGTGCCCAACGAGGAATTCTACGAAGCATCAGCCGATGCTCTTCAGGATTCGGCGGCTGAAGGGTCACTGGTGATCAGCGATATTGTTTACGCGGAACTCTGCATTCACTTCGAGACCCGCCAGGAGTGTGACGCTTTCCTGGAAAGCAATGATATCCGCACGCAATCATTGACCCGGGAAGTGCATTTCCTCGCCAGCCGTGCGTGGAGGACTTATCGGCGGCAAGGAGGACAGCGGACAAGAATTTTGGCGGACTTTCTCGTCGGGGCTCACGCCCGGACGCAGGCGACGCGTCTGCTCTCGCGCGACCGAGGTTTCTACCACAACCTGTTTCCGTCGCTTGAGGTTCATGACCCGGCCAAGGGCAAGGAACGCAAGAAGCATTAGGCGCCCTGCCGCGTTCAGAAGAAGCGATCCTGGCGTTTGCTCTGCGCAGAAATGCGAGGACTCGCCCACAGTTCGTTCACCGGCGGCTTTGTCGTCACGGGGAACCACATCCCCGGAGCAGCTCTGGCAGCTGCGCTCGGTGCTCCACTGGCCCTTCCGTAGGGTGGCGGTCCGATTCAGACCCTGCGCACCTCGCGTAAGCAGGATGCGTTTCCAGAAAGCCTCGCGAGAAAGGACGGTGTCATCCGGCGTACGAGTTGTACGATTTTTTCCTCTTGAGGAGCACGATGTATCCTCCGACAATTGGGGCGTCACGAATTTTAAGGCGAGCACAAGTTCCGTCAGGCCGCTCTCCGTTCGACCTTGTTCCCAATCGCGTAGCGTACCTATGGGGATATCGTAACGTTTTGCGAACTCTTCCTGTGTCAATCCCAAGGCACCGCGCAGCGTCTTTACCCGTGGTACGGTTGGAGCCGCCTTCGCCGTTCCGGCGTGATCGGCGGATTGTGGGCGTCGCTTGCAGTGGCAGCCTCGATTTCAGCTTCCGTCCTTGGTGGAATTGTCGGCACTGAAAGCGATTCTTCCCGGC